>JBJEHI010000076.1:0-44249 GCA_051875915.1 Bacteroides sp.
AATAGTCCATGGAACAACTGTTTCACCTATAGATAACAACTGTTTCATTAGGAGTTAACAACTGTTTCATTAATAGATAACAACTGTTCCATTAAATATTACAGCTGTTCCAGGTAATTACAAGGTAACAAGTTGACGAGTTAACTGACAGCATGTCGAAGACATGCGAAACTTGAGGTAAAAAAGAGGGAAGCCGTCGGCAAGGGGTCATTTCAGCACCAGGTCACCTTGTTGGGGCAGGTCGCTCCAGCGCAGGCCGTAGGTGTCGTAGGCATCGGTCATCACGATGAACACCTCCGGACAGAATCGCTTGATGCGTGTCGTCACGTAGTCCACCTCCTTCTGGTGCAACACCAGCATCAGCATCTCGCGTTTCTCTCCGCTGTACAGTCCGTAGCCGGGCAGACAGGTGGCCGTACGGTCCAGGTCGTGCAGAATGAAGTCGCGCAGCGGTTGGGTATTGCCTGGGGTGACCACCAGCATAATCTTGTCGTTCTTGGCACCCGATATCACAAAGGCCAGTACCCGTGTCATCATGTAGATGCAGAGCAGCGAGTAGCCGCTCAGCTTGAGGCTTCGGGTGGCCGATTCGCCCTCGGTGCCCAGCCCCAGCCCAATCACCAGCAGACCCATCATCACCACAGTGCCATCCACCGCCAGCAGGGCATTGCTGAACTTCACCCGGGCGTAGCGGCTGATAATCATGGCTATCACATCACTGCCTCCCGATGAAGCCTTGCTTTTGATGATGAGCCCCGTCCCCAGTGCTATCAGCAGCGGGCCGAAAAGGATGGCCAGTATCAGGTCGTCCGAAAAGTTGAGCATCCCTCCCAACAGCTGTTGCGGATCCAGTGCCTGCAAGGCCTCCTCCGTAGGATAACACCACGAAGATATCAGATTCATGAACAGCGGAGCGGCAAACGAAGCCAGCAGCGTCTTGGCTCCCAGCTTGGCACCGAGGCAGAAGGCCGATAGCAGCAGGATGGGAACCTCCAGTATGTAACCAAACGTACCCACCTGAATCTGCGGGAAGAGCTGGTGCAACACGATGCTGGTGCCGAATACCCCACCCGGCACCAGCTTGTAAGGGTTGATGAAGAGCACGAAGCCCACGGCTACCAAAAAACAGCCGATACAGATGCCAAGGCAATCCAGCAAAAAGCGGCGTAATTGGCAACGATTCATAGAGATGCGTTTCATACGATGTCCTTTCTTTGGATAGAGATGTTCATTTAGCGGGCAAAAGTAGAAAATTAATGGCAATGTTCCAATTTTGTAGTATCTTTCGATAAGATAGGCTGCATCTCGGAATAACTTTTTCATGCAGGCATGAAAGTTCTTCTCTCGATTTGCACTATCTTTGTCCCCCGAAAATGCTACAATCATCCATGGAACAAGAAGATTTTGACATACGTAGCCAGCAGTTAGCTTCCGGACGGGAGAAGGACTTTGAGAATGCCCTGCGACCGCTGAACTTTGAAGACTTCAGCGGACAAGACAAGGTAGTGGACAATCTGCGCATCTTCGTCAAGGCTGCCCGTCTGCGCGGCGAAGCACTGGATCACGTGCTGCTACACGGCCCTCCCGGCTTGGGAAAGACAACCCTCAGCAACATCATAGCCAACGAATTGGGAGTTGGGTTCAAGATTACCAGCGGCCCTGTGCTTGACAAGCCCGGCGATCTGGCCGGCATCCTGACCAGCTTAGAGACGAACGACGTGCTCTTCATCGACGAGATTCACCGATTGAGTCCCGTGGTGGAGGAGTATCTCTACTCGGCCATGGAGGACTACCGTATCGACATCATGATTGACAAGGGTCCCTCGGCACGGAGCATCCAGATAGACCTGAATCCCTTCACGCTGGTAGGGGCAACCACCCGCAGTGGATTGCTCACTGCCCCTTTGCGTGCCCGCTTCGGCATCAACCTGCATCTGGAGTATTACGATGACGACGTACTGAGCGGCATCATCCGTCGCTCGGCACACATTCTGGGCGTAGCCTGCTCTATACCCGCTGCCGCCGAGATAGCCGGACGGAGCCGGGGCACGCCCCGTATTGCCAACGCGCTGCTACGCCGGGTACGCGACTTTGCCCAAGTGAAGGGAAGCGGACAGATTGACACGGAGATAGCCCGCTTTGCGCTGGAGGCCCTAAACATCGACCGCTACGGACTGGACGAGATTGACAACAAGATACTCTGTACCATCATCGACAAGTTCAAAGGAGGGCCTGTAGGACTGACCACCATCGCTACGGCATTGGGTGAGGATCCCGGCACGATAGAGGAGGTTTACGAACCGTTCCTCATCAAGGAGGGTTTCCTGAAACGCACGCCCCGTGGCAGGGAGGTCACCGAACTGGCCTATAAGCACCTGGGACGGAGCATTTACGACAACCAGCGTACGCTGTTTTGAAGCTCTCCATACGACTGCGGAATTAGGGCGCAACATATTGCGCCCCTACAGTTATAAATTTCAGATGTATATAAATGAGAATGTTTGATACATGTAGGGGCGGAACATTTTCCGCCCAAAACCATACGACTGCGGAATTAGGGCGCAACATATTGCGCCCCTACAGTTATAAATTTCAGATTTACAGAAATAAATGAGAATAATTGCATGGCCGGATTAAAGAGCTTGTTGAAAGAGACTGCCATCTACGGAATGAGCAGCATTATAGGCAGATTCCTCAATTACCTGCTGGTACCCATCTACACCACCGCCATGTCCGCTCAGTCGGGAGGATATGGAGTAGTGACCAATATCTATGCCTGGGTGGCACTGACGCTGGTGCTGCTGACGTGTGGCATGGAGACGGGTTTCTTCCGCTTCGCCAACAACGGGCAGGACGACCCGCGCCGCGTCTATTCCACTACCCTGCTCGGCATCGGCATCGGGGCATCGGCCTTCCTGCTGGTGGGGTTGCTCTTCCTGCACCCCATAGCCGGCTGGTTAGGCTATGCCGACCATCCGTGGTACGTCGGCATGATGATGGTGGTAGTGGCAATGGATGCCTTCCAGAGCATACCCTTCGCCTACCTGCGCTATCGCAAGCGTCCCTTCAAGTTTGCCGCACTGAAGCTGCTGTTCATCTTCGTGAATATCGCCCTGAACCTGACCTATTATGTATGGATGAAGGGGAGTGACGTAGGCTACGCCTTTCTGTTCAATCTGATAGGGACATCGGTGGTGATGCTTTGCCTGCTGCCCGAGTTGCGCCTGTCCGGCTACGTGCTGGACCGCGCCCTGCTGCGCCGGATGCTCTCTTACAGCCTGCCGCTGCTGGTGCTGGGTCTGGCCGGCATACTCAACCAGGTGGCCGACAAAATCATCTTCCGCTTCATCTATCCCGATGCCGCCCGTGCCACGGTGGAGTTGGGCATCTACGGTGCCGCCAGCAAGATAGCCATGATTATGGCCATGCTGACACAAGCCTTCCGCTTTGCCTACGAGCCCTTCGTATTCGGCAACAGCCGCCAGGAGGATAGCCGCCGGATGTATGCACAGGCCATGAAGTTTTTCATCATCTTCACGTTGCTGGCTTTTCTGGGAGTCATGTTCTACTTGGATATCCTGAAGTTCATCATCGGTTCCGACTATTGGCCCGGCCTGCGGGTAGTACCCATCGTCATGGCGGCCGAAATCTTCATGGGCATCTACTTCAACCTCTCCTTCTGGTACAAGCTGACCGACGAGACACGCTGGGGAGCCTACTTCTCGTTGGCGGGGTGCGGTGTGCTGATAGGGCTCAACCTGCTGCTGATTCCCCGCATCAGCTACATGGGCTGTGCCTGGGCCGGCTTCTTCGGCTATGGGACGGCCATGCTGCTCTCCTACTTCGTGGGGAGGCGGCGCTATCCCATCCCGTACGACCTGCGCAGCATCGGTCGCTACGTGGCCTTGGCCGCCCTGCTCTATGTGGCTGCCGAGCTGCCCTCCATCGGCTCCATCGTGTGGCGGATGGCATACCGCACCCTGCTGCTGCTGCTCTTCGTAGGCTATCTGCTGAAGCACGATCTGCCCATCGGCCAACTGCCCGGATTCAAAAGATTCAACCATGCGTAAAACCATACTGACATCATGCAACAATCATCTATCAAAAACTTCCTGAAGACTTACCTTGACCTGCGCAAAGACAAGGACAACGAACTGGCTACCGTCGATTCCATCCGTAAGGGGGTGGAGTTCAAGGGAGCCAACCTGTGGATTCTGATACTGGCCATCTTCATGGCCTCGTTGGGACTGAACGTCAACTCCACCGCCGTCATCATCGGTGCCATGCTGATATCCCCCCTGATGGGTCCCATCATGGGGGTGGGTCTCTCTGTGGGACTGAACGACTTCGAACTGATGAAACGGTCGCTCAAGAGCTACTTCATCACCACCCTGTTCAGCGTCACTACCGCCACCATTTTCTTCCTCATCAGCCCTGTAGCCGAGGGGCAGTCCGAGTTGCTGGCACGCACCTCGCCCACCATCTACGATGTCTTCATCGCCCTGTTAGGCGGTCTGGCCGGCGTCATTGCCCTTTCTACCAAAGAGAAGGGCAACGTCATCCCCGGCGTAGCCATCGCCACAGCCCTGATGCCCCCTCTCTGTACCGCCGGTTACGGCCTGGCCACCGGCAGTGCTGCCTACTTCTTCGGTGCCTTCTACCTCTACTTCATCAACTCCGTCTTCATCAGCCTGGCCACCTTCACCGGCGTGCGGGTGATGCACTTCCAGCGGCAGGCCTTCGCCGACAAGGGACGCGAGCTGAAGGTCCGCCGTACCATCGTTTTCGTAGTGATACTCACCCTCTGCCCTGCCGTCTACCTCACGGTGGGCATCATCCGCGACATGCTGTTTCAGGGCAGTGCCAACCGCTTTATCAACGAACAGCTCTCGTTTGCCGACACCCAGGTGCTCGACAAGAAGATAACCCGCGGCAGCGAAGGTGCCGAGATACGTGTCGTACTGATTGGTGAAGAGGTACCCGAAGCCTCCCTGGCCATCGCCCGCGGCAAGCTGAAAGAGTACAACCTGGCCGATGCCCGCCTCACCGTGCTGCAAGGCAAGAACCGCGAAGAGCTGGACATCTCCTCCATCCGCGCCATGGTGATGGAGGATTTCTACAAGAACAGCGAAGAACGCCTGCAGCAGCAGAAGCAGACCATCGCCTCCCTGCAGAACGACCTGGAGCAGTATCGGAAGTTCGACGAACTGAGCCGACGCATCATCCCCGAGCTGAAGGTGCTCTATCCCAACGTGCAGAGCATCGCCCTTTCGCAGGCACTGGAGCAGACGGTAGACAGCCTCCGTACGGACACCGTCACCCTCTGCGTCCTACAGTTCGACAAGCAACCCCGAGAGAGTGAGAAGGCCCAGATGGCCGACTGGCTGAAGGCACGTACCGGTGCCGGCAAGCTGCGCCTGATTACCCGCTAAATGTTTCATCCCTCCAAACACACCTGTTCACGCCACCATGAAATCCCTACACAGACCTCTTCTGAACGTCATCATCCTCCTCTGCCTCTGCCTGACGGGCAGCTCCCTACGCGCCGACGAAGGCATGTGGATGATAGGCCGCTTAGACAAAGCCACCCACCGCCACATGAAGCGGATGGGGCTGCAGCTCTCTGCCCGTCGGCTTTACCACCCCTCACGCCCTTCGCTGAAGGATGCCGTCGTCAGCTTCGGCGGCTTCTGTTCGGGTGTAGTGGTGAGCCGTGAAGGCCTGCTGCTCACCAACCACCATTGCGGGTTCAGCAGCGTGCAGCAGCAGTCATCGCCGGCGCACGACTACCTGCAGGACGGCTTTGTGGCCACCGACCGCTGCGACGAACTGCCCTGCCCCGACCTCTATGTCCGCTTCCTGCTCCGGCAAGAGGAGGTGACGCGCCGTGTCCTCTCTGCCGTCACCCCTACCATGGACGAGGCGGCACGCACCGCAGCCACCGACTCCGTCAGCCTGCTCATCAGCGAAGAGATCTCCCGTCAGGACTCCACCCTCATCGGCATCGTCGACAGCTACTACGGCGGCAGCGAGTTTGTCCTCTCCGTCTACCGCGACTACACCGACATCCGGCTGGTATTCGCCCCGCCCTCCTCCATCGGCAAGTTCGGATGGGACAGCGACAACTGGATGTGGCCCCGCCATACAGGCGACTTCTGCCTCTTCCGTATCTATGCCGGCCCCGACAACCTGCCGGCCGACTATGCTCCCTCCAACGTCCCCTACCGTCCCCGTCAGGTGGCTGCCCTGTCGCCGGACGGCTACCGCGAAGGCGACTTCTGCATGACGATGGGCTATCCGGGCAGCACCGACCGTTTCCTCTCGTCGTATGGCGTAGAAGAGCAGCTTGCCACCACTGTCCAGGCACAGACCGACATACGCGGCATCAAGCAGGCCATCTGGAAGCGTCGGATGGAGCGCAGCGACACCATCCGCCTGCAGTATGCCTCCAAGTACGACGAGAGTTCCAACTACTGGAAGCACAGCATCGGTCTGAGCCAGACAGTGCGTCGTCTGCATGTGCTGGAGCGGAAACGCGCGCTGGAACAGCGTCTGCGCCAGCAGCTGCGCCGTCTGTCCGACACCAAGGAGACCGACGGTGACCTGCTGCACCTCTTCAGCCGGTTGGAGCTGGCTTACAAAGCACATCGCGAAGCCGCCCGGGCGCAAGCCTATCTCATGGAGTCGTTCCTCAACGGCCCGGAGCTGATACAGCAGGCACTCACCATTCTGAACCTTGACCTCGATGCCGACACGCAGAGCGTCACCCGCCAGCTGCAACAACTGGCCGAGAAATATGCCGATATGAATGCCGGGATTGACAAGGAGGTCTTCGCCGCGCTGACCGAAGCCTATCGCCGTCAGGTCTCCCCCGACTACCTGCCCGAGTTCTACCAGACCATCGACACCCTCTACCGTGGCGATTGCCGGGCCTTTGCCGATACCCTCTATGCACGTACCCGTCTGGCCACCCCCGACGGACTCCAACGTTTTCTGCAACGCGACAGCACCTACCAGCTGGTGGACGACCCGGCCATCTCCCTCTGCATCGACCTGCTGACACAGCTCTTCAGCATCGGCCTGCAGCTGCAATCACCCACGCAGGACATCCAGCAGGGCGAACGACAGCTCACCGCTGCCCTCCGCCGCTTAGATGCCTCCCGCTTCGCCTACCCCGATGCCAACTCTACCATGCGCCTCAGTTTCGGCCGTGTGTGCGGCTACACCCCTTATGACGGGGCCGAATACCTACACTACACCACTACGCAAGGCATCTTGCAGAAAGCCCGTGCTCGTGCCGGCGACCGCGACTTCTACCTGCAGCCCCGACTCCACGAACTGCTCTCCAACGCATCATCCAGCCCTTACGCCGATGCCACGGGGCAGATGAAGGTATGCTTCCTCTCCGACACCGACATCACAGGCGGCAACAGCGGCAGTGCCCTGTTCAATGCTCGCGGTGAGTTGCTGGGTCTGGCCTTCGACGGCAACTGGGAAGCCATGAGCAGCGACCTCCTCTACGAGCCACGCCTGCAACGTACCATTGCCGTGGACATCCGCTACATTCTGTTCATCATCCATCAATACGGCCATGCTCCCCACTTAGTGGAGGAGATGACCGGCTCTGCTGCGCGCCTATGACACCCGAAACCCTCCAGTTCATCCGTACCCACCGCAGCGACGATGTCCGCCTGCTGGCACTCCAAGCCGCCCGCTATCCGGAGGTAGAGATGGAGACGGCCCTCACACAGATAGCCGGATGGCAGATGGCACGACACAAGCTGCCCAGCTGGGCTGCGTGCCCCGACATTCTCTATCCGCCTCACCTCTCCATGGAGCAATGTTCGTCCGAAGCCACCGCCCGCTACAAAGCCGAGGTCGTGAAGGCCCAAGGAGAGGCGGTGCACAGTCTGACGGACCTCACCGGCGGATTCGGCATCGACTGTTCCTTCCTCTCCGCCTGCTTTGAGGAGGTAAGCTACGTAGAGCGTCAAGCAGTACTGTGCGAGGCAGCTGTACACAACTTCCAGTTGCTGGGACTGCCGCACATCCGAGTGTGCCACACCGATGCCATCCGCCATCTGCAGGCCATGGCACCCTGCGACTGGATATTCATAGACCCTGCCCGCCGCGACGGACAGGGAGGCAAGACCGTTGCCATAGCCGATTGCGAACCCGATGTGGCCCGGCTGGAGTCCTTACTCTGCAGCAAGGGGAAACGTGTATTGGTCAAGCTCTCTCCTATGCTGGACCTTAGCCAAGCCCTACACACCCTGAAGCACGTAGAAGAGACACACATCGTGGCCAGCGACGGCGAGTGCAAGGAACTGCTCCTGATGCTGAACGGGACAGTCACCCTGTCCGCCGACGACGTGCCCATCTGTTGCATTGACCTGCCGCGCCTCATGCCCGACAACCCCTCCCTCGTCAGCAACCGCCCCCTCCCCTTCCGCTTCACCCGACGCACGGAGCGGGAAGCGGCCTGCCCTTATGCCGATGTCCCCAGACAGTATCTCTACGAACCCCATGCCGCCCTGCTGAAGGCGGGTGCCTACCGCAGCCTGGCGCAACGCTACGAGGTAACAAAGCTGCATCCCAGCAGCCATCTCTACACCTCTGACACACTGATAGCCGACTTCCCCGGCCGTTGTTTCCGCGTCCTTCGTTGTCAAGGATTTTCCAAGAAGGAAGTAAAGGCTCTCCAAGCCTCTGTCTCCCGCGCCAACCTCACCGTCCGTAACTTCCCCGCTACCGTAGCCGAGCTGCGCCGCAAGCTGAAGCTGGCCGAAGGAGGCGACCTCTACCTTTTTGCCACTACGCTGAACGGCAACAGCAAAGCACTGATACTGTGCCAGAAAGCATAAAAGGACACATCCAAATGCCCAGATTGGGACAAGTCTTCCCACTGCTACAAACTGTTACCTTTCATTCTACGAATTCAAATCTGTAACATTAACCAAAATCGGGTTTAAAACTTTCTGTCGAAAAGTTTTAAAGAACAAGGGAAGAAGTTTTAAACCTTTTGTGCAAAAGTTTTAATGCTGTTGGCAGGATGTTTCCAACCTTTCATGCTGTCCTTAAGTGTAAAGATTCATTCACACTCACAGGAGTGTCGCTTCAAAAATCCGCTCCTATAGCAAGCGATTCACGAAAAAAATGCCTACATTTGCCACTGACAATCCCTAACGACAGATATGAGCGAAGAAATCAATACCCCGAAAGACGAATTAGGCAACGAGATGCCCAATCCTGACACTGAAAACCATTCCGACTACAAACCGGCCGACACCAAGGATGTAGGCGTAAAGCATCAGCTGAGCGGCATGTATCAGAACTGGTTTCTGGACTATGCCTCGTATGTCATACTGGAACGTGCCGTACCACACATCATGGACGGACTGAAACCGGTGCAACGCCGCATCCTGCACACCATGCGCCGCATGGAGGACGGACGTTACAACAAGGTGGCCAACATTGTGGGCGAAGCCATGAAGTTTCACCCGCACGGCGACGCCTCCATCAAGGACGCACTGGTACAGCTGGGACAGAAGGACCTGCTCATCGACTGTCAAGGTAACTGGGGAAACATCCTGACGGGTGACGATGCCGCCGCCGCCCGATATATCGAGGCCCGCCTCACCAAGTTTGCCCTGGACGTGGTGTTCAATCCCAAGACCACCGAATGGCAGTTCTCCTACGACGGCCGCAACAAGGAACCGGTGACGCTGCCCGTCAAGTTCCCGCTACTGCTGGCCCAAGGCGTAGAGGGCATCGCTGTGGGTCTCTCTTCCAAGATATTGCCACACAACTTCAACGAGCTGTGCGAAGCAGCTGTCAAGTACCTGCACCACGAAGAGTTCCGGCTTTACCCCGACTTCCAGACGGGAGGCAGCATCGACATCAGCAAGTACAACGACGGCGAGCGGGGCGGTTCCGTGCGCGTGCGTGCCCGCATTGAAAAGGTGGACAACAAAACCCTGGCCGTGAAAGAGATTCCGTATGGCAAGACGGTGGCCACTGTATGCGACTCCATCGTGAAGGCCAGCGAGAAAGGAAAAATCAAGATACGCAAGGTGGAAGACCTGACATCGGGCAGCGTGGAAATATTGGTACATCTGGCCCCAGGTGCATCAAGCGACAAGACCATCGATGCCCTGTATGCCTTTACCGACTGCGAGATAAGCATCTCGCCCAACTGCTGCGTCATCGACGAGCGAAAGCCTCACTTCCTCAACGTGAGCGACGTGCTGCGCAAGTCGGTGGACAACACGCTGAACCTACTGCGACGCGAACTGGAGATACGCAAAAACGAGCTTTTGGAAAGCCTGCACTTCGCCTCATTAGAGAAGATATTCATCGAAGAGCGCATCTACAAGGACCGCGAGTTTGAAGAGGCCAAGAACATGGACGCCGCCTGCGAGCACATCGATGAACGACTCACTCCCTACTACCCCTCATTCGTACGCGAAGTGACCAAAGAGGATATCCTGAAACTGATGGAAATCAAGATGGCCCGCATCCTGAAGTTCAACTCAGACAAGGCAGAAGAACTGATTGCCCGCCTGAAGAGCGACGTGGAGGAGATAGAGAACCACCTGGCCCACATCGTAGAGTATACGGTAGAGTGGTTCCGTATGCTACAGGAGAAGTACGGCAAGCAGTTCCCCCGCCGTACCGAACTGCGCAACTTCGACGTCATCGACTCGACCAAAGTCATCGAAGCCAACGAGAAGCTCTACATCAACCGCGAAGAGGGCTTCATCGGCACCGGCCTGAAGAAGGACGAGTTTGTGGCCAACTGCTCGAACATCGACGATGTCATCCTCTTCTTCCGCGACGGACGCTACATCATCACCCCTGTGGCCGACAAGAAGTTTGTGGGGAAGAACATCCTCTATGCCAACATCTTCAAGAAGAACGACAAGCGCACCATCTACAACGTAGTGTACCGCGACGGCAAGGAGGGTACCTACTACATCAAGCGGTTTGCCGTGACAGCCATCGTGCGCGACCGCGAGTACGACCTGACACAAGGCACTCCCGACTCGCGCATCATCTACTTCAGCGCCAACCCCAACGGTGAGGCCGAAATCATCAAAGTGACCCTGAAGCCCAACCCGCGCATCCGCCGCATCATCTTCGAGGAGGACTTCAGTCTGGTGAACATCAAAGGACGGCAGGCCATGGGCAACATACTGACCCGCAACCCGGTGCACCGCATCGCCTTGAAGCAGCGGGGCGGCTCTACGCTGGGCGGACGCAAGGTGTGGTTCGACCGCGATGTGCTCCGCCTCAACTACGACGGACGAGGCGAGTTCATCGGCGAGTACCAGAGCGACGAGCGCATTCTGGTGGTGCTGGAGAACGGCGACTTCTACACCACCAACTTCGACGTGAACAACCACTACGAGGACAACATACGCATCCTGGAGAAGTACGACCCCAACAAAATATGGACGGCTGTGCTCTACGATGCCGACCAGCAGAACTATCCCTACATCAAGCGGTTCTGCTTTGAGGCCACCACGCGCAAGCAGAACTACTTAGGCGACAACAGGCACAACCGCCTGGTGCTGCTGACGGACGAGTGCTATCCGCGCCTGGAGGTGGTATTCGGCGGGCACGACCACTTCCGCGAACCGATGGTGATAGAGGCCGACGAATTCATCGCCGTCAAGGGTTTCAAGGCTAAGGGAAAACGCCTGACCAACTATACCATCGAAACCGTCAACGAACTGGAACCGACCCGACAGCCGGAACCACAGCCCACAGCCGAAGAGCCCCAAGAGGAGGCCGAGATACTGGATCCCGACCACGGCAAAAGCGAGGGAGATATATTGGACGAACTGACGGGACAGATGAAACTATTTTGACATGCCTAACATGAAGAAGAAGATATTGTCACTGCTCCTGATTGGTTGGCCGGCCCTGCTCGCGCCGGCACAACAGACCATGCGCCCCGACTCGACCGACCAGACACGCTACCTCACCCGCACCACAATGTACGGTGTGGGCTTCACCAACGTATTCGACACCTACCTGTCACCGCAGGAGTACAAGGGGGTAGACTTCCGTATCGCCCGCGAAAGCATGCGCATGACACGGCTCATGGGGGGCAACGTGTCGCAACAGATATTCTTCCAGGCCGACCTGGGCTACACCCACAACCGGGTGGACAACAACAACACCTTCTCGGGACTGGCCAACTGGAACTATGCCTTGCACTACAACTTCCGCCTCACCCCCCGGTTCAAGCTGCTGGCCGGTGGCATGGCCGACCTGAACGGAGGTTTCGTGTACAACCTGCGCAACGGCAACAACCCCGCCCAGGCACGTGCCTACATCAATGTGGGAGCCTCGGGCATGGCCATCTGGGACCTGCGGGTCAAGCATCGCCCCCTCACCCTGCGCTACCAGCTGAACCTGCCGCTGGCCGGCGTCATGTTTATGCCCAACTACGGACAGTCCTACTACGAGATATTCACGCTGGGCCATTGGGACGGAGTGGTCAACTTCACCTCGCTCCACAACCAGCCCTCGCTACGGCAACTGCTGACGGCCGACCTGCAGCTGGGACGCACCACCCTGCGCCTCGCCTACCTGTGGGACGCACAACAGGCGAAAGTCAACGAAATCAAGACCCACACCTACTCACACGTCTTCATGGTGGGAGTCGTCAAACATCTGTATCTGATAAAATGAAAAGAAGATATACCACCTACCTCCGCCACACCCTGTGGATGCTGACCATGGCGCTGGCCACCGTCGGCTGCATCCGCGAAGAGGAATTCAGCAACACCCCTCAGGGCAACTTCGAAGCCTTGTGGAGCCTCATGGACGAGCACTACTGCTTCTTCGAATACAAGCAGATAGACTGGGACGAAGTGCGCGACCGCTACCAGCCGCTGATTACGGCTGACATGAGCAACGACGGTCTGTTTGAAGTGCTGGGCAACATGCTGGCCGAGCTGAAGGACGGACACGTCAACCTCTACTCCTCGTCCAACACCGCCCGCTACTGGAACTGGTATCTCGACTACCCGCGCAACTACAACGAGGCGCTGATAGAGCAGTATCTGGGCCGTGACTACCGCATCGCCGGCGGAGCCAAGTACCGCATATTGGAGGACAACATCGGATACATCAGCTACGAATCGTTCTCGTATGGCATCGGTGAGGGCAATCTGGACGAGATACTCTCCTACCTGGCCGTATGCAACGGCCTTATCATCGACGTACGCAACAACGGAGGGGGCAACCTCACCTATGCCACCCGTTTCGCCCAGCGCTTCACCAACGAGAAGGTGCTGACCGGCTACATCCAGCACAAGACGGGCAAGGGGCACAACGACTTCTCCGAGCCCACCCCCATCTACGCCGAGCCTTCCAACAGCATACGGTGGCAAAAGCCGGTGGTGGTACTGACCAACCGCCACTGCTACAGTGCCACCAACGAGTTTGTCAACGCCATGCGCTGTTTCCCCAACGTCACCCTGCTGGGCGACAAGACGGGCGGAGGTTCCGGCCTCCCCTTCAGTTCGGAGCTGCCCAACGGATGGGGTGTACGTTTCTCGGCCAGTCCCCATCTGGACGCACAGAAGCAGCACATAGAGTTCGGCATCGACCCACACATACGGGTGGACATGGAGAAAGACGACGAAGAGAGAGGCGAAGACACCCTCATCGAAGCGGCCCGACGCTACCTGAATCAGTAACTTCCGTAGCCCATATATAGCTTTTCTTGCACAAAGAATTGGTAGTACAAGAAAAACTTGCTATCTTTGCCCACGGATTGAACGCATCCACCTGCGCATGTGGCGTAATTGGCAGCCGCGCCAGACTTAGGATCTGGTGTCGTAAGACGTGTAGGTTCGAGTCCTATCATGCGCACTACAAACAGACCACCGATAAAAATCTTACAGATTACAGATAACAGTTATTTTTTCGAGATGCAGTTTAGCGACTCCATTTTCAAAACTGTTATCTGTAAGAACTGTAAGAATCCACTCGTTGTTCACACGCCCTCCCGAGGAAAAATGTTTTTCTACACGAGGAAAAAAAATTCCGACGAGTACACTTAAAAGTTTTCACTTTCGGCTTGCATTATCTTTAAAATATCCACTTTTTACGAGAAATAATGTGCCGCTTCGTAGCGAACGGCCTTCAGGACTTCTGCATCAGCCGTTCTTTGATGGTGCCTGTGTAAGTGCGTGACACAGGCACCGTCTTGTCTATGCCGAACAGTTGCAGCCGACCATTGGCAGCATTGCCCTCCATAGCCACCACAAAGTTCAGATTGACGATGAAGGCCCGATGGCACTGCAGCATGTAGTCCGTCTCTGCCAGACTCTCGCGAATCTGCTTCAGCGTGATGCGCAGCGTGGTGTGGCGCGGCTCACCGTCGTGCATGTAGCAGATGTCGGCATAGTTGGCCATCGACTCCACATAGATAAGCGTCGAAGGCTTTACCTCCAGCACAGCATTGTTGGCATTGCCCACCAGGCGGCAGCAAGGCTCCTCCCCGCCATCGGGCACTGCCTCCTCCGGATGCTCGTCCATCCGCTCCTGCCGCTCCTCTAACAACGCATTGATGGCCCGCATATCCTCCAGCTCGTGACGCAACATCTGGTTCTTGTTGATGAACGTCTTGAACAAGAAAAGGAAGATGGAGAGGGAGGAGACGTAATAACAGAAGTAGAAGAAATGGTAAAAGGTGAAATGTCCCTGACAGGTCCAGCCGAAGCAGACATCCTCCTGCAGCAACACCCCGTTGAAGGTGGTAAGGAAGGCCGAAAGTATCGGGATGTTGATAAGCGACAACACCAGCTGATTGCGGTTAAGCGTGCGCAAAGGCAGATGCCCCTCAGTGGGCAGCCGCAGCAGGTAGTTGACCACGATGAGCGACACCATGCTGCCGACGAAGATAATGGGCATCTCACCTGCCAGAAACCACCATTTGTTGGTATGGATGTGGTCAATGCCAAAAGGCTGGACAATAGCCAAGAAAACAGAGGCCATTAAAGAGACGGAGGCCGCGTTGCAAGCCAGGGTAGTGAAAGCTGGTTTCATAATCATACATACATAGAGATTTCGTAATTCGTTGCACAAAAGTAGCTGATTCTGACGAGACTGCCAATTGCGAGGGACGAATTGACAGACCGTAGGGACGAAAAGCGAGCGTCCGCCGTCCGTCCCTCACCCTCCGCATCTGCTCCCTGCCGTTGCTACGCATCCCCCTGCGTCCGTCGTACGTCCCCAGCTATTGCACATCCATTCGAGCCTCTCTACATTTGCCCCGGTAAACCATAAAATTTCGTATGTATGATGATGAAGAAAATGTGTATTGGCCTGTTGATAGGATTGTTGATAGGCAACTTGGTATCGGCGCAAGAGACTTTGACAAACGACAGTATCAATTGTTTTGTCCGCACGGATGAAGTGACGGTGAAGGCAAGCCTCCCCAAGACGAAGATGAAAGGCGATGCCCTGGTGACCCGCATCGAAGGTACCGTGCTACAGACGGCAGGCAATGCCGAAGAGATGCTGGCCCGCGTACCCGGCATGATGCGAAGGGGCGAATCGCTGCAGGTCATCGGCAAGGGCGAACCCGTGTACTACATCAACGGACGCAAGGTACAGGATGCCGGCGAGCTGCGCCGCCTGCAAAGCAGCGACATCAGAGAGGTAGAGGTAATCAACGCCCCGGGAGCCGCCTACGATGCCAGCGTACAGGCCGTGGTGCGCATACGCACCCGCAAAGGACAGGGAGAGGGATGGAGCGGACGATTAGAGACCAAGGACGAGCAAGCCATCCGATACGGCAACAACGTGTTCACCGCCTCGACCGACCTGAACTACCGGCACGGCAGCATCGACTTGTTTGGCGGGCTAAACTACCAATACCTGCACCTGGACCGCTACGTGTCCGACAGAGAGCAGTACACCTATACGCCGCAGACCACTTATCACCAGAAGGGACGGTTCGAAGCTTCGGAACAGATAAGTCAGCTGTTCGGCAACGTGGGTGCCAACTGGCAGATAGACGAGCACAACTCGGTGGGCGTGAAGGTGGAACGTGGGACACACCTGCACAACCACTTTCAGTCGAGAGCCACAGACGAGTTCTTCCGCAACCAGGCCTTGGAGGAGCAGCTGACTTCCGTCAGCAACTACGACCGTCGCCATCCGGACAGCTGGCTGGTCAATGCCTATTACAACGGACAGATAGGAAAATGGGCGATTGATTGGAACATAGACCACTACCAATCGGGCAACCAGACCGACAACGACGTGGAAGAGACCGACCGGCAGGGCACACGCCAACTGACTTCGGTGAACGATGCCGACAACCGTCTGTGGGCCACCCGACTGATGGCTTCCTACCCGATAGGAAGGGGCAAGTTGACGTTGGGAGGAGAGCTGAACCGCCTCCGACGCGACAACCGCTATGCCATCAGCTACGAGGCCATCAGTGACAACCAGTCGGCCGTCAAGGAGGATCTCACTGCCCTCTTTGCCGAATACAGCTTTCCGCTGGCCTCCATCGGCCTGCTGAACATGGGCCTGCGTTACGAGCACAGCGACTTCGAATACCAGGACCTGATGGACAAATCGGCCTCGCTGAAGCGGCCTACAGACCATCTATACCCCTCGCTCTCGTTAGCCACACGCATCGGACTGGTACAAGCTGCCCTGAGCTATACCGCCAAGACCCGCCGGCCCTCGTACCAGCATCTGCGCAGCAACATCGAGTACATCAGCCGCTACTCGCTGCAGACGGGTGACCCGACACTGAAGAACGAAAGCAGCCAGAACCTGCAGTTCAATCTGCGGTGGAGACACCTCTCCCTCTCTACGGGCTACGAGCGAATCAGTAACGGCATCTTCGACTGGACACGCCTCTACGACGAGCAGGGAACCGTGCTCTTCTACATGGCTAACTTCTCGCGCCCGCTACATCGCTACGGTCTGTTTGCCAACTATGCACCCACCGTAGGATGTTGGAGCACCAGCAATACAGTGGGAGTCGTCAAGCAACGGCTCTCCTTCGAGCTGGACGATCCGCGCACGACCTCCGGCCAACGGAAGGTTTCGTACAACAAGCCCATGTTCATCTTCAACTCCAACAACGCCTTCCGGCTGCCTCACCAATGGACGGTGGAGCTGAACTCCGAGTTCTACACCCGCTCACACTGGGGAAATGCCGAACTGCTGAGCCACTTCTGGAACTTGAGTGCCGTGGTGCAAAAATGCTGGCTGAAGGAGAACGCCCTCTGCCTGCGCCTTTCGGTGGACGACATTTTCCGTACAGCCGAGCAGACCGTAGGGTTGGATCTGGGCAACTACACCCTGCGCCAGAGCCACAACAATGGTAGCCAGCGTACCCTCTATGCCCTGCAACGGGTAAACGTGAGCCTGCGATATACCTTCAACGCCACCAAGAGCAAGTACAAAGGGACAGGTGCCGGCCAGGAGGTTATCCAACGAATGTAGTACACGGCATCCCTCATAAGCAGTCCCCTGACAGTCGCCGTCAGCCTATACCATAAAAAAGAGGAGGAGTAACAGCACATTCACGCCAATGACACAACCGAACCCGCGGAAGAGCCAACGGCGGAGGGGGCTGCCGCCACCCGCAAAAAAGAGAGCGTAGCACAGGTTGACGGCAATGTTGCTGACAATGGCCTGCATGGTACAGGCTGCCACCAGCGAGACCGGCACGCTGCCCGTTCCTTGCAACAGATTGAGGATGAAAGGAGTGATGTCGCTGAATCCGGCAACGAACGAGAGCAGGTTCAGACCTCCCGTGCCGGCATAGAGCAAGGTGTAGTGTGTGACAAAGGTGAACACCACAAACAGAACGGCAAATATCAAGGCTACCTTGAACTCCAGCGGGTTGCTGCTGTCCTCGGCCTCATCTTGCCGGGCAGACAACGCCCTGCGCTTGTGGCGAAGATGAAACAGCCAGCCAATGACCGCAGCCACCAGCGACATGAAGAGCAGATAGGGATAGAGCACCAGCAACGTGGAGCGGCTGAAGATGCCGGTCAGTATGAGGAAACGGAGGAACATCATACTGACGGCCATCAGCATGGCGGCCACATACTCAGGTGCATCCTGAGCCGAAGCCTGCCTACCCTTACGAGCCAGCACGGAGATGGTGGCCGTGCTGCTGTACAGCCCTCCGATGATGCCAGATACCCATATGCCCGATTGGCGGAAGACGTAACGCTTCAGCAGATACGAAAGATAGGAGATGCCGCTCACCACCACCGTAGCGAGCCAGATGCTGTAAGGTGTCAGGCGAATGCCCGGAATCAGTTCTTTGTCCGGCAGGATAGGCAGAATGATGCCGCTGATGGCCAGGAACTTGGCCAGCGTTATCATCTCATCATTCTTCATGCGCTGCGCCAGTTCGGTGAAGGTATGCTTCAGTTCGGTGAAAAGCAGCACGGTGACAATCACCATGACGTAGAACCACGAAGGCTGTGTATCGACAATGGGAGCGATGCAATAGGTGATAAGCGCAATGACGATGGTGGTCACACCAAAGACGTGGTATTGCGCCTGTTTGACATAATAGTTCAGAGCCAACAGTATCCCTAACACGGCCCCGCCCCCCAAGAAGAGGCTATACCGATGCGGGTCAAGGATGTAAAGCAGATAACCCAATATGCCGATGAATGTAAAGGTACGGTCGGTGCCGAACTGCGTCGTCTCTCCTTCGCGTTTCAGACTAATCTTGCGCTGCGACAAGCCGATGAGCAGAGAGAAGAGCGTGACCAATACAAAGGTGACCAGCTCTCGCGGCAGGTATTCATACAATTTCTCCATCTTGCTATCCTTTCATCGTTAGTTAGTCAAGTTCGGATCTGCTGGAAATGGATGAGTGAAGTCACCCCTTCCAAGCACGGTAAGGCAGCTTCATGAGATGCGAATTGTAATAACGCGCATCGCCCGTCACCTCCTCACCGATAAAGTCAGGCTTCACGAAGGGCTCATCCTCCGAGGCCAGTTCCACCTCGGCCACAATCAGCCCCTCGTTGTCGCCATAGAATTCGTCCACCTCGAAGGTGTGTTTCCCGCTGGGCACCAGATAGCGCGTCTTGTCTATCACGCCCGGCTCACATAGCTTCATCAGTTCTTCGGCCTCGGCCAACGGCAACTCTTTCTCCCATTCATACCGACTGGTACCCGCAGTGTTGGAGGCACCTTTGATGGTAAGGTAGCCCTTTTCTCCGCGGATGCGTACCCGCACGGTACGCCCGCGCGCACTACATATATATCCCTGCACGATGTGACTGGAAGAGACGGCCTTCGACTTGAAGTCGCCCGTCACCAGAAATTTCCGTTCTATCTCCTGAGGCATAGCAAACTGCTGCTATCAATTGGCCATGAAGGAGTAACCTACAAACATAGCCACTACCAGAATGGCAGCCACTACGCAGATGATGGTAATCACCCGATTGGCCTGCTGTTCTTCCTTCGCACTGTGTACCTGCTTTTTCTTATTCTTTCCCATAGTAATCTATATTTTAAAGTTCAATGCTTCTTAAACGACGAGCAAAGTAAAAAGAAAATCGGGAAGAATCCAAACGAAAAGTCAAATACTTTGCTCATTCCCACTTGTAGAGCCTCTATCGGGCCAACAATTGCTCTATCACATGTGGATAATGCTCATACTCCAGCTGATGGACACGCGCCGCCAACGTATCAGGCGTATCACCGGACAGGACGGGACATCGCTGCTGGCAGATGACAGCACCTTCGTCATACCGTTCGTTCGTATAATGTATGGTGATGCCACTTTCCTGCTCGCCGGCCTCCAGCACGGCCTGATGGACACGGTCGCCGTACATCCCCTTACCGCCGAACTTAGGCAAGAGCGAAGGATGGATGTTGACCATCCGTTCAGGGAATGCATGCAGCACATTGTCCGGCACCCTGGCCAGGAAACCTGCCAGCACCACAAAGTCCACCTGATATGCACGCAATTTCTCCAATACAGGTCCGCCATCCTCCCAATCCTCCTTAGGAAACCAGAAACAGGGCACCTGCAAGCGTTCGGCCCGCTCGCGTACCAGTGCCTGCCGGCGGTTTGTCAGAATCAGAGAGACGGTGGCCGTCCCTCGCTGACGGAAATAGTGTACGATATTCTCGGCATTCGTACCGCTGCCAGAAGCCAAAATAGCTATGTTTTTCATCATAAATCCTCCCTTCAATGCACAAAACCGTGAAAAATGTGCAAAAAACTGCATTTAATTACGTAAATATTTGCGAGGAACGATAAATATTCATTCCTTTGCAGCGCAAAATTAAAGAAATAAAACTAATTATTAATTAAAAACTTAAAGTTATGTCTGAAATTGCATCAAGAGTGAAAGCGATTATCGTCGATAAATTAGGCGTTGAAGAATCTGAAGTTACAAACGAGGCAAGCTTCACGAACGATCTGGGAGCTGATTCTCTTGACACTGTAGAGCTTATCATGGAATTCGAGAAAGAGTTCGGTATTTCTATCCCCGATGACCAAGCTGAAAAGATTGGCACTGTAGGTGATGCCGTAGCTTACATCGAAGAACACTCTAAGTAATTTTATCCATATCTCGTAAACATGGAATTAAAAAGAGTTGTAGTAACAGGTCTTGGCGCCATTACTCCCATTGGCAACAGCGTTCCCGAGTTCTGGGAAAACCTTGTGAATGGGGTTAGTGGAGCGGGACCTATTACCCATTTTGACGCATCCCTTTTCAAGACTCAATTTGCATGCGAAGTGAAAGGCTTCGATGCAACCAAATACATGGACCGCAAGGAGGCCCGTAAGATGGACTTGTACACGCAGTATGCCATTGCTGTAGCAAAAGAGGCAGTAGGCGACTCGGGTCTTGACATCGAGAAAGAGGATCTGAACAGAATCGGCGTTATCTTTGGCGCAGGCATCGGTGGCATCCGCACCTTCGAGGAGGAGGCCGGCAACTATGCCATCAACGGCAAAGAGATGGGTCCCAAGTTCAGTCCGTTCTTCATCCCCAAGATGATTTCGGACATCGCAGCCGGCCAGATTTCCATTCTGTACGGTTTCCATGGCCCCAACTACGCCACTTGTTCTGCATGTGCCACTTCCACCAACGCCATTGCCGATGCCTTCAACCTGATTCGTCTGGGTAAGGCCAACGCCATTGTGACCGGTGGTTCAGAAGCAGCCATCGCTGCCTGCGGTGTAGGCGGTTTCAACGCCATGCACGCCCTCTCTACCCGCAACGACTCTCCGCAGACTGCTTCCCGTCCGTTCAGTGCCAGCCGCGACGGCTTCATCATGGGCGAAGGCGGCGGTTGCATCGTACTGGAAGAGCTGGAGCACGCCAAAGCACGTGGTGCCAAGATTTATGCAGAAGTGGGCGGTGTAGGCATGTCGGCCGACGCACACCACCTGACCGCTTCGCATCCTGAAGGTCTGGGAGCCAAACTGGTGATGAAGAATGCATTGGAAGATGCCGAAATGAAACCTGAAGAGATTGACTACATCAACGTACACGGTACATCTACTCCCGTAGGCGACATCTCGGAAGCCAAAGCCATTCTCGAAGTATTCGGCGAACACGCCTATAAGCTGAACATCAGTTCGACCAAATCTATGACCGGTCACCTGCTGGGTGCTGCCGGAGCCGTAGAAGCCATCGCCAGCATTCTGGCCATCAAGCATGGCATCGTACCTCCCACCATCAATCACGAAGAGGGCGACAACGACGAGAACATCGACTATGCCTTGAACTTCACGTTCAACAAGGCTCAGAAGCGCGAAGTGAACGCAGCCCTGTCCAACACCTTTGGTTTTGGCGGCCACAACGCTTGCGTCATCTTCAAGAAATACGCAGAATAATACGGTCGTGTTACGTAACCAAATAGACAAAATAAGGCTCCTGTTCCGCAAGGATAGGGAGTCTTATTTTCGTATATATCGGATTCTGGGGTTCTTTCCTCACGATATCCGCTTCTATCAGGAGGCATTACTCCACAAATCATCCACCATGCGCTCTGAAAAAGGGCGTCCCATCAACAACGAACGACTGGAATTTCTGGGCGACGCCATCCTCGATGCCATCGTAGGCGACATCGTCTACCGCCACTTTGAGGGCCGCCGCGAAGGATTCCTGACCAATACCCGCTCTAAAATCGTGCAACGGGAGACACTGAACAAGCTGGCTGTGGAAATTGGTCTGGACAAGCTGGTGAAATACACGTCGCGCTCTTCGTCACACAATAGCTATATGTACGGCAATGCTTTCGAAGCCTTCATCGGTGCCATCTACCTGGACCAAGGTTATGAACGGTGCAAGCAATTCATGGAGCAGAAGATACTGAAGCAGTATATCGACCTGGACAAGATGTCGCGCAAGGAGATGAACTTCAAGTCCAAACTGATAGAATGGAGCCAGAAGAACAAGATGGAGGTCTCCTTCGAACTGATTGAACAGCTGCTGGACCGCGACAACAACCCCATCTTCCGTACCGAGGTGCGCATTGAAGGGCTGCCGGCCGGCAACGGAACAGGTTACTCCAAAAAAGAGTCGCAACAAAATGCCTCCCGCATTGCCTTGAAGAAGATAAAGAACGACGAGGCCTTCCGTCTGGAAATCTTACAGGCGAAAGAACGCAACCATACCCATGACATACCTGAGCAGCCTATCCCTATCCAAAAGGAGTGTTCGGACGAAACAAAAGGCCTCCCCGAAACAGAGAGCCTCACTATCTTTGAGACAACCCTTGCCACAGAGTAATATACATTTTGCTACTATTTTCAAAATAAATATTTCTATTTGGTATTTTTATTTGTTAAATAAAACTCGTCGTGATTGTATTTTAAAAATAATACTATACATTTGCAAACAGAAACCACAAATGAGCATTATTTATGAAAACAATTCACGCAATTGGCATGACCCTTTTACTTTTAGGAGCCCTTTGGGGCACCTATAGTCATCGACATTCCCTCTCCTCTGGCAGCACTTCAATCGGTGACGGTCAACAGTTGGAAACGCGCCTGCACAAACTGAATGGTCAGGACGTGTTGTCTCAGCTCCGGCTCAAAATGCAAGGAGAGAGTCGGAACATACTGAGCGTACTGCCCGTTGTCTACAACAACGATACCGTGATGTATATGGTCAGATATGACAATGAAGAGGGGTGTGAATTCATCGCCGCCCAATCCGGCAGCCACGCTTCACAGCCTTCCTATATTCCCTTGTCGAAACTGGATTTCTAATCCTCTGATTGAGGGAATCACGTCATAGGGCGGCAAGCAGGTTGCTGACAGCCGCCCGATAGTTGGCCAATTTGCCGGTCTTGTGGATGGTCTTTCGTGCCTTTCGGTCGCCATCAGGCAGCAGATACTCCCAGAAGCTCTTCATCTTGGTCAGCAGCTGCAGTTCTCCGCCTTGCAACTGCGCTTCGTAACGGGCATACACCTCGTCGTGCAGCTGTCTGACCTTTTGGGCCAGTTCTTCACCCGTCAGGTGCCTTCCCTCCCTATACTCCAGCGCCAGGGCCGGATTGGCCAACAGGCCGCGTCCTAAAGCCAACCCTGCCAAGCGGGGGAAGCGCAGTGCCATCTGCTCCATCTCCTCCACAGTACGCAGGTCTCCGTTGTAATACAGAGGGAGCCGGCACGCCTCGTAGAAACGGGCAAAGGCCTCGATGTCCGCCTCTCCCTTGTACTGCTGCACACCCAGCCGGGCATGAACGATGAGGTGCGACAACGGCAACGCATTGAGCAAGGGTAGCAGAGCCAATCCCTCGTCGGCACACTCCCAGCCCAAGCGCATCTTGACAGAAAAACGAATCTCGGGATATCCCTCGACCAACGACCTCAGCAAGCACTCCACCTCTTCGGGATAGGGTAACAGACCCGCTCCATTGTGACGGCGGACTAATGTGGGGAAGGGACATCCCAAATTGATGTCAACCTCTCGATATCCCCGTTCGATGAACAAGGGCATAATCCGGCCGGCCGTCTCAGCATCAGGGGCTATCAGTTGGGGGATAAGCGGTACTTCCCGATTGTACTCAGGTTCCAGATCGCGCACATCCCTACGGCGGCATTCTCCATGCTCTACACGCACAAAAGGAGTATAATAACGCTCCACCCCTCCGAACAGGCGAGCGTGTGCCTGCCGGTAAGCGGCATCGGTATATCCCTGCAGCGGGGTGAAATGAATAGGTAAAAGGGTCTGTTGCATTGCAATGAATGGTTTGGTTAGTACGACAAATGTACACTATATTTCCGAAGTTCAAAGCCTTATTTGATTAAAATAGTGTAAAGCGTGCGGAAGATTGGCAGATAACTTATATTTTTGCAGCATGTTAGATTCTGCATACATCAAAAAGAAGAGGTCCCTTCTCCGCCGGTTGGCAGGAGGAGTGTTGCTGCTGGTGCTGCTCTACTCGTGCGCCAGCATCGGACGTATAGAGGGAGGAGCCATTGACGAGACACCACCACGCTTCCTGTCGGGTACACCGGCCCCGGGTGCCTTGCGGGTAACCAAAAAGAAAGTCTCCATTGAGTTCGACGAATTCATCAAGCTCGATAAGCCTGCCGAGAAGGTGGTCATCTCACCCCCGCAGGTACAGCAACCCGAGGTGAAAGCCAACGGCAAAAAGGTGGTCATCACGCTGCAAGACACGCTGAAGGCGAACACCACCTATACCATTGACTTCGGCGATGCCATTCAGGACAACAACGAAGGCAACCCACTGGAGAACTTCACATACGCCTTCTCCACCGGCGAACGACTTGACACGATGGCTGTATCGGGCACGGTACTCAATGCCGCCAATCTGGAACCGGTAAAGGGAATATTAGTGGGACTCTATGCCAACCTGAGCGACACGGCCTTTACCAAACTGCCGCTGGAGCGTGTGGGACGTACCGACAGTCGTGGTCGCTTCTCCATCCGTGGAGTGGCACCCGGCAGCTACCATATCTATGCGTTGCAGGATGCTGACCAAAACTATTGCTATTCGCAACCCACCGAAATCATCGCCTTTAACGACTCGCTCATCATCCCTACCAGCGAACGGCGGATGCGGCAGGACACCGCATGGGTTGACTCGCTCACCATCGACTCCATTGCCGAGGTGGAATATACCCACTTCCTGCCCGATGACATCCTGCTGCGCTGTTTCAAGGAGCTTAGCTTCATCCACCGCCAAGTAAGAGCCGAACGTCAGACACCCGAGAAGTTCTCGCTCTACTTCACAGCACCGTCCGATTCACTCCCCCTGCTCAAGGGACTGAACTTTGACGAGCGGGATGCCTTTGTGATAGAGGACCTGACAGGACGCAAAGACACGCTGCAATATTGGATAAAAGATACGTTGCTGCATCAGCAGGATTCGCTGCGCATGACGCTGACCTACCTCTTCACCGACAGTCTGAACCAGGTTGTGCCGCGCACCGACACGCTGACCGTAGTGCCCAAGCTGACCTATGCCAAACAGCAGAAGCAGAAAGAAGAGGCCAAGGAGAAAGAGAGGAAAGAGAAGGAGAAAGCCCGAAAGAAGAAGAAAGAGGAGGATGCCGACGAGGAGACAGAGAAAACCATCTTCCTGCCGATGGAGGTCTATGCCCCCTCAGCCATGGATATCTACGACTACATCACCCTCTCGTTCGAAGAGCCTTTGGCAAGCCTCGACTCCACCGCCTTCCACCTGCAACAGAAGGTAGACACGCTGTGGCACGACATGCCTTTCGATCTGGAACGTGACTCGGCCGACCTGAAACGATACAACCTCTATGCCGACTGGAGCCCTGATGTGAGTTACCAGTTGGAGATAGACTCGATGGCTGCTGTAGGCATCTACGGACTGCACACCGACAAGGTAAAGAAAGAGTTCAAGGCCAAGAAGCTGGAAGAGTACGGACAAATCTTCTTCAACGTATATGGAGCCGACTCCATCGCCTTTGTAGAACTGCTGGATGCACAAGACCAGGTGGTGCGCTCGGTATCCGTAGAGAACGGCCGGGCCGACTTCTACTACCTGAATCCAGGCAAGTATGGAGCCCGCCTGATCAACGACACCAACGGGAATGGGGTGTGGGATACCGGCCTGCTGGCCGAACATCGACAGCCAGAAATTGTTTATTATTATCCGATGGTGCTGGAACTGAAAGCCAACTTCGACCTGACACAAGAGTGGAACGTAACACAGAAGCCAACAGATAGACAAAAACCAGACGAACTTAAAAAACAAAAACCAGATGAAGACAAGAAGAACAAAAATAAGAACAAAAACAAGAACAGCAGCACCAGCAGCCGCCGTTAGCCTGCGGCGGTTCTGCGTCATACTCTCGTTAGGGATAATCTGTTTCATTGCTGCACCTGGGCTGCAGGCGCAGTGTACGGCTCGCAACGAGGCCTTTCAGAGCGGCGAGCACGTGATGTACGACCTCTACTTCAACTGGAAGTTCATCTGGAAGAAGGTAGGTCTGGCCAGCCTCACCACCAATGCCACCACCTACCGTTCGCAGCCGGCCTTCCGCTTCAACCTGCTCTCGGTAGGCAGCAAGAGCAGCGACTTCTTCTTCAAGATGCGCGATACCTTGACGTGCTACGTCAGCGAACGGCTGGAGCCGCTCTACTTCCGCAAGGCTGCCGAAGAGGGCAAGCGCCATACCGTAGACGAAGCCTGGTTCTCGTACGCCGACGGCGTGTCGCACGTCAAGCAACGCCGCACCTGGTATAGTCCGCAGCGCGAACCGCAGGAGATGGAGTATGAAGACAGCCGCTGCATTTTCGACATGCTCAGCATCCTGGCACAGGCTCGCTCGTACGACCCTGCCGACTATAAGGTGGGAGACAAGATTCTCTTCCCCATGGCTACAGGGCGTCGCGTAGAAGAGCAGACACTCATCTATCGGGGCAAAGAGAATGTAGAAGCCAACAACGATACCACCTACCGTTGTCTGGTCTTCTCGTTTGTGGAGTATAAAAAAGGAAAAGAACGTGAGGTCATCACGTTCTTTGTATCCGATGACAAGAATCACTTGCCCATCCGATTGGATATGTACTTGAACTTCGGTGCAGCCAAAGCCTTCCTGAAGAGCGTTCGCGGCAACCGCTATCCCATGACCTCTGTGGTCGAGGAAAAGTAATTTGCGCTGCCAGCCTTATCGGTTCAGCTTCCACTCGCTGCCGTTCTTGCCGTCCTTGATTTCAAATCCCAGCGCGGTCAGTTCGTTGCGTATCTTGTCGCTCGTGGCCCAGTCCTTATTGGCCTTGGCCTTGGCGCGTTCCTCCAGCAACATGTCCACTACCTTGCCGAAGGCCTCTTCACGCCCCGCGTTCGAGCTGTTGTCCTCCTTCAAGCCCAGGATGTCGAAACAGAAAAGGTGGAAGGTGTCTTTCAACGCCTGCAGGTCGTCGGCCGTGATGGTATCGTTGCCGGCCAGCAGGTTGTTCACCATCTTGGCACCGTCAAACAGGTGTGCGATGACGATAGGCGAGTTCAAGTCATCATTCATCGCCTCGTAGCACTTTTCACGCAGCGGAGCCACCTCCACCGTCGAAGCGGCAGCCGGCACTATCTTCTCCAGCCCGTGGATGGCATCCATCAGTCTGGCCAACCCTTTCTCAGCCGCCTGCAATGCCTCGTTGCTGAAGTCCACCGTACTGCGGTAGTGTGCCTGCAGAATGAAGAAGCGAATGGTCATCGGTGCGTATGCCTGTGCCAGCTTTGCATGCGAACCGCTGAAAAATTCGTTCAGCGTGATGAAGTTGCCCAGACTCTTGCCCATCTTTTGTCCCTCAATGGTAATCATGTTGTTGTGCATCCAGTAGTGTACCATGTCATCACCTTGACTGGCCACCGACTGGGCTATTTCGCATTCATGATGCGGGAACACCAAGTCCATGCCTCCGCCGTGGATGTCGAAGTGCGACCCCAGATACTTGCGTCCCATCGCTGTACATTCGCAGTGCCAGCCGGGGAATCCGTCACTCCAAGGCGAGGGCCACCGCATGATATGTTCGGGCTGTGCCCGCTTCCACAAGGCAAAGTCGGCAGGATTGTGCTTCTCGTCCTGTCCGTCCAGCTCGCGGGTCGTGTTCAGCACGTCCTCCAGGTTGCGGCCCGAAAGCTTGCCATAGTGATACGTCTGATTGTATTTGTTCACATCAAAGTAGACCGACCCCTCGCTTTCATACGCATATCCGTTGTCCAGAATCTCCTTCACCAGCTGAATCTGCTCAATGATGTGTCCGCTGGCATGAGGTTCGATGCTGGGCGGCAATACGTTGAGTGCCTCCATTGCCTGATGGTAACGGTTGGTATAGTACTGAGCCACCTCCATCGGTTCCAGCTGCTCCAGACGTGCCTTCTTGGCAATCTTGTCCTCGCCCTCGTCGGCATCGTGCTCCAGATGTCCCACATCGGTGATGTTGCGCACATAGCGTACCTTGTAGCCCAGATGCTTCAGGTAGCGGAAGAGCAGGTCGAAGGTAATGGCCGGGCGGGCATGTCCCAGATGGGGATCGCCATAGACCGTCGGTCCGCATACATACATGCCCACGTGCGGTGCATGCAGCGGTTTGAAGGGTTCTTTCCGCCTATCTAAGGTGTTGTAGATAATCAGTTGTTGTTCCATAATACAGTGTTGTTATTTGTTTAAGTGGTGCAAAAATAAGCATTTATAATGGATTAAAGTCTCTCTTCCGTGCTTTTTCTCAGGTATTCTCCCCCGTTTTGTCCTCTGCAGGCTACAGGGCGAACAATTTTTCTACCGCCACAGCCACCCCGTCCTCATCGTTCGTCAGGGTCACGTAGTCGGCAGCCTTGCGTACCGGTTCCTGCGCATTGGCCATGGCCACTCCCATGCCGGCAAACTCAATCATGCTAAGGTCATTGTATCCGTCACCCATACATACCATCTGCTCGCGCGTCAGTCCCAGTTCATCCAGCAGCACTGCCAGCGAGCGGGCCTTGTCGATGCCCAGCGGTACCAGCTCCAGAAAGTAAGGCTCCGAACGATAGACACTAATCTGTCCTTGCAGGCGCAACGACAACTCGGCCTCGGTCTCAATCAGCCGTTCCGGATCTCCCACAATCAGGCACTTGGGCAGCGGACGTGGAGCCGCCTCCAGAAAGTCATCCACCGCCCGTATCTCCATCCGGTTGAGGAAGGCCTCCTTCTGCACATAAGGGTCATCGGGACACTCTGTCAGGATACAGGCTCCGTCATACGTCAGTATGGCCTGTCCATAGCGGTTGGCGGTGGCATACAGCACAGGCAACACATCATCGGGCAACAGGTTCTTATAGAGCATCTGTCCGTTGCTCCAGTCTATTATCTCGCCACCGTTGTACGAGAGGATACAGCCGCCGTAGCGTTTCATCAGCAGCTTCTCGGCCAGCGGTGCAATGCCATACGTGGGACGTCCCGAAGCCAATACCAGTCGTACGCCGGTCTGCTGCAAACGCAGCAAGGTATCGAGGTTGCGGGTTGAAATCTCTTTTTTCGAGTTGGTCAGCGTGCCGTCCAGGTCGAGCACAAGTAGTCGGTATTCAGCCATACGTATTGTTACTATAATGGATATCCAGCTTTCTATTCTATCGCAAATGGGATGCAAACATACGGTTTCTCGTGCACAAATCCAAATACGGAGCCTTTATTCTCATCCGCTTTTCCCTTTGTATGTACCCTTTGTATGTACCCTTTATAGAGAATGAAGAGAAGGCTTTTTCTCCGCGTCGTGCGCCCAAAGTTGTCGCGAACTCCCTTTTTTTATTAGATTGCGACACTTTTCAACCTGCAAAGTTGTCGCAATCTCTCATTTTTTTCAAGATTGCGACAACTTTGAGGCTATCCGTGCCCACGGTCACACCTCGTTAACAGGCAGACAAAAATCCGAAAAAATCAGAAGAGGAACACCCAAAATTTCTACTCCGTAAAAGCCTGTTTGTCCAATAAAGTTCGTATCTTTGCCCCAAATAAGGGAAACCTTATTAAAAGACATTGTGGATTTAAAAAACAAGCATTCGCTATTATTTCGCGTTTAGCCAAGAGCCTCGGAAACTCAATTGGAATAAAAAGCACGACAATAATATGTGATGGGTGGCTCGTATTGTGTAGCCCTTTTTCATACCAATAAGCGATGTACACGCAATATTGCGTGATGCAATCTTATGGTATGACCGGGGTTCCATTTCCGAGGCCACCCCGTGCTAAACGCGAGTAAGAAGGGCATCACGCTTTTCTTTTTGCGTTTGTGGACTGATAGTCGATTGCCTTACAAAACAATCAAATCAGTTCAACACTATGGTATTCAACTCGTTCAGTTTCATTCTTGTTTATCCGTTTCTATTTCTGCTCTATTATGCCATTCCGGCCAAACATTCCTTCTGGCGCAATGTGTATCTGTTGCTTGTCAGCTACCTGCTCTACATGCAGTTCTGCGCAGCATATGCGCTGGTATTGCTGGGTGTGACTCTTATCACTTACCTGTCTGCCAGACGGATATCGGATTATCAAAAGAAGCATCAAAACGCCGGCACGCTGCTGAGCATCGGTGTGTGTCTTACACTGCTTCCTCTGCTCACCTTCAATTATTACAACTTCATCAACGAAAGTTGCATCCGTGTCTTGGATATTTTTCACATACACTTTGCCTTGCCAGGCCTCAACTGGGCGATACCCGTAGGCATCTCCTTCTTCACATTTCAGGCTTTGGGCTATTTGTGGGACGTGTATTATGGGCGTATCCAAGCTGAAAAGAACTTCTGGCACTACGCTCTGTTCGTTTCATTCTTCCCCTCCTTGGTATCCGGTCCCATCAACAAAGCTTTCTCCTTGTTGCCACAAATCAGGCAACCTCGCAAGTCATTCGACTATGAGAAGGCCGTACGAGGCATGAAACTGCTGCTATGGGGTATGTTTATGAAAGTAGTTGTGGCAGACCGAGTTGCCTTGTATGTAGATACAGTATTCCCTCTGTACGAAAATTATTCAGGCATCACTTGTTTGGTAGCTTCCCTGCTATATACCGTGCAGATTTATGCCGATTTTGCTGGCTATTCATTAATGGCTATCGGAACGGGGAAGACATTGGGCTTCGACTTGGCTGAGAACTTTCATCGTCCCTATTTCTCGTACAGCATCACTGATTTCTGGCGCAGATGGCATATCTCCTTATCAACATGGCTGAAGGATTACATATACATTCCTCTTGGCGGTAGCCGATGCTCAAAAATCAGGAACTATGCCAACATCCTCATCACATTTCTGGTCAGTGGCATCTGGCACGGTGCCAACTGGACCTTTGTGATTTGGGGCGTATGGCATGGTGTCTGCCAGGTGATAGATAAAATGCTGCGCCAGCAGCAATGCCCTTATGGAGTCATAGGGAAAACTGTCAAAATCTGTATCACCTTCTTATTGGTAAATTTCGCCTGGATTATCTTCCGAATGCCTACACTCACGGATGCCTTCCACATGATGAGCAGGATATCCGATACCTCCTCATGGGGTAGCCTTTACTTTCCGGAAAGGTCAAATACGCTGTTCATCATAGCCTCTGTCGGAATGTTGATTATCAAGGACGTAACCGATGAGTATTTTCCCACGAAATACAGGCTATTCGACAACAGCCATTCCTATGTCAGATGGCTGTCCTACACGGCTATTGTCCTAATGATTCTACTGACCGGTGTTCTGGATGCCGGACAATTTATTTATGCCAATTTCTAAAAGTCATGAAAAAGTTCTTATGTAAAGCAATGTGTCTGTTCGTCTGTATCTGGATAATTGACATACTGGCCGGGCAGATTTTCCCCTATCTGATATCCAATGCCAAAGGGGGAGATAACAAACGAAACAACTATATCTGTAACCAGACTTGCGAGGATATACTGATATTCGGTTCATCCAGAGCTATCCATCACTACAATCCCACGCTTTTTACCGACTCAACAGGAGCAAGCTGCTATAATTGCGGACAAAATGGGAATGGGATTATCCTCCATTACGGACGCCTAAAGATGATTGTGGAGAGGTATCATCCTAAATATATCATATATGATATAACCCCTGGATTTGACTTACTGGGAGGAGATGACAATCACAAGTACCTAAACTGGCTGAGAGCCTATTATGACAGAAACGGCATAGCTGAAATTTTTGAATCTGTAGATGCAATGGAAAAATATAAAATGATGTCCAACCTCTATCGCTACAACTCCAAGTTCGTACAAATCGTCAGCGACAACCTTATACCCATGCAGTCTGTAGGTGTCAAGGGATTCCGTCCCTTAAAGGGCAATCTGGACAGCCTTAAAATCAATCGGCAGAGACAAGAAAGAAAAACAAGCCCCAACTACGACCCACTGAAACTGACATACTTCCAAAAACTGATTGAGATGACCCAGGAAAGCAGACTCATTTTTGTCATCTCACCGATATGGTACGGAATGGATGAAGCCACTTATCGGCCCATCAAAGAGCTGTGTGAAGAGTATCACATACCCTTTTATGACTTCGCCAACTGTCCCCGATATGTGCATCATGACATCTATTTCAGGGACGGCTCCCACATGAATGCATACGGAGCAGACGAGTTCACGAAAGAACTGCTATCAATCATTACATCAGAACTCACATTACAATAATATAAAAGATTGTTTGTACCAACTAATGTAATTAGCATAGATTAGTATAGTCAGATACCTAAATCTGCATCATCTTATTGGAATCTGCATCATTTTCGGCTCAAATGATGCAGATTTTTCCATTATGAGGCATGACCAACTATAAAAAGGAACATAAGTGACTTGCCTCACGAACTTATGTTAAAAGCCGATTTAACATAAGTTCTCCGGCCTGAGAACATAAGTTCCCTCAACCCTCCTTCTTGATACCTTTTTCTGACTTCTTTTGTGAGGAAACAAAATAAAACGAATATATTTGTAGCAACCAAATTTGAACAGACGTATGACGAACCGAACGAAATCATTGCTTTGTACCGCCATGCTGTGGACAGCGGCATCGGTACTTCAGGCCCAAAGCGTGCGATGGATTAGCAGCACCGAAGGCCAAGTGTGGAAGGAGACGAAGGTGAAGATGCTGGCATCGGCACCGCAAACGCCCCTGCTGGAGGTGGAGGGCACCGAGCAAGGCACCCTGTTCCGCCACTGGGGAACGACCTTCAACGAGCTGTGCTGGGATGCGCTGAGCGTGCTGTCGCGCAACGAACAAGATGAGATTCTCTTCAACTTCTTCGACCCCCAAGGGGACTTGCGCTTCACCCGCGGACGCATCTCACTGGGTGCCAACGACTATGCACGCTCGTGGTACAGCTGCGACGAGGTGGAGGGCGACTTCGAACTGCGCTACTTCAACATCGAGCGCGACAAGCAGGCCGTCATCCCCTACATCCGCGCCGCACAGAAGTACAACCCGGACCTGACCTTCTGGATATCGCCCTGGTGCCCGCCCAGCTGGATGAAAATCAACGGTGACTACCCCGTGCTGAGCAGCCCCTACAACCGGCTGCCCGAGAAGATGAACTACCTGCTGTATGGCAACAGCGACGCGCAGACCGACCCCGACGAGATGAAGCTGACCGGCGAACGCGACGGTGTTTTTCCCCGCCGGTTAGCCACCACGGACTTCATGATTCAGGACCCGCGCTACCTGCAGACCTATGCCAACTACTTCTGCCGCTTCATTGACGCATACGCCGGGCAAGGCATCCCCATTGATATGGTGATGTACCAGAACGAAGCCTACAGCTATACGCCCTACCCCGGCTGTGCCTGGACGGCAGCCGGCACTATCCGCTTCAACAAAGAGTATCTGGCCCCTACCCTGAAACGACTCCATCCTGAGGTGAAGCTCTACCTGGGTACCTTCAACACCAACCGAAAGGACCACGTGGAAAGCATCCTGGCCGACGAAGGGCTGAGGGAGGTCATCTGCGGCATGGGATTCCAATGGGAAGGACGGGAGATATTGCCCGCCATCCGCGCACAACATCCCGAGTGGGAGTACATCTCGTCGGAGAGTGAATGTGGCTGGGGCAGCTTCGACTGGCCTGCCGCCGAGCACACCTTTGAGCTGATGAACCACTATCTGGGGAACGGCTGCTCGGAGTATAACTTCTGGAACGGCATTCTGGCCGACAAGGGAGAGAGTGCCTGGGGATGGAAGCAGAATGCGCTGATTCACGTGGACAGCCAGGCACGTACCTTCACCTATACACCCGAATACTACGCCGTAAAGCACTATTCGCAAGTCATGGCCCCCGGATGCCATGTGCTGGCCTATGCGCCTGAACGGAAGGAGACGCGGATGCCCGTTCTGGTAGTGCGTACCACACAGGGCAAGCTGGCCGTCATGGCGGGCAACTTCGGCGACGCGGCACAAACGCTGACGCTGAAGCTACAGGGCAGATACCTGTCGGTATCGCTGGCGGCTCACTCCATGAACACCTTCCTGATGCAGTGATACATTAATGCGAAACGACGTTGGATGCACAAGTTCAACGTCTTATAAACCCCGTGTCTGCGCCTTGCAAGCACGGGGTTTCGTACAATTATACTCGGGGAAATGTGATTTTTATAGCCCAAAGCAAACGGATAATGTGAAAATAGCAGGCAATTTATCGGCGGAAAATGTGAAATAACAGGTGTTTTATGGTGCGGATTATGTGAAAACTGCTATATTTGCAGTTGAAACAAAAGGATTTAGTCATGGACAGATTGCTTAAAAGAAAGATAGATGCTTATTTGATAGCATGGAAGAACAATCCCGACAGGAAACCTCTTGTCGTAAAGGGGGCCCGTCAGATTGGAAAGACTCGCTCCATTGAGTGGTTTGCATATCAGAATTATAAGCATGTTATCCAAATTAATTTTGTTGAGCAAACCAAATACCAGCATATCTTTGAAGATGGATTTGAAGTTGAAGCAATCCTTAAAAACATCTCATTACTCAATCCTGAACTGAAGTTTATACCGGGGGAAACTATCTTCTTCTTTGATGAACTGCAAGCCTGTCCCAACTGTGCTACTTCATTGAAGTTCTTTAAGCTCGATGGACGATTTGATGTCATCTGTTCCGGCTCATTGATGGGAATCAATTACAGGGAGATTGAATCCAATAGTGTCGGCTATAAGGAAGACTATGAAATGCACTCCATGGATTTCGAGGAGTTCCTTTGGGCGAAAGGATACGATGAGGGGTTTGTTGACGACCTTTACCAACACATGCTACAAGTAAAGCCTTTGGCTGATTTGCAGATGGATGTGCTTTTCGGGTTGTTCCGTGATTATGCCACTATCGGTGGTATGCCCGAGGTGGTGAACACGTACATCAAGAACAAAAACTTCAGTGGGACATTAGGCATACAGAAACAATTGCTCAAAGACTATGAAGAGGATATCACCAAATATGTAGAAGGCTTGGACAAGGCAAAGGTTAAAGCTGTATACAATCACATCTCAACTTTCTTGGCCAAAGAAAACAAACGCTTCCAAATTACCAAGATTGCAAAGAATTCACGCAACAGAGATTATGTAGGTTGCGTAGAATGGCTGGCCGATGCAGGAGTCATCAATGTCTGTTATTGTCTGAACCAACCGGAGCTCCCATTAAAAGGCAACTATGATCCGAAACTGTATAAGATTTATTATAAGGATACCGGTCTGTTGATTGCGTCTCTCGATGAAGAAGCCCAAGAAGATTTGAGAGCCAACAAGAATCTTGGCACATACAAGGGAGCCGTTTATGAGAATATTGTAGGAGATATGCTTGTCAAGCAAGGCTATCGTCTTTATTATTACAGTAGCGACAAGCCTTCTCTTGAAATGGATTTCTTTGTGCGTGATGCAGATTCCCTCATTCCTGTAGAAGTAAAAGCTAATGATAACGCCACTGCATCACTGAACAACCTACTAAAAGAAGACAAGTATCCCGATATAAAATATGGCATCAAATTGGGACGTAAGAATATCGGCTTCAATGGCAAGTTCTATACCTTTCCTTACTTCCTGACCTTCATGTTGAAAAAGTTTGTGCGGGATAAGAACTACATTCAGACTGACAACTTTTAATCGGGTGACAACAACTTTTAATGGAACAGCTGTAAACATAGTATGAAACAGTTGTTAAGTCCTAATGAAACAGTTGTTATCTATAGATGAAACAGTTGTTCCACGGCCTATATAACAGCTGTTCCATACCTATTGTACAGGTGCGACATCTGCGGTGGTATGTCTTGATAACGTTGATTGTTGCAGCAAAACAAGTGCTTTTTTGATAAAAAAACAGTGGATATCTGCCACAATGTGCAAAAAAGCACTCAAAAACGAGGGTAAAATAAGGCGCTTTAACACAAAAAACGGCCATTTTTGTGTTAATGATTGTAAAACTCAAAATATCTGCCACACTTTTTTAGCCGTTAATCCTTTTATATAAAGGAGATTAACAGAATGTGTGTGGCAGATGGCAGATAAACAAAACTTGTCACGCGCGCGTGCGCGCGCGAGAGACATGTGCGTGAAGTTTTGGACGCACATGAAATGATGGTAATGAATGGGAAAAGGCATCGCGCCACAACGATTCCTTAAATAAGTCAACAAAGCATAAATCAGCGGCTGCATTTTGGAGGTGACCCCGCCTCTGCATACTTTTGCCTCGCAATAATAACGAATGACGAATGTATAATGAGAACTCTCTTTTTACAACTCCGACTTCTGTCCGTCTGCGCCACGGTCTGCCTCCTTTCCGCCTGCAACGGCGATTTGTTTGTGGACAAGGTGGACATTCCGCCAGTGACAGAGGTTGCCATAGAGGGAGACGGAGGTGAATATCACTTCCCATTCCCCGCCAAAGGATTGAGACAGATTAGCATTGATCTGTTTGGCGACAGAAATCTGACTTATCTGGGTCATGACGGCGAGGAGCTGAATCCGAAGCTCGCCTCTCCTGCCGATTTGGCGGAAATCAGATACACCTCCGTCCTGCTATCCTACTCCATTTTAGTGAAGCCTAACTCGCTGACGGTGCATACGCTTGAGAACGCAACCTCTGACGCACAGCAGGTTACCGTCCGGCTGTCATACGACTATGAGGTCAAGTTTCTGGTGCTGAACATCGAAGCGGGCAAACCATTAGAGATGGTACGGATGGAGTACGATGAACACCTGGAGGTGACGGACAGATATAAGACGGAAAGCAAGAAGACAAGGTTTGCCAACAACACGTCACAGACCCAACGGGTAAAGTCAACAAACCCTTATATGGGATTCCAGGGAGTGGTTCTCGTGACCCCGGCCGAGCAATGGGCAGACTATCAGAACGTCTGCATGACGCTGCCTACCTATACAGAGGGTGAGTGGACATGGGGACGTGCCAAGGATATCCAGTTGAAGACATCCTTCTATTATCACCCCAAATCGTGGTCGGAGGAGGAATATGTAGAGGTTCCTCCCAACAGTACTGTGGATATTGTCACCGATGTCTACTTCTCCAAGGCCGTGTTGCATGGCCAGATGACCTTTCGGACTCCCACCTCCGGCCGGTTGCATACCACCCGGTTTGAAGCAGAAACCATAGAACCTGTAGATTATGAAGTCACCGTCAAGAATGCAGAATAGGCTGAGAGGGATGGGAGCCGTCGTCGCTGCCCTGTGTGCTATTGCCCTCTATGCAGGGGATTCCATTCCTCCTGCAGGAGGTCTGAGGCCGATGTGGCGCATCGGATGGGAGACATCCATGGGATGGGTACCTGGAACCAACAGCTTTCTGGAAGGATATAATCAGCAGGACAAGCGGATTAGGAACATGCTGTCGGGGACCTTCAGAACAGAGTTCAGTTTTCACCCACAATCCAAGGAGGGACAGCTTTACCCCGGCCTGTATCAGGGCATCGGAGTAGGAGTGAATACGTTCTTTGCCCATTCGCTGTTGGGGACTCCCCTCTCCCTCTATGTCTATCAGGGTGCCCCCATCGTCCACCTCAACCAGCGGCTATGGCTGGGCTACGAATGGAAGTTCGGAGCGGCCTTCGGCTGGGAGCATCATGTGAAAGACAACAATGACAACAACTCGTCGGTCAGCACGGACGTGACGGCCCTGATAGGATTGGGCGTGAAACTGCACTACCAGCTCAACCGATGGAGGGTCAGCGTGGGCATAGACGGCACACACTTTTCGAACGGGAATACCTCGTTCCCCAACGCAGGTGTCAATGCCATCGGGGCTTCTATCGGGGTGGCATACTCCTTATCGACTGAGGAGAAGGGGCTGACGACCTCGGCAGAGCGAGCGAAAGGTGACACCGGCAGCGGTGACTGGATGGTTGACGTCACGGCATTCGGAGCCTGGCGGAAGCGCATCGTGTCCGTATATGACGACCCACAGGTGTGCCCTGGCAAGTTTGGCGTTGCCGGAGTGCAGTTCTCGCCTATGTATCGGTTGAACAGCCATGTAGCCGTCGGTTCGGCCCTCGACCTGCAATGGGACGAAGGCAGCGGATTAGCTTCCTACTGGGTGGAAGGCAGTTCGGGGAAGGAAATCAAGTTCAACCGTCCGCCTTTTGCCAAGCAGCTGGCAGTGGGCGTGTCGGCACACGCAGAACTGACCGCACCGCTGTTTGCCGTCAATGTGGGGATGGGATATAACCTGCTGAATCCCGAAGGGGAGAAACGTTTCTACCAGTCGCTGGCACTGAAGACCTTCGTCACCCGTCGCGCCTATCTGTATACAGGCTACCGTCTGGGCAGCTTCAAGGATCCCCAGAACCTGATGCTCGGACTTGGATACCGGTTCTGACGTAGCACAGCAAGAGCCGATGCAGCGGCGGCTCACTCGTTCAGCTTCAGCATCTCCTCAATGTATTCGCGTGTATTGCTCAACCGGGGAATCTTGTGCTGTCCACCCAGCTTGCCCTTTCCCTCTAACCAGTCGTGGAACAGATTGCGACGAGCCACAATCACCTCAAGCGGCTGCAAAGCCAGGTCGTTCTGTCGCTTGGCCTCGTAGTCGGAATTGACATCTTTCAACGTTTCGTCCAGAATGCGGGCAAACTTCTGCAGGTCATCCGGCATCCGGGCAAACTCAATCAGCCATTGGTGACGGCATTTGGCATTGGCATCCATAAAGACAGGTGCAGCAGAGTAGTCCGTCACCTGGGCACCGGTCTCGGCACACGCCTTGGCCAGCCCCTTCTCGGCATTGTCTACTATCAGCTCTTCACCGAACGCATTGATAAAGTGCTTGGTACGCCCTGTGATGATAAACTTGTATGGGTCACGGCGGGTGAACTTCACCGTATCGCCAATCATGTATCGCCACAAACCCGCAGAGGTGGAGATGACCATGGCGTAATTCTTGCCTAATTCAACCTCGGTCAGGCTGCATACATGCGGATGGTCTTTCCCCACATCCTCTAAAGGAATGAACTCGTAGAAAATGCCGTAATCTATCATCAGCAACATGGCCGGATCGTTCGGGTCGTTCTGTGTGCCGAAATAGCCTTCGCTGGCATTGTAGGTCTCGATATAGTGCATCCCACTGCTGCGGATAATCTGCTTGTACTGCTCGCGGTAAGGGGTGAAAGCCACTCCCCCGTGGAAGAAGACCTCCAAGTGGGGCCACACCTCTTCCAGCCCCTGCTTGCCGCTCTTCTCCAGCAGTTGCTTGATAAGCACCAGCATCCACGAAGGGACACCGCTCAGGTTGGTGACATCGGCCTGAAGGGTCTCGTTGGCTATTGCCTCTATCTTCGGCTCAAAGTGTTCCATCAAGGCCGTCCGCTTGCAAGGTACACGTACCAGATTGACCAACGGATTGATATTTTCAATCAGAATAGCCGAAAGGTCTCCCACCAAGCTATGGTTCGTGTTCAGATTCGGCGCATGACTGCCACCCAATATCAACGCTTTTCCCGAGAAAAGACGGCTATTGGGATTCTGTCCCAAGTAGATGGCAACGGCATCTTGTCCGCCCCGATAGTGCGTGTCCTTCAATGACTCGCGGCTGACGGGCAGGAATTTACTCTTGTCATTGGTCGTTCCCGACGATTTGGCAAACCAACGGATTTCAGTAGGCCACAGCAAGTTCTGCTCACCGGCACGCAGACGAAGGATATAGGGTTTCACCTCCTCATACGTCTGGATTGGGACATTGCGTTTGAAGTCCTCGTATGTATGGATGTCGGCGTAGTGATGGGCTCGCCCCCATTCGGTCCGGGCCGCCATTGACGTCAACCGTTGCAACACACGTTGCTGCAGCCCACCGGCATGGTCGGTGTATTGTTCTATTTCTTTAAGTCGCGGTGCAAAATATACCTTGTTCAGAAACCTTGTGATATTCATCTTTCTTAGTCAGCGTTTATTTATGTGCGCAAAAGTAATCTTATTTATCGGCAATCTCTCTCTTTTTCTCTTTTTTTTCTATCTTTACCGCGATTTAAGCATATCTGCAGTCGGTTTGGAACAAAAGAGACTCTTCTGTCCCCACAACCCTGCTGCAACGGATACGTGCCTGACGTACAACAGAAAGTTAACAAGAATGAAATATTGTAAGCTAAAAGAAACAGGAATATGAGAATCGGTATTTTGACTGCGGGCGGTGACTGCCCCGGCATCAACGCCACGATACGCGGCGTGTGCAAAACAGCCATCCATCACTACGGCATGGAGGTGACGGGCATACATAGCGGCTTTCAGGGGCTGCTGACCAAGGAGGTGGAACAGGTGACGGACGAATCGCTGTCCGGACTGCTGAGCATGGGAGGCACAATACTGGGTACGTCGCGCGAAAAACCTTTCAAACGAGGCGGGGTGGTGACGGATGTGGACAAACCTGCCCTGATAGCCCGCAACGTAGAGGAACTGGGGCTGGACTGCCTGGTGTGCATAGGCGGCAACGGCACGCAGAAGACGGCTGCCCGGCTGGCCGAAATGGGGCTGAACATCGTGTCGGTGCCCAAAACCATTGACAACGACATCTGGGGGACGGACTACTGCTTCGGCTTCGACTCGGCCGTGAGCATTGCCACCGATGCCATAGACCGCCTGCACAGTACGGCCAGCGCACACAAGCGGGTGATGGTGATAGAGGTGATGGGCCACAAGGCGGGCTGGATAGCCCTGCACGCGGGCATGGCCGGCGGCGGCGACGTGATACTGATACCGGAGATTGGGTATGACATACACCGCATAGGCGACACTATACTGCAACGGCTGAAACGGGGAAAACCCTACAGCATCGTGGTGGTGGCCGAGGGCATACGCACGGACGGGCGCAAGCGGGCGGCAGAGTACATAGCACAGGAGATTGAGTACGAAACGGGCATCGAAACACGCGAAACGGTGCTGGGCTACATACAGCGGGGCGGTGCGCCTACACCCTACGACCGCAACCTGGCCACGCGCATGGGAGGACACGCCACGGAGCTGGTCGCCCGCGGAGAGACCGGACGCATGGTGGCACTAAGGGGCAGCGAGATGACCTCCGTACCGCTGGCCGAGGTAGCAGGACGGCTGAAAGCGGTGACGGAGGACAACGACCTGGTGGTTCAGGGCAGGCGGATGGGCATCTGCTTCGGCTAAAGAGGCAGGTCGGCATAGTAGCGCACCATGCGCAGGATGGCTCGCGAACAGGCGGGGCAGAAGGGGGCATAGTCGCGCATCATGCAGTGATCCATGGGGCGGTAGATGCCATGAGCTAAGTAACCGCCTCCCTCGTAGACGCCTATCACTTGAGGCGCATCGGGCGCGAGTGGGGTAGGCACGGGCGTGGAAGGAGGCAGAAGGTCGGCCCACTTGGAGGCAAAGTGCACCAGCGTGGTGATGTTGGGTTCCCACGGCTCGAAGGCCAGGTTGTAGAAGTCTTCGTAGGCTACGGCGGAAGTGAAGTACTCGTCGGCCAGTCCGGCAAAACTGTGGCCGAACTCGTGGGTGAAGACCACTGGGGTGCGGTCGTTGTGCGCGGTGCCGCAGGCGTAGTGGTTGTACATGCCTCCACCGCCGTAGGTGTCGGCATTGATAAGGATGAAGATGGCATCGCAGGGCACATTCCACACGGCATCGCGAATGAGGTTGTAGCGTGGCGTGGTGAGATAGCGGTCTACACCGAAGGTATAGTAGCCGGCTCCGAGCGCGGTATGACGATAGATGCCCTGTCCGCATGAGCTGGTACCCTCCTCGCGGGAGATGGTTCCCACGGCACGGACATTCCACAGCGAGCGGCATTGGTCGAAGGGAGGTGTGCTGAAGAGTGCCTCCATGAAGCGGCGGGCATCGTTGACAAACTGCTCCTGCTGGGCGGCGGTGTAGCCCTCGGCCAGAAAGACAAGGTCAACGCAGCGGTCGGCAGGCCCATTCTCTTGCAGCACGGTGACGGGATGGGGTTGCAGCGGGGTGCGGTCGATGAAGATGCTGGCAGGAGCCACCGTCTGCCGGAGCAGGGGGTGGAACTGCATATCGGCCCGACTGCGGGCGGAGAGCTGGACGATAACGGTGTCGCGCGGATAGGGCACGCTGATGCTGTTGTCCCACGACTGGGTCTCGCTACGGGCCTGGGCGGTGGTGAGCCACTCTTCGAACAGGGTGTTGAACCCGCGGGAGTAGAGCAAACGGGTGCCCGTTTTGTCGAACACCTGCACATAGTAGCCTCCGTAGCCGAAGGGGTCGATGAGGTGACGGCGCGGACCGGCCCACACGGGCTCGTCGCGCAGGGTGCGGATGGCAGCCTGCTGACCACGGGCATTGCCGCTCAGGGCAAAGTCGATGCGCAGGGAACGGGGCAGGAACCAAGTGTCGAAATCGACATCGGCATCGGCACTGACGGTGACCGACGGTTGTGCATGGCCTGCAAGCAGGCTACAGGCGCAGAGGAGGAGCAAAAGAAAAGACTTCATACGGTATTTAATTTAAAATTAATAATTAACAATTTAAAATGATGTGTTCCGTCCCTACACGTCATTTGTAGCTTGTAGCTCGTAACTTGTAGCTTGTAGCTCGTAACTCGTAACTAAATTCAAAACAGCAGCTTCTTGATATCGTTCAGCTTGTTGAGGGCCTGCAGGGGCGTGAGGTTGTCCACATCGAGGTGGAGCAACTGGTCGCGCACCTGCGAAAGCACGGGATCATCTAACTGATAGAAGCTGAGCTGCACACCCTGGGCGGAAGCCGAAGGCGCAGCAGCGGGCAAGGTGTCCGGACGATGCTCGGTCTCCAACCGATGCAGAATCTCGCCGGCACGACGCACGATGGAACGGGGCATACCGGCCAGCTGTGCCACATGGATGCCAAACGAGTGCTGGCTGCCACCACGCTCTAACCTACGCAGGAAGACGATGTGTCCCTGAGCCTCGCGCACACTGACGTTGTAGTTGCGGATGCGGGGGAAGAGAGGCTCCATGTCGTTCAGCTCGTGGTAGTGGGTGGCGAACAGCGTGCGGGCACGGGCGCGGGGATGGTTGTGGATGTGCTCTACAATAGCCCAGGCAATGGAGATACCGTCGTAGGTGGAGGTGCCGCGTCCCAGCTCGTCGAACAGCACTAAGCTGCGCGGCGAGAGGTTGTTGAGGATGCTGGCCGCCTCGTTCATCTCTACCATGAAGGTGGACTCGCCCACGGAGATGTTGTCGCTGGCACCAACGCGGGTAAACACCTTGTCCACCACACCGATGTGGGCACGCTCGGCAGGGACGAAGCTGCCCGTCTGGGCCAGCAGCGTGATGAGGGCCGTCTGACGCAACAAGGCGGACTTTCCGGCCATGTTGGGACCGGTGATGATGACTATCTGTTGGGTATCGGTATCAAGCAGGAGGTCGTTGGGAACGTATTTCTCGCCCACGGGGAGCTGGCGCTCGATGACGGGGTGACGCCCCTGACGGATGTCAAGACGGCAGTCGTCGATGACCTCTGGACGAACGTAGCCACCCTCTAAGGCGGCCTGAGCCAGCGAATGGAACACATCGAGCTGCGCCACCTGAACGGCATCTAACTGGATGGAGGGGATGTACTCGGCCACGGCCTGCACCAACTCGGCATAGAGGCGCGACTCTAACGAGAGGATGCGGTCTTCGGCACCCAAAATCTTCTCTTCATACTCCTTCAGCTCGTGGGTGATGTAACGCTCGGCCTGAGCCAGTGTCTGCTTGCGTATCCACCCGGAAGGTACCTTGTCCTTATGGGCGTTGCGCACCTCTATATAGTAGCCGAAGACGTTGTTGTAGCCTATCTTC
>JBJEHI010000077.1:0-131998 GCA_051875915.1 Bacteroides sp.
TTAAACTGTTTCACATGCAAAAATAAGCCTTTTCCGATACTTAACAAATAGTTTCTATCTTTTTCCTGCGGGGTGTGTCACTTTTCTTTTTTAAGTTACGAGCTACAAGTTACGAGCTACAAGTAGGGGTGCAACATTTTGCGCCCTAACCCAGCCTGTCTGCCCCGAACGCCATTTTAAATTATTAATTTTAAATTGAATCTATGTCTGTGTCATCTGTGCAATCTGTGGGACAAAGCTTATTCTAATTCCTGAATAATTTGATTGATATACTCTTCACTCACAGAAGAGTATTCCGATTTGTCATAAATAGTTATCAAGTAGACATCTACCCAGTCTTCATGCACCACGATATTGTATGTAGAAACACGAATACGCACAATCATTCTTTACAGAGAATTTAATTCTTCCAACAAATCTTCAGCAGTCTGCAATTCTGTTTTGTTTTCCAAAGCATCTTTTATCTCCATCCAACCTTTAGAAAAAGATAAAGTAAGTTCATCCTTTTGGCGATTCATTACTTCATTGCTGTGCTGTTCAAGATCCTGATACAGATGATCCGCCAACCATTTTTTATTGCTTGCGCTCAGAGTAGAAAGCATCTTGTATATAGCCTCTAAAGACAATGTAGGAGTCATATAATTAACCAATTAACGTTTTCAACTACAAAATTACACATTTCTCATAAACCGCCAAGCACTTTCCCCTTTTATTTTAAAAGGATGTCATCCCTATGGGTTTCCTGCGGGAGGGTATCACTTTTCTTTTGCTTTTCTTGTAAGTTACAAGCTACGAGTTACGAGCTACCAGTAGGGGCGCAACATCTTGCGCCCTGAATGCCGTTTGTGATGATGCTTCGCGTGCGGGTTCTCTCACTTTTAGCAATCTGTGTCATCTGTGCAATCTGTGGGACAATCTTATACCGGTGCAGAAGAAGGCATCAATTGAGTGCATTGATTTCATCGGCTGACAAGCCGGTATAATTTCGGATGATTTCCAAAGGCAGACCATCCAATTTCATTTTTTTCGCAATATTCATTGCCTTAGCCGTTTCGCCTTCTGCACGACCTTCCGCACGACCTTCCGCACGACCTTCTGCACGACCTTCCGCACGACCTTCTGCACGACCTTGGGCACGACCTTCTGCCCTACCTCGTGCCAATCCTTGTTCCATACCGGCTTCCAGTCCTTTTCTCATCCCCACTTCTTCGGCACCCTCCATGGCATAGAGGTTATCACGGAAGATGCGGATGTAGGCATCGTACTGGATGCGCTCCTCCTTGCTCAGCGCACTCACCTCACCTATCTCGGCCAGTCGTCTGAATATCGGGTTCTTTGCCACCCAAGGCAGTTTGTTCAATGCTTCCATGTGCTTCAATACATATATCCAACGTTCAAAATCATTCTCACACGCATCCGCGTCCTTCTCGAAGTAAGGCAGCTGGAGGAAAATCATCCGCATGTCGCCCGAGAAGGGCTCCTTCGACTTCATGTCCATCAGGGCCACATCCGTGCGGAACTCGCTGCCGATGTCCGGAAGACGGAAGTTCAGGAAGCCCACGAAGTAGACCGCCCGGATGCCGTACTTCCACTCAACGCCGCGCTCCCCCTGCCGTGCTATTGCCTCGGCTGTGTAGTAGATGCTGCGTTTCTTGAAGAAAGGCTGCTCGCGGTTCTGCATCTCCACGATAATCTGTTCGCCGTCCGCGGTCTTGCAGAAGATGTCGTAAATCAGCGAACGGTCGGCTTCGAACTCGGCCGGCAGCTCCTTGTCCATGAAGGTGATGTCGGTAATCACCCGCTCGCCTGCCAACAGGCAGTTGAGGAAATCAATCAGCAGCGGCTTGGAGAGCTCCTGTCCGAAGATGCGCTTGAAGCCGATATCGGTAAACGGATTGATGAATCGTGCCATACCCTACTCAATTAAACTGTTTCAATTGCAAAAATAAGTCTTTTCCGATACTTAACAAATAGTTTCCCGCTTTTTCCTGCGGGGTGTGTCACTTTTCTTTTGCTTTTCTTGTAAGCTACAAGTTACGAGCTACAAGCTACCAGTAGGGGCGCAACATCTTGCGCCCTAACCAAAAGAAAATACACCGTCTGCACCTACGGAGCTACTCCGTACCCCTCTACGTTTAACGCTCCTGCGGTGAGGACGGAGGAGTCTGCTTTGCAAGCTACAAACTACGAGTTACAAGTCGCCAGTAGTGTCACTTTAAATTTTAAATTATTAATTTTAAATTGAATCTACATCTGTGCAATCTGTGGGACAATCTGATACCGCTGCAGAAGAAAACTTCAAAGGAGGTGGAGCGTCATCACCCTGCCGACAATGAACCGCATATTTCAAGCTCTCGGTATCGCTACCGCTACACTCGACTTGGGCATTGGCGGCAAGGTGACTTTACGGTAAAAATGCTCAGCCAACTGGACGGCATTTCTGTCTACTGATATTTGCGTATAAGCATCATCCACATAGCATCTGATGTCAATCCTCTCTACAGCATACTGACTGTTATTCAGCAGTTCCTCCAGCTTCTTCTTGTTTCCTTCAAAAAGTCCGTCGTAATAATCGTCGACGCACGAAACGGCAAAAAGTGAGATGAGCAACAGCACCCAAAGGTGTTTCCAGTCAAAGAGTCTACAAGTTTTCATGTTTCTGAGTTGTTTAATGATGAATAAATGTGTTCGTTGTCATCGAGCCTATATCTGCTTGATAATGAGACAAAAATAGGCAGAAAAATCAAAAAAAAATATAGAGCGTTAAGAAAGTCTAAATAGCATACAGAAACAAAAGATGAATAGAGAAGGCCGCATGAGAGAGGATATCTCTACATACGACCTTCAAACTACCTTAAAAAACTAACCCTATCGGTATATTTACAATCATGAAATGATACATAGTTGTCCATTCTTTTCTTGCAGAGAATAGGCTGAATGTAATAACATATCACGGAGCCAATAAAGTCGAATTGGATGCATTCAAGACCTTTGTAGATCCACTTTGATTGATAGCATCAGGATTAAAATCTGCATCTGAAATAACATAATTCCCTACTTCGTAAACACGAGACTGATCAACTTGAGTTGTCTTACCATTATAATTAAAAGTGAAATGGTAAGTAATCAAAGCCAACAAACGACCATTGCCTGTAGCAGTCCCCCAATCATAGATAAAGGAGCCAAATTGTGGTTCATTATACCGAACCTGAATCATACGTCCTGGAGCAGCTTTACGCAAGATTAGATAATCATCTGAATACAATAAGTCCGACCCATAACCATCATATATTTCAGTCACATCAGCTTTATACGCATTTCCAGAGGACTTACTGCAAACCAAATATTCCACATCATAACTACTAGAAGTCAAATACGACGAAACATCAGGATTAACTACCGTATTTACAGTAGAATACATTGATGGATAATACGTTCCAACGGTGACAGAAGTAGAATTAGAACTTAAAATTGTAGCACTTTGTGAACGCGCACGAGTAACACTCGGAGCGGACGTTAATCCCCACAAACCCAAATAATGACCAGTTGTTGATATAGAAGGAGTAACTAACGTTGAATTAGTTCCCGTAGTAGTTGCGTTCATGGCTTGATAGAGATTGAACGATAAGGATGGGATTCCTGATGTAAGCGTAGCACTAATTTGTCCACCCAGTTTAATTTTACCAAAAGTCGTTAAATGAACGTCAGAATTTGTTGTTGTTGTCGTAGTTTTACCAAAAATTTTATTCAAGCCATTCTTTATGGCATTATTAAAGCCTGATGTTGGTATGTTTGAAATCAAGCTTGATATGGAAGAGCCTAAATTAACCAAATTAGGTAACTTCTTCACCCAAGTTTCTGCGACAGGGCCAGCCAATTTCGCAACTCCTTCTGTCCAGTTCGGGTTGCTCTTCGAAGTAGTTATAGATGAAACTGTACCATCTGATGTTAATTCGCTTGTACCAGTCATAGTCAAATTTGCTCCCAAGCGAGAGTAAGCACCAATTGTTAACTCCTGAGATGCATAGTCTGTTGAATAAGGAACCTCAAATGCGAATCCATTCCATCCAACCTGCAAACCTGTTAAAGGGCTTGATGATTCATTAGAAATCTGAATCTGATTATTGGGAGCAGATGTTGAAGAAGGATATGAGAAATATTCTGGAGCATCCAAAAAATGAACTTTAATGCCATTAGAAGTAGCAACCATCCATTGCGTACCTTGCTGTACTTGTCCACCTTCATAGTAATAAAAGACCTTTACTACACCTGTAAATTGATTATAAAGCAACATGTAGTTTTTCTTAAGATCTTCACCTACTCCCTTAAAAGTATGAAATACCATTTTCCAACCATCTTCTTTCTTAATGTCATATCTGAAATTATAAGGTAAAGATGAAGAGGTACCACTGACCCATGGAGCAGTGACACTCGTTCCGCTATTTAACATTATAGAAGAAGTATTCTCCCAATCATCAATAAGATTAGGATTAGAACCAGATATCACGACCGTGCGTGTAGATGCTTCACGATCCACAACTTCCAAGACTGTTTCATTACTACATGACCCTCCGATAAGAAGAGCCAATGCCCCTAAATACAAATGTGCCTTCATAATACTATGAAATATTAATCATAGGAGGGTGTATCAAATAACAAAATCAGAAAATCATTTTTATATAAATAATGCTCTCAAAATGATACTTGAAACACCCTCCCGAAAAATTATTATCTGTAAGCCTCGTTCTGAACGCAGAGCGGATTCTTAATCAACTCATCCTGCGGAATAGGCATATCCATCTTGGCATCGCTATATTCAAAATCACGATTCGTCCATGGGAATACCTTCATAGGACCGTAACCATCTTCATCTACTGTTACATCTGTATTACGCTTAGGATAATTGATTTCAATATGTTCTGCCATAAATCCAGAACGTTGCATATCCGGACGCAAGCACCATTCGGTATTGAACTCCTTACGACGCTCCATGTTGACAGCAACCAACCAAGCCGGAGATTTAAAGGGCTTACGATCTGCATCGGCGAACCAAGTTGGGCCAGAAGCAGCCAGCGCTGTATAATAGGCCTCTGCACTGGGAACTTGAACAGTTTCCGTATTAAATGGAAGAGGATAACTCTCCAATGACCCTCTGCCATAGCTTTGCAACAAACCGTTGATAGGAGGCAGATACTTGCTCGTCAGACTAGCAGCATTACCAACTTCCAAGTTACCGAAAGCACGGTTACGAACTTCATCCAACATTTTCCAACCAGTTGACATATCACCTGTACGGAAACAGCATTCAGCATAGTCAATCAATACATTGGAATAACGTTTCCAATAAATTTGGGTCGGAGACCATACTGATGACCAGTCAGCCGTTGCATTACGCCAGAACTTAGTAGACCAAATAGAGGGTGCCCATTCACCATTGAAGAAATGGAATTGCTTGGTAGCAGAGGCGGTTTCCTTACCAACATTTTCTTTCAAATATGCATTGTAGCCATAAACATATTCACTCTTTTCAATTCCAAATTCATCCATATTGGGCACAGCACCTGTACAGCAGGATGCATCACGACGTTTGTCACCATGCTCGTAAGATGCGTACCACTCCCAGGAGAGGAACAGAGAGCCCCATCCTCCGTTTTCAGGACATGCTGTATAATATTTAGTAAACATACTTCCTGCACGGAGATTAGAATCCCAAGATCCCCAATTGGCACCTTCATCCAATATTTCAGCCCAGATGCACTCCTTATCCCAAACACCGGCGCAGTCCCACAACGTGGTGAACGACTTGTTCAATTCGTACGTCTTGCTATCAATAACTTGCTTAAGAGCCTTCTTAGCCTCGTTATAGCATTCAGTGGCTTTATCAGGACAACGATAAGCCTTCCACATGTAAGAGTCTGCTAAGTAAGACAATGCCATACCCTTTGTAGCACGACCATATTCGTTATCCAACGGAGTCCAATCCAATTCATTAGCAGCAATTTGGAAATCCTCAATAATCTTATCCCACAATTCTTCATCTGAAATGTCATTGGACTTATTAGGCGTATTCAAATAGTTTTCACCTGTTTCCAACAAAGGAATTTTACGGAATGTCGTTGCCAACCAATGACTGAAAAAACCATGCAATGCATGAGCCTCTCCATCAAGTTTTGCTACCAAATCCGAAGAAAGTCCGCTTTTATCAGCATTACTCAAATTGTAAATAAACTCATTAGAACGACCTACAGCCACATAAGCATGTTTCCATCCTTGCAACAACTCAGTGGAACTGGCATTCCACTTCTGTACATTCCAGTCCTTATCCCATCCCGTAGCCTGTGTATCCATGGTAGGATGGCAGCCGGTAAACAAGTTGGGTTTGAATCCCCAGTCACCACCTCCACCATGTTTACCATCAAAGTCCGGACGCATCAAAATATAAACACCATCCAAAGTAGCTTTCGCATTCGTCTTATTGATAAACGCATCAGTACTTGCGACAATTTCATACTGCGTGGTATTCAGGAATTCGTCGTTATCGCATGAGGTCATACCCAATGCTAACATCCCGATTCCTGCCAAACCTAATAATTTTATATTTTTCATATAGATATATCAATTTGAAGTTTTTCGTATAGATTTTGATTACAAGCTGATTAGAAGGTTACACTCAGACCCAGCTGATAGATGCGCGGCATCGGGAAACGACCGGTATCCAAACCAGAGAAGAGCACGCTACCCTGACCCACTTCGGGATCACCATACTTGTTGTAACCAGAGATGGTTGCAAGGTTGTGAACAGCTACGTAAGCACGGGCATTCTGTACGTGCAGCGGCTGGAGCCAGTTCTTCGGGAAGGTGTAGCCTACCTGCAGGTTGCTGATGCGGAGGAAGTCACCGTTCTTCACCCAAGCGTCGCTACAACGCATGTTGTAAGCAGTATCCACCATCATCAGGCGAGGCAATGTAGCACCCGGATTGGTTACCTGGCCGTTGGCTACGTGAGCCACCTTGTCGTAGCTATCCTTCAGGATGTTGGGGAAGGTCTGGTCGTCTGACGAGAATACTGTGCTCAGACGCATGGCTGAGTAAGAGAGAATCTTCTGACCCAATACGCCGTAGGTATAGAGGCTGAAGTCCCAATTCTTGTAGGAAGCCGTCAGGTTCAGACCGTAGTTGAACTTAGGAATACCATTGCCCAAGATGTCCATATCGTTCTGATCCAGCACACCGTCACCATTCATATCTTTGTACTTGAAGTCACCGACTGCTGCTGTACCTTCAGACAGTTTCACCTTGCTCAAATAGTTCTGCAAGTCTGTTTCGTTCTGAATGATACCATCCGTACGATAGCCATAGAAAGAACCGACAGCTTCGCCTTCCTTCGTAATGGAGTGGTTGCCCCACTTAAAGCCAGCAGCCGCACCTACGGCACCTACGTTAGAACCGTCGTTGGTGGAGGATCCGTTTTCAGCATATTGAGGATATCCAATCTTCTTTACCTTGTTCTTCAAGGTTGAGCCGTTCAGCGTCACACCGATGGTCCAGTCGTCGTTCAGGCGCTTGTTGTAGTTGAGTGAGAACTCGAAACCGGTATTCTCGATTTCACCATTGTTGGTATATACAGAAGAGAAACCGGTAGAAGAACGCATCTGTTGATAAATCAACAAATCCTTTGTATTACGTTTGAACCAGTCAACAGTAACGTTCAGGTCGCCCTGCAGCAGCGTGAAGTCGAGACCGATGTTCAGCTGTTCGTTGGTCTCCCACTTCAAGTTGGAATCCACGAAGTTAGCATACAAACCAGTAGTCATATTGCCATTGCCTCCGAAGTTACCCATGGTACCTCCCTGATTGTAGAACTTATACTTGGTATCATCAAACTTTAAAGCAGAAACGGCTTTTCCTGCCAAGCTACCTGCATTACCTGTCTGACCCCAACCGAGACGGAGCTTCAGGTTGGAAACCACGTCCTGATTCTTCATGAAGGCCTCTTCAGAGATACGCCATGCGATGGCTGCAGAGGGGAAGGTACCCCAACGGTTGGAAGCTGCGAAATTAGAAGAACCGTCGCGACGAACCGTACCGGTCAGGATATAGCGGTCGAAGAGCGAGTAAGTCAGACGACCGAAGTAAGAAATCATGCGGGTATCGGCATTGAATGCACCACCACCGCTCTTGGTAGAGGTATCCTTCGTCAAGGCTACGTTGCGGTTGTCAGGCGACCAGAAGTCCTTGGCACCGGCGTTGACCCACTGTCCCCACGACTTGCTGACGGAATTACCCAGCATGGCTGTCAGGTTGTGTACGTCGTTCTTGAAGTTGTAAGTGAGGTAGGTTTCGATAGAGAGCGTGTTGCTGTTGTTGTTGCTCAAGTCGAACGCATAGCGGTTATCCATACCATTGGAATCGTACGGTATATTCACATACTCTCCGTTGATGATGTTGTAGCGTTGGCGACCACCGGAGAAGCTGTTGCTGTTGGAGCCATAGTAGCTGTACGAACCGATGGACTTCAGCGAGAGACCCTTCATGAAAGTCACTTCGGCGTATGCGCTGGCAAATACACGGTCGGTTACACTCTTGCTATTGCTTTCCATCTGCGATGCGTAGGGGTTGGAAGCGTTGCAAGTGTTACCTTCCCAACCGTCGGCCGTGTTCATATAGCCTGTACCGTAGGTACCGTTGGGGTTCACTAAGTTGACGTTGACCAACTGGCCACCGGCCTGATTATCCAATACGTAGTCCAGCGTCGGGGTCATGTAAGCGAAGTCACGCAGAGAGGAGAGGTTGCCGTTGTTGTTGAAGCCGGCGTTCGAACCGTGGCTCTCGGTGTGTACGAAGTTGACGTCACCACCAAATTCAAAGTACTTCGTGATTTTCGACTTCACGTTGGCGCGAGCCGTCAAGCGGTTCATGTTGGTGTTGACAACCAGACCGTCGTTGTCCAGGTAACCGATAGAGAAGTTGTACTGGCTCTTTTCGTTACCACCCTGTGCAGAAATGCCGTACTGCTGCTTGATGGCTACGCGGGTCATTTCGTCCTGCCAGTCGATGTAGTTGCGCTTGCCGTCATACTGCTCGGCCCATACATTATTATATAAGCCCTGACCGGCGTTGCTCTTGGCTTCACGAACTGTGCTTGCGAATGTGTCGATGTCCAGCGTCTTCAGCTTCCAGCCCAACGTCTGGATACCGAAGTCGGCAGTCACCGTCACATTGCTGCGACCCTTGGCACCGTGCTTGGTGGTAATCATGATGACACCGTTGGCACCGGCAGAACCGTAGATGGCGGTAGCGGAGGCATCCTTCAATACCTCGATGCTCTCGATATCAGCGGGGTTCACGAAGTTGGCATTGGTACCCACCTGCACACCGTCTACTACGTAGAGCGGGTCGGCCGAACCATTGACAGTACCGATACCACGGATGCGGATGGCCGAGTTGGCATCGGGCGCACCGTCCTGCTGGGTTACAATCACACCGGCAGCAGCACCTTGCAGGGCCTGACCGATGTTGGTGGGAGCCTTCTTCATCATGGCTTCACGGTCTACTGATACCACTGAACCGGAGATGTCACTCTTCTTCATGGTACCGTAACCTACTACCACTACTTCATCCAGTGCCTGGCTGTCTTCCTTCATCGTCACATTGAGTACGCGCTGTCCGTTTACGGATACGGTCTGCGTAACGTAACCGATAAACGAGAAGACCAATTTTGCGTTTGAGGGGACATTGAGCGTAAAGTCACCATCTATACCTGTAATAATACCATTGGTAGTGCCTTGCTGCAATACGTTCACACCCGGCATACCTTCACCTGTGGCATCCTTCACCGTACCTTTGACAGTAATATTTTGGGCAGAAACCCAAACAGGAATCATCATAAGGAATGACAATAGCCACATACATTTTTTTAGACTAATGTTTTTCATACATTGTAAATTAATTAATTGGGTATTAGAAAAATTTGTTTTCTACGTTTGCTTGCAGGAAATAGGCACAGCCTGTCTGCGTCTGTTTCCTTAACGGGGTTCATTGTGTTTCTGTCTATGTCTTCATTGTAATACATTAATTAAAGGTTATACTTCATCTATATTTCATACCATTTCATTTCATATTTCTATTTCATACCATTTCATTCCTGTCGGCTGTTTCATGTTCCTCTGCTTTCGGGCTGTCCGTCCGTCCCTATCCGGCGGTTGTTCATCCCTCGGAACGGGCAGGCCGCACGGTGTCCGTCGCAGTGAACAATTCACAGCAGCAAAAGTATCAGAAAAATCAATCGGTGCGGTTACGAGGTGATACAAATGCTTTTCTCTGCGTTACATTCACTTTCATTTATGTTACAAAATACATACTCCTACGTTACATTTACATTGTAAGCAATTGTATATTAGCGATTTAGTAATTATTAAGGACTCCAAACGAATCTAAATGAGCCTAAAAAGAATAAAAGAAAACGATTAACCGTCTGTATTTTAGCAGTTTAAGAAATTGAGACTCCATTTTTAGGGGGAGTCGGGTGCTTTTTTCCGGGGCGGGGAAGTGTACGATACCCGTAGGGGCAGACCTGTGTGCCTGCCTCAAAAACACACGAAACGTATCACGCAAAAGATTGCACTGCGAACGAAATTCAGGGCGGACACATAGGTCCCGTCCCTACAGGTGTGCGATGCACATTCAATCGAACCTGCGGCGAGGAAGTGTACGATACGTATAGGAAAACATTCCTTTTGCCTTGTGCATAATTAAAGAATAAGTTATTATCTTTGCAGTGCGTAAAAATACGCAATCCACTGCGTAAAATGTAACACCATGTATAAAAGAGCAGAATATCAATTGATTAAGAGCAGACTTGAAGAACCCAGGAAGTTCATTCAAGTGGTTATGGGAGCTCGTCAAATTGGCAAATCGACCGTTGTAAAGCAAGTATTGAAGGATTTGGACGCCCCATTCCAGTTCTACTCAGCTGACAATGTCCCTGCCACAAATGGTGCATGGATTTCGGATTGCTGGTCTGCTGTACGTAGTCTGAAGAAAAATAACGGTTGGGAAAGCGTAATCCTCGTCATAGACGAGATTCAAAAAATCGCCAATTGGAGTGAGGCTGTGAAAAAGGAATGGGACAGCGACTCTTTTAACGACATTCCTATCAAAGTGCTGCTACTCGGCAGTAGCCGTGTCTTACTCGAAAAAGGATTGTCTGAATCTTTAGCCGGACGATTTGAGGAAATACGGATGAGCCATTGGAGCTATACGGAAATGAACGAAGCCTTCGGTTTGTCGCTTGAACAGTACATTTTCTTCGGCGGTTACCCGGGTGCTGCTTCCCTCATCGACGACGAGGAACGTTTTCAGCACTATATCCAGTCTGCCATCATAGAGGCTACCATCAATAAGGACATCCTGATGGATACACCTATCAGCAAACCGGCATTGCTGAAACAGACATTTGAACTGGGCGCGGCCTATTCCGGAGAATTGCTATCCCTCAACAAGATGCTCGGCTCGCTACAAGATGCAGGAAATACAGCCACTCTTGCCGGATATATCAATCTGCTCAGCGAAAGCGGCATGTTGTGCGGTTTACAGAAATATAGCATGGTTCAGGCCAGGCGTAAAGCAAGTATTCCTAAATTGCAGGTGTACAACAACGCTCTTAAAATGATATACAATGGCCTGACTTTTGAGCAAGCCATTACTGACCGCAAAGCATGGGGACGTATCTTTGAATCCGGAATCGGTGCCTATCTCGTAAGTCAAGCATTCATTCGTCGTTTTGAGCTATTCTACTGGCGGGAACGCAATGACGAAGTAGATTTCATTCTCCGCAAGAACAAGTCTACAGTTGCCATAGAAATCAAAAGCAATGCGGAAAAACGCACCGATGGCTTGGAGCGATTCAAGGAACTGTTCAATCCCACCACCTCGTTTATTGTGGGCGATGGCGGCATTTCTGCACACGACTTCTTCAACATGGACTTAAAAAAGCTGTTCTAAACGCAGAAAAATGCGGACAAATCAGGTGGGTAAAAGCATAGGGTTTATAGGGTGCTACATTCAGTCGTATCATGAAATACATTCAGTCGTATTCTGAATGCCATTCAGTCGTATCATGAAACACATTCAGAATACGACTGAATGTTGGCCTATCTAATACATTCATTTTCAATGAGTTACAAAACCGGATTTTTAGAATTTTGCACGATTTGAGAATTTTGAAAATAGTTTACAGATTAGCTACAAGCTACAAGCTACGAGCTACGAGTTGTTTTTTAGTTACGAGCTACGAGTTATCTGTAGGGGCGGAACATCTTCCGCCCACCCCGCGCGCCGGCACAATCATCGCAAACGGAATGCATGAACAGAAAGGGAGAACAGACCTGAAACGTAAATTAACCTTTGGATTTGTTCATTATCTCGCAGAATATGTATACATTTGCAAAACACTATAATATATAATGGTATGCAGACATCAGACAGCATAGTCATCATCCCCACCTACAACGAACGGGAGAATATCGAAAACATCATCCGGGCCGTGTTTGCACTGGAGCACGGGTTTCACATCCTGGTCATCGAGGACGGCTCGCCGGACGGAACCGCTGCCATCGTGAAGACGTTGCAGCAGGAGTTTGCCGACCGCCTCTTTCTGGTGGAACGAGAAGGGAAGCTGGGACTGGGTACCGCCTACATCGCCGGATTCCGATGGGCCTTGCAGCACGGCTACGAATACATCTTCGAGATGGATGCCGACTTCAGCCACAACCCGCAAGACCTGCCACGCCTCTACAAGGCCTGTAGCCAGGAGGGGGCGGATGTGGCCATCGGGTCGCGCTACGTCAGCGGGGTGAATGTGGTGAACTGGCCGATGGGACGGGTGCTGATGTCGTACTTCGCCTCGAAGTATGTACGCCTCATCACGGGACTGCCCATCCACGACACCACGGCGGGCTTCGTATGCTACCGCCGACGGGTGCTGGAGACCATCCGGCTGGATGCCATCCGCTTCAAGGGCTACGCCTTCCAGATAGAGATGAAGTTCACGGCCTACCGGAACGGCTTCTGCATCCGCGAGGTACCGGTCATCTTCATCAACCGGGAACTGGGTACCTCGAAGATGAACAGCAGCATCTTCGGCGAAGCCGTATTCGGAGTCATCCGGCTGAAATGGGACCAGCTTTTGGGAAGGTGATTTTTTAGCTACGAGCTACAAGCTACGAGCTACAAGTGATGGGCTACTTGTAGGGGCGGAACATTTTCCGCCCAAAGCCATACGACAACGGGTTCAGGGCGCAAAATGTTGCGCCCCTACAGGTATAACGGCCATTTTATCAGTCTGCTGATGTAAAACCGAAACTTGAGATGATAACAACAACAAAAACTCTATAATGAGAACTTTACTCCATAACGCAACCATCGTGAACGAGGGCAGAACCGTGCAAGGCTCCCTCGTGATAGAAGAGGGACGCATTGCCGAGGTGCTGACCGACGGCAAGCCGCTCTCCGCCCCCTGTGATGAAACCATCGATGCCACCGGCTGCTACCTGCTGCCGGGGGTGATAGACGAGCACGTACACTTCCGCGACCCGGGACTGACGCACAAAGCGGACATACTGAGCGAAAGCCGGGCTGCCGCCGCCGGAGGCGTCACCTCTATCATGGATATGCCGAACACCCTGCCGCAGACCACCACCCTGGAGGCACTGGACGAGAAACTGGCGCTGCTGGACGAACGGTGCATCGTGAACCACTCGTGCTACTTCGGTGCCACCAACGACAACTACCGCGACTTTGCCCGCATCGACCGAAGCCGGGTGTGCGGCATCAAACTCTTTATGGGTGCCAGCACCGGCAACATGCTGGTGGACCAGATGGAGAGCCTGCTGCGCATCTTCTACGGCACGGACCTGCTGATAGCCGCCCACTGCGAGGACCAGTCCATCATCCAAAAGAATGTGCAGAAGATGATTCTGATGTACAGAGGCAATCAGGATGCCATCCCCGTGAAGCGGCACCCCAACATACGCACCACGGAGGCCTGCTACGCCAGCTCCTCGCTGGCCGTGGAGCTGGCACGGGAGAGCGGTGCCCGGCTGCACCTGCTGCACGTCTCTACCGAACAGGAGCTGCACCTGCTGAACGACGCGCCGCTGGCCGACAAGCGGATTACCGCCGAGGTGTGCATCCCTCACCTGCTGTTCACCCAAAGTGACTATACAAAATTGGGTGCCCGCATCAAGTGCAACCCGGCCATCAAGAAGAAGAGCCACCGCCAAGCCCTGCGTGCGGCCATCAACAGCAACCTGATAGACACCATCGCCACCGACCACGCCCCCCATCTGCTGACCGAGAAGGAGGGCGGTGCACTGAAAGCGGCCTCAGGCATACCGATGATACAGTTCTCCTTAGTCAGTATGCTGGAACTGGTGGACGAAGGGGTGCTCTCCCTCGAACGACTGGTGGAGAAGATGTGCCACAACCCGGCCCGGCTGTACCGCATCGACCGACGGGGCTATATCCGCGAAGGGTATCAGGCCGATCTGGTGCTGGTGCGCCCCCATACTCCCTGGACCGTGACGACCGACTGCATCCAGAGCAAATGCGGCTGGAGTCCGCTGGAGGGACACACCTTCCAGTGGAGCGTGGAGAAGACCTTTGCCAACGGGCACGTGGTTTACGACAAGGGCCACGTGGACGACAGCTATCGGGGAGAAGCGATACGGTTCAATCATTAATTTAAAATTTAAAATTAAAAATTTAAAAGCGTTTTGAGCGGGAATCGTACCATTATATAAGCGGGAATCGTACCATATATATATATGTAGGGGCGGACTATACCTAAACATTATAATAAGTATTGTTTTGAGCGTAGCTAAAATCTTCCGCCCCAAACTACACGAAAGCGGGTTCAGGGCGCAAAATATTGCGCCCCTACAGGCATCGGTTAGAACTGCATGTTATTCAGCGAATTGGATCTGACAAGTCCGGTTATTGGGTAATAGTCAGTAACAAAGACTAACCACCCATTTTAAATTATTAATTTTAAATTTTAAATTGAAAAACGTTTTCTATCAGATACACGAAGTAGTCCCCTACATCAACTGGATTTATTTCTTCCACGCCTGGGGATTCCAGCCGCGCTACGCAGGCATTGCGCAGATTCACGGGTGTGACGCCTGCCGTGCCATGTGGCTTGCCTCCTTTCCCGAGGAGGAGCGGAGCAAGGCCGCCGAAGCCATGCAGCTCTATAAGGAGGCCGGACGGATGCTGGAACGGATGGAGAACGAGACCCGCGTGCGCTGCCTCTTCCGCCTCTGCCGCGCCAATGCCGAGGGAGACAACCTGCTGCTCGCTACCGACGACGACGACGACGATACAGAGACGAGCGGCGAATTGCCCCCCGTCCAGCGGGAGAGGAGCCTGCTCTTCCCCTTGCTGCGCCAACAGACCCCGTCGGCCGAGGGTGGCCCCTACCTCTGCCTGAGCGACTTTGTACGTCCGCTCTCTACCGGCATCGGCGACCGGGTGGGTCTGTTTGCCTCCTCGGTAGCTGCCGAGAGCGAAGCCCCCTATCGGGATGACCCCTACCAGCACCTGCTGGTACAGACGCTGAACGACCGCCTGGCCGAAGCCGCCACCGAGAAGATGCACGAGCAGGTGCGCAAGCACATCTGGGGCTATGCACCCGACGAGGCACTCCCCATCCCCGACCTGCTGCTGGAACGCTTCCAAGGCATCCGGCCTGCCGTGGGCTATCCGTCACTGCCCGACCAGTCGGTCAACTTCCTGCTGGACAGCCTGCTGGACATGAAGCAGGCAGGCATCACCCTGACGGAGAACGGGGCCATGTATCCCCACGCCTCGGTCAGCGGCCTGATGCTGGCCCATCCGGCAGCCCGCTACTTCGCCGTAGGGAAGATTGGCGACGACCAACTGCACGACTATGCCCGCCGGCGAGGCATGGCGGTGGAACAGATGCGGAAATTTCTGGCAGGCAGTCTGTGATTTTCCGCCGACCGCCGCGACTGACAGTACAAAAAGCAATCAAAATATGGGTTTAATTCAATGAATGAGGTAAGTAATTGTAACACACAATCAATTGAAGTAAATTCAAAAATTTGAAGAAATAAAGAGAAAAGAACGAAGATGGAGAATGCAGAACAAGAGTTCCTCGACATGGTGCGTGCATACGAGCGTGTCATCTACAAGGTGTGCTACCTGTACACCACGCCCCGCGCTACCCTGAACGACCTCTATCAGGACGTGGTGCTCAACCTGTGGAAAGCATTCCCCAAGTTCAGGCACGAGTGCAAGATGTCGACGTGGGTCTATCGCATCGCGCTGAATACCTGCATCAGCTTCATCCGCAAGGAGAAGAACATCCCCGAGATAGTGACGCTGACGCAGGAGGCCGACCGCAGCGAGGAGGAGGACGAGACCGAGGCCATGCTGCGACAGCTCTACCGCATGATCAACCGGCTGGGCGAGCTGGACAAGTCCATCACCCTGCTTTACTTGGAAGAGAAGAGCTACGAGGAGATTGCCGAAATCACCGGTCTGACGGTGACCAACGTGGCCACCCGCCTGAACCGCATCAAGGAGAAACTGAGAAAAATGAATAAAGAAGAATAAGATATGGAACTGGACGAACTGAAGAAATCGTGGAACAGACTGGACAAACAGCTGCAAAGGGAGCCGATGACCGATGAGAAGCAGATAGCCCGCTTAGTGGAACGCTACAAAGGGGCTACGGGACGAAGCCTGAAGCGGTTGCAGCGCTTCCAGTGGTGGTCTATCTACGGAGGCGGCACCCTCATGGCTCTCCTTCTGGTATGGGGATTCACCTACGCAGTGGGGCAAGAAGACCCATCTCAGCAGCTACGCAACTACATCGAACTGGCCTTCCTGCTGCTCACCATCCTTGTGGCCGTGGGATGGGACCTCTACACCTACCGATGGACCAAGCGGATAGCGATAGACGAGCTGCCGGTGGTAGAGGTGATACGGCGGATGCGCAAGCTGCGCCGCTGGACCCGCTACGAGATAGCCGGCATCTGCATCTGGACGGTGGCCTTCAACGCACTGACCTATTGGGCCTACCGATGGAACCTGCTGCACCCCACCATGCAGCTGTGCGGCGGTCTGATTATCCTGCTTATGGAGGCTCTCTTCATCTACTATATCTACAAGAAGATGGTGTATAAGCCGCTGGACGACATGGAATCCAACTTAGACAAGCTGAAAGACGTATGCACCGAATAACCCTGCTGCTCATCCTCTTCCTGCTGCTACCCGACCTCTACATCTATCGGATGCACGTGGTGCGCAGCTGTCGCAAAAGGGTGTGGAGATACCTCTATCTGCTGCCCACCCTCCTACTGATGATAGGGTACGTTGCACTGATGTACGGAAGCGGGGCCAACGCGCTGGCGCACCATGCCCGCCACATCGGCTGGTTGGCCATCGCTTTGCTGGCCTGTACGCTACCCAAGGTACTGTTCACACTCTGCTCGCTGACGGGATGGGGCGTACACGTCCTCTGCCCGCGCTGTCCGCGCCGCCCCTTCACCGGAGCCGGCCTCGGCATCGCCACCCTCTGTTTCGTCTGCCTGCTCTATGGCAGCCTGATAGGCGTGAGCCGCTTCGAGGTGAAGGAGGTGGAGTACCACTCCCCTTCCCTGCCCCCGACCTTCGACGGCTACCGCATCATGCAACTCTCTGACATCCACATCGGCAGCTGGCAGGGCAACGAGGAGGCCATCCGCCGGTTGGTGGCGCGGGTGAATGCGCAGGAGGCCGACCTGATACTGTTCACGGGCGACTTGGTGAACCAGCGCAGCCGCGAGCTGGACGGATTCCAACCCATCCTCTCGCAACTACGTGCCACCGACGGGGTCTACTCCGTACTGGGCAACCACGACTACGGCAGCTACTACCGCTGGGGCAGTGAGCAGGAGGCCGAGGAGAACCTGACCTACCTGAAGGAGCAGCAACGCCGGATGGGATGGCAGCTGCTGAACAACGAGCACGTGTGGCTGCATCAGGCCGGAGACAGCATTGCCCTGATTGGGGTAGAGAACGACGGCGAGCCGCCCTTCCCGCAATATGCCCGTCTGACAGAGGCCATGCAGGGCACAGAGGGGCATTTCCAGCTGCTGATGAGCCACAACCCTACCCACTGGCGCAGGGAGGTGCTGCCGCAAAGCGACATCGAGCTGATGCTGGCCGGACATACGCACGCCATGCAGGCCATCCTATGGGGCCACTCACTGGCTGAACTGCTCTATCCGGAGTGGCACGGCCTCTACCAAGAGGGGGAGCGTGCGCTCTACGTAAACATCGGCATCGGCTATATCGGTCTGCCCTTCCGATGGGGTGCCTGGCCGGAGATTACCGTCATCACACTGCGGAGAGCAGGGGTGTGACAAACGATTGCTGACTCGCGAATGACTGAATGCGGAAATCGTAGGGGCGCAATATTTTGCGCCCTGAACCGATGGCGTGCGGCTTTACGGCATGAAAAAGGCTGCACCCAAACCACTGTCCGGATGCAGCCCTCCTTTTTACTTAATCAAAAACTAATACCCTATTGAATTAATTTACAATGTATAAATGTATGAAATGTATGAAATATGATTAAGTAACCTTAATCCTGACCCCGGTACGCTTCGTTCTGATCACAAAGCGGATTTTTGATGATTTCGTCCGAAGGAATCGGCATATCCATCTTGCGCAAATCGAAATCGAACGTACGCACTGTCTGCCAGTCATCCAACGGCGATGCACTCTGAGTGTGTTTCGGATAGTTCACATTGACATGCTCCTCGATGAAACCGGACTTGATCATATCCGGACAGAGGCACCACTCGCAACTGAACTCCTTGCGACGCTCCATGTTGACAGCCACCTTCCATGCAGGCGAGGAGAAGCCCTTCTCGGCCTTCAGCTTCGTATAGTAAGTCTGTGCATCGGGCACAGCAACGGTTTCGGTAGCAAACGGGATGGGATAGTTGGAAATCTCCACATAGTTGCCAAAGCCGCCGTCACCATAGAAGGGAGCCATCTTCTCATTGTAATAGCGCAGATAAGTGGTGGTCAACGATGAGGCATGACCTACCTCCAGGTTGCCCCACGCACGCTCGCGCAGCTTGTTGATTTGTGCCCAGCCTTCGCTGTCGCCCTCGCCATAGAGAATGAAACGGCACTCTGCATAGTCCAGCATGACGTTGGGCAGACGCTTGCGGTAGATTTGAGCCGGTGCCCACTGGTCGCTGTTCCAGTGGCAACGACCCAGACGCCAATATTTAGTGGTATAGACAGCACCTGCATAGTCTCCATTCGAGGTGTATTTATAAGTGCTGTTGTTCACATACTCCTGCACAAAGGGGTTGAATCCGTTGGGCGATGCCAGAGCTTTCTCCACATAGCCGTTCTGAATGTTATGAGAATCAGTCAGCCATTCATTCGGCACCTCAATGGTACTTTTCCACTCCGGCTTCACCAGATCGGCCTCAGGCACCGAAGAGGTGACCAGCGACCCGTCGCGACGCTTGTCGCCCGGCTCGAACGAATCGTAAAGTTCCCAAGAGAGAGAGATGGTTCCCCAGCCGCCGTTGCCCGTACAGGCTGAATAGTAGATGGTCCATCCGTGGGCTCCGGAGAGGGTATTGCCGTCCCAGCTGCTCCACTGGTCGCCCTCGTTGAGCACCTGCTCGTAGATGCACTCTCTGTTCCACACCCCTTCGGCATCCCACAAGGTGGTGAACGACTTGTTCAACTCGTATTCGCCGCAATCCAGCACCTGCTTCAGTGCCTTCTCAGCCTTCTGGTAACAGTCGTTGGCCGTTTCGGGACAACGGTAAGCCTTCCACATGTAGGCATCTCCCAGATAGGCCAGTGCCATACCCTTGGTGCAACGGCCATACTGGCTGTTGTAGGGTTTCCAGGTCAGCAGTTCGGCGGCTGCCTCCAGGTCGTCGATGATGAAGTTCCACATCTCTTCGTAGTTCTCGGCACGTGCCTTGTAGGGTGTATTGGCATACGTCTCACCCGTGGCCAGCATGGGTACGCGGCCAAACGTGGTAGCCAACCAGAAGTAGTGGAAAGCGCGGATGACGCGGGCCTCACCCTCAGCCGTCTTCACAACTTCGTCAGAGAGATTGGCGGCATTGTCCGACAGGTTCTGCAGGAAGTCGTTGCAGCGGCTGATGCCGGCGTATGCCAAGCTCCATCCCTGTTGTAACGATTCATTCTTGGCCGTCCAGCTCTGGGTCATGAAGTCCTTGTCCCACCCGGTGGCCTGTGTGTCCATGGTAGGATGGCAACCGGTGAAGAGATAGGGCTTGAAGGGGTCTTCATTGTAGCCTTCAGAAGGCAGCATCAAGTCGTAGCAGCCCGTCAGACTACGCAGTGCATGGTCGTCCGTATCATATCCCGAATTCAGGTCGAGAATGGAGTAATGGTCTACTGTCAGGTACTTGTCATTGTCGCACGAGGTGAGACCCATCGTCAGGGCGATACCTGCGCACAAGCTATATAGTATATTGGTAAGTTTCATATCCTTCTTTCATTTTAGTTGTTAGAATTGTACACTCAAACCGAACGAATAGGTCCGCGGACTGGGGTAACGGCCGGTGTCCAGACCTGTAACGAGCACACTGCCCTGACCGCACTCGGGGTCGCCATACTTGTTGTAGGGCGAGATGGTCAGCAGGTTGGAGATGGCTGCATAGACACGGATATTCTGAATCTCCAGCTTCTTGACGAGGCTCTTGGGCAGCGTATAGCCCACCTGCAGGTTGCTTATCTTCAGATAGTTGCCATTCTTTACCCACATATCGGAGGCACGCATGTTGTAGTTGGCATCCAAGAGGGAGAGGCGCGACAGGGTACCATTGGGGTTCTCGGGCGACCAGGCATCGGCTGCCGCCTCCTTCAGGATGTTCGGCGTGGGGTCGTCGGACGTGAACATATTGCTCAGGCGCATGGCCGAATACGAGTAAATCTTTTGTCCCAGCACACCGTAGGCATAGAGAGAGAAGTCCCAGTTCTTGTACGTGGCACTCAGGTTCAGACCGTAGTTCAGGTCGGGGAAACCATCGCCCAACACCTCCATATCGTTTTCGTCGATGAAGCCGTCACCATTCAAATCCTTGAACTTATAGTCACCGGCCTGTGTCTTGGAGTTCTGGTAGTAGCCGGAGTTCACTCCCAACTCAGCCGCTTTGGCATTGACTGCATCTACCTCGGCCTGGCTCTTGAAGACGCCCTCTACGCGATAGCCGTAGAACGAACCGACGGCATGTCCCTCCATGGAGACGGAGTGGTTGCCCCAATAGTAACCTGCGGCAGCACCTACGGCACCCGTGTTGGAGCCGTCGCCCGTACCCTGACCGCTGGAGTCGGAGTTGGTGTAGTAGACGGGCTCACCCATCTTCTTAATTTTGTTCTTCAGTGTAGAACCGGTCAGCGTACCGTTGATGGTCCAATCCTTGTTGAGACGTTTGTTGTAAGAGATACTCAGTTCGAAGCCCTTGTTCTCAATCTCACCGTAGTTGGTATATACCTGCGTGAATCCGGTTGACGGACGTGTCTGACGATAGAGCAACAGGTCCTTAGAACGGCGGATGAAGTAGTCGGCTGTAACGTTCAGGTCACCGCCCAGCAGTCCGAAGTCCACACCGATGTTGGTCTGTTCGTTGGTCTCCCACTTCAGATTCGTATCCACCAGTCCCTGATAGGTACCGTTGTCCATGCTCGGCGTGGTGCCCAGACCGATACTGCCGTTCTGATTGTAGAAGTTGTATTTCACCTTGGCAGTGTTCAAGGCAGCTACGGCCAAATCTGTAGCACCACCGGAGTTACCGGTCTGTCCCCAACCGAGACGAAGTTTCAGATTGGAGAAGATATCCTGATTCTTCATGAAGTTCTCTTCAGAGATGCGCCATGCCAAGGCGGCCGAGGGGAAGGTACCCCAGCGGTTACCGCTACCGAAATTGGACGAACCGTCACGGCGTACGGTAGCCGTCACGATGTAGCGGTCCATCAAGGTGTACATGCCACGGGCAAAATAGGAGATGCCGCGCGACTCAAGGTTCAGCTTGCCCGATTGGGAGAGCGTACCGTTATCAGTCGTCAGGGTGACATCGCGTATGTTGTCGCCGGCGAACTTCTTGGCACCCGATCCGGAGCTCTGGCCGTAGTAACGTGACACCTCGTTACCTACCATCGCCGTCAGGTTGTGTACATCGTTCTTCCAGTTGTAGGTGAAATAGTTCTGGATGGACAAGGTCTGGCTCTCACCGTTGCTGACGTTGAAGGAGTTGGTATAGTCCACCTTGTTCTTCGTCACCTCTACCATCTCGCCGTTGATATTGTTGTAGCGGATGTTTGCCGTAGAAGAGGTGAAGCTGTTGTACGAACCGGATGAGTAGTCGTACGAAACCAGCGTCTTGAAGTTCAGCCCCTTGAACAGTTTCACATCTAAGTATCCGCTGGCCAGCACCCGGTTGCTGCGGTTGCGTGACTTGTTGTTCATCTGGCTGGCGTAGATGTTGTTGTACGAATCAAGGTAACCTTCGTTGACATTCTTACCCAGCATGGCACTGCCATAGGTTCCGTCGGGATTGACTACATCGGGAGAGACGTAGTTGCCGTTCTCATCAATATAGTCCATCGTGGGGCAGAGTATCTCCAAGTCGCGCAGTGACGACATGTTACCGAAATTACCAACCGTACCGTTGGAGCCGTGCGAGTCGGTATGCACGAAGCTGACATCACCGCCGAACTCCAGATAACTGTTTATCTTGGTCTTCACATTGGCACGGGCCGTAATGCGCTGGTACTCTGAATTCACAATCAGACCTTTGTTCTGCAGATAACCCAACGAGAGGTTGTACTGGCTCTTGTCGTTACCACCCGAAGTAGAAAGGTTGTAGTTCTGCTTCCAGGCCGGATTGGTCATCTGGTCTTTCCAGTCGATATACTTCCGCTTGCCGTCGTACTGGCTACTCCATATCTGGTTGTAGAGGCCGGAGCCGTCGTTCTCATGTGCCTGACGGATATTGGCGGCATATTGGTCCAGACTACATACATCCAGACTTTGCGACACGGTCTGCAAACCGAAGTCGGCTGTCAGATTGATGCCCGAATGTCCCTTCGCACCGTGCTTGGTGGTAATCATAATCACACCGTTGGCACCGGCACTACCATAGATGGCTGTGGCCGAAGCATCCTTCAGCACCTCCATGCTCTCGATGTCGGCCGGATTCAGGAAGTTGGCATTGGTACCCACCTGTACGCCATCCACTACATAAAGCGGATTGGCAGACCCGTTGATGGTAGCGACACCACGAATGCGGATGGCGGCATTGGCATCGGGCGCACCGTCCTGCTGGGTAACCATCACACCGGCGGCAGCACCCTGCAAGCCTTGTGCAATGTTCTGGGGAGCCTTGCGCATCATGGCCTCCCTATCTACCGATACCACCGAACCCGACACATCACTCTTGCGGATAGCACCGTAACCTACAACCACAACCTCGTCCAGTGCCTGACTATCTTCTTTCAGTGTCACCGAGAGCACCCGTTGACCGTTTACGGCGACCACTTGTTTCACATATCCGATAAATGAGAATTCCAACTTTGCATTGGAAGGAACATTGATGGTGAATTTACCGTCAATATCCGTAATGATACCGTTGGTAGTGCCTTGCTGCAGCACGTTCACACCCGGCAAACCTTCACCTGTGGCATCCTTTACCGTACCTTTCACGGTAATTGTCTGGGCTGATACCCAAATAGGAATCATCATCAGAAATGACAACAGCCACATACTCTTTTTTAGACTAATGTTTTTCATACATGGTAATTTAAAATAATTGTGTACTATAAATTAAATTTCTACATTTGCTCTGCAGAAAAGAAGCGAATGTTTCTTCGTGCGTGTTCCTAATAAATATAGGTGTTGTATGTCTATGTTTTCATTGTAATACGTTTTATTAAAGGTTAAACTTAAACTACTTTTTTCCATTTCTTTTCTGCTATTAAATTACACATTCCACTCTGTCTCGGATTTTCGTCCCATGCCGGTGGTCACCTATCCATTGGCAAGAGTGGGTCTGTTGCTATCCGTCATAGATGACGTTTAACAGCAGCAAAGGTATTAATTTTGTATTTATACTCGATTCACTGGTGATACAAATGCTTTTCTCTACGTTACATTCACTTTCATCTATGTTACAAATTATATATCCCTACGTTACATTTCTTTTATATCTTCCTATATTTCAATCACTTATCCAGCACCAAATACAATAGAAAAAGAAAGTGGAACCTAACAACGAGACAAACAGACATCATAAGCTACTTAATATGAGCCATTTAAGAGATTGAGACTCTAACGGATGCTGTAACTTCATGTGTTTCATATTGCTACTTTAATTAATTGTAATACATGTAGGCAGAATACGGGAGCTACTTCCCGATTCTGCTTCCACAAATGTAGAAGAGGATGTGTGTCGCCACAAAAATAATCGACAAACGGGCCACTCTACTCGGAAATCAGGTTAGGCGATTCATCGGATGCACGCCCCTTACCCACGTCCTGCCGCACTCGATGAAACTTTGGTTTTATAGGAGAGGAAATAAAGGAATATTCGACAAAAAAGAAACTCCCCCGCACTATCGGCACACTTGCCATGACGGAGGAGTTTGCAAACAAAACAAACAAATAGACCTGTTTCACAACAGGGGTTTTCAATACTTATTCAACGTTCTTTATTCTTTTGTATCATGAACGGGGCGAAGGAAAGATCTACCATTATCTCCATTGTTATTTCTGCCCCAATCATCCAGGAACAAGGCGATTCCACCTCCACCAGGAACAGAGACACCGAAATGGGATGTCGCGTCATAACAGCCATGTGTGATGGAATATGCACCATATCTTGTCAACCTCCCGTTATTTGAGACATCCATCTGAATCCAAGAAGAATTAATCAGGAACATATAGGTCAATTCACGCTGATTGGGCATCCTCCAAACTCCCTTGTCTGAACCATCAGGCGATTCTGTATATTCTGAAGCCTTGCTCAACTCCGAACCACTCGGATTGAATTCGGTTTCGGTCGTATTCTTGAATGCATCAAAATAGTCACGCCAATTCACTGCCTGCAATGCACTATTTTGGGCTACCGTAAAGCTTTCATAAGGCAGATTGGTTCGTTCAAACTGATGATGGAAACTCAGTTCTCCCTTTTCTATCCAACCAGTACGTTTGCACAGTTCACTGAGATAAGGTAGCTTGACGGTATTTCCATCTACCTCATAAACTTCTTCGGGATAATCCATCTTCCAATTCACATCGTCGTTACCCAAATTACGGACACAGCGTATCTGCTGCGGTGCGTAGATACCGGCAATTCCATACCCTCCTATGGAACAAAGTTCTTCTCCCCACAGGGCATTGTCATTGCTCGACAGATAGTGCCACGTACCATCCTTCGGTTCATTGGGAACATCAGCGACCACAAACAAGGGGGTGGCCAACGCCTCCATTCCCAATGCAATGTTCAGATACTGATTGATGGCTGGTACATACCATTTGATTTCATTCTCATCAATGAGACCGTCCCCATTCTCATCGCGATTACGAGCCAGACATTCGGATATTACATTGATATGCTGGGAACTTGGAGTGTAATCCGACCCCACATAATAGTGGAGACCTCCTTTTCCATTATTTCCATCTAAATAGTTTACCCAATTCTTCAAACTTCCTTTTGAAGGAATCAGCGTACTAAGGGTATTATAGTATCCGTGCTCCGCACTATTATTTTGGTCAGATACATTGCGTGTAGGTACACCAGTTTCGTTATAATGCTCCACACCCAACGCCGTACCTGAAGGATTCAGGTTGGAAGTACTATAGTAAGTCTGAATGGAACGCTGACCAATGTAGTAGCTACCCTTGGTATAACTACTGTCACCATCAGGACTATACTGGGGTGTGAAACCCAACATGACGTAACGGTCGGGCTGATTGACAAAGTAACGCCAATAAGGCTTTTCCCAACTCTGCTCATACCCCACAGGAGGCTCGTCGTAGAAGTACTCCTTGATAAAGACGGTATAATAAATGATGCCGTCACTTGACTGACTCAGAACGTTAGCCGCCAAACCAAACAAATCTAACAAGGGATAGTCCTTTTCATCACAATGCAGCTCTATACGATTTGAAACATTCTCCTTATTTCGCTTAAACTCAATCCAAGTCAAATCTTCTCCGCTGATGCCTGTACTTTTATCTGTATAGGTAGTAAAGGGAGTCTGTACCTGAAACTTAAAATTCTGCATGGATGCTTTGGTGAAGCCCAGCACAAAGGTGTGGTAGTGGCAATCCAGCTGGATGAGTTTCTTCTGTGCATCCACTACATCGCCTTCGGCACCCGGCTGTGTCTCTTTCTTGTACTCTACCTCCAACACGATGTTGTTAACATCCTTCACCTTCACCGTATAGGTGTAGCGGGTATTGCGTTCGCTCTTGAAGTCGGATGCGACATTATTTACATAGCCCAGATGGATGACGTAGCGGACATCGGCAAAGCGGACTAGGCTGTCCCCCAACTGAATGGTCATCTTTGCCTTAATCTCCACAAAGGTGGCGTAAGGCTCCACATTCTTATATACCCCGGTATTACGTTCCGTCTGGCCCGGTTTGTCGGAGTCGGCAACAGACTCTTTTTTTTCCACCTCGCGTTGGTCGTACTGGGTGATGTCGTTCAAGCCGTTCTTCCGATTCTCCAGCATATAGAAATCAAAGGAGTAGGTATTATTGTCCGTATGGGCAAAGTCGATGCGCTCAGTGGCATCGGTGTAGTCGGATGACGAGGCGGTGACTGCATCGGCAGCTTGCGCCACGAGGTAGGACTTGACCGGTACGTTGTACACACGCCAAGAGGTGGGACTGAAGGAGGTGATAGCCGAATTGTCCGTCTGAATCTTGAAGGTGATGTGCGAATCGAGACGCTTCAGATGGATGCGTCCACTCAAGGCAATGGGAGAGTTGCCGTCAGCCGGTAGCACGCAGTAGCCCGCAGCCTTCTGTGTATCGGTGGCATCGGTTTCCTCAAAGGTGCCGCTCATCACTAACGAGGCCTGATTGCGCTCGATGTTGCCGGCACTCTTCAGCGAGGCGGTGATGGCTTGCAGGTCAGCCACACTTTGCACAGCATCCAGCTTCGCCTTCAGGGCTTCCAACTCGTTGGTCTCTACATTGGCTACGCCGTAAATGTAACTTTCGCCGCTGGTGGTCGTGATGGTCAGACTTCCGCCCTCGCTGCCGTCGAAGTTGGGATAGTCTTGATGGGCCGTCAGCTCCTCGCGGGTATAGTATTGACCGAACTTTCGGTTCTGCTGTGCATCGAAGATGAGGATATAGAGGTCGTTGATATGGTATTCCTGTGCAGGGGTCAGACGGGTGTTGACCTCTGTCATCTGAGGGACACTGAAGCCGAGCTGCACCGTAACGGGCTTTCCCTCTTCTACCGATGAAGAGTACTTGGCATACTCGTCGATACACGATGCCAGGCCGATGAGAAGCATCGACAAGCACAACGTCATCCATCTGTAAAAAAGTCTGTTCATAGTCTGTTCTGCTTTCTATGTTTTTAGTTAAAGGGAGGTATCTCAATGTTCTTGTCCGTATAGTCATCGACGATGTACTCCAGCGTATAGTCGCGCTCGGAGAATCCGACGATGGTGAACTTGTAATGATGGTTGCGCAGCAGGTTGAACGGCTGCCCGCTCTCGTAGTCCTTGAAGTAGAGCGTGTAGGCGCGTCCGTTTAACGTCAACGCAATGGTAGCCGGCGTGGTGCCCGAGGAGGTGTTGTCGTACTCGGGCACATAAATGAGGCGGCTGCCTGCGGCTGTGCTGCCGAAGTCAATGGAGGCCTCACTCGGACTATCCAGTGCCAAATGGACCTCGGTGCTGTATGTAGTCTGATTGTACATGCCTGACGGTGCGCACATTCCCGTGGTGTGATAGCGGTTGAGCTTCACCCCGGTCATCGTTGCGCCCTGAATGGCATTCACCACCTCCACCTTCGCCATGGCACGCAGCAGGTCGATGGTGCCCAAGTCCTTGCTCAAGTTTGGGACGAAGGTCTGATTGGTGTATGTACGGACACCATACATCGGTATGCGGAGTGTTTGAGAGGGGATAAAAGGCTGTGTATAGGTATAGGTATAGGTCGTACCACACACATCGGCCATGGTGGTGGCGGTAGTCAGGGCAGGATAGTTTGTATTGCCCCAGTTGGCCAGCACCATCAGCTTGAAGTCGGACACCGGCTGCTCCATACTGCCCGTCACCTCGTATTCCTGCGGATAGGCAGAATCATCCACCGGCTCTATCGACAGGATAGTGAGCTGACCGATGTATAATTGGGCGGTATTGAACAGCAGGAATCGGAAATCGCCTTCTTCCATCGCTATATAGTTCTCCCATCCCGTGCCGGCTGCTTCGGTCTCCGTCAGGCGGGTAGCTGCCTCACTGCCCAGGGCTATGCGGAACCGCACCTCCACAGACTGTGCGTCGTCCGAACCTGAAACATCAGCAGCATCCTCCCATACGTTGCAAGCCGCCAACAGGCTGCAAACCATTGACCAGAGAGAGGCTTCAAGGATGCCTTTCATCATTCTTCCCATAATCAAAAGAATTCTTTATCGTTAAATGTCTGCATTCTGCAGTACCACTTTCCATGAATTGATATAGATATAGGCATTCATCCAGCGATCGTTTTCGTCGAGGAAGAAGACCATATTATATTCGTCCTGACGATCCAGATACTCTTGGTCGTCCATATCGCGATTGTAATACCCCTTGACCAGCAGTGCGTAGTCAATCAGGGGAATGGAGAAGATGGTCTCGCCCCGCTGATTGGTAACGGTGAGACGCGGACGGTGCCCCAGCACGAGGCGACCTACGGTAAACTCGGCCACGGCAGCATTAAGCACCACATCGTCGCGCGTCGAAACCCCTTCGAGTACGGCACTGCCGCTATCGATGCGCCACGGATAGTAGGTCAACGGTTCATCGTCCAGCAGCTCGTTGTTCCAGTCCATCCGTCCGTTCTCGTCGGTGATGGTGAAGGTGTACTGATCCTTCTCGACCAGAGAGCCCGAAAGGTGTTGTAATACGATTCGAACGGCATTCGTATTCTTCGTCAACGGCACAGTGTAGGTGTGTACGCCCTCCTCACTGCAGAAACTTTGCATCTGGAATCCGTAGTAGAGCGGAGTGACCTCCTCGTTGACGCAAGCCTGCCCTGCGGCAGCATACGTACGGCGCAGCGTGCAGGTCAGCTTTTCCTTGGAATCGCCCACCTGAACGGTAGGGACACTGAACGTACCGCCCTCCTTCAAGCCACACCAGGCTATGAGGTCGTAATCCTTGCAGGCGGCAGGTACCCCCACCTCCATGGTGTAGTCGGCGGCGGCAAGTGCCTCGCCCTGTTCGCTTCCTTGCCATACCAGCTTACCGTCTTCATCAAGCACATAGAGCGAAACGGACTTCACCTCGTGGGCAAAGGCGTCGGCATACTTCATGTTCTTATCGTAGACGAACTTGACGCGATAGGTGGTTGAGCAGTCTCCCTCGCCCTCGTTGATGGTGTGACAACCGGCCAAGAAGGATGACACGAGCAGCGCAAGTAGCATCTGTATGCTGTTGTTGCTGATATAAGCCAATATCTTCATACAAAAAGGTTTTGAGTTTGATGCAGGAGAAACAGCCTGCTGACAACAGAGCGGAGCTGCTTCTCCTGAAATGAATCTAATAGAGAGTATCAGAGATTAACGTTCTGCCGTACGACCTTCCAACTCAAGATGTTCAGTTTGGCACCTACGTAGTACTTCTTGGTAGAGCCATCGGGGATAATCGGTTGAGTCTCATCGAAAATACCTGTACCCAGACTCTTGATGGACTGGATGGTGAGGTCGTAGATGTGGTTACGAACTACGCCGTATGCGCCATCACCTGTTTTCTCGTTGCTATCAGTGCCTGCTACTCCACCGAAGTGTTCAATGATAACGGGGAAGTAAGCCAAACCTGCGTTGAAGCCTTCGGCCTTCACCTGAGCCAGCGCAGTGTTGACTGTGTCGATGTTAGTTGCGTCAATTGCAACAAATGTATCACCACTCTCCGTGTAATAGGTTGTGCCATCTGTCAACGTGAGCTGCAAGCATACGTCGCTGGCACTGCCTGATACGGCTACGATGCCATACACAGACGGATCGGCTGCTACATAGGCATCACCCGATTTGGTAAATACCAGACTGCTCGGAGCTAACAGCTTCTTCAGGTTGTCGGCATCGTACACAGTACCGCCATACATATAGAAGGTACCCTCAGCATCTCCTATCTCTTTATCATCCTTATCTGTTACAACATATTTACCGAGCACCAAGGCATGGGTGGCAATCTTATACGGATTGACGTTTTCGCCCACCATGGAAGCATAGGCAAATGTGTTCTCACGGCAATATGCAGAGAAGGATGTTGTGTTATCTTTCACATCGTTGTAAGATACGAACGTCAGGTCACCGTCATTGGTAGCAGTGTAGTTCACGTCTTCTGCCCAGAAGCAACGGAAATCAGTTGCCTTGTTCCAGTTCCAAGCAGGAATGGATTCTGTCCAATCGGAAGGGATGTGCTTCAGGTAGTAAGCTTTTGTGTTGGTGGCATTGAGGGCAAAGGCGGTAATGTTGAACTTCAGCGTATTTCCGCTCTTGTCTGTCAAATCGGGAATCGTAACACCACTCGTTGCAGCGGCCACTCTTACCTTGGCGGCGAGACGCTCTACGTAGATTTTTACCGGATTGTTATCGGCCTTGGCCATATCCTCCGTTTCGTAGAAGTTGGCGGGAACTACGGGAGTAGCAAACTTTTCTCCACCCTGATAATAGGTGGAGTTGGTCATCATAAAGTTGTCAGCCGTAGCGTAAGTGGTCGATTGCTCTACCAACTCACGCGCTTGGCTCAACGTTTTGCCGGAGAAGACGGATTTGTTATCAGCACCTTTCGGCGTATTTACATAAGCCACCACCTGTGTGGGGAAGTTATCTTTTTCTTCCAGTTCCAAAGCAATCACGGCATCTGTAATGGCCTCTACGTTGCTGCCGTTGGTCTGCGAGGAGGGAATCAGGTTCTGTACATTCTTACCGTCGGCCATGAAATTGCCGCTGTTGTCATAGAAGGCGAAGTAGAGGTCGGAAATTTTCTGCTCCGTATCCGAACCGTTCTCGTAGTTACCCTCCGTAGCGCGTGTAGAGGTGGAAGGCATGGCAATCTGCACCTTGATGTATGCCTTTCCTTCGGTCAGCTTGTTGCCCACGCTGTCCGCATCATCCGTACATGCAGGCAGTGCTGCACATACCAACAGTCCCATAAATAATTCTTTAAGTCTCATGTTGTCAAAATTTAGATCGATTAGTAAATGATTTTGTGATTAAAACTCTTCTCTATCCGCATGGAACGTCCTCAAAAGGTTTCCATATCCTTCAGTGTCTGGGCAGCCTCGGCGACACCGGCCTGACCGGCCTGCTGCAGCAGTTCGCGGGCAGTGCCTCGATTGCCCGACAAGAGGGCATGGACACCGCGGGCATAGAGGGCCTGCGGAGAGTGGCCCGCCTTCTCCAGGTAGTGTGCGGCACGCTTCAGGTCGCCACGGCTCAAGGCCGTATTGGCAGCATTCAGATTGGCCACCGGGTCGGACGGGTACATGCGTACGGCTGTTTCGAACACCTCGTTGTAGGCTTCACTACCCGGTTCCAGCGTCTGTGCCACAAGATAGAACTCCTCCAGACTGAGCTTCTGCGGCTGCGTCTGCAACACGCGCTTGCACTCCTCTACATCGGTGAAGCGACGGATGATGTACTCCACGCGGTAGTCGGAACGGCGTAAGGCCGGGTAGCAGTCGGCCAGCAGCGAGCGATAGTCGTCAGGATACTCCGACTTGATTTTCCACTCCTTGTTGTCCGGTTCGCGGTTGCTGTCTATCAGAGCCATAATTTCCTGCCGGTGCGGCAGTGCGCACTGTGCCACGTAGGCACGCAGTCCGTCCCAGTTCTCGGGCTCGTAGGAGGTGGCGATGAACGAAGCGGGGAAGTCATACAGTCCCATCACATACTGCTTCAATGCCTGTGTACGTCCTTCGGCCAGACGGGCATTGCTCTGATAGCTGCCCTCGGGAGAGGCAAAGCTCTTGATGGAGAGGGCTGTGATGCGGATGTCGGCATCGTTCTTCACCGAGTCGATGGTGGCCTGTATCTTGGCCAGTTCCACACGATTGTTACGATAGTCGGGACGGATGACGGTCTGGTTGACGGGGAAGTCGATGTAGGCAGAGCCTTGCAGCGAACGGCTCTTTACGGCCTCGGTCTGCGGACGCAGGTAGGTCAGAGCCGGCATATAAGCCTGCTTCCCGTCCGTCCAGCGGTCTATCAGCGTGTCGTCCGCCTCGGCCAGCACCGTGCTGCAGCATCCGTAATCCTGACGCTGCAGCTGCAACTGCGAACCGTCCATCCACGCCTCGTAAGGTATCAGAGCCTGATAGGGCTGGCGGTCGGGCTGACGGGAGGCGCGTAACACCGTCTCTGTAGGGCCGGTGAGCATGCTCTCACCGTTGCGTACATAATAGTAATAGCGCTGACGTCCGTAGATGCCTACCGAAGGAAGGTCGGCAGAGTGATTGCCCTTCACCAAACGGGGAGTCAGCAGGACGGCACGGTTGCTTTCCACAGAGAGGTTCGAAAGGTCGAGGCTCATGTCCACGGCCATATAGCTGCCATTACGTGCCATGCGCACACTGTCGGCCTTCACGCCTTGCACTCCCTGCGCAGCCACCTGTGCCAATGCGACCCAGAGGGCCGCCAACATAAGGAGATATCGTTTCATTGTCTGGTTTTGTTGTTAGTTTCAGAATAGATAGACTAAATTGATAGCTGCCTTGGTAGGGCCTACATAGTGGTGGCTCTTGTCCGAAACGACCTTCCGTCCGCAGCCGGAGTTTTCGAACTTGTCAAACTGCGTATAGGCATAGCCCACACCTATCTCCGCCTCCAGATTCCAATGTTTGCCCAGCACCCAGGCATAGCCGTAGGCCACACCGGCTCCGACAAACCATCCCTGATAGCGATAGTCTGACAACTTGGAAAGGTCGCTTCCCAGAAAAGAGATTCCATTGCCCAGATGGGCTATGTTGTACTTGCCACCATGGGCATGGAGGCCGAAGAAGTGGCCCGAGAAACGGTCGCACAGCCAATAGCGTGCTTCGGGCTGCATCAGCCAATGCTTCCACTTACGGCCGTGTGAGAGTGTCCAGCCGTTGTAGTTGCCCGACACATCGAGCGTCCACTTGGGAGCGAGACCCACCTCGGCTCCTGCATTGATGGTAGCTGCAGCATCGTAGAGCAGGTTGCTCTTGAGTGCCACGACTTGGCTTCTTGCGTTCAGGCTGAAGAAGAGGCCCACGCATAAAATCAGGTAGATTTTCAGCTTCATATCAGAACTTTACATAACTATTCTTTACTTGGTGCAAAGTTCTTACTTTATGTTCAAACTGACTATATACCGATGTGGCGGATAATTCAACAATCTGTAGAAGAATTTTCGACACCCTGCTTCAAGTCGCGTGTATAGTAATCGAAGAAATCATGCTGCAGGAGGTCTGAAATGCGACGGAGCAGGGCCGTATCAATGCTTTCACGCTTGAATATATTATATATATTGGTACGGTCGCAATGCAAGCGTTCGGCCAGCCACGATACCGAACGGCCCTGGCTGTAGAATTCGTTCTCAATGATTTTTCCAATGTGAATCATAGTGCCACAAAAAAAGGCGGAACCATTCATTGCTTATCACAATCTGAGGTACCGCCAAGCACCTTGCACACAAACAAGCATGAACAGCTCACGCCCCACAAATGGAGTCGGGACCTTTCGGCTGCTTATCCTCGTGTGCTTCAAATTGGCGGTTTTCAGACTGTGAGAATAAGAGCAAAAGCCCATATATCGTAAGTAGATGAATGGAAACGCTATTCCACAAATCGGACGGCCGACACCGGCCTGTCCCATTATCAGTAATCAGTTACAAGGAGCCGTTTCTGCGCGTTTGCCCGCAAAAGACACCTTTTGAGCGAGAGAATCCCTGAGCGGGATGTGTACGCGGCAAAGGTAACGATTTAATCTGAATAAGCAACCCGCTACCCTTCCTTTTTTTCCGAACTCCTATACTCCACGGGCAGGGCACTCTCAACAGCTGTCAGTGCCTCGGCCATGGTAGCCCGCACATTCTCCATCCCCTGACCCTTGGGAGGTATGGGGTCGTGAATGACCATCTGCAGTGCATGACGATGAATCCACTTGCCGGTACGGGGCAGTATCTGAAACGAGCCGTTGATAGTGACAGGTACGACGGCCAACTGCAAATCGTCGGCCAACTGGAAGGCACCGCGTTTGAAGGGTCCCAGCTTGCCGGTATAGGTACGAGCCCCCTCGGGAAAGACCACCAACGATACGCCATCGGTGAGCGACGACTCGGCCTGACGCATGGTGGCCAATATCTTCTTGGGATTGGAACGGTCTACAAAGATGTGACCGGCACTTTCGCAAGCCTTGCCTACGAAGGGTATCTTTCGCAGGCTCTTCTTCATCATCCACTTGAAATTGCGGTTCAGGAAGCCGTAAATCAAGAAGATATCGAAAGCACCCTGATGGTTGGGGACAAAGACGTAGGAGGTGCGGCTGTGCAGCTTCTCGCGCCCCTGCACATGCACAGGCAGCAGCAACAGGTAGCAGACCAGCCGTGACCAGACCTTGGCCGGATAGTATCCCCAGGTATGCGCCCCTCCCACCATGGAACCGACAATGGTAGTCAACGCAGTCAGGATGGTGAGCAACAACAGCACCGGCAGGGCGAAACAAATCTGATAAATGCCATATAGTATCTTCATGGTATAGGTTTTTAGTGCCACAAATATAATTGTTTTCTCTGAAAGTTTCGGCGAATCAAAAAAAAATTCGTCTCTTTGCAACTTTATAGATAGGATTGTGCGTCTAATGGATAGTTACGAGCTACAAGCTACGAGTTACGAGCTACGAATGTAAGAGAATAACTAAAACAATAAAAGCAATATGAAACGATTCATCTTAGGATTATGGCTGGCCATCACCTTCTGCCTGTTGGCCAACGGAAGCACCCGACGAATCACGGAACGGGACGAGGCGGGCAATGTAAAACGGATTATCGAACTGCAGGACACGGTGATAGACGGAAACACGCAGATTGACACCTTGAGCATCACAACCTACGAACAAACCGGCAACTATGACGCGGACCATGCATCGGAGCACTGGGACGGACGGCACGAACGAAACGACTACGACTTCTACGTAGAGGGACTGGAACGGATGATACCCATCGTGGCCATCATCGCCGTATTCGGACTGCCGGCCATCATCATCTTCTTCATCTTCTACTTCCGATACAAGACGCGCAAAGCCAAATACCGTCTGGCCGAACAGGCACTGGCCAGCGGGAAACCGCTACCCGAACAGCTCTTCCAAGAACCGGTGCGCACCAACGACCTGCGCAGCAAGGGCATCAACAGCATATTTGTAGGCATCGGACTCTTCATCATGCTATGGGCACTGACCGGTGAGTTCGGACTGGGATGCATCGGACTGCTCATCATGTTCATGGGATTCGGACAGGTAATCATCCACTACACACAGGAGCCGACCGAAAAGAAAAAGAGCGCAGACGAAACTCCGGAAGGCAAGCAGGAGATGATGCCTTACATACAAAAGGAGACAGAAGAGGAGACGAAATGAAAAGTCAGCTCAGTGACATATCGTTAGTCGCACAGGTCGTGGTGCTGCACAACAAACGAGCCTTCGACCAGCTTGTCAGGAAGTATCAGTCACCCCTGCGGCGCTTCTTCCTGCACCTGACCTGTGGCGACAGCGAACTGAGCGACGACCTGGCGCAGGAGACCTTCATCAAGGCCTATACTAACCTGGCCTCATTCAGCAACCTTTCCAGTTTCTCCACCTGGCTTTACCGTATTGCATATAATCAATTTTATGACTATCTTCGCACCCGAAAGGAGACTACCGACCTGGAGACCTATCAGGTAGATGCCGAATACAGTGTGCGGCAGACAGATGTGGGGCAACGGATGGACATCTACCGCGCCCTCAGTACCCTGAAAGAGGCGGAGCGCACCTGCATCACCCTCTTCTACCTGGAGGACCAAAGCATCGACAAGATAGCAGGCATCATGGGATGCCCGTCGGGGACGGTCAAAAGCCACCTCTCACGGGCCAAAGAAAAAATGGCGACTTACTTAAAACAAAACGGATATGACGGAAAATGACGACTTATTAATCCAACAGTTCCTGGCTCCCGGCAGAACGGATATAGCCGACAATGGTTTCAGCCTCCGTGTCATGCGCAGCCTACCCCAACGCAGCAACCTTGTGTCGCGCCTCTGGACGGGCTTCTGCTGTTCGCTGGCCGTGCTGCTGTTTGTCCTGTTAGACGGATGGGAACTGATAACGAATGCCTTGCACGAAACCTTCAATGCCGTATGGCAGAACGGAACGGCAGAGATGGACCTGAAGTCGCTGGCCATTGCCGGAGGGGTACTGCTCTGTCTGGTCTACAGGAAATTAGCCACGATGGAGTGAGTGAAGAGAGCTCCTTTTCACATAAAATAAGGACAGTTTGTTTATCAAGCCAACGAGAAATCGTATATTTGCGACCGTTTAAAACTAAATAAAGCGCAAAAGTTTTGAGAAAGATTCTGTTCATTATCACGGTCCTCCTGCTGGCCGTCACCAACACAAAGGCACAAGAGCGATGCGACAGCCTCTTTGCCGACTACCTGATGCAAACGGGCATCCACGTCACCGGCAACAACCAAGTGGAACTGCTGATGTCGGGACACGAGAAGTTTGAAGACCTCTTCGAAGAGATTCGATGTGCCCGTCATCATATCCATCTGGAATATTTCAACTTCCGCAACGACTCCATCGCCAACGCACTGTTCGACCTGCTGGCCATCAAGGCAAGTGAGGGTGTAGAGGTGCGTGCCATGTTCGATGCCTTCGGCAACAGCTCAAACAACCAGCCGCTGAAGAAGAAACATATCGAGTCCATCCGGCAACGGGGCATTGAGCTGGTGAAGTTCGACCCCATCACCTTCCCCTGGGTAAACCATGCCATGCACCGCGACCACCGCAAGATTGTAGTGATAGACGGCCACATCGGCTATACAGGCGGCATGAACATTGCCGACTACTACATCCACGGATTGCCCAAGATAGGCCAGTGGCACGACATGCACCTGCGTATCGAAGGCGATGCGGTGCGCTACCTGCAGGGCATCTTCTTGACTATGTGGAACAAGGAGACGGGACAGCACATCGGCGGACCGGCCTACTTCCCCACTCCACCGCAACTGCCCGACAGCATCGCGCAGGAGGTAGCCATCGTAGACCGCACGCCTGGCGAAACACCCCGCTCCATCAGCCACGCCTACGCGGAAGCCATCCAATCTGCCCAACGCAACATCCAGTTAGTCAACCCTTACTTCGTGCCGACCAAATCCATCCGCAAGGCCATCAAGAAGGCCATCAAGCGGGGAACAGAGGTAGAAATCATGATTCCCGCCGTATCCGACATTCCCTTCACTCCCGAAGCCTCGTTCTATGTCACCCACAAGTTGATGAAGAAAGGAGCCAAGGTATACCTGTTCAACGGCGGCTTCCACCACTCAAAAATCATGATGGTAGACAGCACGTACTGTACAGTAGGCACAGCCAATCTGAACAGCCGAAGTCTGCGTTACGACTACGAGACAAATGCCTTTATCTTCGACCGGGATGTCACCCTGCAACTGAACGAGATGTTTGCACGCGACAAGCAGAACAGCACCCCGATGACCCCTGCGTACTGGAAGCAACGCTCCACCTGGAAGAAATTTGTAGGTTGGTTCGGCAACTTGCTTACTCCCTTCCTCTAACTACCTTTAATCCGATGATTACCAAAGGCTGGTAATACCGACTGAATTAGAAATGCTGCGCAGAAAGGTGGGAAATATAAAAAATAACCCGTACATTTGCCACTGCAACCAAAGATCGAAGAGAAATGAAACAATATTTAGACCTGCTGAACCGGGTACTTACCGAAGGTGTAGAGAAGAGCGACCGCACCGGCACGGGAACCATCAGTGTATTCGGACATCAGATGCGCTTCCGCATGGAGGACGGATTCCCCTGCCTTACGACCAAGAAGCTGCACCTGAAATCCATCATCTACGAGCTGCTCTGGTTTTTGCGCGGCGATACCAACGTCCACTACCTGCAAGAGCACGGGGTGCGCATTTGGAACGAATGGGCCGGCCCTGACGGTGACCTGGGACACATCTATGGCTATCAATGGCGGTCGTGGCCTGACTACAACGGGGGCTGCATCGACCAGATAAGCGAAGCCGTAGAAACGATCAAACATCATCCGGACTCGCGGCGCATCATCGTGAGTGCGTGGAACGTGGGCGACTTGGACAAGATGAATCTGCCTCCCTGTCATGCCTTCTTCCAATTCTATGTGGCCGACGGGCGACTGAGCCTGCAACTGTATCAGCGCAGTGCCGACATATTTCTGGGTGTTCCATTCAACATTGCCTCGTATGCCTTGTTGCTGCAGATGATGGCACAGGTGACGGGATTGAAGGCCGGCGACTTTGTGCATACGCTGGGCGACGCGCACATCTACCTGAATCATCTGGAACAAGTACGGTTGCAACTGACACGCGAGCCACGTCCGCTGCCGCAAATGTACATCAACCCGGAGGTGAAAAACATCTTCGACTTCCAGTACGAGGACTTTGAACTGCGGAACTACGACCCGCATCCGCACATTGCAGGTAAGGTAGCAGTCTGATTCATCATTCATAATCTGAAGAAAAATGATAAGCATCATCGCCGCCATCGACCGTCAACTGGGAATAGGCTATCAGAACAAACTGCTGTTCTGGCTACCCAACGACTTGAAACGCTTCAAGGCTCTGACTACAGGCCACACCATCATCATGGGCCGAAAGACATTCGAATCGCTTCCGAAAGGTGCCCTGCCCAACCGCCGCAACATCGTCCTCTCAAGTCAAGAGGCGATTGCCTGTCCCGGTGCCGAGCACTTCCGCTCACTCCAGGAAGCACTGGAGCATTGCCGCCCCGAAGAAGCGGTCTTCATCATCGGCGGTGCCAGCCTCTATCGCCAGGCACTGCCCATAGCCGACCGCCTCTGCCTGACGGAAATTGATGCGATAGCCCCGCAGGTGGATACCTACTTCCCGGAATTCTCTCCACAGGTATGGCAAGAAAAAAGCAGGGAGTCTCATCTTGCCGATGAGAAGCATCCCTGCCCTTATGCCTTTGTGGACTATATCCGCCGCTCCTGACGCTACCGTCAATCCTCCGCCTCGTCATCCGAGAGGATGGGCATCTGCCGCTTGATGGCCTCGTGGAAAGAAATCAGCGTCTCCGTACGCGCCAACCCCAGTGGCTGCAGCTTATCGTGGATGATGCTGAGCAGGTGATGGTTGTTGCGGGCATACAGCTTGATGAACATATCATATTTGCCCGTCGTGAAGTGACACTCCACTACTTCGGGAATGGCCTCCAACGCTTTGGTGACAGCATCAAACGATGCCGGATCCTTCAGGTAGATGCCTATATAGGCACACGTCTCGTAGCCAATCTTCTCCGGATCAATCACAAATTCCGAGCCCTTCAGGATACCCAGCCCCGTCAGTTTCTGAATGCGTTGATGGATGGCAGCGCCCGATACGTTACAGGCTCTTGCCACTTCCAGAAAAGGAATGCGTGCATTGTCGGCAATAAGCTTCAGAATCTGTTCATCCAAAGCGTCCATTTGATGATTTCCCATTTTAATAATTCAAGTTTAAATTACTTGCAAAGTTACTCATTTTTTTACCAAATAAAAGAAAGAGCCTCACAATTCTTACAAAATTAGAGTCGTTCTATACAAATTCTATACAAAAAAGGAGATGGAGGAAGGATGTTATTTCTGCTAATTTGTACTATCTGTAGATAAGATAGGCTGCATTTCGGAATAACTTTTTCATGCAAGCATGAAAGTTCTTCTCTCAATTTGCACTATCTTTGTCCACAGAACCACAATTGAAACCACCCTATTATTATAAATATGAAAAAGTACATTTTACCATTGATGTGCCTGCTTGTTGTCAGCAACATGCTGTATGCACAAGAATTCAGTGACTACTTTGTAGACAAGACACTGCGTATTGACTACCTGTTTACCGGTAATGCCTCCGGGCAGTCCATCTGTCTGGACGAACTCTCCTCGCTGCCCTCGTGGGCAGGACGTAAACATCACTTGGCCGAACTGCCATTGGCCGGCAACGGACAAATCGTCATGAAAGATGCGGCCAGCGGTACCGTCATCTACAAGACTTCCTTCTCGTCCCTCTTCCAGGAATGGCTTGAAACGGAAGAGGCCCAGACTGCCACCAAGGGATTTGAAAACAGCTTTCTGGTACCCTACCCGCTCCGACCTGCCGAAATTGAAATCACGCTCTTTGACCTGCGCCGCAACGTCAGAGCTTCGTTGAAACATACTGTGGATCCGAACGACATCCTGATACACCAGAAGGGTATAGAACGGATTACACCGCACAAATACCTGATAAAGAGCGGACAGGAAGACAAGTGTATAGACATTGCCATCATGGCCGAAGGATATACCGTGGACGAGATGGATACCTTCTACAAGGATGCAGACATTGCTGTAGAGAGCCTGATGGCACACGAACCGTTCAAAACAATGAAGGGACGGTTCAACATCGTTGCAGTAGCCAGCCCCTCGGCCGACAGCGGTGTCAGCGTACCCCGCTTGGGTGAATGGAAGCAGACAGCTGTCAGCTCTCACTTCAGCACATTCTATTCCGACCGCTACCTCACCACCTCACGTGTCCGCTCCATACACGATGCGCTGGCGGGCATTCCGTATGAGCATATCATCATCCTGGCCAATACAGATGAATATGGAGGCGGTGGCATCTACAACTCATACACCCTGACAACGGCTCACCACGCCGCCTTCCGTCCGGTGGTAGTACATGAATTCGGGCACAGCTTCGGCGGACTGGGTGACGAGTATTTCTATGACGACGACACCATGACCGATACCTATCCATTGGATATCGAACCATGGGAACAGAACATTACAACGCGCGTTGACTTTGCATCCAAATGGGAAGATATGCTTCCCGCCAAGACACCTGTGCCTACCCCGGTTGAAAAAGCCGAAAAGTATCCGGTAGGCGTGTACGAAGGGGGAGGATACTCTGTCAAAGGCATCTTCCGACCAGCCTACAACTGCCGGATGCGTACCAATGAGCATCCAGACTTCTGCCCGGTATGCCAACGGGCCATCCAACGAATCATTGAATTTTATACCGAATAAACACTAACCAGTCATGCTTCATCTACAACGCATCACTACAGCCGACCCGGAACTGTACACCTACATGGAACAATTGTTGATACACTCGTTCCCTACCGATGAGTACAGAGATCTGGAAGAATTAAGGAACTATAGCGCACCACGCTCAGAGAAGCCATTCTACAACAACATCATTCTGGAAGGAAACACCCCGGTAGGTCTGCTGACCTATTGGGACTTCCAGCAGTTTTGCTACATCGAGCACTTTGCCATCGACCCCGCCAAACGAAACGGTGGATATGGGAAAGAGGCATTGAAGGCGGTCCGTACAATGCTGGACCGTCCCATTGTACTGGAAGTGGAGGAACCGAAAGAGGAGATGGCACGACGCCGCATCGGCTTCTACCAGCGGGAAGGATTCCTGTTATGGCCCAATGCCTATCGGCAGCCACCCTATAAGCCCGGTTGCAGCTTTCTGCCGATGCAACTAATGGCATACGGAGCATTGGACAACCAGCGTGACTTTGAAACCATCCGAACGAAACTGTATACTGAAGTTTACAACGTAAACAATCATCCCACCGTATGATACCCGCGAAGAGAACATAAGTGACTTGCCCCACGAACTTATGTTAAAAGCCATTTTAACATAAGTTCTCCGACCATAGAACATATGTTCCCTATTCCTTTCGCATTGGCAACTTAAATTAGTCAACACAAAAAAGAGAGGAGGATAACTCTTACGAGCATCCTCCTCTCTTTTTCTATCGTTCACTATTACTGACGAGGTTGTGCAGAATAGTTAATCTTCAGTGCATAAGCCTTACGAAGAGCCTCCTTGATGTCTGTTACGATACCCATCTTGGTATCCTGATCCACCTTCAGAGAGACCGTCATCAACGGCTGATCCTCTTCCTTCATGCTGGCACGTTCACCGATAATGTAGTCTTGAATTTCAGCTGTTTCAGCAAAGCTGTCGTTCAATTGGATACGGCTTTCATTTCCTAATTTCTTACGGAATTCAGCAGTAGGTCTTCCCACATAGATAAACGTTACCAAAGACTTCTTTTCCAGTTTTTCCAATTCAGTAGCTTGCGGAACCTTAAACTCAACCTTCAAAGTTACCTCACGCATCGTTGTTACAATCATGAAGAAGAACAAGAGTGTGAAGATAAGGTCAGGCAGAGAAGAAGTGTTCAGCGCCGGCATTTCACGTTTACCAGTCTTATTAAATTTTCCCATTACTTCTTTTCTCCGTATTTTTTAGGTTCTGCCTCAGAAATCTTCTGAGGATAAATTTCACGAACTGCCTTTTGCTGTTCTTCGTCCAAATCAGCATAGTTCTTCTGCCATTTTTCCTGAGATATTTCGTCGCGCAACTCATTGTAAGCGGCAACCAACTCATTCTGAACGGCAAGGTATGCTTTGTAAGAAGAACCACGGTCGCATCGCAGAGAAACCACATGCTTTTCCGTCACCATCATGTTACCAAAGAAGGGAACATTCTTGGCATGCTTTTCGGGCTTAGCCTCGTCATTGTACGGGTTAGCAATAAATTCCTTTGCCTTAGCGCGCAATTGGTCTACGCTTACATATTCATTGCCACACATCAACTGGTCGTTCAAGTTCAAGAATACCGTCAACACGTTACGTTCCTTCAGCTTGATATCATCGTTCTTCTGGTCCTGCTCAGGCGGCGGCGGCAACTGTCTTGCCAAACCACGGTCTGTGTCCATAGACGTTGTAATCAAGAAGAAGATCAGCAACAAGAAAGCGATATCCGCCGTTGAACTGGAGTTGACCTCCGGGCATTTTCTTTTTCCTTTTGCCATTTTACAATACTTTTAAAAGGCCGAACCTCATTATGACAATTTTTTCTTAACGCCACCCAACAGCATACATACAACTGCTATTGTAAACAGGGCATAAAGAGAATACAAGAACATATCAGTTGCCTGAGCCCAGAAGCCGACATTGTCTGTTCCTTCATAACTGATGATTTCCAACTTCTCGGGGCTACCCATGAACCAAGTGATGACAAGAAGGATGATAGATCCTGCCAATACTTCCAAAGAACCCATAGAAGCTTTAGGATTACAAACCAAGAAATGAACGAAGCTTACAGCTGCTGCAACGATACCGATGCCAAACAAAGCATAGTTCAAGAAGAGCAATGCATCTGTATGGGCGGGTTGCCACATTTCAGGGTCTACATTGGTCAGCACTGCATCGCCCTGAGCATCTCCACCGAAGAAGAACAGGCCCAGCACCACCAAAGTGATGGCGAACATGACGTACAGTACGTAGTATGATACTTTATACGATAACTTAGCCATTTTGATTACTTTTTATATTTCAAATCATATTTGATAACCATATCCAACAGAGTGATAGAAGAATCTTCCATCTCGCTTGTCAAAGCTTCAATCTTAGAGAGGACATAGTTATAGAATACCTGCAGAACCAATGCAGCGATCAAACCGAAGATAGTAGTAATCAAGGCAACCTTCATACCACCTGCTACGACCGTCGGAGAGATATCACCTACCTGCTGGATCTTATCGAATGCCTGCACCATACCGATTACAGTACCCATGAATCCCAAAGACGGAGACATAGCGATGAACAATGTGATCCAAGAGCAGCCCTTCTCCAGATAACCTGCCTGAACACCACCGTAAGAAACGACAGACTTCTCAACAACGTCGATACCCTGATCGATACGCATCAGACCCTGATAGTAGATGGAAGCGATAGGACCTCTGGTGTTACGAGCGATGTCCTTAGCAGCCTCAACGTCACCCTTCTCCAGAGCAGCCTCGATAGCAGCAACGAACTTCTTTGTGTTGATTTCAGCCAAGCTCAGATAGATAATACGTTCGATGCAGAATGCAAGACCGATTACCAATGCGATAGCTACCAAGCTCATGAAAGATGCAGTACCTTCGATGAACTTCGTCTTCAACTCTTTGTGGATACCACCTTCAGCTTCTACTACAGGAGCAGCAGCCTCATCTACAGCTGCAGGAGCAGCCTGTTCTGTTTGTTCAGCAGCAGGAGCATCTTGAGCCTGAGCCAATTGAACTGAGCCAAATGTCAAGGCTCCCATCACAGCAACAATTGCAAATAACTTTTTCATTGTGTGTCTAAATTTTTAAGATTAATTAATTAAATTAGTATTATATTTATTTGTTATTACTATGTTTTTCCTCCTCATTGCGGAGAGACGGGGATTCGAACCCCGGATACCCTTTAGGGGTATACACGCTTTCCAGGCGTGCCTCTTCAACCACTCGAGCATCTCTCCTTGATGCTTTCTTTGAAAATCGGGTGCAAATTACACAAAAATTTGCGAATTGCAAGCGTTTTCAGCTACAAATGTATTCTTTTTTTCGTTCTTCCCCGCCTTTCCTTTCGTTTAATCTCAAATAAAATCTCGAAATTAATAAACTTTAAAATCTTAGCTACATTATTTGAGCATTCCAAACACTTTTAAGGCATTTTCAGAAGTCACTTTTGCCACCTCTTCCGGCATTACGCCATAGACCTCGGCCACCTTCATCAACGTATCTTTCAAGAAAGCACTTTCGTTCCGTTTCCCACGATGAGGCACAGGAGCCAGATAGGGAGAATCGGTTTCAAGCACCAACCGCTCTAACGGGACGACGGCCGAGAGCACCTCGGGCAATAAAGACTTCTTAAAGGTAACGACCCCATTGATGCCTATCCGGAAATTGGGCAGCGACAGAATCTGCTCCGCCTCCTCGCGCGTCCCTGTGAAACTATGAAAGATGCCGCGCAACGGAGTATCGGCATAGGGACGAAGCGCATCATATACATAGTTAAATGCCTCGCGGCAATGCAGCACGACAGGCAAGCGGTATTCCAAAGCCCACTCCAATTGCCGGCACAGCACTTCCTGTTGTTCTTTCAAGAAGGTCTGGTCCCAATAGAGATCCATACCAATCTCACCCACCGCCACAAAGCCGGGTTCACTCTTCAAAACCTGATATATCTTCGCAAGCTCGTCCTCATATCCCTCGTTCACAGAAGTGGGATGCAGCCCCATCATGGGGAAACAATATCCACGATAGTCTGCACAGGTCTTCAACAGAGGACCGACCGTCGAACTGTCGATATTGGGCATGAACAGATGTGTCACTCCGGCCGCTTTGGCCCGGGCAATCACCGCAGGCAAGTCATCGGCAAACTCTTCCAGAAACAGGTGGGTATGTGAATCAATGATATTCATCGCGACTTATTCTTTTATCTTTTCATGACTGCGGAAATAGTAGACCAATCCATATTCGCGGCAACGGTCCAGCCGTCTGTCGTTGGGAGTAATCTCCTGAAACTTCTTCTCCACCTGGTTCCAACAATCAAGAATCAGTTCATCCGCCCGCGCACGCATGGAGGCCAACAGTTCCAAGCTGCGTTGCGTACGTTGCTGATATCCTTTTTGCAACGTATAGCTCTCTACAAAAATGTCATAGTGGACCTTCACTTTGGCAATCGTGGGATTATATATAGGAATGCCTCCCACAGAGAGACGTTTCTGTTCGCCTTGAATGATTTTCCCTCCCCACTCCACCAGCGAAGCTTCTGAGGAGAGGTCGGGCAACGTGTTGCTATCCCGGCTCAACCCATACATATCTTTATGAGCAAGCCGCACCTCCGCACGGATGACAGCCAGATTGAGTACTTGTATAAAATGGGATATGTATAGACGGGCCATCCTGACATTCGCCTGATGCTTTCGAGCGGCTTTCGACTGGCATTCGAAGCACGTTTGATAATCCATCTGTGCCTTTTCAAATTTGTCCAGAAAATGCCGCACTTCGCCCACCGTCTTCAATGAGACTGCCAAATCACGGATACTACACTCCTCAGATTGGACAACCACCGCTTTCAAGGCACGAAGCCGGGCTTGGTCAGTATTCGGTAATCTTCTGTACGGCATACTTCTTCCTTTATGTTGATTCAGGATTGACGATACATCAGCTGCTCCATCAGCCTTTTGAGTTCCTCCTTGCGCTCGGCCGATACACCGACCCGTTCCAGACAGAGGAGTGCCTGACGGCTGTAGTACGCTATCTTCTGTTCGCAAAGCGACTTGATATCCAGCGCATCATACAGAGCTGTCACTGCCTGAATTTTCGCCTGCGGGTCATAAGACGTTGCATCCACCCAGCCGTTCAGCCGACGTAACTGTTCTCCCTCCGCACGTTCGAATGCCCGAATCAGCATATACGTTTTTTTATTGCACAGGATATCACCTCCGATGTTCTTCCCGAACACCTTCGGATCACCGTATACGTCCAGCAGGTCATCCTTCAGCTGGAATGCCAGCCCCAGATTGATGCCCAAATCATACAGATTCTGTTCATCCGCCGCCGGAGCTCCCGCCATCAGCGCACCTATCTTCAAGCTGGCCGCCAACAGCACGGAAGTCTTCAAGCGAATCATCTCCATATACTCCTGCTCCGTCACATCCTTTCGCTGTTCGAACTCCATATCGAACTGCTGCCCCTCACAAATCTCCAACGCTGTCTGTCCGAAGGTAGCCAGCACCCGTTTCAGGCAAGAAGCAGGTGCATCGGCCATCAGCTGATACGCAAGCACCAACATGGCATCACCCGAAAGGACAGCCGTATTGTCATTCCAAACCTTATGGACCGTCTCCTTACCTCTTCGCATGTCCGCCCGATCCATCAGGTCGTCGTGCAACAGCGTATAATTATGGTATACCTCTATACCCATTGCCTGATTCATGATTGGTGAAAGATCATCCCGATAGAGATTATAGCTCATCAGCATCAGCAGCGGCCGGATGCGTTTGCCGCCCATCGAGAGAACGTAATCGACGGGAGCGTACAGTCCCTCGGGGGTACGGAGAAATGGATGTTCGGTAATGAATGTATTGATTCTTTCGGATAGTTGGGGAACAGTATACATCATAAGGAAGAAAAAAGGTTAGAGTTTACGGATGGGGTAACAATGAAAAGAGGCTGCCAACAGCAGCCTCCTTATATCCACTTTATTTATATTACTGCAATCTGAACATTACAGGAACCGTATATTTCACACGCACCGGTTTACCGCGCTGCATACCAGGCTTCCACTTCGGCATGGAGTTAATCACACGGATAGCCTCCTTATCCAGATAGGGGTCAACACCTCTCAGTACTGTAGCGTCCACGATACTACCGTCCTTGTTTACCACGAACTGTACCGTTACACGACCCTGCGTACCGTTCTCCTGTGCGATGGTAGGATACTTGATGTTCTTGCTCAAGAACTGCATCAAACCAGCCATACCACCGTTGGGGAATTCAGGCATTTGCTCTACAACCTCAAAGATAGTCTGCTCTTCGGGCTCTTCCTCTTCTACAGTAGGAGCAACGTATTTAATCTCAACAGCCTGACCCACATCTTCAGTAGAAGCGATGTCTGTTTCTTCCACATCAGCCTCGTTGTCCACGATAGTCAGGTTTTCTGCTACGGGAGGAGGAGCTACGGGAGGGGGAGGAGCCACTTGCTCTTGTTGTTCTGTAATAGGAATAATTTCCTCTTCAAATACGATGTTGGCAACGGCCTGGCTCGTATCAATCTTTATGTCACGTTTCGTCCATTCGAACGCCACGAACATAAAGGCGAGCACAATCACATAGCCAGCAAGCATCCATGTCGACTTCTTGTTCTCCAAGTCTGCCTTAGGTGTTTTTTTAATCTCCATAATTTATAATATAATTTTAGTGTTTCTCATTTGGGGCAAATATAATACTTTTCCCCCGATTGTACACGATTGGCCATCTTTTTTTACAGAATAAAAGTGCATTTATATTTTTTTTATTCTTCCAACACAACCTTTCGCTTTTGTGCTACAAAAGTAACGAGATATTTTAAAAATGCAGTATCTTTGGCGAAAATTTTGAGGGTGGGTATTGATTTTTTTTCAAAAAGATCCAATTCCACCTCGTTTAAGACACTTTTTACCTTATGAAGAAGATAACCATTGCAATTGACGGCTTCTCCTCGTGCGGGAAAAGCACCATGGCCAAAGATTTGGCCCGGGAAATAGGATACATATACATTGACAGCGGAGCCATGTATCGGGCTGTTACCTTATATAGTATAGAGAACGGCATTTTCGAAGGAGAATCTATCGATCAGGAACGGTTGAAGAGGGAGATGGCCCATATCCACATATCGTTCCGTCTGAATCCCAACACGCACCGTCCGGACACCTATCTCAACGACAAGAACGTGGAGCAGAAAATACGCACGATGGAAGTCTCTTCCAAAGTAAGCCCCATAGCTGCCCTCGACTTCGTACGTGAAGCCATGGTAGCCCAGCAACAGGAGATGGGAAGAGCCAAGGGCATCGTAATGGACGGACGCGATATAGGCACCACCGTTTTCCCCGATGCCGAACTGAAGATTTTCGTGACCGCCTCCCCCGAAATCAGGGCGCAACGCCGCTATGACGAGCTGAAAGCGAAAGGCGAGCAGGCCGGTTTCGATGCCATTTTAGAGAACGTCAAGCAACGCGACTACATCGACCAGCACCGGGCTGTGAGTCCGCTGCGTCAGGCTGACGATGCACTGCTGTTGGACAACAGCCATCTGACCATTGCCCAACAGAAGGAATGGCTGATGGAGCAATTTCGCCTTCGTGCCAACTCTTAAATGGAAGCGACACATGGTAAAAGTCGAGATTGACGAGGGCTCCGGCTTCTGCTTCGGAGTCGTAACGGCCATCAACAAAGCCGAAGAGGTGCTGGCACAAGGGGGAACACTCTATTGCCTGGGTGACATCGTACACAACAACCGGGAGGTAGAACGGCTGAAATCCATGGGGCTCATCACCATCAACCACGATGAATTCGCCTGCCTGCACGATGCCAAAGTGCTGCTACGGGCTCACGGCGAGCCACCTGAGACCTATGCCATTGCCCGACAGAACAACATCGAGATTATTGATGCTACCTGTCCGGTCGTGCTGCGCCTTCAGAAACGAATCAAGCAGGAGCATAACCGCACAGATGAGGACAAACAGATTGTCATCTACGGCAAGAACGGCCATGCTGAGGTGCTGGGTCTGGTAGGACAGACCGACGGGAAAGCCATCGTCATCGAGAAGCCCGAAGAGGCACGGGAACTGGATTTCCACCAAAGCATCCGTCTCTACTCGCAAACCACCAAATCGCTGGAAGAGTTCCGCGAGATTGTCCGCTACATCCAAGAGCACATCAGCCCCGATGTCACCTTCGAGTTCTACGACACCATCTGCCGACAAGTGGCCAACCGCATTCCCAACATCCGCAAGTTTGCGGCCTCACACGACCTGGTATTCTTTGTCAGCGGGCGGAAGAGTTCGAACGGGAAGATGCTGTTCAACGAATGCAGGGATGTCAACCCCAACTCGCACCTGATAGACAGTGCCGACGAGATAGACAACTCGTTGCTGACGGATATCCGTTCCATCGGTATCTGCGGAGCCACCTCCACCCCCAAATGGCTGATGGAAGAGGTGTCCGAATCCATCCGAAAGCGCCTGTCGGAACAGACGGTCTGAATCTGGAACTTGCGTCTATTTATCTACCTTTTGATAAAACAGGCGACATTTCGGAAAAACTTTTTCATGCAAACATGAAAGTACTTCTCTCAAATTGCACTATATTTGCAACGTATTTATTTACTAAATAGAGATTGCTATGGGAATTATCAAATGTATCGGCATTCTGACATCCGGCGGCGACGCTCCGGGCATGAATGCTGCAATCCGTGCCGTGACACGTGCAGCCATCTACAACGGTCTGCAAGTAAAAGGTATCTATAGAGGTTATAAAGGTCTGGTGACAGGTGAAATCAAAGAGTTCAAGAGCCAGAATGTGAGCAATATCATCCAGCTGGGAGGTACCATTCTGAAAACCGCACGTTGCAAGGAGTTCACCACGCCCGAAGGACGCCAGTTGGCATACGACAATATGAAGAAAGAGGGTATCGACGCACTGGTCGTGATAGGCGGCGACGGTTCGCTGACGGGTGCCCGCATCTTTGCGCAAGAGTTTGACGTTCCCTGCATCGGTCTGCCTGGCACGATTGACAACGACCTGTATGGAACCGACACCACCATCGGCTACGATACCGCGTTGAATACCATTCTGGACGCAGTCGACAAGATTCGCGACACAGCGACCTCCCACGAACGCCTCTTCTTCGTAGAGGTAATGGGACGCGATGCCGGATTTCTGGCTTTGAACGGTGCCATCGCATCGGGTGCCGAAGCTGCCATCATTCCGGAGTTTAACACCGAAGTAGACCAATTGGAGGAGTTCATCAAGAACGGATTCCGCAAATCAAAGAACAGCAGTATCGTACTGGTTGCCGAGAGCGAACTGACGGGAGGCGCCATGCACTATGCCGAGCGTGTAAAGAACGAGTATCCTCAATACGATGTACGTGTCACCATTCTGGGTCACCTGCAACGTGGCGGTAGCCCCACAGCACACGACCGCATACTGGCCAGCCGACTGGGCGCAGCCGCCATTGACGCCATCATGGAAGGACAGCGCAACGTGATGATTGGCGTAGAGCATGACGAGGTTGTCTACGTACCCTTTACCAAAGCCATCAAGAACGACAAGCCTATCAAGAAGGAGCTGGTCAACGTGCTTCGTGCATTGTCCATCTGACCCGCTAAGAGTACTATAAAAGGAAGGCACGGAAGTTTGGAGAGCAGAGCTGTCTCTCCGGACTTCCGTGCCTTTTTTCTTTTTCAGGTAAGCACTTCTATAGCCACCGGGCAACCAACTCTTCGGTCCGTTTCCACAATTCCTGCATCTGAGGGTGATGAAGAAAGCGGTCGGACAACCGCTTGGGATGCGAACTGACGTTCAGCGTGCCGGTACGATGCCCGGCCTCTTCGTCCAACAGCAGATGAATGGCTGTAGCGGCTCCCTGACGGGGCGTGCGAATAAAAGGACGGAAAAAAATATCAGTCAAGGGATCAAACCACATGTGCATGGTGATGATATCCGTGGACACCACTCCGGGGTCTGCACAGTTCACCACAATGCCACGCTCCTTCACTTGGGCAGCCAATGCCAACGTAAAGAGCGTCAGTGCCAACTTGGTGTTACTATAAACCGGAATGCGCCAGAAGGCTCCGCGCCTTCCCCTAAAGAAGAAATCCGGAAAATCCAGACGGCCGATGGCATAAGTACAAGAGACCATATTGACCACACGGCTTCCTTCGCCCATCAAGGGCAGAAGTTTGCGCGTCAGCAGATAAGGCCCCACGTAGTTGACGCTGACCGTCCGTTCCAGGTTGTCTTCCGTACGGTGATACCCCGTCTCCAGCGTACCGGCATTGTTCATCAGCAGCGACAGAGTCCCCCCTTCCGACAGCAGCCGATTGGCAAATGCAGCCACCGAAGCCAACGAGGCCAAGTCGATGGCACGCACCTCCATTTCTCTATTTCCGGTCTCCTCTACCAACCGCTTGCGTACGGTCTCCCCTTTCTCCGAATTGTAGCAGGCCATGATGACCCTATATCCCGCAGAGGCTACCGCCCTTGTAATTTCAGTACCCATGCCGCCATCCGCTCCTGTGATGACGGCTAACCGTTGTTCCTTACCCTTCATTCTCAATCCTCCTTATCTCCTCCTTCAGGCAGGGAGGCAACTCCTCGGCCAGATGCTGGTGACAAGCCATCTCCAACGTATACATGCGGGCGATGCAATAGTTGCTGTGCCTGCATTGGCAACGGGCGTTCTCCTCCGCTCTCATCCGATTGACAAAAGCCGGCTCGTTCAGCAAGGCACGTCCCATCTGTACTGCTTCAAAGCCATCGTCCAGCACCTCGTCAATCTTCTGACGCGATACCAAACCACCCACATAGACTAACGGCATCTTCAAGGCGGCACGGAACTTCAAGGCATCTTCCAAGAAGTAAGCCTCCTTGAAAGGCACACTGGGTATCATCCATTTACCCACCATCCGCACACCATACTTCAGCCACCAGCAGGTCATGTAATGCGTCATGCTACGGATGGGCATCGCACCACGCATCACATACATCGGAGCCTTGCTGACGAATCCGCCGCTCAGCACCAAGGCATGTGCCCCGCTCTGCTCCAAGCGACGGGCTACCTGCAACGTCTCGTCCAGTTCCATTCCTCCCTTGAATCCATCACGCATATTCATCTTTACCAGGACGGCCATATCCGTATCGGCCGCCTTCATCACCTCCTCCATCACTTCGTCCATGAAGCGCATCCGGTTTGTTAACGAACCGCCGTACGCATCCTTCCGATGGTTGGTAGAGGGAGAGAGGAACTGACTGATCAGGTAGCCATGTCCCGCATGAATCTCGACCGCATCAAACCCGGCTTCCCGAGCCAGGTTGACGGCCTGCCCGTATGCCTTTGCCAATCCGGGCAGTTCGTCGGCACGCAGACCACGGACAAACGTAGGCGAATAGAGGTTGAAGCCTCCGCTGGCTCCTACCGGCAGACAACCGCAGATGCTTTTGTGTGACATGTTGCCACAATGTCCCAACTGAATACTGGCCGCTGCCCCTTCTGCATGGACAGCATCTGTCAACCGACGCAGGGCAGGCACGATTTCCGGACGCATCCAGAGCTGGCGGTCAAAAGAGAGGCCGCTTCGGGTCACGGCTGCATAGGCCACGGTAGTCATGCCTACCCCACCGGCAGCTACCGACTTGTGATAATTGAACAACATCTCCGACGGCGCATTGCCCGGACACATACTCTCGAAAGCGGCCGATCGGATGGTGCGGTTGCGCAACGTCAGCGGCCCCAGCGTGACAGGAGTGAATAGTTTTGAGTTCATAAGTTTACTGTTTTGTTGGTTAATGAGTTAAAGTTTGGCTAAAAAGATTCCGCGTTTCCTAATATATATATGGTATGATACGCTTCCGTCTTCCCACTGCCTCATCGCCAAACTCCCGGCGGTAACGCTGATGTATGGCATGGGCACGAGGCACCAGATTGGCAAATGTCCACCACACGAAGACCCATGCAGCCGGAGAGGCGGTCAGGATGGCAAAGCCTGTCCATTCCACCAGTTCGCCCAGGTAATTCGCCGAGGTCACATAGCGATACATGCCCTTTGCCGGCAGATAGTGACGGGTATCACCCGGCCGGCGCAGACTGCGGATGACATGGTCGGAATGCAGATTGACAGCCATGCCCGACACAAACAGAAGTCCGCCCAACAGGGCGTGAGGAGCGAGCAGATAACGCCATCCCTCTCCATAGGCTACCGGAGCAAAAAAGAAAAGACCGCCGGCCTGCATCCCCCCATTCAACACATTGAACAGGATGCCCATGGCCATGATGGTAAGAGGCATCCGTCCTTTCCCCTTCATCAGCAGAGGAAAGAGGAACGAACGTTGCAGGTAATGCAGCTGGAACAACAGGAAGAAGAGGAACTGCGGCATGGAGAAGCCTGTACCGCTGACCTGCCACAGATAAAGCATGACAAAAAACACCGGTGCCTCCATCAGCACCCACGCCCACTTATTGTTGATGGAATACCCCCACGAGGCCGAGCGGAATATGCCATATCCGGCACGGACAAAATAGAGTGCCACGAAAACGCAGAGCGCAATTCCGCTCATTATCCATAGGAACAACTGAAATCCTTCGTTCGTCATCATAGAAACCACATATCTTTTCTGCAAAAATAGATAAAACCCGCGAGATTCCGCACCGGCGAGATAAATAATTTAGGTTTCAGAGTACTACACCGACTTGCAGAAGCGGAGCAGCCCTTAATAGAACTGGATGTTGGATTGGGTCTGGCTGCGCTGTTCCCACTTCAGGTCCTGCAGGATGCTGGCCGTAGCCCGGATGGTGAAGTTATAGTACTTGTACGTACCAAAGGGAGCTATGCTGGCTGTCATGGTGAAGCAGTGCAAGTCGCGCGACACGTTGAACATGGTGTTCGTAATCTTCTTCATATTGAAGTCGTAGCCCGAATTGAAGGTCACCGACCACTTGTTGGTCAGTTTCACGTTTCCATTGACATTCAGTGAGTTCAGACTGACCTTGTAAGGATAGCGCATGTTCTTCTTGTTGATGGGTTTCGAAGTGTCCTCCGTGATGTTGAAGCCGGTACTGAGGCTGACGGACCACGGCATCTTGAAGGCCTGGTATCCATCGGCACCTGCCACTGCCTTCTCCTTCTTGCGCGGACGGGGCGTGTTGGGGTCATTCTGTTCTTCCGCATCCTCCTCGTCCTCTTCGTCCGACGCCTGCTTCCCCTTCTTCGACTCTTCCTTCTCGTCCTTTCCACCGAACAACTTCTTGAAGGTCTCGTTGTTCAGCGTATAGCTGAAGGAGGTGCCATATCCCGACCATCGGCCGAAACGTCCGTACGACCACTCCGTGCGGTTACCCACATAGACATTTCCGTTCTTGTCGAACTCGTAGGCATACGTGGCAAAGGTTGAAGCCATACTAAAGGTATAGTTCTTTCCCAACTTCAGACGGAGGTTCAGGTTCAAGTCGCTCCACGGACGGGTCTGTGCAGCCATATTATAACTGATGCTGGCACCCAGTTCGTCAATCAAGCTGACCTTGCGGATGGAGTCGTTCTTGTCCTTATACTTCATCTCCAGGTTGTTGGAGAGACTGAACGAGATATTTCCCTGCTTGCCACCACTGGGCACACCGAAGGCCATACCGGCATAGTAGGAATAGTTGACGGTATCGCGTACGCCGTTCTGTTCCTTGATGTAGTTGCCGTAGTAGCCGTAGCGCGAGGTGGTGAAGTCGGGTGCCGCACTGAGGCTGATAGAGGGGGTGATGACATGACGTATCTGTATCTCCTTCTTCTTCATGAAGAGCGGCTTGTACATACCATAGATTTTTGTGTTCAAGCCCAGGCTGGCACTGTAGTTGTAGACGCGGTGGAAGCCGTAGATGGTATCCTTCACCACCTTCTGCTGCTGCGCGTCCCAGTCCTGTGTCACCTTTCGGGCATACCACCGTTCGGTATAGTTCACCGTAGGCGTCAGGTTGAAGTACTTGAACAGGGTGAAAGTGGCACTGATGGGCACATCGTGCTGCATACCGTTGTCCCAGTCCTTGACCAGATTCGACTTGAAGAGCAGGTCGTCCTTGGTCTGTATGCTGTTCTTCATACGACCGGTGTAGCGTACCGATATTTTCTCGTACCATTTCTCTTCGCCCACCGGATGCTTCCGCTTGAAGGGGAAGATGGTACTGAGCGAGATATTCAGGTCGGGCAAGGTGACGGCAATCGAAGAGTCCCTCATGTTCTGGGCGATGTTGGCCGATGCCGAGATGCTGAGATGCTGGTCAGGGAAGTTGCGCGAATAGCTGACGCTGGAGGTCTTGGTATTCTGCGACATGGCCTGCTGGTTGTAAAGGTTGCCGATGTTGGTACGTTCATAACTGCTGCTGGAGAAGTTGACGCTGGCCGAGAAGGTAGAGTTGGGACTGGCCTTCGGATCCTGCCGGTGCGACCATACAATCTTGAAGTCCTTTGCCACCGAGTAGTCGGGCAATCCCTTGTCGCCCGTCTTGGTCACCTGATAGCTGGCCTGGAACAGACCGGAATATTTGTATCGCTTCACATAGTTGCTCTCCGTATTCAACGCCCACGAGCCTTTGGTGAAGATGTCTCCCCTCACCTTCAGATCCATCTGGTCACTGATGGCAAAGTAGTAGCCGCCGTCGGTCAGACCGAAGCCGCGGTTGGAGTCATCCATATAGGTCGGCATCAGGAAACCCGACTGATAACTGCTTGAGAAGGGGAAGAAGAAGAAAGGAAGTGCCAGCGGCAGCGGAACGTCTTCCACCACGAGGTAGGCCGGTCCCGTCACCACATTCTTCTTGGGGCGCACCTTGGCATAGGTCATCTGCATGTAGAAGTGCGGATGGTCGTGATGGTCGCAGGTGGTATAACGACCGCTCTTCATATACAGTTCGTCACCGTTGCCCTTCTTGGCATTGTGGCCTGTCACATACCCCTCACCCTGCTGGCTCACCACGTTGCTGATGATACCGCGTTTGCTCTTGAAGTTGTAGCGAATGGTGTCCGTCTCGTAGGATGTGTCCCCATCCTTGAACACGGGCCGTCCCTTCACCGTACCCAGCGAGTCTGCCACTCCTCGGGCAAAGACAGTGCTGTTGTCCATGTCCATCGAAATGATGTCCGCCTCCAAATCAGCCCCGGGATAGGTCACCTTGCCCTGTCCGTAGAGGTGCGCAAAGCCACCCTGCGTAAACACCAGCGAGTCGTTGGCCTCGTAGGCGACAGGCGCATCGAGTGCCTCCTTCTTGGGAGCCGGCACCGAGTCGGCAGCCAAGGAGTCGGTTGACGCAGAGGAATCCGATGCTCCTCCCGTCCGGCTCAACGAGTCTCTCCGCAGGCTGTCTGCCGCATGTAGCGTATCGTTGGTTCTTATTTGGGGTGTCATCCTCCTTCCGCGTCGTTGCGACACAGCCTCTCCCGAGAGCAGCAGCAGGACGAGCAGCAGTATGAATGATATATACTTCTTTGCTTTCAAGGGCGTTGTTATATAATGGTTACGCTTCGAAGCGGCAAAAATACGCAAATTATACGGATTATCACCTCCTTTTTAATCTATTTAAGAAACCTCGCGCACCAGTCATCGAAGCGTCGCACCCCGTCCGTTCCATAACGTTCCAGACTTTTGCGTGCTTTCTCCACACTCTTCTCTCTGTCCAAATGCGTTTTGGAATAGAACTTGTCGGCAAAGCAAATCACCTGCTCCTCCATGCTGATGGGCACCATCTCCCGATGAGGGACCGGCAGCTGCCGGGCTATAATCTGATCCAATGCCAGTCCGGCTCCCGTGTGCCGCTCACACACCAGGGCATGACGCGGATAGCCTTCGTTGCGCATCAGGTCGGCTCCCAGATAGCCGTGACAGATGTAGGGTGCCGTCCCTTTACAATAAATGCCATCGGCATCGGTCAGAAAGATGCCGATGTCGTGCAGCATGGCCGCCTCGTACAGGAAGGTTCTGTCCAGTGCCAGTTCCGGATGGTTGTCGGCAATCCACAATGCCTTGTCGGCCACGGAGCGGCTGTGCGTCAGCAGGATGTGCTTCAGTTCATTCTCTTCCGGATAATACTTGTTGATAATGTCTATGGGGTTCATACGTCCAACGTTTTTCTAACGAGGGACAAAGGTAATGTCTTTTGCGCACATGCACAACTCCCTGCCTGCAATAACTCCTACTAACTACCCAAGAAAACATAACGTTGAACCCTGCTTTATAGTACTTCTAAAGGTGGCCGACCTTGGTCAGCCAATTGGCTGACCAAGGTCGGTCAAGTGATTGACGTAGGTCGGTCGATTGGCCGACATCGTCCGGTCGATTGGGAAATATAGCTTACAGAGGGTTAGAATAGGATGCAAGCCATTGATATATAGGGTGCAGACAGACTATTTGGATAGCCTTTCGGATGTTGTCGGAGTGACAGGGGCCAATCCGTTCAACAAGTCAAGCTTTCCGTCATCGACCAGCTTCAGTATCAGCTCGCCGAATAGGGTGTTCTGCCAGGCAAACCAGGGACGGGTGAAACGGGTGGCATCGTCCTTGTGAAAGGATTCGTGCATGAAGCCCGTGCCTGCATCGGTCTGCATCAACATCTGCACGCAGGAGGCTATCTCCGCATCGTCGCTGCTGGTAAAGGCCCGCATCATGATGCTCATCGGCCAAGGCATATCATAGCCGATGTGAGGGCCTCCGATGCCTTCGCCCGCCTCTCCACGGAAGAAGTAAGGATTGTCTTCGCTCCACACGAAACGGCGTGTGTTCTGATAGACCGGGTCGTCTACCGGCACATCACCCAGATAGGGCATGGCCAGCAGACTGGGCACATTGGCATCATCCATCAGCAGCTGGTTGCCATAGCCGTCTACCTCGTAGGCGTAGATGGGGCCATACGTGGGATGCTGATAGATGGCATATCGCTTCAAGGCCGCTTCTACCTCATCAGCCAGTTCGCGGCAGCTGCGGGCTGTCTCTGCATCACCGTTCACCACGGTCAGCACCTCGGCCGCCTTGCGCAGCGAACTGACAGCAAAGAAGTTGCTGGGTACGAGGAAGGGGAAGGTGGTGGCATCGTCCGAGGGACGGAAGCAAGAGACAATCAACCCCACCGGACGGGCTGGATGACCGTAGCCGTCGTTGCACATGGTGTCGAGCTGACGCTCGGTACGGCGCTGGAACTTGTACGGTCCTGTACCCTCCTTCCGCTGCTGTTCGCGGAAAGTCTGTAGGATGAGCCGGATGGCCTGCTGCCACGCTTCGCCGAACACGGACGCATCGCCTGTCACCTGCCAGTAATGGTAGGCCAGTCGGATGGGATAGCAGAGGGAGTCTATCTCGTACTTCCGTTCGTGCAGTTCAGGTTTCATATCGGTCCGGTCGCTCATCCACTCACCTCCTGTGGGCCCGTCATTGAAAGCGTTGGCATAGGGGTCGATGGCAATACACTTCCATTGCCGCAGGATGACACCCCGCAACATCTGCTGCAGATGCTTGTCCAGCGGAGCTAACTGCACGTAGGGCCAGACCTGTGCGCCCGAGTCGCGCAGCCACATGGCATGGATATCGCCGGTATAGACAAAGGTATCGTCTTCGCCGGCCTCATCCTTGCGGTAATGGACGGTGGTGTCGAGGGTATTGGGGAAACAGTTTTCGAACATCCAGGCCAGGTAAGGATGTTTCAGCAGTTTCTTGATTTCGCGTATCTTCTGCTCCACAGCATCCGAACGGAACAGCCGTTCCTTCTCAGCCGGACGGGCGGAGACGAGGGTGGGAATGTTGTCGCGACGGGCTACCATGCAGTCGGCAGGCGACGCAATCGAAGCTGCCAACCCGCTGGCAGGAGCCAGCGTCAGCAGCGAGGCGGATAGCATCAGCATACGCCGATAGGTTGATAAGGAATGTGTCATATAATAAGGTATTAATAGGATGATACAAGTCTACTCATTGCTCAACGAATAGGGGAAATCACTCTCCTTCACACCTCGGGTCCGGTTGGGCTGGCTGTCCATGTCGAACAGCAGCTTGCCACCGCGCAGCAGTTCGAAATGGTCGAGGTAATTCTTCGTATAGTTCTTCCCGTTGTAGTGGAGCGACCGGATGTAGCGGTTGCTGTCACTGTTTCCGGGAGCTGCAATCTCCAGTTTCCTGCCATTCTCCAGTTGCAACACCACCTTCTTGAAGTAGGGTGCTCCAAGCACATATTGGTTGCTACCCGGACAGACCGGATAGAAGCCCAACGCCGTGAACACATACCATGCCGAAGTCTGTCCGTTGTCTTCGTCGCCGCAATAGCCGTCGGGCGTAGCCCTATAGAGACGGTTCATGGTTTCACGCAGCCAGTATTGGGCTTTCCAAGGCTCTCCGGCATAGTTGTAGAGATAAATCATGTGCTGGATGGGCTGATTGCCATGCGCGTAGTTGCCCATATTGGCAATTGCCATCTCGCGTATCTCGTGAATTACGCCGCCATAGTAGCTCTCGTCGAAAATCGGCGGCAGACTGAATACGGAATCGAGCATGGCAGTGAATGGCTGCTTGCCTCCCATCAGATGGATGAGACCCTGCACATCGTGAAACACAGACCAGGTATAATGCCAGGAGTTGCCTTCGGTGAACGCATCTCCCCATTTAAACGGGTTGAAAGGTGTCTGGAAGGTACCGTCGGCATTGCGTCCGCGCATCAGGCGCGTCTCGGGGTCGAACACGTTGCGGTAGTTCAGGCTGCGCTGTCTGTAGAGTTCCACCTCTTCGGCCGGACGTCCTAACTTCTGTGCCATGCGGTAGATGCACCAGTCGTCGTAGGCATACTCCAGCGTACGTGCCACATTCTCGTTAATCTTCACATCGTATGGCACATAGCCCAGACGGTTGTAGTAGTCGTACCCATACCGGCCGGTGCTGGCGATGCGGGGATGTACGCTGTTGGCACCATGCAGCAACCCTTCGTACATCTTCTGCGCATCGGCCCGGGTGATGTTCTTCAGAAAGGCATCGGCCACCACAGAGGCGGAGTTGTTGCCCACCATGCAGCCACGGTGACCGGGACTGGCCCATTCGGGGAAGAAGCCGCTCTCCAGATAGGTGTTCAGCAGTCCCTCCTGCATCTTCTCTCCCATGGAGGGAAAGACGAGGTTGACAAAGGGGAAAAGGCAACGGAAGGTGTCCCAGAAGCCGGTATCGGTAAAGAGATAGCCCGGCAATACCTTCCCGTTGTAGGGACTGTAGTGCATCGTCCGTCCCTGCGCATCCACCTCGTAAAACATGCGGGGGAAGAGTACCGAGCGATAGAGACAGGAGTAGAAGGTGCGTAGACGTTCGGCATCGTCGTCTTCCACCCGGATGCGTCCCAGCACATCGTTCCATGCACGGCGTCCCTCCGCCTTGGTCTGTTCAAAGTTCTTGTCGCCTATCTCCTTCAGATTCAGTTCTGCCTGTTCAAGGCTGATGAACGAAGAGGCTACCCGTGCATGCACCTGCTCGCCGCGAGCGGTGGCAAATCCAATGACGGCACCCACGTGGTTGGATTGCAGTTCGAGGTGTTTCTCCACTACGTGATAGTCCGCCCATACCTTGGTAAAGGCAAAGGGCTTGTCAAAGACCACCACAAAATGGTTGCGGAAGTTGTCGGGCACGCCGCCGCTGTTCCGGGTGGTGTAACCGACAATCTTATTCTCCTCGGGAATAATCTTGACGTACGAGCCACGGTCGAAAGCATCGACAACCACGTAGGCTTGGTCCGTCTCAGGAAAAGTGAAACGGAAATAGGCACAACGCTCCGTGGGAGTGATTTCAGTGGTGAGGTCGTATTCGGAGAGATAGACACTGTAGTAGTAGGGCATCGCCTTCTCCGCCTTGTGCGAGAACCAGCAAGCCCGCTGCTCCTGATCAATCTTCAACGCACCCGTCATCGGCATGAGGGAGAACTGTCCGTAGTCGTTAATCCAGGGGCTGGGTTGATGCGTCTGTTTGAAGCCACGTATCTTATCCGAAGCATAGGTGTAGGCCCAGCCGTCACCCATCTTCCCCGTTTGAGGCATCCAGAAGTTCATGCCCCAAGGGCGTGCAATGGCCGGATATGTATTGCCGTTGGAGAGCGAGACCTTGGAGTCGGTACCCATCAGCGGGTTTACATAGTCCACCGGCTGTGTTTGAGCCGATACAAAAACGGTTCCTGACAAGAACGTCAGAATGAGAACAGGTAATTTCAAAAGGTTCATAGTTATCATGGGGTTAAATGAGCAATCTGTTTATGGCAACTCTTTTCGCAGGAAACGATAGAGGCAAATCTCATCGCGCATGTCACAACTGCGCCGTTCGGTGCGGAACACCTTCTCCAGACGGTAGCGTCCGGCCAGTGCGGCGTGCATCTCCTCTTCTTCCTTCTCGGCTACTATCAGGTATCCCTCGGCAGGGTCTTCCTTTTCGATGTGACGCATCCGGTCGTTCAGATAGTAATTGGTGCAGTAGAAACTCATGACCGCATAGGAGTAGACAGAACCTTGAGGCACATATTGCAGGATGCGGTCGGCCAGATGCTTGTCCGACTTAACGGAGAGCACCGTAGGCTGATAGACACCGTCCAACGCCACAAAGAGGCAGAGCATACCACCGGCGATGCCCTGCAACAGCACCCGGTTGGTCACCGGACGGCGCACCAGCTGCCAAAGGCAGCCGGCTGCTACCAAGGGGAGCAGTATCAGCAGCCACTGGGACCAGGAGTAAGAGGTGTCGCGCAGGGCATGGACAAAGGCAATGTTCTCGGCCGCATGACGACCGGTTCCCCACAGGGCATCGGGCAGCCAACCCATTCGCACTACGGCAAAGGCCAGCGTCAGCAACAAACCCAGCGAGGCAAAGAAGAGGGTCAATCCGCCCAGCAGCTTCCGGCTGTTCTCGCGGGCCAATGCCAGCAGGTAGTCGGCCATCAGTACGGCCATAAAAGGATAAATAGGCAGCAGGTAGACGCTCCGCTTGCTCTTGGGGATGCAATAGAAGCCGAAGATTATCAGTATGGTCAGCCAGGTAAAGAGGCGGTCGGGCGACTGGGTGCGGAAGGCCTGCCAACCCTTGGCGAGGCGGTTACGCCGGCCGTCGGCCTGCGGAAGCAGGTGTATGGAGCGATGCTTCAGGTTGAAGAGCGAAGCCAGCAGCACCAACGTCCAGGGTATCCATCCCCATATCAGCGTCAGGAAGTTGTACCAGACCGGGTTCTCGTGCGACTCGTAGGTCATCTTACCCAAAAAACGTCCCGTATTCTCCTCCAGCACCAGGTCCAGAAAGGGTTGTCCTCCCTGCCGATAGGCCATCCAATACCACAGGGCCAGTGGTACCAGCGAAGCCAATCCGATTCCCGCCAGCCGCCAGAAGGCTTTGAAGAAGGCACATCCGCGCAGCAGCTGATAGACTCCGATTACCAGACAGGGGAAGATGGAACCGACGGGACCTTTGGTCAGCGAGGCGACTCCCATCAGGGCGATGGCCGCCCAAGGTACACGCCAGCATCCGCGTTCGTCCCAGCGGTAGAGCAGGCAGAGCGACACCACGATGGCCGACACCTGCACCATATCCACCCTGCAAGCCACTGCCGCCCGATGCACTTCAAACGAAGTGAGCAGCATCAGCGAAGCCAACAGTGCCGTAGGCCATCCCCTGCGACGGGCCACAAAGAGAAAGAAGAAAACCTGCATTCCCACAAAGGCCAAGGCCGACGGCAGACGGGAGGTAAACTCCGTCACCTCGCCTCCCGGCAACGAAAGGGTAGCAATGGCCCAATAGAGGAAAGGGGGTTTATAGGCGATGTCTGTTCCGTAGTTCAGCGGCAGTGTCCAGTTGCCGCTCTGCAGCATAGAGAGGGCCACGATGGCTTCGCGCGGCTCGCCTTTAGAATAAAAGAGAGACTCTCCCAAGAAGGGGACCAATACCAACAGGCTCAGAAGCCCGATGCCCCAACACAGTTTTTTCGTATAATCCGGCATAATTTCAATAATTTATGTGGCAAATCTTCCTATTTTGGGGACAAAAGTACAAATTTATCCATAGAAAGAATAGAAGATATGCACCATAAAAGATAACTTTGCAGCCAGAACCATACAAATCTCCCGTTTATGTACCCGAAAGAAGGCCTGCACACATGGCGAAACCAATTTATCCGATTTGTCGGCGTAGGTGTCACGGCCACCGCCCTGCACTACGGACTCTACTACCTGCTGCAACGGCTGATAGAGGTAAACGTAGCCTACACCATCGGCTATGCCGTGAGTTTCGTGGCCAACTTCTACCTGACGGCCTACTTCACCTTCGGTCGTCGTCCGTCGTGGAGCCGTGCAGCCGGCTTTGGCGGAGCGCACTTGGTGAACTACCTGCTCCACATCGTCCTGCTGAACCTGTTCCTCTGGTTAGGCATCAGCCGTCCGCTGGCTCCCCTACCCGTCTTCGCCGTCGCCATACCCGTCAACTTCCTTTTAGTGCGATGGGTGTTCCGCAGGAAGTAATATGACTTAATCTAACATTTGGCTATATGAATCACAAACTTATCATCGGCATCTGTACCCTCTGTCTGGGAATGGCGGGTACTGTGAATGCGCAAGACAAGAAAATCTACCGGAAAGGCTGGATTGACTTCAACAAGAATGGAGTGAAAGACATTTATGAAGACCCTTCGCAACCCATTGAAAAGCGGGTAGCCGACCTGCTGTCCCAAATGTCTGTTGAGGAGAAAACCTGTCAACTGGCTACGCTATACGGATACGGACGTGTGCTGAAGGATTCCTTACCCACGGCGCAGTGGAAAAACGAAATCTGGAAAGACGGCATTGCCAACATCGACGAAATGCTGAACGGAGTAGGACCGAAGGCGGCACGTGTGCCCCACTTGCTGTCACCCTTCAGCCATCATGCCGAAGCCATCAATACCATACAACGCTGGTTCGTAGAGGAGACACGACTGGGAATTCCCGTAGACTTCAGCAACGAAGGCATACATGGGCTAAACCATACCAAAGCCACACCGTTGCCTTCCCCGATTGCTATCGGAAGTACCTGGAACAAGGAGCTGGTACATCGCGCCGGCGTCATAGTAGGGCAAGAGGCAAAAGCATTGGGATATACCAATGTCTATGCCCCGATTTTGGATGTGGTACGCGATCCACGCTGGGGGCGTACACTGGAGTGCTATGGTGAAGAGCCTTACCTGATAGCAGCGCTGGGAACAGAAATGGTGGATGGCATCCAGTCGCAGGGAGTAGCCTCTACCTTGAAGCATTATGCCGTCTACAGCGTTCCTAAAGGAGGGCGTGACGGAAACTGCCGCACCGACCCTCACGTAGCTCCGCGCGAGTTGCACCAACTCTATCTCTATCCTTTCAAGAACGTGATTCAGCGTGCCCATCCTATGGGAGTCATGAGCAGTTACAACGATTGGGATGGCGTACCAGTCACCGCCAGCTACTATTTCCTGACCAAACTGCTGCGCGAGGAGTACGGCTTCAACGGATATGTGGTAAGCGACAGCGAGGCCGTAGAATACGTACAGACCAAGCATCGGGTAGCAGATAGCTATGACGAAGCGGTACGACAAGTACTGGAGGCCGGCCTGAATGTACGTACCCACTTCACTCCGCCGGCCGATTTCATCTTGCCCATCCGCCGTCTGCTGGAAGCAAAGAAACTATCAATGGCTACCATAGACAAGCGGGTAGCCGAAGTGCTGAGAGTGAAGTTCCGTCTGGGATTGTTTGACCAACCTTACGTGACCGACCCGAAAGCCGCAGACAAGATAGGCGGTGTAGAGCATAACCTTGATTTTGTCAAGCAGATACAACAACAGGCATTGGTGCTTCTGAAGAACGAAAACGACCTGCTGCCATTAGACAAAGAAAAGGTGAAGAAAGTACTGGTGACCGGTCCGCTGGCAGATGAGGACAATTTCATGACCAGCCGTTACGGGCCCAACGGACTGGAGACCGTAACGGTCCTCGCCGGTATGCGCAACTACCTGAAAGGCATTGCCGAGGTAAACTATGCCAAAGGATGCGAGATTGTTGACAGTGCCTGGCCTGCTTCAGAGATTCTGCCTGCGCCGATGACAGAACAGGAAAAGCTGGATATGGCTGAGGCTGTGAAGAAGGCGGGCGAAAGCGATGTCGTCATTGCCGTACTTGGAGAAGATGAGTATCGCACGGGAGAGAGCCGCTCGCGCACTTCGCTTGACCTGCCCGGACGTCAGCAGCAATTGTTGGAAGCATTGCATGCCACCGGCAAACCGGTCGTACTGGTGCTGATTAACGGACAGCCACTTACGCTGAACTGGGCAGATGCCCACATACCTGCCATCCTGGAATCTTGGTTCCCGAACTGTCAGGGCGGTACAGTCATTGCCGAAACGCTGTTCGGTGAGCACAATCCTGGAGGAAAGCTGACAGTCACGTTCCCCAAAAGTGTGGGACAGATAGAACTGAACTTCCCCTTCAAACCCGGATCGCACGGCACGCAACCGCAATCAGGCCCCAATGGAGCAGGTTCTACACGTGTGCTTGGCGAGCTCTATCCTTTCGGCTTCGGATTGAGCTATACAACCTTTACCTATTCCGATTTGACAGTATCTCCTCTGCAACAGTCCACGCAAGGCGAATATAGGATAAGGGTAAATGTCACCAATACAGGAAAACGCGCCGGAGACGAAATCGTACAATTGTACGTACGCGACAAGGTTAGCAGCGTCATCACATACGATTCGCAACTTCGTGGCTTCGAGCGCATCTCCCTGCAGCCGGGAGAGACCCGTTCGGTGACATTTGTGCTGAAACCCGAAGACTTGCAACTGCTTGACCGTACGATGAACTGGACGGTTGAACCGGGTGAGTTTGAGCTATTGGTAGGAGCCTCCAGCCAAGATATTCGTTTGAAGCAGACCATCACCGCACTGCCATAATCAGGCAATTGCCATCCTTGCCCGTCTTCGCCGTCGCCATACCCGTCAACTTCCTCTTAGTGCGATGGGTGTTCCGCAGGAAGTGAGTATCTGACGATGGTGGGGTCGGGCCGATTGTCAGATACCAGATGACTCCGGTCCGGGGAGACCGCCAGCCGTGTCTGAAACATGGAGTTGTTGGGCTGAATCTCTTCCGGCATCAGCACCTCAGGATAGACACCGACTGTGTCTTGCACATTTCCTGCCGAATCAATGGTATAGTAGCGGTCGGACTGATGTACCATCGGCACCACCAGGTAGCCGTCTTCACCCCACGACACCGCCCTTATAAACGGAAAGGAGGTTCGGCACACCTGCTGGGGCACTACAGCCAAAGGTGATGAAGTAAAGTTGAAACGTACGATTTTATTGTCTTGCATTCCTCCTGCACAGAGGGTCTGCCCATCCATTCACAGATTGCTGATGAACAGCATTTCTTCCGGTCCCTCCCCTCTATCGACACAGGCGGAGAAGGCATGGGTATGGGGGATTCAGCAGCCACAACAGTTTCTCGGCTCCGGCATCGTTGATGGCAAACAGACTATCCGACACGACACGTATTTCAAACGGCCGCCCCATTAACATAGAGTCAGCTGAAACTTCTTCACTCCTCTCCTGTGGCAAATCTATCACTTCAAAAGCATCTGTCGTATAGGAAACAGTCTGTATGGAGGAAGGAGAAGGGGTATGCGTGGAGCAAGAGGCACAGTCCATCACGAACAGCCCTGATAGAATACGATTCATATATGACATAGATAATAGATAGAAAATTTAACAAATCAATACTTACGCAAAAGTACAAATTTATTTGATGAGAGCAACTAAATAGAGAGATTATTCGCAAACGTTGGTACCCTACCCTTGCACGAACTGTAATTAATCCCTATTTTTGCACCGTTCAAACGGCATTCGAACGGACTTAAAAACGGAAAAGAAGAGCATGATAGACCAAGCCACCATAGACCGGATACTGGATGCGGCACAGATATACGATGTCGTGTCAGAGTTCGTCACCCTGCGCAAACGCGGTGTGAACTATGTAGGCTTGTGCCCCTTTCACGACGACAAGACCCCCTCGTTCTACGTATCACCCGCCAAGGGATTGTGCAAATGCTTTGCCTGCGGCAAGGGAGGCAATGCCGTACACTTCATCATGGAGCACGAACAGCTCTCCTACCCCGAAGCGTTGAAATACCTGGCCAAGAAGTATGGCATCGAGGTGAAGGAGAAGGAGCTGACCAACGAGCAGAAGCAGGCACAGAGCGAACGCGAGAGTCTCTTCATCGTCAACCAGTTTGCCCGCGACTATTTCCAGAACATCCTGCGCCACCACACCGAAGGGCGCAGTGTCGGCATGGCCTACCTGCGTAGCCGGGGCTTCCGCGACGACATCATCGAGAAGTTTCAACTGGGCTACTGTACCGAGAGCCGCGATGCCATGGCACAAGAGGCACTGAAGAAGGGATACAAGGCGGAATACCTGCTGAAAACGGGGCTCTGCTACGAGACGGACGACCACCGTCTGCGCGACCGTTTCTGGGGCCGTGTCATCTTCCCCGTACACACGCTGTCAGGTAAGGTGGTAGCCTTCGGCGGACGGGTACTGGCCAGCGCCACCAAGGGGGTGAAGGTGAAGTATGTCAACTCGCCCGAATCAGACATCTACCACAAAAGCAACGAACTGTATGGCATCTACTTTGCGAAACAGGCCATCGTGAAACAGGACCGCTGCTTTCTGGTAGAAGGTTACACCGATGTCATCTCCATGCACCAGAGCGGTGTGGAGAATGTAGTGGCCTCATCGGGTACGGCACTGACAACCGGCCAGATACGGATGATACACCGCTTCACCAACAACATGACCATCCTGTACGACGGTGACGAAGCCGGCATACATGCCTCGCTGCGAGGCATCGACATGCTGCTGGAAGAGGGCATGAACATCAAGGTATGCCTGCTGCCCGACGGGGACGACCCCGACTCCTTCGCCCGCAAGCACAACTCCACAGAGTTTCAGGATTTCATCCGCCAACACGAGACAGACTTCATCCGCTTCAAGGCCAACCTGCTGCTGGAAGATGCGGGACGCGACCCCATCAAGCGGGCCGAACTGATAGGCAGTTTGGTGCAGAGCATCTCGGTGATACCCGAAGCCATCGTGCGCGATGTCTACATCAAGGAGTGTGCCCAGCTGCTGCACGTGGAAGACCGTCTGCTGGTATCTGAAGTGGCCAAGCGACGCGAAAAACAGGCGGAGGCACGTGCCGAACAGGCCGAGCGCGAACGCCAGCGGACACGCCGGCTGGCAGAGGGTACTTCCATACCCGGTACCGACCCAACCGAGACCGATGCGACCGTCCCTTCCTCGTCCACACAGCCTGTATCGGAAGGCGGCGAGGTACCTCCGCCACCTCCCCCCGTAGATACGCCCGAGAGTCCCTATCCGGGTGACGTGTCCGTACCGTCCTCGACACCGTTCCTCTCAACGGAAGCGAAGGAGGGGAACGAGTTCTACCGCTACGAACGGCAAATCTTGCAGATGCTGGTACGCTATGGCGAGAAGGTGATGTGCAACGTGACCGATGACAACGGCCATGATACGCCGCTGACCGTAACCGAGTATATAGCCAGCGATTTGCAAAACGATGAGCTGACCTTCCACAATCCGCTGCATCGCCGGATGCTGGCCGAAGCTGTGGAACACATCCATCAGGAGGGCTTTGTGGCCGAACGGTATTTCGTGGCCCACCCCGACCCGGCCATCAGCCGCCTCAGTGCCGAACTGATAAGCAACCGCTACCAGCTGAGCAAGTACCACTCGAAGAACCAGAAGATTGTGACAGACGAGGAGAGACTGGTGGAACTGGTACCCATGCTGCTGGTGGACTTCAAGTATGCCATCGTGAGTGCCGAGCTGAAGCACCTGATGCGTGCCCTGCAGGATCCCGCCGTGGTGAACGACGAAACCCGCTGCAACGACATCATGAAGCGCTACAGCGACCTGCGCAAGGTACAGAATGCCATGGCACGCGAACTGGGCGACCGCATCGTGCTGACCTCCTGACACGGCATACACTCCTCAACGCGATGTATTACCTCTTATACCAGTCAGTATTCGATTGTCCGTTGCTGAGTACCCATTCCGTATAGCCACCATAAAGTGTATCTATGCTCTTGGACTCGTTCGAGATGTCCAGTATCTTGTTCAAATCGTTCTCATCGGCACCAGCCAGAAAGTAAGCAAAAGGATAGTTGCCTGCACGCACATAATAAAGGCCTTCACCGGGACGGGAAGCATCATCCTGCTGCCCAAACAGAGAATAGTCCATCCGTGAGGTAGGAGCCTCGTTAGGAAGATGCACCTCCCAGCGCTTGTCTCCCTCCTGCGCGCGGAAGATGAACGGCTTCACCGACGATTCGCCCACCGACACAGGCGAATCAAACAGGATTGTCACTTTGTATTCCGCTCCCATATCCACCTTCACATTCTCTGTCAACCGATAGACGCGGTCGGCAGGTTCATACTCAAAAGTGGCAGGCTCGAACTGCTCTGCACCAGCCTTGCGGATGAAACAAGAGGTTGTTCCCGAAGCGATGGGCGAAAGCGAGAAGGCGAGCCCGTTGACATTGCCAGCATAGTTTTGGAAAGTCTTGAATACAAACGATTCACCCGTAAACTCCCCACTTTGATTGTATAGTTTCTCATGGTCGTATCGAACCACCACATCATTCAGGTCATAATCTCCTTTGTTGGGCCACAAGTCCTCAAACGCATAGATGCCACGCAATTCTTTGGTTGCCATTAGTTTGCTTCCCGTATCCACCTCCGGAACATCAGAGATAGCCTGGACTGGATTAGACTTCATAGTGATGACAGCATCACTGAAGTTTTGGTCATCCGTGTGATCCTCGAAAGAGATCATGACCGACTGACCATAACGGTAAGCAGCCGTACGCGGGGAGCCGTAAGCCACACCGCTGTTGTTGACACTCAATCCGGCAGAAGTAGCCGAACGGTACCGCTTGTTTGCGTTGAAACGATTGAGACGATGGCTCCACGCATTGTTGGCTAATACAAATCCGATGCGGTAGCCTGCAGGGAAGACTGTCGTAGCACCTGCACGGCTACCCGAAGCAATGTTAGGATAATACATCAGCTGCACGCAGGTCCCCCTATCAATACCTGCCCGGGCAAGGGCATCGTAGCCCGAATCGCCTACTACGCTTTTTTCCCAACCACCGTCCTGAGTGTTGGGAAACAACAGGATGACATTGGCATCCTGCAGGCGGGTCGGCTGGTTTCCATCCGGATAATAATAGTATCCTAACGAACAGTTCCAACAGGTATTCTGCCCCAGGGAGGTGACAGCCACCTCAGCATCCTCATTGATATACATGTCCGTATAGCTACGATATTGCTCGGGACACTTGATAGCAGAGTTGATGACCTGTGCATGAGCCACACAGAGGGAGTTCCAATCATCTATCAACAGGGAACTATTCGTACATTTATATAGCACTTCGCCATTCCTGCGTTTGTCATAATCGCCCAGCCACACCTTCCAGGGACCGTCCTTGTATTCGTTCGGAATCGAAGGAGAAGCCTCGTCCATATAGCAATAGTAATCCTTGTCGGTCGGAGTCACCACACGTGTGGAAGCGGCAACCTCGGTATCGCGGATAGAAATCAGCCCGTCCTCCACTTTCGCCTCAATCAACGTACGGGCGTAGAAAGCGGGGGCATACGCATAGACCATCTCTACATAAGCGGGAAGATTCAGGGTAGTCTGAAGCCGACCATTCTCGTCGGTATAGGCAGAATAAATAGGAGTCACATCATCACGTTTCACGTAACTGTACTCGGTCTCCGTCACCGGCTTTACATCGTACAATTCGAAATAGACTTTAGCCTTCATGCCGGTGTACTGGTAGGCCACATCCAGCTTCACACCCTGACGAACGGTGGAATAGTCGAAAGAGTTGTACTCTTTGGGGCGTGTTTCACCTGTGTAGACATCCTTCTCCATACAGCCAACCAGCATGGAGCTTCCCAATACTGCAATCAGAATCAATGTATTCCGCTTCATATATCCAATTTGTGTTTGATTAATTAAGATGTCACAAAATTAGATACAACGAATCAGATATCCAAGCAAACACGCAAAAAATACAACTTTTTGCGCCTTATTTAACATTCCCTCCAAACACGCTTCTTGATTGCCTCATTCACACAAAAAAAGAGGATGTACATCCATCACGGACCCCATCCCCTCTCGCTATTTTATGTATTAATCGTACTACGTGGCAATCAGCCACGCAAAACATATGAAAAAAAGTTTAACTTTCCTTCTCAGGTTCTTTCTTTGCAACCGGCTTCTTGGCTGCCGTCTTTTTGGCTGCAGGTTTCTTGGCTGCAGGTTCCTTAGCCGGTTTGGCTGCCTTTTCTACCTTGCCCAACTTGGCCTGTGCCTTGTCCAGCTCCTTATGCAGTTCCTCAATCTCGTTGCCCTGGTTACGTATCGTGGTAAGCAGTGCATTCAGTTCCTCGTTATCGATGTCCACCGGATAGAGAGAATCCACCCGTTTGATGAAGTCGCCCAAGATATTCATATAGTTGGTGAAAGCATCGTAAGGTGATTCATAGATACCACGGGAAAGGGTAACGCTGTTCTGCTTCGTCGTCATGAAACGGAAGTTATTGCTGGCCTGCAGATAGTCCCAGTCTTGCTTGATGCGGCGGTCGTCGCAGATGTGTACACGTTCGGCCACGCTATAGAGCTTGTTGAAGGCCTCGCGCTGCATCACGTTACCCAGCCAGCAGCTGGTATCTCTCTCCTCGTCCACCCACGACATGGGGTAAGGAACGTCGAGTTGCGAGATAGGTTTCAGTTTGGTAACCACCTCGGTAGGAGTAGAGAAGGTGATACCTTTCTCCTTGGCGCAAGCCGGCAATGCCTTGAGGAATTCCAGGATATTGGAAGAGAGCGGCTGGTAGATACCCAGCGCACACAGTTCCATGAAGATGTTGATGACCTGCTCTTCTTGCGGCAGTGAGTCAATCCAGCCGATGTACTTGTCGGCAAACAGCGGATATTCGCTCCATTCCGAGTTGGAGAAGCGCAAGCTGATGTCGTCCGACAGCTTAAAGTCGCGCAACAGCAGCTTCAAGTTGGGATTCATGTTGCAATGGTATACGTAGTGGGGACTCTTCCAACCCAGGATGTGCTTGGCACCCTCGGTCAGCATACCCTTGAAGCCCATCGAAGCCACAGCAGCACCGATTTCGTCGGAATAGATAAGGCTGGAGTTGCGGAACACCTTGGGAGCCTTTCCGAACATCTGCTTCATCTTTGCACTCTGGCGCATCACCTCTTCCTTGAAGCAATCCTCGTTGGCCAACGAAGAGAGGCCGTGTGAATATGGCTCGGCCAGGAACTCGCAGCAACCTGTATCATTGAGTTGGTGCAGCAGGTCGATGACAGCAGGTGCATGAATTTCGAGCTGCTCCAGTGCCACGCCCGAGATAGAGAGGGCCACCTTGAAGGCACCGTTCGAATTCTTGACCATCTCAATCAAGGTATTCAGTGCAGGTATATAGGAACGCTCGGCTACGTCGTTGATGCTGGTTTCGTTGGCATAGTCATCGTAGTAGTAGTGATTGGTACCGATATCAAAGAAGCGGTAACGTTTCAGATGAATGATTTGATGTATTTCAAAATAAAGACAAATGGTTCTCATATCGTTATTCTTGTTTTATTATTTACCGTAATTTCTGATTACTTCCTCGTAAAGGGCACGGATGCGTAGTCCTACCTTCTCCCAAGTGATGCCGTCGACCTCTTTCTTACCCTCTTCCTGCAGATACTGGAAGAGCGAGCGGTTGGTACAGATGGAGTAGATGGCATCGGCCATGGCGTGAATGTCCCAGTAGTCGGTCTTAATCACCTTGTCCAGAATCTCGCCACAACCCGACTGTTTGGAGATGATGGAAGGAGTGCCACACTGCATGGCCTCCAACGGCGCGATACCGAAGGGTTCTGATACAGAGGGCATCACAAAGACGTCACTGTTCTTATAGACTTCGTAAACCTGCTTACCTTTCATGAAGCCGGGGAAGTGGAAACGGTCGGCTATGCCACGCTCGGCCGCCAGATTGATCATGGCATTCATCATATCGCCGCTACCTGCCATCACGAAGCGGATGTTGCGGGTACGTTTCAGCACCATGGCGGCAGCTTCGACGAAATATTCCGGCCCCTTCTGCATGGTGATACGGCCCAGGAAGGTAACCACCTTCTCCTTCGAGTGGTCGGGACGCGGGATGTCCTGCAGCTCTTGCGACAAGGGATATACCGCATTGTGCATGGCGAAACACTTGCGCGGATCCTGATGATACTGATGAATCACCGTCTGGCGTGTCAGCTCGGAAACGCACATGATGCAGTCGGCATGGTCCATACCGTTCTTTTCGATAGAGTAGACCGTCGGATTCACCTTGCCGCGTGAACGGTCGAAGTCGGTGGCATGCACATGGATGCAGAGCGGCTTTCCGCTTACCATCTTGGCATGTACGCCGGCAGGATAGGTAAGCCAGTCGTGTGCATGGATGATGTCAAACTCCTGCTGGCGTGCCACCACGCCGGCAATGATGGAGAAATTGTTAATCTCTTCGTGCAGGTTGCCCGGATAGCCACCGGCAAACTCCATACATCCCAGGTCGTTGACATGCATGTAGGAAAAATCGGCATAGATATGGTCGCGGAATGCGTAGTACTGCTCAGGGGTCGCATAAGAGGGCAGCCGTTGCTTCAAGTAATCATAGTCAACGTCACGCCACACGATGGGCACCTGGTTCATACCCACAATATTCAGGAACTTCTCTTCGTCACCGCAGGGTTTCGGCATACAGAACGTAGTCTCGATATCGCCCTGCAGGCTCAGTCCTTTCGTGATACCGTACGACGCAACAGCCAGACCACCATATATCTTGGGAGGAAATTCCCATCCAAACATTAATACTTTCATTGTTGTTCCTCCTCTTATAAATTATACTTTGACAATAACTTCAAGATACGCAGCATCTCTGCCGTGTTCATGGCAAAGGAGACTGCTCCACGTCCTACAAACGGGGGATTGCCGTCAAACAGTTCGGGCAAAGCGCCGATGCAGTGCGAGGTCATCTCGTCTTCCATACCTATCAGATAGCGTTCTACGAAAGAGATACCGCTCATCTTGTAGATGCGCAGGTAGGCTTCCATGTAGAATCCCAGCAGCCAGGGCCAGGCTGTTCCCTGATGATAGGCATAGTCACGCTGCCGTTGCGGTCCTACGTAGTTGGGGTTGTAGCCACCGCTCTTGGGGCTCAAGGTACGCAGTCCCTTGGGAGTCAGCAGTTCCTTAGTCACGATGTCCAGTACCTGCTTCTTCTGTGCCCGGTCCAGAGGAGAATAGTCGAATGCGACTGTAAATATCATGTTGGGACGCACGCTCCAATCCATCATGTATCCGTCCACATAGTCGAACAGATAGCCATATTCGTTGCGGAACACATCGACAAACGCCTTGCCGGCCTTTTCGGCCTGTGTATCCAGCTCTTCGACCAGCGTCACCTTGTCGCTTTCGCGGAAGAGGTCGGCCACGAAACGGAGTGCATTGTACCACAGCGCATTCACCTCTACGATATATCCCGTGCGCGGAATGACGGGACGACCGTCGGCGGTAGAGTTCATCCACGTGACAGCCTTGTCGCTGCCGTTGGTGAAGAGCAGGCCGTTGTCGTGCAGGAAGAGGTTGTCGTGCTTGCGGTCCAGGATGAACTGCATGATTTCCTCCAGCAATTCGCCGTAGCGCTCGCGGCACTGTTCGCGCGAGGTATCTTTGGCATACTGCTGCAGGCACCATACGGCCCAGAGCAGGATGTCGGGATGCTCCATCTCATATATCTTATAGGTAGAGGGTTCACCGTTGATGAACTGGCGGATGGCTTTCGCAGCCGTCGCCATCACATCTTCAAACTCGTCGCGTTCGTCCACGGCCAGCGTCAGACCCGGCAGCGAGATGAAGAGGTCGCGGGCACGGCACTTGAACCAGGGATAACCGGCCAGCACATAGTGTTCGTCACCCTGTTTGTTGTGGAACTGGTGAGCCGAGTTCTTCAGACAGTGATAGAAGCTGTCACGCGGCGTGCGGTCTTCCACTTCGGCCTCGAAGGTCTGCTTCAGCTTGCGGGTAGAGACCTCAGACACGCCTGCCGAGAAGACGATGCTCTCGCCCTTCTTGATATCTACCTCGAAGTAGCCGGGCACATAGAGATCCTCGTTGAAGTCGTAGCCGCGTTCCTGTTCCTTGGGATACTCTATACCCCGGTACCAGTCGGGCTGGAAGTGGAACTCGTTCTTCTTGTTAAGCTGCATGTAGAGTTCGGGATAGCCGGGGTACATGCAGGTCTTGATGCCGTTCTCCACCAGCTGGTATTCGCGGCTGGCCTGCGGATTTTCGTGCGTATATTCGCGTACGCTACGGAAAGCGAGAAACGGACGGAAACGAAGTGTAGTTGCCGAATGGGCATCGACCAAGGTGTAACGAATCAGAATCCGGTTTTCATGATGAACGAAGATTTTCTCTTTCCGAAGGATAACTCCGCCTACCCGATAGGTAGTAGCAGGGATATGCTCACAGTCAAACTCCCGGATATACTTGTGTCCGTTGGGACTAAAGTTATTTCCTTGATATTTATGCAATCCCAAGTTAAACTCCGCACCATGCTGAATTACCGTTTCATCCAAAGAAGATAGCAGCACATGGTTCTCATCATCCAGGTTGGGGACAGGCATCACCAACAAACCGTGATATTTGCGCGTGTTACAATCCACAATTGTCGTACAATGATAGGCACCCGACTTGTTCGTCCGAAGAATCTCCCTTGGCAAAGATTCCTGCAGGTTGATCATCAGGGTCTTGTCAAATCGTAAATAACTCATAGTTGTGCATTATTTAAAGGTTAATTATTCAGGTTCACGCCATCACACCCACTGATAGCGATGCCCAAAATTACGAATTAATACGTATTATCAAAAATAAAAACAGTTTTTTTTCGATTTTTCCGCAAATAATCTGTAGTATTGTAACGTGAAACGAATGAATAAAGTGCAAAAAGGAAACTTGACATGCTGAAAATGAAACAAGACCTACAGCGGATCTGCCTGGCAGCCGCATTTCCCTGCTTCCTGTTGTTCGTGCTCTATCTGCTGAAATTTCTGGAGACCGGCATGGATTGGGACTTCTGTCGGTTGGGTGTCTACCCGCGCGAGCAACGTGGTGTGTTCGGCATTTTTGCCCATCCGCTGATACATAGCAGTTACCGCCATCTGATGGCCAACACCCTGCCGCTTTTCTTCCTGTCGTGGTGCCTCTTCTATTTCTATCGAGGCATTGCGTCGTACATTTTCTTTGCTCTCTGGATAGGATGCGGGCTGCTGACTTTCGTCATCGGCCAACCGGGCTGGCACGTGGGAGCCAGCGGCCTCATCTATGGTCTGGCCTTCTTTCTCTTCTTCAGCGGTCTGCTGCGCCGTCACGTACCCCTGACGGCGATTTCACTGCTGGTCACATTCCTGTACGGCGGGCTGGTATGGAACATGTTCCCGACCTTTGCCAAAGCCACCACGTCGTGGGAGGGGCATCTGAGCGGTGCCGTTGCGGGTGTTGTATGTGCGGTAGCCTTCATGAAACAAGGGCCACAACGCCCCGACCCCTTCGGCGACGAAGAGGAAGAGGACGAGCCACCGACCGATGCCGAATCAACCCTGTTGCAGGGATTCAAGCAACTGGGTGATGTTGGCAGTGAAGAGGCGTACCGAGATGGCCAACAGGATAATGCCGAAAAACTTGCGGATGATGTAGATACCGCCCTTACCCAAGAAGCGTTCTACCCGTCCCGTAAGCCGCACCACGATATAGACCCAAATCATATTGAGCACCAACGCGATGATAATGTTGATGCTGGCATACTCGGCACGCAAGGAGAGCAGCGTGGTGAAGGCTCCGGCACCAGCCAATAGCGGAAAGACCAGCGGCACCAACGTGGCCTCCTTGATGGGGCCCTGATTCTTGAAGATTTCGATGTCCAGAATCATCTCCAGCGACAGCAGGAAGATGACAAATGCGCCGGCTACGGCAAACGACTCGATGTCCACATGGAAAAGCTTGAGCAGCATATCGCCCGCATAGAAGAAACCCACCAGCAAGGCAAACGATATCAATGTGGCCTTGGTGGCATTCACATCTTTCCCTTTCTCCTTCAAATCTATGATGATGGGGATGGAACCGATAATATCAATCACAGCAAACAGTACGATAAAGGCACTGGTCATCTGCTGCCAACTAAAATCTGAAAACATACGTTAGACCTCCTATTTTTTCGACTTGCAAAAGTAGTATAAATTTTATATCCACTTCCTATGCAAAGATGAGAAATTATTGTGGTAAATCCCAAATTTTCGTTCTATTTTTAGCACCAACAATGCAATATGTATACTTTGCCCCATTCAGTCAAAGCATAGCCAAAACAAGTTTAAAACCTCTCGTGCTTTTCTTTAAAACTTCTGCCTCACAAGTTTAGAACTTTCGGAGCAGAAGTTTTAATGTGGAACGGGCGCATCGCACTTAGACAACATTAGTTAGCAACTAATAAAAAAACAAAAAAGAGCGAACCCGTGATATCATCCCGCTCTTAATTATCAGTACATTTGTTGTATCAATAAAAGCAAAAACTCTATGGATACCATGTTCGATACCTTACTGCAACTGCCACTTTTCCAAGGACTGGGCCAAGAAGACTTAACACACATCTTAGGGAAAGTCAAATTTCACTTTGCCAAGCACAAAGGCCATACGCTGCTGGCACAATCCCTCACGCCGTGCAGCCAGTTGTTGTTTCTGCTGAAAGGAGAGGTAACGGCCACCACAGTGGCTTCTGACGGTCTGTACAACGTAACGGAATATTTTCAGGCACCCTATCTGATTGAACCCCAGTCACTCTTCGGCATGGAAACCCATTACGTAGCCACCTATCACAGCTGCGGAGAAGCCCATACAGTCACCATCGACAAGTCGTTTGCCATGAACGAACTCTTCAAGTACGACATATTCTGCCTCAACTACCTCAATATCCTGAGCAACCGCGCCCAAGTACTGAACAGGCGGGTATGGAACCACAACTACCACTGCATTTCGTCGGAGGAACGTATCCTGCGTTTCATCCGGCTGCATCTGGAGCGTCCGTCCGCCGGCCGCAAGGAGATAAAGATTCGGATGGAAGATCTGGCACAGATTGTCAACGACACCCGCACAGGCATCTCCAAGACACTGAACAACATGCAGGCACAAGGCAAAATAGAACTGCGCCGAGGTGAAATCATCATCCCCGACGCAGCCCTACTGGGTATATAGATAAATAAGAATCCTGCTTATCGCTTGATATAGTCTACTATCCAAGCACCCACTTCCTTCGTACCATACTTGGCACCGCCTTCCACCTGGATTTCGGGCGTACGTACATTGGCATCGAGTGAGGCATCGACCGCACGGCGTATCAAGGCTCCCTCCTCCTTCAGGTCGAAATACTCAAAGAGCATGGCTACAGAGAGGATTTGTGCCAGCGGATTGGCAATGTTCAGTCCCTTTGCCTGCGGCCACGAGCCGTGGATAGGCTCGAATACAGGCGTGCTCTCGCCGGTAGAGGCCGAAGGAAGCAAGCCCATGGAACCGCTGATGCACGATCCTTCGTCCGTCAGGATGTCACCGAAAGTGTTCTCCGTCACCATCACATCAAAGAAGGTTGGCTCCTGAATCATGCGCATGGCAGCATTGTCCACATACATATAGTCAGTCTTCACCTCCGGGTAGCGGGGTGCCATTTCCTGTGCAATCTGTCTCCACAGACGGCTGCTGGCCAGCACGTTGGCCTTGTCCACCACCGTCAGATGCTTGTTGCGCTTCATGGCATACTCGAATCCCACCTTCAGGATGCGTTCAATCTCCGGGCGGGTGTACATGTTCGTATCATACGCCTTTTCATTGTCCTGATACTTCTCGCCGAAGTACATACCTCCCGTCAGCTCGCGGATGCAGAGGAAGTCAGCCCCCTCCACCAACTCAGCACGCAGCGGTGACTTGTGGAGCAAGCACTTGAAGGTCTGTACCGGACGGATGTTGGCAAAGAGGCCCAACTTCTTGCGCATAGCCAATAAGCCCTGCTCGGGACGTACCTTGGCCGTGGGATTGTTGTCAAACTTAGGGTCGCCTACTGCCGAAAAGAGGACGGCATCGGCTCTTTTGCAAGCCTCAAAGGTCGCTTCGGGGAAAGGGTCTCCCACCTCATCAATGGCATGGGCACCGCAAATGGCATATTCGTAGCTTACCTTGTGCCCAAACTTCTCACAAACGGCGGTCATCACGTCCACGCCTACGGCAGAGATCTCCGGGCCGATACCATCACCGGCCAATACTGCAATTTTAAAGTCCATTGTTATATCAATTTTTATTAGATTGTCAATTCGTTATCAGCCACGGATTTCATTCCCTCCGTTGCGATTTCTCATTCCTACCGAGAAAATTGTTGCAAAAGTACACTTTTTCCCCAACTTCTGCTAACGAATCAACAGAAATTCAGCATTTCCTCTTCAGACACATTGCCCTTTCTGTAGGAAGAGGGGCAGATAAATCTGACGATGGGACGAGAAATTTCACCCGAAAAGGTATTCTGAAGCTCCCTTATCTGCCCTATAACAAGATTTGTCCCCCTATCTTTTAATTTTATCTCCTTGCGAGAGGAAAAATCTTCGCTATATTTGCAGATGAAAACAATTACATTCACAACCATGAAAAAAGAATTATTAAAAACTACTTTCTGCGCCCTCGCACTGGCATGCAGTACCAACGGCCTCTGGGCCCAAAACGACATCAAAGAAGATTTCAAACCCTCCACCTTGAACCAACCCGGACAAGAATACCCGATGGTCAATTCACAAGGCTATGCCCGCTTCCGCGTCCTCATTCCGGATGCGCAGTCGGTCACCGTCAGCTTAGGGCTGGGCGGCAGAGGCGGCACAAAACTGGTGAAAGGGGCTGACGGAGCATGGACCGGCACAACGGAAGGCCCCATGGACGAAGGATTCCACTACTATCATCTGACAGTAGACGGAGGCGTACTGAACGATCCCGGCACACTCAACTTCTACGGCTCCTGCCGATGGGAAAGCGGTATAGAGATTCCCGCACACGACCGCGACTTCTATGCGCTGAAAAAAGTGCCTCATGGCAATGTACAGCAGATTCTCTTCCACTCGCCCAGCACCGGTACCGAACGACGCGCCTTCGTCTACACACCGCCCTGCTACGACAAGGAGAGCCAGACACGCTACCCCGTACTCTACCTGCAGCACGGATGGGGAGAGGACGAAACGGCCTGGAGCAACCAAGGACATGCCAACCTAATCATGGACAACCTGATTGCCGACGGCAAAATCAAGCCCTTCATCATCGTAATGACATACGGCATGACCAACGACGTGAAGTTCGGCCACATCCACGAGTTCACAGCCAAAGAGTTTGAGGCTGTGCTAGTGGACGAACTGGTTCCCTACGTAGACAAGCACTTCCGCACACTGGCCGACCGCGACCACCGCGCCATGGCAGGCCTGTCGATGGGGGGCTTCGAGACACGCCTCATCACGCTGCGACGCGGAGAGACCTTCGGCTACTACGGTCTGCTGAGCGGCGGTCTCTACATGCCGGACGACTTCAAAGAGGGGCCACAGCCGAAAGGCATCTTCATCAGCTGCGGCAGCAAGGAGAACCCCGACAAAGTGAAGGAGGCAGGCGAAGCACTGAAAGCCGCCGGCTACAAAGCCACCTGGTATGTATCCGAAGGTACCGCCCACGAATTCCTGACCTGGCGCAGAAGTCTCTACCAGATGGCTCCGCTTCTGTTCAAGTAATCCCGATGTATCCACCTTTTTAATATGTAATAATGTATGAGAACTTATCGACTGACTTTCTTATTGTTGACACTGCTTTGTCTCACCGGCAAGGCACAGACGGGAGGTCCTACCCTGGACCAATACTTCAGCCCGGCAACCACCGATGCAGCCACGCCGGACAACGACGGATTCATCCGCCGCTGGATGCTGCTGGAACCGATTGACAAACCCAACCGAAGCAACACGGTATTCACCGACAGTTACCTGCGCGAAGCCTTCTATACCGAATACTTCAAGGAGCAGTTCACCCTGCTGCCCAAAGACGGACAGAAGGTGAAGGTGGGCAAGCAGAAACTGACCTGGCACGCCATGGACAGCAAGCTGTTCAATGTCAAGTTGTTCCGACTGGCTACCGGACTGAACAAGCAGATGTATGGTGTGCTGTTCTGGGCGGTGACGGTAATTGACTCGCCACAGGAGCAGACCGTACGCTTGGCCGTAGGCTCCAACTCGGCATCCATGTGGTGGCTCAACGGTGAAGAGGCCGTCCTGCTGTCGGGCGACCGCCGCATGGTGAAGGACGACTGCACATCGGCACGCCTCACCCTGAAGCAGGGGCGCAACGTGTTGCGGGGAGCCGTCATCAACGGACCCGGCATGAGTGACTTCTGCGTCCGCTTCATCGACGAGAAAGGGAACGCTGTAACCAATTTATCCATCCAATAAACATTCTGAAAATCATGAAACTACAAAATATCATTGCAAGCGCATCGGCCTTGGCCGCACTGATGCTGGCATCCCACACACGGGCACAGGTAGGACAACCCTATATTCACGACCCATCGACCATTGCCGAATGTGACGGCAAATACTACACCTTCGGCACCGGCGGAGGCGGACTGATATCGGAAGACGGATGGAGCTGGAAAGGCGGAGCCGTACGTCCCGGCGGAGGCGCCGCCCCTGATGCCCTGAAGATAGGCGACCGCTACCTTATTATATATGGTGCCACCGGAGGCGGACTGGGAGGCGGACACAACGGACGCATCCTGACCATGTGGAACAAGACGCTGGACCCGCAATCGCCCGACTTCCAATTTACCGAACCCATCGAGGTATGTGCCTCCGACGGACTGGAGGACAACGATGCCATCGACCCCGGCCTGCTGTTGGACCCCACTACCGGCCGTCTTTGGGTATCCTACGGCACCTACTTCGGATTCATTCGTCTGATAGAGATTGACCCGAAGACAGGCAAGCGGGTAGAGGGAAACAAAGAGAAGGACATCGCCATCGACTGCGAAGCCACCGACCTGCTCTACCGCAACGGCTGGTACTACCTGCTGGGCACACACGGCACCTGCTGCGACGGGGTGAACTCGACATACAACATCGTGGTGGGACGTTCGCGCCAAGTGACAGGTCCTTATATAGATAATGTAGGGCGCGATATGCTGGAAGGCGGCGGCAAGATGGTAGTGGCAGCCGGCGACCGCAAGGCTGGTGCCGGACACTTCGGCCGCACCGTCATCGACGAAGGCGTAGAAGTGATGTCGTTCCACTGGGAAGCCGATTTCGACATGGGAGGACGCAGCGTGCTGGCCATCCGTCCGCTGTTGTGGAAGAACGACTGGCCCGTAGCCGGAGAACGGTTCAAGGAGGGCACCTACGAGATTGAGTCAGAGCGTCGAGGCTACGCCCTGGAGTTAGCTGTTGACTTTGTGCGCATCCCGCAGGATCGTCAGGCCTGGTGGCGCATCAAGCCGGAGGACCCCATCGTACCTATCGAGAACCAGAAGCTGTCCGATGTCATCGACACCTGGCCAAAGGAGGGCATTGACGTACGCATCGGCGACTACATGTTCCGTCCGCACCAACGCTGGACCATCACGGCCGTACCCGAAGCCGGCGGCTACTTAGGAGGCCCCTACTACAAGATTGTGATTGAAGGAACCGAACGCGCACTGGCCGCTACCGAGCAGCTGGAGGTGACCACCGTGCCTACCTTCAACGGAGCACCCGAACAGCTGTGGCGCATCGAGCAGCTCACCGACGGCACGTTCCGCCTGCTGCCCAAGGCCATCCCCAGTCGCGAAGGCATCAACACCAAGTACGTGCTCTACTCCATCGGCGACAGCACCCCTACTCTGGCCGAATACGACTTCCACTCTGACAACTCGAAGTGGAACTTCCGCAACCAATAACCCTTCATACCTCTTCTTCGGGAGGAAATTCTGTTTTCCTCCCGAGGAAGAGTCGTGACGAACCTCATTTCGCCCCTCTTTTGCTTTCAGCATTCATTTTTTTCTTCTAACTTTGAGGCGTCTTTTCAGACCCACGCCCATGGCGGGAGGGTACGAAAGACAGACATATTTGTACGAAGGCGTATTTCGCGCTTTGTGTTTTTGACTTGTCGGAATCTGGTAAATTTCAAAAGTATTGTCGAAAAAACAGAGCAACGATACGCCCCATCGGGTGTTATGTATATACACATCACCCTTTTGATTGCGCTGTGGCCCTCCTTCAGGGGGCCTTGGCGCATGATGGGTGTATACATACATACTTGGCGTGGGGTCACGTTGCTTGTCTCGACAATACGGGTTTTACCAGAACCTCGACAAGTCAGGCAAGCAAGCGGATGGCTCCACGTTTCTTTGTATAGCTGTCTGAACAGTCAACCTTTGGTAAACAGACGTCCTCACCTTGGAGCCGGACAGGACAACGGACTGGCACATCGGGATGGACAGAACTCAATTGATTGATAACAAGCAGCTACGGCTGCTCGACGACCTCCGCAGGCAGCTCACAGCTCACTCACACGTAGCGATAGCAGCCTCCTCCTTCTCCATCTATGCCTACGAAGCTCTGCGCAAGGAGCTGGAGCAGGTGGAGGAACTGCGCTTCCTCTTCACCTCGCCCACCTTTGTCACCGAGCAGGCCGACAGGCAGAAACGGGAGTTCTACATTCCCCGGCTGAACCGAGAGCGGAATCTCTGCGGCTCCGAATTCGAAATCAAGCTGCGCAACGAACTGTCGCAGCGAGCCATCGCCCGTGAGTGCGCCGACTGGATTCGGCGCAAGGCCACCTTCAAGTCCAACCGCACCGGCGAGCAGATGATGGGCTTCGCCACCGTAGATGAGGTAGCCTATATGCCGCTGACGGGCTTTACCAGCGTTGAGCTGGGCTGCGAACGGGGTGACCAAGCCTACACCCTGATTAACAAGTTTCCTGCCCCCTTCTCACAACAGTACCTTTCGCTATTCGACCACCTCTGGAGCGACACCATCAGGCTGCAAGAGGTGACAGAAAAGGTGCTGGACAGCATTACCCACGCTTACAAGGAAAATGCCCCCGACTTTCTCTACTTCCTCACGCTCTATCACATCTTCCACGAATTTCTGGACGACCTCAGCGAAGACACGCTGCCCAATGAGGCGACGGGATTCAAAGAGAGCTGCATCTGGCACAAGCTATATAACTTCCAGAAGGATGCCTGCTTAGCCATCATCAACAAGCTGGAGAAGTACAACGGCTGCATCCTGGCCGACAGCGTGGGACTCGGCAAGACCTTCACGGCCCTGTCGGTCATCAAGTATTACGAGAACCGCAACAAGTCCGTGCTGGTACTCTGCCCAAAAAAACTGAGTGACAACTGGATGACCTACAAGAGCAACTACCTGAACAACCCCATTGCACGCGACCGTCTGCGCTACGATGTCCTTTTCCACAGCGATCTCTCGCGGAGAGGGGGCAAGACGAACGGACAAGACTTGGCTTACATCAACTGGGGCAACTACGATCTGGTGGTGATTGACGAGAGCCACAACTTCCGCAACGGGGGCAAGGTGACCACAGACGAAGCTGACGAGAACCCGCGTGAGAACCGCTACCTGCAACTGATGAACCGCGTCATCCGTGCAGGTGTCCGTACCAAGGTGCTGATGTTGTCGGCTACCCCCGTCAACAACCGTTTCAACGACCTGAAGAACCAGATTCAACTGGCCTACGAAGGAGAGAGCGAACGGATAGACGGCCTGCTTCACATCTCGTCAGGTATCAACGACATCTTCCGGCAGGCACAGCTGGCGTATAATGCCTGGGCAAAACTACCGATGGAGGAGCGGACGACCCAAGCCTTGCTGGGTAGATTGAGCTTTGATTTCTTCGAGGTGCTGGACAGTGTCACCATCGCCCGCAGCCGCAAGCATATCGAGCAATACTATGACACGGCTGACATCGGACGCTTTCCCACACGGTTGACTCCCATCGCCCGCCGTCCCAATCTGACCGACCTTGACCAAGCTATCAATTACAATGAAATCTATGAGGTGGTCAATCGGCTGAATCTGGCCATCTATACACCGTCTGATTTCCTTTTGGGAAGCAGCGTGAAGAAATATGCGGACGCGAGCTGTGAAGAGGGCTACTCAGGCCTGACCAGAAGCGGACGGGAGAAGGGCATCCGCAGCCTGATGAGCATCAATTTGCTGAAGCGTCTGGAGAGCTCGGTCAACTCGTTCCGCCTCACGTTGCAACGCATCCGTGCATTGATTGTTTCCATCCTTGATAAGCTGACCGTTGTAGCACAAGGCGCAGAGTTTACGCTTGATATGGATACCATTTCACAGAACCTTGATACAGACGACCGCGAAACGGATCTGTTCATTGGCAGCAAGAAAACAAGGATTGCCCTGCAAGACCTCGACTACATCTCTTGGCGCAAGTTTCTGGAAGAGGATTTGGAGAACCTCAATCTGCTGCTTCTGATGCTAACAGACATCACGCCCGAGCACGACAGCAAACTGCAGCAGTTGAAGAGCGACCTGCAGGACAAGCTGACACACCCCATCAACGAAGGGAACAAGAAGGTCATCATCTTCACCGCTTTCAGCGATACGGCCGAATATCTGTACGACTGTCTGGCCAAACCCATCCAAAAGCGGTACGGACTACATACCGCACTGGTGTCAGGAGAGGTAGAGGCCCGCAGTACCCTCCGGCTGCCACAGCGGGAGAAGCTGGATTTCAACAAGGTGCTGACCCTCTTCTCTCCTACGTCCAAAGAGCGGGCTGTGGTCTATCCGCACATCACCGACGAGATTGACATACTGATTGCCACCGACTGCATCAGTGAGGGTCAGAACCTGCAGGACTGCGACTACCTCATCAACTATGACATCCATTGGAACCCCGTCCGCATCATCCAACGCTTCGGACGCATCGACCGCATTGGCAGCCGCAATCGTTTCATCCAGTTGGTCAACTATTGGCCCAATGTAACCCTCGATGAGTATATCGACCTGAAGGGGCGCGTGGAGGCCCGCATGAAGGCATCGGTGCTGACCAGTACGGGCGACGACAACCCCCTCTCACCCGAGGAGAAGGGTGACCTGGAGTATCGTCGGGAGCAGTTGAAGCGGCTGCAGAGCGAAGTGGTCGATATAGAGGAGATGAACACAGGCATCAGCATCATGGATTTGGGACTGAACGAGTTCCGCATGGACCTGCTGGCCTATCTGAAAGAGCACTCCGACATCGAGCACTCTCCGCTGGGTCTTCATGCCGTGGTTCCTGCCTGTCCGTCGTGCCCCGCAGGAGTCATCTTTGTGCTGAAGAACCGTCGCAACGAGGTAAACATCGACCACAAGAACCGTCTGCATCCCTTCTATATGGTCTACATTTCGGAGGAGAAGGAGGTACTCGTCAACCACCTTTCGCCCAAGGAGCTGCTGGACCGCATGCGGTTCCTATGCAAGGGCAAAGGTGCCCCCATCGAAGCGAGTTGCCTTGCATTCAACCGTCTGACGCGCGACGGGAAGAAGATGCAGCCCTATTCCGACCTGTTGGGCGAGGCCATCGCCTCCATCATCCACGTCAAGGAGACGAGCGATTTGGACAGCTTCCTAAACGGTGTGCAGGGGTCACTCTTTACCGAAGAGATACGAGGCTTGGACGATTTTGAACTGATCTGTTTTTTAGTAATCAAATAAAGAAGGAGGTAACTATGTTGTTCTACATCTTAGCATTTATATGGGTATTCGGTGAAGTATTTGGTCACATGACAGGACACGGGAGGAATTGAAGATGTTCGGACTTCCTGACTCTACAGCCGTCAAGCGGCAGTTGCCCAAGAAGGCCATTTATGCAAAGTTCGACTGGAAGCCTTCTCTACGCGAGGCCTTCGATGCCGATGTGTCGCGCATCGACATCGTGGCAGTGGTTTCGCCCGCTACCGTTCCTGCCTGGGCAGCCGGTACGGAGGTGAAGGAGTTCTATGTGTTGGCGGTGCAGCTCAAGCGCAGGGACTACGATACCCGGCACATCGCCCTGCTCACCCGGCTGATTCCGCAAAAGATGGTCTTCGCCCTGCAGTTCGAGGGACAGACGCAGTTCGCCGTATTCCATACGAAGCTGATAACATCGGCATGGCAGCCCACCTCAGCTGCCACCCTTGCCTTGTCGGGCCTGAATCTTGATGCTGTATGGGAGCACATCGTGAAACACATCGGACAGATAGAGGTGGAGAGCGGCAAGTCATTGGCCGAACAGATAGCGGACAATGACCAACAGGCGAAGCTGCTGGCACAAATCGCTATGCTGGAACGGAAAATGGCGAAGGAGAAACAGCCACGTCGCAAACGAGCATATTATGAACAGATAAAAGAACTTAAAAACAAATATCATGGATAAAATAAAAATGGAGAGCCTCGATGTTGTAGGCTCGTACATAGAGAAGATTGCCCGACTGTTTCCGCAATGCGTAACGGAGCGTTTGGGTAAAGACGGTAAGCCGGAACGAGCGATTGATTTTGAAAAGCTCCGAGCAGAGTTATCCGATGAGGTGATAGGCGAAGGCGAGGAACGCTACCAGTTCACTTGGCCTGATAAACGTGCCGCTGCCCGATTAGCGAACACCCCCACGACGATGACCCTTCGTCCTTGTCGGGAGGAGAGTGTGGACTTCGACCACACACAGAATCTGTACATCGAAGGAGACAATCTCGAAGTGTTGAAAGTCTTGCGCGAGACCTACCTCGGCAAGGTGAAGATGATATACATTGACCCACCTTATAATACTGGAAACGATTTTGTGTATAACGACGACTTTGCGCAAGGCAAAGGAGAGTATGAAGCAACCAGTGGCTTGTTTGATGAAGAAGGTAATCAAACCATTGACCCAATGCAACGCAATACGGAAAGTAACGGTCGTTTCCATACTGACTGGCTGAATATGATGTATCCTCGGTTGAAGGTAGCAAGGGATTTTTTATCGGATGATGGTACTATCTTTATATCAATAGGAGATGATGAAGAGGCCAATCTAATAAAGGTTTGTGATGAAATTTTTGGTGAACAAAATTTTATCGCAAGTATTTGCCACAAACATCGAGCCTCTGTGTCTAATGATAGGATTATATCTGAAAATCACAACCATTTAGTTTTTTATAGCAAAAATATTACGACTCTGTTTTCAAAACAGAAGGAGATAGGTGAAGACCCTATTTTAGAAGGATTTAAATATAGTGATGATAAAGGATTGTATAAATTAACACCAGTGGATGGTCCTGGGGGTGCAAGAAAAGGTAATCCATATTATGAATTTCTTGGAGTTCTTGGATATTGGCGATACTCCCAAGAAACTATGCAACAAAAATATGAAGCAGGACTCATTGTCAAAACAAGAAGTGGACTACAACAGAAGTATTATCAATCACAAGCCGAAAAATCTCGTCGTACTGTTACTACTTGGTGGGATGAAGATTTCTTAACTTCATCGGCAACTGCTCAGTTGATTACTCTTATGGGAACAAAGACTTTTGATAACCCTAAAAACATCAACTTATTACTTCGGTGTCTGAAAATGATAACAAAATTCTCTGATAACGCTATCATCCTTGACTTCTTCTCCGGCTCCGCCACCACCGCCCACGCCGTCATGAAACTCAATGCCGAAGACGGAGGCAACCGCAAGTTCATTATGGTGCAGCTGCCCGAACGGACCGATGACAAGAGCGAAGCCTACAAGGCGGGCTATGATACTATCTGCGAGATAGGCAAGGAACGCATCCGCCGTGCCGGAAAGAAAATCAAAGAAGAAGCAGGGCTGCAAGCCCAACACTTGGACATTGGCTTCCGGGTATTGAAACTCGACTCGTCGAATATGGAGGATGTCTATTATACCCCGCAGGAGTTCACTCCCAAGATGCTGTTTCAGGAAAACGTGAAGGCGGACCGCAGCAACGAGGATCTGCTTTTCCAGGTGATGCTCAGCCTCGGCATCGAACTGTCTGCCAAGATAGAAACCCAGCAGATAGCCGGAAAGACGGTCCACCTGGTGGATGAGAACTACCTGGCGGCTTGCTTCGACAGCGATGTGAACGAGACCGTCATCACCGAAATAGCCCAGCTACAGCCCGTCTATTTCGTGATGCGTGACGCTTCGGCAGCTACCGACAGCGTGATAGACAATTTCGAACAGCTGTTCCGTCACTATTCACCCGACACGAATTGTCGAATCATTTAACACAGTAACTCTAAAAATAAATTGAAAAACAGAACATCATATGAAATGAAATTGTTATTTTTGCATAGAATCATATAGTTTGTAGTTATGAACAGTGTGACAAAAGACACCATTATACCAGCCATTCAGCACTTTTTTGCTACGCAGCCTATTAGTAAGGCGTGGTTGTTTGGGTCGTATTCCCGTGGGGAAGAAACGGCGGATAGTGATGTGGATATATTAGTTTCTTTTGACAAGGACGCTAAAGTCAGTTTATTCAAATACGCTGATATGATTTGCCAGCTGGAAGCTTTGCTTCATCAAAGAGTGGATTTGGTGGAGGAAGGAACTTTGCTGCCTTTTGCACAACAGACTGCAAACTATGATAAAGTCTTGATTTATGAGAGAGGAAGTTAAGGATAGGGGACGCTTGGAACACATGCTGACCGCTATTGGCAATGTGGAAGAATTTACACAAGGTATTACCGAAGATGATTTTTTGAAGAGTAAAATCTTGTTTTTTGCGGTTGTCAAGAATATTGAGATTGTTGGTGAAGCGACCTATATGCTGACCCATGAGTTCAAAAGAACCCATCCTTCTATTCCCTGGTTAGTGATTGAAAAGATGCGTCATGTGTTAGTGCATGGGTATTATACAATTTTACCTGGAAAAGTTTGGAAAACTGTTCAGGAAGATTTGCCGATACTGAAAAAGCAGATTGAATCATTGTTGACAGAAGAATAATCAAGACCATCTATGGATAGCGATTTCATTTCGTATATGTACAAGATGACTTATACGAATGAAATTCAAGTTTAAAATCCAACAATACCAGACGGAGGCCGTTGAAAATACGGTAGCCGTCTTCCGAGGTCAACCCTCGCATACGATGGCTGCCTACCGCCGCGATTTGGGAATCAAGCAGCAACTGAAATATCATTACGAAGAGGAGGAAACGGGCTACCGGAACCATCGCATCGAAGTGGACGACAAAGTCCTGCTGCAGAATATCCAGTCCATACAGCACCTGTATGACATCACTCCCTCGAAGACGTTGGTGAAGGGGTTGGGAGCCATGAACCTCGACATCGAGATGGAGACGGGGACGGGAAAGACCTATGTCTATATCAAGACCATGTTCGAACTGCACAAGCAGTACGGCTGGAGCAAGTTCATCGTCGTGGTACCCAGCATCGCTATCCGCGAAGGGGTCGCCAAGAGCTTCACCATGCTGGAAGACCACTTCATGGAACACTACGGACGGAAGGCCCGGTGGTTCATCTACAACAGCAACAACCTGCAGCAGCTCGACAGCTTCTCTGCCGACTCCGGACTCAGTGTGATGATTATCAACACACAGGCGTTTGCTGCCTCGATGAAGGAAGGAGGGCGCAGCAAAGAGAGCCGCATCATCTACTCCCGACGTGATGAGTTCGGCAGCCGACGACCCATCGACGTGATTGCCGCCAACCGGCCCATCGTCATCATGGACGAGCCGCAGAAGATGGAGGGAACGGCTACCCAGACGGGCATCCGGCAGTTCCATCCGCTCTTTGTACTCAACTACTCGGCCACGCACAAGACCACCCATAATACCATCTATGCCTTGGACACACTGGATGCCTACCGGCAGAAATTAGTGAAGCGCATTCACGTGAAGGGCTTTGAGGTGAAGAACCTGCGGGGCACGAACGGCTACCTTTACTTAGACGGCATCGTGCTTTCGCCCAAGCATCCGCCGATGGCACGCATCGAGATAGAGATGCAGACGGCGGCAGGCAGCATCGTCCGCAAGCGCAAGACCTTCGGGGTGGGCGACAGCCTGCGTGCAGCATCCGGGCTGGCGGAGTATGAAGGCTTCACCGTGTCGGAAGTGAATGTGAACGGCTATGTGACCTTCCTCAATGGAGTGACCATCCGTCGGGGCGAGGTGATTGGCGACACCAACGAGCTGACGATGCAGCGGGTACAGATACGCGAGACCATTCTGTCGCACTTCGAAAAGGAACGCCAGCTGTTCAAGCGGGGCATCAAGTGTCTGTCGCTCTTCTTCATCGACGAGGTGGCGAAGTACAAGCGGTACGATGCGGAGGGCAACGAGGTGAAGGGAGTGTTCCAGCAGATCTTTGAGGAGGAGTATGCCCGGTTGGTGAGCGAGGAACTGAACCTGTGGGATGAGGCGTACAGCGAATACCTCCGCTGCTTCCATCCGCAGGAGGTGCATCGCGGCTATTTCTCCATCGACAAGAAGACCCATCGGATGATTGACGGCAAGGTAGAGAAGAAGACGGGACTGTCGGACGACATCTCCGCCTACGAACTCATCCTGAAGAACAAGGAGCGGCTGTTGAGTCTGGAGGAACCGACACGTTTTATCTTCTCGCATTCGGCCTTGCGCGAGGGCTGGGACAATCCGAATGTCTTTCAGATCTGTACGCTCCGCCACAGCAACTCTACCACTGCCAAGCGGCAGGAGGTGGGACGCGGACTGCGCCTCTGCGTAGACAGATACGGTACCCGAATGGATGCCGGCCTGCTGGGTGAGGATGTACACGAAGTGAACAAACTGACAGTAATTGCCAACGAGAGCTATGCCGACTTCACGAACGCGCTGCAACGGGAGACACGTGAAGTGCTGCGTGAACGCACGGCCCAAGCTACCATCGGCTACTTCAAGGGCAAACAGTTCAAAAAGGGCGAAGAGACATACACCCTCAGCGAGATAGAGGCCGGTCGCATCGTCATCTACCTGAAAGACAACGGCTACGTGGACAACAGCAACCAGCTCACATCGGCCTACCGGGAAGCAATGGCCAATGGGTGTGTGGCACCCTTGCCACAGCCGCTGCAACCGATAGCCGAAGGGGTCACCCGGCTGATACAATCCATCTATGACCCGAAAGCGTTGGACGACATGGTGGTGGAGGAAAAGACCACCACACCGGACAACCGACTGAACGAAAACTTCAACAAAGCCGAGTTCCAGACATTGTGGAAGGAAATAAACCACCAGTATGTCTATCAGGTCAACTACGACAGCAACGAGCTGATATCCAAAGCCATTGCGCACATCAACAAGGAATTGCAAGTGACACCGCTACGCTATGTAATGGTAGAGGGAACGCAGGACGAACGTCAGGTGGCTGAGTTCGGCGATACCCGTTCACGGTCACAGCAACTGACGGACGTATGCACCTCGACAGTCGCTTACGACCTGACAGGCGATGTGGCGAAAGGCACCAACCTGACCCGCTGCACGGTGGTGAAGATACTGCAAGGTATTCGGGAGAGCAAGCTATGCCTGTTCAGAAACAACCCAGAGGAGTTCATCCGTAAGGTGATACGCCTCATCAAGGAGCAAAAATCAACGATGATTGTAGAGTCCATCCGTTACAGCCTCACAGAGGGCAAGTACGACAGCAACATCTTCACAGTGAAGAGCAAGATGGACTTCGACCATGCCTACGAAGCCAAGAAACACATCACCGACTATGTGTTCAGCGACAGCAAGGGCGAACGAACATTTGCACACGACCTGGACGAAGCCAGTGAGGTGGTGGTGTATGCGAAACTGCCCCGCACCTTCCAGATACCTACCCCCGTAGGCAACTACGCACCCGACTGGGCCATTGCAATGCGGAGAGACGATGTCAAGCACATCTTCTTCATCGCCGAGACCAAAGGCTCCCTGTCGTCCATGGATCTGACTGCTATCGAAAAAGCCAAGATAGATTGTGCCAAGAAATTATTCAACTCTCTGTCCACGGCCAAGGTGAAATATTATCAGGTGACCCGTTACCAAGATTTACTGGATTACCTCACTGCCGGATAGAGAATTTGCATAATCCACATCTTTGGTGTACATTTGCAGCGATATTATCTCATGAGTAATCAATAAAACACATTGTGAATGGAGACAACGAACAACAAGTACATCACCGTAGCCTATAAGCTATATACCATCGAAGATGGAGAGAAAGAGTTTGCCGAAGAGGCAACTGCCGCACACCCCTTCCAGTTCATCTCTGGCTTGGGAATGACGCTGGAACCCTTTGAAGCCGAGCTGCAAGGACTGGAGAAAGGGGCACGTTTCGACTTTGTCATCAAGGCTGCCGATGCCTACGGAGAATACGACGAGGAGCATGTGCTGGACCTGCCGCGCGAGATATTCCTGATTGACGGCAAGTTTGACAGCGAACGCATCACGGAGGGAGCCATCGTGCCGCTGATGACCAGCGAAGGACAACGGGTGAACGGCAGCGTAGTGGAGGTGAAGTCGGATGTAGTGGTGATGGATATGAATCATCCCCTGGCCGGCTGCGACCTGAACTTCGTGGGCGAAGTGGTAGAGAGCCGTCCGGCTACCAACGAGGAACTGGCCGAGGCAGCCCGCATGATGAGCGGAGGCTGCGGCGGACATTGTGGAGGCTGCGGAGGCGACTGCGGTAGCGGATGTGACTGCGAGGGCAGCTGCTGCGAATAAACGCTAGCCATCACTCTACCGAGCCAAAAGGTAACAAAAACAGAACAGCCGGGGCTGAAGTCCAGATGTAGGATTTCAGCCCCGGCTGTTCTGTTTTTGACAAGCCGGTCTACTGCTTCTGCGTCATGATCTGCAGCACCAGGCGGTCAGTCTCGTTCATGCCTTGCGAACCTATCTTCGTGAGGTTGCGTATGCTCTGGTCCACATCCTCGTCGATGATGCCCTCTACCGAAGTGACGTAACGGTTCTCCATGGCCATGATGGCCGAGAGGACAGCGGTAGAGACACCCGTAGTCACCTTCAGCGCACAGCTGGGTTTGGCTCCGTCACAAATCATGCCCGTCAGATTGGCAATCATGTTCTGCACGGCGTAAGATACCTGCCGGAAGGTACCCCCCATCAGGTAGGTGATGCCGCAGCTGGAGCCGGTAGCCGCCACCACACAGCCGCACAGGGCCGAAAGCCGCCCCAGACTCTGCTTGATATAGATGACGGTGAGGTGGCTCAGCATCAAGGCACGTATCAGTTCCTCCTCGCTCTTGCCGTTCTCCTCGGCATACACCACCACGGGCATGGTGGCCGATATACCCTGGTTGCCGCTGCCCGAGTTGCTCATCACCGGTATCATGGCACCTGCCATACGGGCATCGCACGCACCCGACGTATAGGAGAGGATGTGCGAAAAGACACTGTCGCCCATCACCTTGTGCTCGTAGGCTCCACGCAGCATCTTGCCCAGTCCGTGTCCGTAGTCGGCCTGAAAGGACTGCTCGGCAGCGGCCTTGTTCAGACGGGCGGTCTCCAGAATGAAGCGTATCTCATCGAGCGGTGCCGTCAGGGCAAAATCGTACACCTTGCGGAGGTTCAGGTCGAGGGGTGCCTCTTCGGCTGACTCAGCGGAGGCAGCCTGCCGGTTGAGCAGCACCTCGCCGTTGCGTTCTTCGTAGACAAAGGAGGTATGTCCGCCGGCAATGATGGCCGTGGCCTTGTCTGCACCTGCCTCGCAGCACACCTCGATATAGAGTTTCTCGGAGATGCCATCCTTCAGGGCTATGTGGATGCGCTTTTCGTCGATGAAGCGTCTGCCGGTCTCTACGGCCTCGGGCGTGCTATCTTTCAGCACCTCCAGCTGATAGGCGGACTTGCCTATCAAGGCTCCCAACGCCACGGCAATGGGCAACCCAATCATGCCTGTGCCGGGGATGCCTACCCCCATGGCATTCTTCAGGATGTTGGCACTCAGCTGGAGGGTAATCTTCTCCGGCCGGCAACCCAATATCTCGGTAGCCTTGGCAACGCACAAGGCGACGGCAATCGGCTCGGTACACCCGATGGCCGGTATAACTTCGGACTTCACCAAAGCGATAATCTGTTGTCTTTCGGTATCTGTCATCATAGGATTTTACATTTTGACACAAAAGTAGGGATAACTTCCCGTTTGTCCAAGCAAAACGACATAAAAAAGGAGGATATGCTCCGTCTTTCCTGACGTTTGCACATCCTCCGTTTCTATTTCTTCTGATTCGGTTTATCGCTGGAAGCCCAGACCTACGGCAAACTGGTCGGTATTCTTGTACCACACATCGTTGAGGTCGGTGAACTTCTCCAGACCCAGCAGCAGCATAACCATCTGCAACATGCCCGTTTCGTCGGCAGCAACGGCCTCGTCAAACGCAGCCTGCAACTGCGGCAGGAAGGAGAGCAGAATCGGCATGAAGGGGCTGACCATATCCTTGTCGGCATAGAGGCGCATGGCACCCTCGGCCGTCACGGTGTACTTCAAGGGCACGCCGGTAGTCATCCAGCCCAGCACCTCGCGAATCAGCTTCACATCCAGTGCTTGCAGGATTGCGGGATCGATACCCATCTGCTGTCCCAAAGCAGCCAGTGTGGCACCCAGCGTAGCATCGTCCATCTCGTTCACCTGCTGCAGGATGGCCATGATGGCTTCGATGTCGAGGGATTCACCCTTGTCAGCAGCAGCCTGCATCAGGATTTGCGGCAGGTTGGGTACCAGGTACACCAGTCCGTCCTTGGCATACCAGTGCATCAGGTTCTTGGGCGAGGTAAGCCACTTGCGCTCAATGGGAGCCGTTTCCAAAGCTCCTTCCATGAACTTGTTCATAATCCAGCTCTGCATATCCAAGGGATTGCCTTCGGCATCCTGACCGGTAATCATTTCGGGATAGTAGCTGGCTGTCAGATTACCGTCATCGGTCAGCGTGATGCTGTTGATGACCTCGGCCATCAGATGTGAACCTAACAGCGTACCAAGCGTGGATATGTTCTGTCCATTCTTCTCAGCGGCATCTACCGCTGTCCAAATGATGCGTACCGGAGCGTAGTCAGAATAGGTTACGGCATACGTAGTCATATCCATAGTAGCAATGGTCTTAGCCAGCGGCCATTCGCCTGCCAAGCCGCCCTGTGCAGCCTCAGACAGCTTCACGCTGACATTCAGCACCAACACACCGTTCCGGAAAGTTCCCTCTGCTTTTACGGCTGTGCCATTGAGAGCGGTTTCACTCTGGAAGGCACCGTTTTCGGTGTACACACCGATGAGGGGCACCGTCAGTTCGCCCGGCACGACACCTACCAACGTCAGCACAGGTACGCCCTTTTGCAGGCTGTAGACCACCGTCTTACCGATGAGGGGCGAACCGCTGTAGTTCAGTGACAGCGCGCTGCCTGCATAGGTACCCAGATGAAGTATCGCGCCATCGGCCTTGACGTTGACCGTCACCTTGCCGTCCAGATAGATGGTACCGTTTACCTCCACGGTCAGCGAGGGGGGAAGGGACATATCCTCTCTTGTCATCACATAGTTGCCTACCACGCTGGCCGTACCGGCAAACAAGAACGACTCGTCGGCCTGCTTCTGCAGCTCGACAGCCACCTTCAGTTCATCGTAGTTGGGGATGACGTTGCGCAGGGTCAGTTCGCCCATCGACTCGTTCTCCACCTTCATCTGCACGGCCCCTTCGGTAATCTCGGCACCATTGAGGGTCATGACGGCCTGTTCTCCGGAGATTTCGGTCTGGGGAATCTGCTTCCAGGTGTCGTCTTCGTCGTCGCTACAAGCGGTGAACGTCAGCAGGCTCACCGTACAGAGGAGCGCAAACAGATAAAAAAACTTTTTCTTCTTCATACACATTAAAATTGTTTAGTTAATAAATTCAAGTTTCGACTTTGTCATCATTCGTGGTATTAATGGGGACATAATACCTCTTTTATACGAAAATCGGTGCAAAGTACGGATTTTTCGGACACATTCACAAGTTAATTTTTACAATAATCGTGTACCAAATTTAAGAAAGTCTGTCCCATTGCACCATTTTTTCGGAAAGGCATCATGTGGGTTTACGAAAAAAGGCGTACTTTTGAGCCAGATTAAAGAGACAACATTAAGATAACCATTCAAACCATCGTATATGTTCAATTCATTTGGAAACATCTTCCGGCTGACCAGCTTCGGCGAATCGCACGGCAAAGGCATCGGAGGGGTCGTTGACGGATTTCCTGCCGGCATCCTCATTGACATGGAGTTTATTCAGGCAGAGCTGGACCGCCGCCGCCCCGGCCAGTCGGCCATCACCACGGCCCGCAAGGAAGGCGACAAGGTAGAGTTTCTCTCCGGCATCTTTGAAGGCAGGTCGACGGGGTGCCCCATCGGCTTCGTGGTATGGAACGAGAACCAGCACTCTGACGACTACAACAACCTGCGCGATGTCTTCCGCCCCTCGCACGCCGACTTCACCTACCTGACCAAGTACGGCATCCGCGACCATCGGGGAGGCGGACGCTCGTCGGCCCGCGAAACCATTGCCCGCGTGGTAGGCGGTGCACTGGCCAAGCTGGCACTGAGACAGCTGGGCATCGACATCACGGCCTATACCTCGCAGGTAGGCCCCATCCGGCTGGAGCAGGACTACCATCGGTATGACCTCAGCCTCATCGAGAGCAACCCCGTGCGCTGCCCCGACCCGCAGAAGGCACGCGAGATGGAGGAGCTGATAGCCCGCATCAAGGGAGAGGGCGACACCATCGGCGGCGTGGTGACGTGCATCGTCCGCGGCTGTCCCGCAGGCATCGGCCAGCCGGTGTTCGGCAAACTGCACGCCGCATTAGGAGCGGCCATGCTGAGCATCAATGCCGCCAAAGCCTTTGAATATGGCGACGGATTCGGCGGACTGGAGATGAGGGGGTCGGAACAGAACGACCTGTTCTACAACCACGAAGGCCGCATCAGCACCCGCACCAACCACTCGGGCGGCATACAGGGAGGCATCAGCAACGGACAGGACATCTGCTTCCGCGTAGGCTTCAAGCCGGTAGCCACCCTACTGAGAGAGCAACAGACAGTGGACATCCACGGTGAAGAGACCACGCTGAAAGCCAGGGGGCGACACGACCCCTGCGTGCTGCCGCGTGCCGTGCCCATCGTAGAGGCCATGGCCGCCATGACGCTGCTGGACTACTACCTGATAGGACGTACCACGCAACTGTAAAAAAACTAACTGTATATTATCAACCAACCTAACCCCCTATCAATCATGAAGGATATACGAACCTACATCGCGGACCATGAACCGCAAATGCTGGAGGAGCTGTTCAGCCTGATACGCATCCCCAGCATCAGTGCACAACCCGAGAAACATGCCGACGACATCCGCGCCTGCGCCGAGCGGTGGAGACAACTGCTGCTGGCAGCCGGTGCCGACGAGGCACACGTGATGCCGTCAGCAGGCAACCCCATCGTGTTTGCCCAGAAGACGGTAGACCCTGCCGCCAAGACCATCCTGATATATGCCCACTACGACGTGATGCCGGCCGAGCCGCTGGAACTCTGGAAGAGCGATCCCTTCGAGCCGGAGGTGCGCAACGGACACATCTGGGCACGTGGAGCCGACGATGACAAGGGACAGTCGTTCATCCAGGTGAAAGCCTTCGAATACTTAGTGAAGGAGGGGTTGCTGCGCAACAACGTGAAATTCATCTTCGAGGGCGAGGAAGAGATAGGCTCTCCCAGTTTGGAGGCGTTCTGCCAGACGCACAAGGAGCTGCTGAAGGCCGATGTCATCCTGGTATCGGACACCAGTATGCTGGGCATCGACCTGCCGTCGCTCACCACGGGACTGCGCGGACTGGCCTACTGGGAGATAGAGGTGACAGGCCCCAACCGCGACCTGCACAGCGGCCACTTCGGAGGTGCTGTGGCCAACCCCATCAACGTGCTTTGCCAGATGCTGAGCCGCATCGTGGATGCAGACGGACGCATCACCGTGCCCGGCTTCTACGACGATGTGGAGGAGGTGCCGCAAGCCGAACGCGCGATGATAGCCGGCATCCCCTTTGACGAGGAGAAGTACAAGCAGGCCATCGGCGTGAAGGCACTGTTCGGCGAGAAGGGCTACAGCACGCTGGAGCGCAACAGCTGCCGTCCGTCATTCGACGTATGCGGCATCTGGGGAGGCTATACCGGCGAAGGCTCCAAGACGGTGCTACCCAGCAAGGCGACGGCCAAGGTCTCCTGCCGGCTGGTGCCGCACCAGGACCATCACAAGATATCGCAGCTGTTTGCCGACTACATCCTGACGCTGGCACCCGACACCGTACAGGTGAAAGTCACGCCCATGCACGGCGGACAGGGCTATGTGTGCCCCATCTCGCTGCCGGCCTACCAGGCTGCCGAGAAGGGATTTGAGCAGGCATTCGGTAAGAAACCGCTGGCTGTACGCCGTGGCGGCAGCATCCCCATCATCTCTACCTTCGAACAGGTGCTGGGCATCAAGACCGTCCTTATGGGATTCGGACTGGAGTCGAACGCCATTCATTCGCCCAACGAAAATATCCCTTTGGAAATCATACGCAAGGGCATCGAGGCGGTGGTCACCTTCCACCTGAACTATTAGTTGTTCACGCGGCGGATTCACCGCAACATAGAAGAGTTTCATTCAGGGCGGATACATAAATCCGCCCTGAATGATGTATGATACACCCCAGAGCTTGCATCAGTCCTATCCTTCGGTTGATTCAGTCGTATACTGAGCTTATTTCAGTCGTATACTTAGATACCGTTCAACGTTCGGTGTACAGGCGTACAACGTTCGGTGTACAGGCGTACAACCTTCGATGTACAGGCGTACAACCCGGGTTGTACGGTAATTAAGTATACGACTGAATCAACCTAAGGATATGACTGAATGTATCTAAGTATACGACTGAAAGGAGATATAAACACGAGAAGGCATACCTAATGTGGTTTCTATGCGAGCTCTCAGCCCTGCACACCCACACTGAACCGTATGCTACCCTGCTTCTCATCCACCTGGTAGCTGCCACCAAAATGTTGAAGGGTCAGGCGGTTGACATCGTGGCGCAGATGGCTCTCCTGCGTCTGACGTGCGGGGTCGGCCAAGGGACTGTGCTCCACGATTCCCTGAAGGAATCTGCCAGCAACAGAAATCTGAAAGCTGACATGTTCGTCGTCTCTTAGCGGAGTGGTGACCACACCGACCAGCATACTGACGATTACCTGCATCAGGCGGGCCGCGTCGGCCTGAAGCACGAAGGCCGTGTCGGGAATGCGAGCCTCCATCTGCCGGCGGGGATGGGCGAGCTGCACGCTATTCAGGGCATCACGACATACCTGTACCAAATCGGCCTCAGTCAGCTGCCACTTAGTCATGCCCGCCTCTAAGCGCGAGAGATCCAGAATGCTGTTCACCAGAAAAAGGAGCTTCTCCGTATCGTGCTGCACAATGGCTCCATACTCCGTGCGCTGCTCCTCGGTCAGGGTATCGTCGGTAGCCAGCATCTGCGAGAAGCCCACCACCGAATGGAGGGGCACGCGGATGGCGTGGCTCATGGTGGCCAGAAAGCGATGCTTGTCATCGTTGGCTTGTTCGGTGACAGACTTGGCCCGCTGCAACGCCTGCTGCGACTTGCGAAGGCGGTGCTGCACGAAGCTCCGATGGAGCAGTCCCAGCACGGCTACGCCTATCAGCAGCAACAGCAGTGCCAGCGCACGTCTCAGCACGTACCGTTCCTTGGCCCGCTGCTCCATCTGCAGTTCGTCCAGACGGTAGAGTGCGTGTATCTCCTCCACCTGCGCATCCGAGATGAGCCGCGAGATGGAGTCAATCCGCACCTGTGCCTCGCGATAGACGGCCAAAGCCGCCTCGTAGTCGCCCTTGGAATAGAGGATGCCGGCCCGCTGCTCCAAGTAGTAGATGTAACGGCTGCCCAGAGAGCCGTTACGGCTGACACGCACCAACGCTGAGTCGTTCAGGGCCAGCGCACGATTGAAGTCGTCGCACGACACATAGTAGGTAGAGAGTGCGTTGGCATAGATGAGGTAGTAGGATTCGTAGTTCAGCAGCTCCTTATATTGCTGGGCCTTGCGGATGTGTTCCAGAGCCTGCGCCCTCTCCTCGGAGTGCGCATAGTACTGCACCGAGAAGCACTCCAGCATCATGAAGTAGTCGTTCAGCGCACGAGCCATCATGGGATGCAATTCCAGCATATGGTGGAGCTGCTGCTCCATCTGCTCCAGATAGGGCTGCATCTCGCTGTAGCGGTGCACCACGTCCAGGTAGTAGAGTATCTGCTTGAGGAGGGTAATCTTGTTGGCCGTCTGCAGGGGCTGGTCGAATAGGCGATAGGCCTGCATCAGCACGTCGTAGGTCTCCTTGAAGCGCTTGGTGCTCTGATAGGAGTTGGCAATGCAGCTGTAGGCGATGAGCTGTCCGTCGGCATTGCCCACCTCCTTGGCCTCGCGCAGCATCTCGTCGGCCGCCTGCAAGGCGTGCTCGTAGTGCTCGGCATAGAGGTAGGTCTGCACCCTCGTCTTGTGCAGCAAGAAGTACATGTTCCAATACTTGCATCGCTTGGCGATGGGCAGGGCGTATGCCGTCCAGTAGTTCAGCGAGTCGATGTTGCGCTCCTTCTGGGCAAAGAAGTGGTTGGCTATCAGCGTGGCGCTGTAGACGGTCAGACTATCGTGGTGCAAGGCCTCGGCCTCGCGAAACATCCGCCGGGCATAGTCGATGCCCTGAGGCATCATCTGCGTGACACGCACCAACTTGCGCAGCACCTCCATCCGCTCCATACCCATGGGCAGGCTGTCGGCGCGGCACAGCAGGCTGTCCGTCAGGCTGTCGTTTCCCCCGGCAGCCCGCACCGTTTCTCCGCCCATCAGACAAAGCAGGCAGGCCGTCAGCAGCAGGATGGTCGACCAACGCTTCATACCGCCACCTCCTTTCTGTCCGCGCCATCGGCTACATCCGATGGCAAGGGGTGGGTGAAGCAGAAGCGTGCGCCTTCCGTATAGGTGGGGTCTACCCAGATGGTGCCTCCCATCTTCTCTACTATGAGCCGTGCGATGGAGAGGCCCAGCCCTGTGCCCTTGGAGGAGTGGTTCAGCGTCTCGAAGCGGTTGAACACCTTCTGCCGCTCCTCGGGAGCGATGCCGCATCCTGTATCGGTGACGGCAAAGCAGGCCATTCCCTCCTTCACCTCCAGCGTCAGACGGATGCTGCCCTCGGAGGTGAACTTGGTGGCATTGATGAGCAGGTTGATAAGCAGTTGCTGCAGGCGGGCTTCATCGGTATGCAGAGTCAGGTTGTCCAGTGCGGAGTCGAAGACAACGGCAGCTTCCGTCTGCTTGATGCGCTCCACGGTCTCTGTCACCTTGCGGCAGACGGAGACCACCTCTACATCGGCATAGCGGAACTGGAGGATGCCCTTCTCCATGCTGGAGAGGTCTACCACATCGTCTATCAGCTTGAGCAGAAGGTCAGAATTCTGCTGGATGATTTCGTTGCAGAGGGTGCGGGTAGCGCCGTCCACCTGACTGTTGGTCAGGATGGAGGAGAAACCCGAAAGTGCATTCAAGGGGGTACGTATCTCGTGGCTCATGTTGGAGAGGAAGAGATTCTTGACGTAGATGGAGTGTTTTGCCTGACTGACGGCCTCTTCCAGTTCCTTTTCGGAAGTCCTCAGGAAGCCGATTCGCCGTCTCATGCGATAGGCGGTCCACCCCGAGAGCAACAAAAGCGCCACACCGCCTGCCACATGGTAGAGCAACAGGCGGTTCTCCTGCCGCTGGGTCTCCAGACGGAGGGTATTCACCTCGTGCAAGGCACGCTGCATATTCTTCTGCGCGATGTAACTTTGCGGGCTCGTAATGGCCAACTGCTCGTACTCCGCCTGAAACCGCTCGCACTCCAGCCGGGCAGAGTCGGCCGTCTGGGCCCATAGCGGCCCCATCCAGAGAAGCTGAAGGCAAATGGTCAGGAGAAGATGTTTCATATATGCAGCATAGTAATATCGTTATCGGGAGCAAAGATATACTAATTTTCTTAAAAGCAAACTACTATACGCATAAAAATGAGCGGATGACGACAAAAAAGCCCCGCAGCCTTGCATGACCTGCCGGAGGTGTGCAATGCAACGGGGACTGAAACAAAACAAACAAATATGCTACGTCATCAGTAGCGGAAAGGCGCACGCTTCACATAGATGCGGAAGTCCTTGACGGCGCCCGGCACCTCACTCTCCATGCGGGGCAGGTACTGCAGGCCGGTCAGGGTGTGCTCGGCTCCCAGGTCGATGACCACGGCATGGGGGAAAGGCGTACCCTTGACGGTGCCCCAGAAGGTGGACTCTTGCAAGTCGAACAGCTTGTCAGCCGAGCGGTTGCTACGGGCTACGTCCTCGCTGTCGGCATACTTCACCGTCCACGGTTCGCGCGACAGGCGTTCTCCGTCCTGATTGAGCAAATAGAGCTCGGCAATGCAGGCACGGTCGCTGCCGTCGTGGGCATTCAGTGCCTCCAGACATACATAGCGTCCGCTGACAGGCTGGTCGAACTTCACCTCCTGCCATCCGTTACCGGGTTGGAAACTGCCGGCCATCAGTGGCTTTTCATCGGCCAGCTGCAGAGATTCGCCCTCGCCACGGTGCAGCAGCGGCTTGCTCACCAGCAGCTGGTCCAGCAGTGGAGCGGTCAGTCCTTCGGAACGGGCCTCCTTGGGACCTACGATGTCGAAGACCAGAATCTCGTTCTCGCCCTTCTTCAGCCAGCAGCCCGGCACATAGAGGGTCTGTTGCGGTCCTATCTCCCAGATGCGGCCCAAAGCATATCCGTTGACGTAGACCAAACCCTTGCCCCACGTCTCGAAGTTAAGGAAGGTGTCGCCCGGCTTCTTCACCTGGAAGGTGGCGCGATAGCAGCCGGGGATGCGCTGTCCCTTGGCATCGGTCAGCGACTCGATGGGACGGAACTTCATGCTCTGATAAAATTCATATGTATCTTCCAAATTGTAGACCTCCCAGTTCTGGAGGTTGCAGACAAAGGTATGGCTATCGTCCACATTGACAGAGAGCTCCACGCGGTCGGTGATGCCCTTGTAGTCCTTAATGGCGCGGCCGAAGTTGATGCGTCCCATCGCCTCTACCAAGATATCCAGACGAGCACCCTTCGGACAGGCAGGCAGCTTGAGCTGCTTCTCTCCGTTGCGGCGATCCAGCTTGCCGATATACTGTCCGTCTACAAACACCTGGGCGTAATCGTGCGCCTCGTTCACCGTCAGCAGCGAGGGAGCAGTGAGCTCGGGCAAAGTGGTGCGATAGAGGATGCTGCCAAAGCCCTGATCGTAATCCTCCATGGTGCGGATGCGGGCATCACGGCGGGCCGCAGGCAGGTTGTCGAACAGCGGAGCCATCTCTGTGAAACGGAAGGCAGGTACGGATACCGGCTTATACAAGGCCGGCACAGGTGCCTGCTTCCGGCCATCCATATACTTAGCCAGTGTCTTGCGCAGCTGCCAATACTTGGGGGTCGTCTGACCGGACTCGCTGATGGGTGCGTCGTAGTCGTACGAAGTGACATCGGGAGCAAAGCCGGGCGAGTTGGCACCGGCCCAATGGCCCCAGTTGGTTCCTCCATGGGTCATATACAGGCTGAAGGAGATGCCCTTGGAGAGCATTTCGTCAATGCCGGCTATCATATCTTCGGCCGGACGAGTCTCGTGGTTGGCTCCCCACTTGTCGAACCAGCCGCTCCAGAACTCGCTGCACATCAGCGGGCTGTCGGGGCGCAGTTCCTTGAGGCGGGCAAACTGCTGGTCGATGTTGGCACCGGTACCGAAGTTCATGGTCCATACCAGGTCGTCGAGACCGTTCAGGGTGAAGTTGGACGACCAGTCGCACTGGAACAGAGAGGTACCTGGATAGAGCGGGCGCAGCATGTCGCGTACCTGCGACACGTAGGGTTTGCTCTCGCCGTATGAGCCATATTCGTTTTCCACCTGAACCATGATGATGGGGCCACCGTTCTGGATGGTCAGTGAGCCGACCTGTTCGGCCACGGCCTTCTCGAAGAGGCCTACCCGCTCCAGGAAGTAGGGATCGTCCTCGCGCAGACGGATATCCTTCTTCTTCAACAGCCACCAGGGAAGGCCACCCATCTCCCACTCGGCACACACGTATGGACCCGGACGCAGGATGACGTACATCCCATTCGCCTGACAGAGGCGGCAGAAGGCGGCCAGGTCGTTCTGACCGGTAAAGTCAAACTCGCCCGGACGCTGCTCGTGCGCGTTCCAGAACACATAGAGGCAGATGGTATTCATGCCCAATGCCTTGCAGAGCTTGATGCGCTGATCCCAATAGGGTTTGGGGATGCGGGGGTAATGCAACTCGGCAGCTTTCACCACGAACGGTTGTCCGTTCAGCAGGAAGGTGCCCTTTCCTACAGTAAAGTCTCCAGAAGCAGCAGGAGCCGACAGCAGCATGGAAGCAGGACGCTCCGTCGGGGTCGTTACACGTTCCTGCCGCACTGCGGCGGTGGCAGTGGTGATGCCCCAACCGGCTGACAGGAAAAGTGTACAAAGCAATGTTCTCTTCATTGTTGTCATTATATGGTATTAGTTAATACTTGGTCACTCTTCACACAGCAGCAGTTCCATCCCTGTGCTGGCACTGCCTACCGTTGCAAAGGTAAGGGGAAAAAATCAGAAGGGAGGGCTGTAAATAGGTCAAAAAGGGAAGGTTTTTCATTCATTTGGCCACTTTCTCAACCGAAAGCGGCACATTCCCCTGTACTTGACGCAAAACGCGCAGAAAGTTTCCGCCCCAAATTTTGGCAATCTCTTCTTCAGAGAAGCCGGCCTCCAGCAAGGCGACGGTAATATGGATGAGCTCGTCGTCGCCGTTGCAACCCTTCACTCCGCCACCTCCGTCGAAGTCGGTACCGATGCCCACATGGTCGATGCCGGCCACCTCTATCATGTGGAGCAGGTGCTTCATGAAGTCGGCCAACGTGGCATTGCGGGCATCGCGTCGCAGAAAGCCGCCCAGCGGACAGGCCTGCGCCACGCCTCCCTGCTGTGCCAATGCACGCAGTTGCTCGTCACTCAGATTACGATTGTGCCCGTAAAGTGCCTTGGACGAAGAATGGGTGGCTACGACAGGCTGGGACGAACAGCGCAGCACATCCCAAAAGGTGGATTCAGAAGCGTGGGAAACGTCGATGAGTACACCCAGACGGTTCATCTCGGCAACTAACTGCTTGCCGAAGGGACTCAGGCCGCCCCAGCGGGGGCCCGCCTTGTCGGACGAGCTGTCGCACACATCGTTGTTGCTGGAGTGGCACAGCGTGATGTAGGTGACTCCCTGTCGCTGTACCCGTTCCACCTGAGCCAAATCGCGCCCTACTCCATACGCATTCTCTATGCCGATGAAGAAGGCCTTCTTCCCCTCGGACTTCAGGCGGGCCAGGTCGTCGGCTGTGCGGGCGATGCCACAGCGGTCGGCATTCATGGCCACCTGACGGTGTATAGCTGCCAACAGATGGTTCACCCGACGTACCGCCTCCTGCGTATGCAGCGAATCGCACACATTCTGCCGCACCCAACAGGCCAAGTACTGCCCGTCCAGACAGCCTTCCTCCATCTTTGGCAGACAGACCTGTGTCTTCGCGCGCGAACCTATATTATATACATCGTCAAACTGGAGGGGTGTATCGGTATGTGTATCCAATGAGAGGATACGCCGGTGAATCTCTTTGGCACGTGCAAGCAGTTCTTGCCGGCAAACGGTTGAATGGCCTGCATCAGGGTTCTGGCTTCGGCACGGACAAGCCAGCGTCAGACTAAGGAGCAATCCTACAATAAATCTGTTCATGACTTTGAGTCGTTTTTTATAAACAATGGGAACAGGGGAACCGACTGCCGAATTCCCCTTGACACGTGCAAAGGTAGCACAAATCATCGATACAACGAAGAGAAGAAGGGAGGTTTTATTCCACGAGTATGTTTAAAAACATATCTCGATTTTTGCCTATTCCTCAATTAATGCCTAATTTGCGCCTCGCAAAAGTAAACGGGGGCAATGATCCGCATCAGAACGGTAATCTACCCCTTATTATTCACTTTAAATTCTAACGTATCATGAAAGTATATCAGACGAATGAAATCAAAAACATTGCACTGCTTGGCAATGACGGCTCGGGTAAAACCACCCTCACAGAGGCCTTACTCTATGAGAGTGGTATTATAAAACGTCGCGGCAGAATCACTGCCAAAAATACGGTCAGCGACTACTTCCCCGTTGAGCAAGAGTATGGCTATTCGGTCTTCTCTACCGTATTCCACGTAGAATGGAACGGAAAGAAGCTGAACATCATCGACTGCCCGGGTAGCGATGACTTCGTGGGAGCCGCCATGACCGCACTTAATGTAACCGATACCGCCATCCTGCTGCTGAACGGACAATACGGTCCGGAAGTAGGCACACAGAACCACTTCCGCTACACCGAGAAGCTGGGCAAACCGGTCATCTTTCTGGTGAACCAGTTGGACAACGAGAAGTGCGACTACGACATGGTGCTGGAGCAGCTGCAATCCATCTACGGGTCGAAGGTAGTGCCTGTACAATACCCGCTGGCTACCGGCCCGAATTTCAATTCGCTGATTGATGTACTTTTGATGAAGAAATATTCGTGGGGGCCCGAAGGCGGTGCACCCACCATCGAAGAGATTCCCGCCGAAGAACTGGACAAGGCCACTGAAATGCACAAGGCACTGGTAGAAGCCGCTGCCGAACATGACGAGGGTCTGATGGAGAAGTTCTTTGAACAAGACTCACTGACGGAAGACGAAATGCGCGAAGGCATCCGCAAGGGACTGGCCTGCCGTGGCATGTTCCCCGTATTCTGCGTATGCGCCGGCAAGGACATGGGCGTACGCCGACTGATGGAGTTCTTGGGCAACGTTGTGCCGTTTGTAGACGAAATGCCGCCCGTACACAACACACGCGGTGAAGTGGTGAAGCCCGACCCAGAAGGCCCCACATCACTCTACTTCTTCAAGACAGCCGTCGAACCGCACATTGGCGACGTACAGTACTTTAAGGTGATGAGTGGAAAGGTCCACGAAGGGGATGACTTCAGCAATGCCGACCGCGGCTCGAAGGAGCGCATCGCCCAAATCTACGCCTGCGCAGGTGCCAACCGCATCAAGGTGGAAGAGATGGTAGCCGGCGACATAGGTTGTACCGTGAAGCTGAAAGATGTACATACAGGCAACACGCTGAACGGCAAAGGAAGCGAAAACCGCTTCAACTTCATCAAATACCCCAACTCCAAGTACTCACGTGCCATCAAGCCTGTCAATGAGGCAGATACAGAGAAGATGATGGCCATCCTGAACCGTATGCACGAGGAAGACCCGACGTGGGTCATCGACCAGTCAAAAGAGTTGCGCCAGACCATCGTACACGGACAAGGCGAATTCCACCTGCGTACCTTGAAGTGGCGGTTGGAGAACAACGAAAAGTTGGCCATCAAGTTTGAAGAGCCGAGAATCCCCTATCGCGAAACCATCACAAAGGCTGCCCGTGCCGACTACCGCCACAAGAAACAGTCGGGTGGTGCCGGACAGTTCGGCGAAGTACACCTCATTGTAGAGCCTTACTACGAAGGTATGCCTGCACCCGACACCTACCGTTTCAACGGACAGGAGTTCAAGATGAATGTAAAGGGGACCGAAGAGATACCTTTGGAATGGGGCGGCAAGCTGGTATTCGTCAACAGCGTGGTAGGTGGCGCCATCGATGCACGCTTCATGCCTGCCATCCTGAAGGGTATCATGTCGCGCATGGAGCAAGGCCCGCTGACCGGCTCGTATGCCCGCGACGTACGTGTCATTGTATACGACGGCAAGATGCACCCGGTTGACTCCAACGAAATCTCATTCATGCTGGCCGGACGCAACGCATTCAGCGAAGCATTCCGCAACGCAGGCCCCAAGATTCTGGAGCCGATATACGATGTAGAGGTATTCGTTCCGTCTGACAAGATGGGCGATGTGATGAGCGACCTGCAAGGACGCCGCGCCATGATTATGGGCATGAGCAGCGAAGCCGGCTACGAGAAACTGGTGGCCAAGGTGCCTCTGAAGGAGATGTCCTCTTACTCTACCGCACTGAGCTCACTGACCGGCGGACGCGCCTCGTTCATCATGAAGTTTGCCAGCTACGAACTGGTACCGAGCGACGTACAGGAGAAACTGATCAAGGAATTCGAAGCCAAGCAGACAGAAGAATAAGTTTCTCCACCTGCTTCGAACCATATTTTCAGAAACGTGCCAGAGGTTCAGACAGACCTCTGGCACTGTTGTTCTACGTCCCACCCCTCGCACGGCAAGCAGACCGCAGCATGAACGCTCGGAATGAGAGGTTAAAAACCGACCCCATTTCTTTTGCATCCATTCTATTTTTCATTAATTTTGCCAAACAAATCGACTGTTATTTTGTTATAGTGTACAGAACGAAACCTAAGAAACACACTATCGGTTAATTTACGAGAACGGACGGTTAAAACAGGTTAATTGGTTAGGAGTGTTAATTAGGGATTGTTAATTTTGCAGCTATGAAAAAGTCAACTATTTGGATATTAGGCATTGTGATGGGCCTCTCCTTCCTGAGCCTGCTCTATCTGCAGATCAGCTACATAGAGGAGATGGTCAAGATGCGCAACGAGCAATTCGACGAATCGGTGAAGCGCGCCCTGATGGCCGCCTCGAAAGACGTTGAATCGGCGGAGGTAAGCCGTTGGCTGCAGGAAGACGTGTCGGAAGCAGAAAAGAAAGTCTGGGAACAGACCAAAGGCGGAGGCATCGTGCAGACACAACGTTTCAGCATCTCTTCGCCCGACGGCTCGATGCACTCATCCATCGAACTGAAGACCTTCGGCACGAAGGATCTGCCACGCGCCATGATATCGCGGAAGCATGGTACCAAAACCATCCCGCAGACATCACGCACCATGGTGGACATGATTAAGAACCGCTACCTGTACCAGCGTGCGCTGGTTGATGACGTGGTGTGGCAGATGGTGTACCACGCCAAGGACAAGCCCATCGAGGAGCGGGTCAACTTCAAGAATCTGGACCAGTACCTGAAGTCGGGGCTGATAGATAATGGTATAGGCGATCTGGACTTCCACTTCAAGGTCATCGACCGTGACGGCAGAGAGGTGTACCGCTGCTCGGACTACAACGATGAGGGAAGCGAAAGCTCGTACTCGCAGCCCCTCTTCCTGAACGACCCGCCGGCACGCATGAGCATCGTCAAGATACACTTCCCCGGCAAGCGGAACTACATCTTCGACTCGGTAAGCTTCATGATACCGTCGCTGATATTCACGCTGGTGTTGCTGATAACCTTCATCTTTACCATCTACATCATCTTCCGGCAGAAACGGCTGACAGAGATGAAGAACGACTTTATCAACAACATGACGCATGAGTTCAAGACGCCGATATCCACCATCTCGCTGGCGGCGCAGATGCTGAAGGATCCCGCTGTGGGCAAGTCTCCTGCCATGTTCCAGCACATCTCAGGAGTCATCAATGATGAGACCAAGCGGCTGCGCTTCCAAGTGGAGAAGGTGCTGCAGATGTCGATGTTCGACCGTCAGAAGGCTACGCTGAAGATGAAGGAACTGGACATCAATGAACTGATTACCAGCGTCATCAACACCTTTACGCTGAAGGTTGAACGCTACAATGGCAAAATCGACTCGGAGCTGAAAGCCGACGACCCGATAATCTTTGCCGACGAGATGCACATCACCAACGTGATATTCAACCTGATGGACAATGCCGTCAAGTACAAACGGCCCGATACCGACCTGCAACTGACCGTGAAGACGTGGAACGAACCAGGCAAGCTGATGATTTCCGTACAGGATAACGGTATCGGTATCAAGAAAGAGAATTTAAAAAAGATATTCGAAAAGTTCTACCGCGTGCATACAGGTAATCTGCACGACGTGAAAGGGTTCGGCTTAGGACTGGCCTATGTGAAGAAAATCATTACCGACCACAAAGGTTCCATCCGCGCCGAGAGCGAGCTGAACGTAGGAACAACATTTATAATTGCATTACCTTTATTAAAAACCGATTGAGATATGGACGAAAAACTACGTATTTTGTTATGCGAAGATGATGAGAATCTTGGCATGCTGTTAAGAGAATACTTACAGGCTAAGGGATATGCCGCAGAATTGTACCCCGACGGCGAAGCCGGCTTCAAAGCTTTCCTGAAGAACAAGTACGACTTGTGCGTATTTGATGTCATGATGCCCAAGAAAGACGGATTCACCTTGGCACAGGAAGTACGTGCAGCCAATGCGGAGATACCTATCATCTTCTTGACGGCCAAAACCTTGAAAGAGGATATTCTGGAAGGCTTCAAGATTGGTGCAGACGACTACATCACCAAGCCATTCAGTATGGAAGAGCTGACCTTCCGCATCGAAGCCATCCTGCGTCGCGTACGTGGCAAGAAGAACAAGGAAAGCAACATCTACAAGATTGGCAAGTTCACATTCGACACGCAGAAGCAGATTCTGTCTACTGCTGAAAGACAGACGAAACTGACAACGAAGGAGTCTGAACTGCTGGGACTGCTGTGTGCGCACGCCAACGAGATTCTGCAGCGTGACTTCGCACTGAAGACTATCTGGATTGATGACAACTACTTCAACGCCCGCAGCATGGACGTGTATATCACCAAGCTGCGCAAGCACCTGAAAGAGGATGACTCTATCGAAATCATCAACATCCACGGCAAGGGTTACAAACTGATTACCCCTGATACGGATGCCTGATGGGACGGAACAGGAGAAATAAAAAAGGCGGTTAACCAACCGCCTTTTTTATTTCTTTTCCTTGACCATTAATCGGTCAACCGTTTGTTCAATACAATGTAAGATACCAAACCCAGTACCACCAGGGCAGCAGATGTACCCAAAATCACATTGTTGTTCACATTTCCGGTAAATGAGCAAACAATCAGAATGATGGCTGCTACAACGATTAATATCAATCCCAGATTTTTCAATAAGCCTTTCATGAGTATATTATTTTATTAAATTATTTGTCTATTTACATTCTTGATACAAAGAAAAGCATAATTCTTTAACAAGCGAAATAATTTATGAAAAAAATCAATTATTAGGAACAAATTAACGCTGCGCAACGGTTCCATGCCCCCTATTTCACTCTTTTGTATTCAAAAATATCATCCGAAGCACCTCCTGACTGATACGCAGTTCTTCGGTACCGATGCCCTGCAACCCCTCGTGCAATGCCTGGTTGGCCACCGCAAAAGCTTGCTGTTCCAACTTCTTTCCGTCCTTCGTCAGATATACCAGATTGGATCGGCGGTCGTTCTTGTCAGAGATGCGCACCACCAGATGCATCCGCTCCATCTTGTTGATAAGACGGGTCATACTGGGTTTGTCCATAAACGTGGCGTTGCACAACTCCTGCTGCGAAGAGCCGTCCTTCTTCCACAAAAAGACCAATACCACCCACTGCTCGGGGGTGATGGGAATGCCATTGTCGCGCAGACTCTTGGAAAGCTTGCGGTTGATGGCAGCCGACACTTTTCCATTGAGGATGGCAAATATCAGCCTTATATCGACATTGAACTGTTCTGTCATATTGAATAAACAGGGGTTAAACACGATGCGAAGATAATGCAAAGAGACGAGAAAAACGAGAACCAACGAGAAAAAAACAGCAAATGTTTGTTATTCAAAAGAAAATGCCTACCTTTGCACCCGCATTTGATAAAAGCAACTATTAATTATTTATTTAACAAGTATGAATCAATACGAAACCGTTTTCATTTTAACTCCCGTTTTGTCTGATGTACAGATGAAGGAAGCGGTAGAGAAATTCAAAGGCATCCTCACTGCTGAAGGTGCTGAGATTGTAAATGAAGAAAACTGGGGACTGAAGAAGCTGGCTTATCCTATCCAGAAGAAGTCTACAGGATTCTATCAGCTGATTGAGTTCAATGCAGAACCTACTGCCATTGAGAAACTGGAAGTTAACTTCCGTCGTGACGAGCGCGTAATCCGCTTCTTGACCTTCAAGCAGGACAAGTATGCTGCCGAGTACGCTGCAAAGAGAAGAAGTGTAAAATCAACTAAAAAGGAGGATTAATCATGGCACAACAAGTTCAATCAGAAATCAGATATTTAACTCCGCCCTCAGTAGACGTTAAGAAGAAAAAGTATTGCCGCTTCAAGAAGAGCGGTATCAAGTACATCGATTACAAGGATCCCGAGTTCCTGAAGAAGTTCTTGAACGAACAGGGCAAGATTCTCCCGCGTCGCATCACTGGTACTTCGCTGAAGTTCCAACGTCGCGTCGCTCAAGCTGTGAAGAGAGCACGCCATCTGGCATTGCTTCCGTATGTAACTGACATGATGAAATAATAAGGAGGAGATAGTATGGAAATTATATTGAAAGAAGACGTAATCAACCTGGGTTATAAGAACGACATCGTGACTGTAAAGTCCGGTTATGGTCGTAACTACCTCATCCCGACCGGCAAAGCTGTCATCGCTTCGCCGTCTGCAAAGAAAATGTTGGCTGAAGATTTGAAGCAACGCGCTCACAAGCTGGAGAAAATCAAGAAGGATGCTGAAGAGCTGGCAGCTAAGTTGGCTGGTGTATCACTGACCATCGCTACCAAGGTAAGTTCTACTGGCACCATCTTCGGTTCTGTTGGCAGCATTCAGATTGCTGAAGAACTGGCTAAGTTGGGTCATGAAATCGACCGCAAGATCATCGTTGTCAAGGATACGGTGAAGGAAGTCGGCCAGTACAAAGCCACCATCAAGCTGCACAAAGAAGTTTCTGTAGAGATTCCTTTCGAAGTAGTAGCAGAAGAAGCATAATATACAATCCATATAGTATGCATACTCCCCGCTTCTCCCATAGAGAAACGGGGATTTTTTTTTCTTCCCTCCTTCTCACACACGTCTCCCGACTTCGCTTTTCTTCAATACGAAAGCGGGAAGAAAAAGGAAGATGCCGACCACGGACATCAGCAGTCCGCCAATCGTACCAGCTGCCAGCGGGAACCAGAAAGCCTCCTTTTCCGCACCAATCATAAAGGGGATAAAGCCCAGAATGGTAGAGGTGATGGTCAGGAAGATGGGCACCACCTTGGCATTCCATGCCTTTACATAGGCCCGCAAAGGCGACAGACGCGGAAAGAGGCGGCGGATGTGATTATACTCGTTCAAGATGTAGATGCTGGCATTCACCGTGATGCCGCACAACAGGATGAAAGAGGCAAAGCCACCCTGGTCGAAATTGAGATGGAAGAGATAGAAGGTCAGGAAAACGCCGATGTAGGAGACTGGTATCACAAAGATGATGGCCAACGGCTGCTTCAACGAGTTGAACAGAATGGAGGTGGTGAAGAAGATGACCGCAATCACCACCAACAACAGCAGGTATTGTTTGTTGTCCTTCTTTCCCCACCAGTAGCTGCTTTCCTCGGACTCGGCAGTGTACCCCATCGGCAGCGTACGGTTAAACTCCTCCAAATCACGCTTCAGCAGTTTCTTTCCCATCTCATTGGAGCCGATATATTCATATTGCAGGCAGAGGCGATATTGCTGGTTCTCTTTGGCAATCTCCTGCGGCATCTGTCCCTTCTCCACGGCAGAGAGTTCTGACAGTTTGTAGTACCCCTCCTCCGAGTAAGGATATGGCAGGTATTGCATGGCCCAGATATCGTATTCGTGCGATTGCTGGGAAGAGAGGCGAATACGTTCCGCTCCGTTCTCGGTAGTCACCGTACCCAGTTCGATGTCTTTTCCGAAGATAGGTTGCACGGTGGAAAAGAGCCGTTCGGCCGTCACATCGGCTTGTGCCATCCGCTGTTTGTCAAGGGCAAAGTAGTACTCCTGATAGTCATCCTTCCACCACGAGTACTCATAGTTGATGATGACCTCCTTGATGCGCCGGTGTTGTAACAGCTTTTCCTTCAACCTCTCAGCCCACTCATACAGTTCATCGTAATTGTATCCGTACATCGTGACGTGGTACGAACCGGCATTTTCGCGCACATCGTTGCTGAATCCCTGATCCTGCAGGCCATAGATTCCCCAGCTTCCGCCACCCAGTTCTAAAGCCTTGCTTATCATGTTGGCTTTCAGCGTATAGGGGAAACCACCGTTCTGATACGGCTTCTTGAAGTAGATTTGAATAGAGGCCCGCCGTGCATTGTAGATGGTGGTGTGAAACTGCCTGATTTCCTTGAATCCGCTCAGATAGGTCTCCATCCGTCGTATCAAGGTATTCATCTGCTCCAGTGTACTCCCGTTCGGCAGGTTGGCGTATGCCTGCAGCACTACCTCTTCATTGCGTGTGAAGTAGCTGCCCTCGTACACCTTCTGCACAAAGAGGCGCAGACTGCCTCCCAATGCCTTGTCTATCACCGGCTTTACCTCCTCCTTGTATCGGGTGGTACCGATGGTCTGGTTATAAAGTGACGACCACCACCGCTCACCTTCCAACTTATCCGGCAACAGAAAGACCGGCAGCCCGAAGCCCAACAGCAGCACCACCACCACTGCCCACCGCCATCGGCACAGCCCGCCAATGAAACGCGCATAGAAACGGGAGAACATCACCTTGCCTCTGCCAACCCATCGGTGAAGCCTGCGCCAGCGCACACGTACACGCCGTTTCTCCTCCATCCGCAACCGCTCCATCATAGCCGGCACAAAGAAGAGAGCCACCAGCAATGAGACCACCAGATTGACAATCACCACGGCAGCAAAATCCTGTAGATTCAGCCGTATCTTCTCGTCCAGAAAGAAGATAATGCCCAATGCCCCCATGGTAGTCAGGGTAGCGGCCAGCACCGACATGAACGCCTTCAGGTTGCGCCGATGCAACAGATGGTCGGCCATGACGATGATGCTGTCGATGACCAGATTGAGCGACACCGTGATGCCAGCCAGCGAATAGAGCTGCATCTCCAGTCCCAAGAGGTAGTAGAATATCAACGCTACGGCCAGATTGACCGCCAGTCCGCTTACTATCAGGAACAGATACCTCCAGCGACGGGTTATCAGCCAGACAAAGAGCAACAGGATGAGCACCGTCAAGGTAGTCCGATAGTAGATTTTTTGCAGTTCCGTCCGGATGTATTCGGTAGCATCGTAGCTCAGATGGATTTCATATCCGCCGGGCAGGATGTGGCCTACTGCCTCCATCTCTTGCATCACCGCATCCGAGAGTGTCAGCTGGTTGGCCGTCTCCTCTGCCGTCACCGACAGGTAGATGGAGTTGAGTCCGTTGATGCGGTAGTAGCTCTGCGGTTTCTCCTCCATGCGGGTCAAGGTAACCAGTTCGTCAAGCCGAACCACCTTGCCGTCGGCTGAGGTGACCGGTACCTGTGCCGGATTGAAGCCGTCCGCCACCCGCTGTGGCAACAGGACCAACCGAATCCATTCACCACGTTCCCGCCCGTTCTCCATCCATTGCGTACCCAAGAACTCCTTCTGGCAATAATGCTGTACCGCCTGCTGTATCTGCTCGATGGTGATGCCTAACCGACGCAGTTGCTCACTGTCATACTCCAGCCTCCACTCCATCGGCGTAGCACCGCTCAGCTCGACCTTGTACACCCCTTCCAGACGTGCCAGACGGGGTTTGATGTGCTCCTCGGCATACTGCTGTATCAGGATAGGAGCCGCCGGAGCGTTCAAGGTGAACGAAAGAAACGGGCGACCTGCCTGTTCGTCGGGCATCTTCATCTGTATCACCGGATAGCTGACACCAGCCGGCAGCTCTCCCCACAGCTGTCGGACGATGGTAGAAGCCTCGAAGCGCACCACGTCCACATCGGCATGTTTGTCCAATTCCACCGTGATGCGTCCATAGCCGTTGCCCGAGGTGGAACTCAACTTCTCCACCCCTCGGATACGGGCCAACATGGACTCCAGCTTGCTGGTGACCTCTACCTCTACCACCCTGGCCGATGTGCCCGGCATCTGGAAACTCACCGTGAAGCCAGGCAGGCTGCGCGACGGATTCAGCTTGACAGGCAAGCGGGGAATCAGCGCCACCCCCACCAGCGACAAGGCGATGAACGTCACAATGACGGTAAAGGAAGAGTATCGTTTCATGGTCGGCCTCGTGCATTACAGGTTTTACTCTATACCAAAATCGAACTTGTCCGAGAGGGAGAATCCCGATGCAAAGTCGTGCAACGTCAGCTTGCGTATCTTGTAGTAGTTCTGCCAATAGCTCTGCAAGGCCGAGATGTAGTTCTGCTGCGCTTCACGCTGCCTGTTGAGCGACAAGGTCAGGCTGCTGATGTCCGCCTTCCCGATGATGAAGCGCTGCTTCGTCTCGTTGTGTGCCAGGATGGAGAGGTCCAGTGCTTCTGCCGCACTGGCTACCAGGTCCTGTTGCATATTGAAGTCGGCTACGGTCATGATGACCTCCTCTTCGATGCTGACCTCCTCTTGTCGGGCCGACGTACGCACCACATTCAGGTTGTTGCGTGCCATATTGTACTTGCCCTTACGCACGCCCCAGTCCACCAACGGTATCGAAAGGCTGAGCGACACCATCTCCTGCTGCATCGGATGCTTGTAGGCCGCCCCCAAGTCCTCGGCCACCTGATTGAATCCCACACTGGCGTTGAGACTGGCATTGAAACGCGACTCCACCTTGGTTTTGTTCACATTCTGCTCCGCCTCCAGCACATTCTGCTTCAGTTGCAGGAAGGTGGGATTATTGGCCCGTGCCGCTCCCAAAGCCTCGTCGGCCGAGATGGTCAGCGTCTGTGGCCGTCCCGGCAGGATGACCTTGATTTCGGTATTCTTCTCCATGTTCAAAAAAGAGGCAAGCGAGAACATAGCCCGCTTCAAGGTACTTGTTGCATTGCGCAGGGTGTTGCGAGCGTTCACCGCATCCAGCTTCAGCGTCAACAAGTCGGCCCGGCTGATGGAGGCAATCTTCAGCCGTTGCTGCCCTATCTGATACAGCGTATCCGTAGAGGCGGCGTTCTCACGAGCCAGGTCGTATTCGGCCTGTGCCATGGCCAGCGTAAAGAAGTAAGTCGTTGCCTGTTCCGAAATCTGCTCGGCATTGTAGATATACTCCTTCTTCACCTTCTCGAACTTCAGCGGTTCAATCTTCCGTTCCCAGCGGAACGGGTTGTAACCCACCAGCGACTGTGTGTAACCTACCCGCACCGGCACGCTGGTATATTGGGTGTAGTTGTTGGCTCCGATGCTGCGCATGTATCCCAGCTCGGTGTCCAGAAAGAAGGTACCGCCCGTCAGGTCAAAATTCTGCTGGATGGCCAGATTGCCGTAGGCATAGAACGACTGCTGACTACGATAGACGTCCAGGTCCTGCTCCGAGTCATACCGCTTGGTGATGTCGCGGTTGTACTGCGCCGGCACCATGTTCAGCGTCAGACTGGGCAAGCGGTTGGCCTTGAAGGTGCGATACTCCCAGTAGCCGGAGAGGTACATATTCTGCGTACGAAAGGCCTCCAGCGAACTGTCGTTGGCCAACCTGATGGTTTGCTGAAGGTCCAGCGTCAGCACAGGACGTTGCTGGGCCGGTACCGGCCTCAGGGCCAGCAGCAAGAGGAGCAATATGGATAGTCGTTTCATAATATATCTGTATTTCAACTGTTTGATTCGGGCAAGACGTTCTGTCCGCCTCCCTTCCTATGTATTACCTGCATCGGTTTGTCCCGATAAATATACCAATAAATCAGCGGAATGATGAAGAGGCTGACCATCGTGCCCACTGCCATGGCACCTATCATGGCGATGGAGAGCGGCTTCTGCAGCTCCGACCCCATGTCCGAGGAGAAGAGCAGCGGTACCATGGCAAAGATGGTGGTGAGTGAGGTCATGACAATGGCACGCAGACGGCGGCGACCCGCCTCATGAATGGCCTCCAGCAAGGGGATGCCCGCCTTCCGCAGTTCGTTGATGGCATCCAGCTTCAGGATGGAGTCGTTGATGATGATGCCGCACGTCACAATGATGCCGATGGCCGACATCAGGTTCAGCGTATGTCCGCAGCCCCACAGCAGCAGCAAGGCGAAGGCTACGTCCACCGGAATCTCCAGCAGCACGATGAGCGGTTGCAGGAAACTTTCGAACTGGGCGGCCAGGATAAAGTACATCAGCAGGATGGAGACCAGCAGAATCACCACCAGTTCGTCCAGCATCCGTTGGTTGGAGAAGAAGCTGCCCGAGAACGAGAGGTCCCACTTGTCGTCCGCCGTTACCTCTGTGCGTACCCCATCCATCAAGGCGGGAGCGTCCGTCACGTCATAGAAGCGGAAAGGGATAAACTCGCCGTCCCGTCCGGCCGTTATCACTTTGAGGTCTTCTGCCGGTGTCACCTCCACCAGTTCACGCAGAGGCAGATACTCCACCTTCCCCTGCTCGTCGGCCTGCGTCCGTACCAACGTCTGTTGCAGCAGTCGGTTCACCGTCATCTCCTCTCCGGCAATCACCACTGGCAGGTATTGCTGATACGAGTGCAGGGTGGTCACGCTGTTCTCGCGGAAGGCCGTCTTCAGCACCCTATACAGTTCCTCGTACGACACGTTGTACAGCATCATGCGCTCCTGCCTGACCGAGAGGTTCAGCTGATTGTCAAAGGAGACACCCGTAGGGGGCAGTCCGCACCGCTGCTCCAGACGGTTCTCCAAGCCGCGAAGCTCGTCGGCCACCGGAGCCACTTCGCGGTTGCGGGCATAGAGCTGGGCCACCACATCGGCCTCGCCCGTCACAAAGAGCTTCTCGAACAGCGTCTCCGGCGGTGCAAAGGAGACCACAGCCAGCGGATAGGCCTCCTTCACCCACCGGAATATCTTCTGCTGCAAGGGTCGTATCTGTTCAGGCCGTTCGGTCTTGAAGTAGAGCTCGCACTCCGATGTAGACAGTGCCCTGTCTCTGTTCAGCAGGTAATCCTGCTGCCCCACGGCTGCCGTCTGCTCCACCGTCTCCTCGCGCACCGTCTGCTGCAAGGCATCCACCCTGCGCCTGTTCTCATCCAGGTGGATATTCTCGTTCCACTCCAGCCGCACCATCAGTTCGTTCTGGTCGATGGCCGGCATACGCTCCTTGCGGATGCCATAGAAGCAGAGCACGCAGAGCGGCAGCGATACGGCGCAAAAGAGGAGGCACCCCCTCTTATGGGCAAACACCCACGCTATCCCGGCATCATAGAAACGCTCCAGCCACCGGTTCTGCCCCAGCCGCTTCCCGAGGAAGGACTTGCGACGTATGCCTGTACGGTAGACAAGCAGGTAGAGCACCGGCAACAGCATGATGCCCGTAAAGTAAGAGACCAGCAGACCGACCGCCACCGCAAAGGCCTGGTCGAAGAAGAGAGCTCCGGCAATGCCGCTCATGAATATCAGCGGGACGAAGACCGCCACGGTGGTGAGCGACGAGCTGAGCATCGGCGTGATTACCTCGTCGGTACCCGTCGCGCAGGCTCGCCTCAGCGAATAGCCCCGTTCGCGGTATTGCGAGATGTTCTCCGTCACGATGATGCAGCTGTCTATCATCATACCCAGCGCCAGTATCAGGCCGGAGAGTGAAATGATGTTGAGGGACATCTTGAAGAGATAGAAAAACAGGAAGCAGATGACGATAGACACCACCATGCTCAGCCCGATGATGAGGGGCGACTTGACATCGCCCAGGAAGAGGATGGCCACCAGACAGATGAAGCAGAATCCCAGCAAGAGGTTCTGCTGCAGATTGGCCACCGTATAGTCCAGCAGCTCCGTCTGATTGCGGCTCACCCGGAAGTCGATGTCGGGATATTGCTTCTCGAAATGGCGGATGGCCTCTCCCACCGCCTCCTTCATGTCGTCCATATTCTCGTCGGCCTGCTTGATGACGGCCAGCGTCACCGCCCGCTTGCCGTTGCTCACCGAGATGCCCTTCTCCCTTACCGGCGCCACCTCCACCCGGCAGAAGTCGTCCAGCCGGATGATGCGCCCCTGCTTGTTCAGCAGCACGTTGCGCACGTCGTCCACCGTGCGAAGCAGGTTGGAGAACTTGATGTTGTATTCATAATAGCCGTCGCGCACGGTCATGCTGCCCGGCTCCACGTTGTTCTGCACCAGTGCCTTCTCCAGTTCCTCCACCGACAGCCCCATGAGTGCCATCTTGGCCGCATCGGGTTTCAGCAGCACCTGCCGCTCCAGCACGCCGGTCACATCCACCATGGCCACCTGTGGCAACTGTTCGATGCGCCGCTTGACGACATTCCCCGCCAGCTCGCACAGCTCCAGGAAGGGCTCGTCCGCCTCCACAGCATCGGCCGGCCCCGCCTCCTTCAGCGTCAGACAGAGGTAGAACACCGGCAGGTCTGTGGCACTGGCCTTCACCACCCGTGGTCGGGGCGTCTCCTTGGGCAGCGAGTTCATGGCCGCGTCAATCTTCTCGTTCACCTCTATGAAGGCCAAGTCTGTGTTCGTCCCGTAGTCAAAGCTCAGCCTGATCAGTCCGGCCCCGTCCCTCACCTCGCTCTGCATATCCTGCAGCCGGGTGACCTGTATCAGCTGTCCGCGCAGCGGCTTCACCACCGTGTTCTCCAGTTCGCGGGCTGCCGTATTGTCCGCCGTCACCTGCACCGTGATTTCGGGTATGGCAATGTCCGGCAGCAGGGAGACCGGCAGTGTGAAGTAGGTCACCAGTCCGATGATGAAGCAGGCCGTGAAGGCCATCAGCACCGCGATGGGGCGTTGTAACAGGAATCGTATCATACCACCTTGCGTCCGCTTTTCGTTTTCACTTCCCGACCCGTTTCACCTTGGCCTCGTGCGCCAGATTCACGTTGCCGGTCACTATCACCTCGTCGCCCTCCTTCAGGTCATCGCCCGTCAGCGTGTAGCTGTCGGCATTCTCCAGTCCCGTGTGGACGTAGTTCCACCACGCCTTGCCCTCCTTCAGCGTGAAGACCACCTGCTTGCCCGAGCGCAGCACCACCGCGCTCTTGGGTATCACCAGCTGGTCGGCCATCGAGCGTTTCACACTGATGCGCACGTTCATGCCACTGAACAGTCCGTTCCTTCCCTGCAGGGTCGCCTTCACGCGAACCATCCCCTTCTCGTCCACCAGCGGATTGATTTCGCTGATGCGGCCTTCGCAGCGGGCGGCCCCTGCGGCGTAGGGTGTCACCTGCACCTTGTCGTCCTTCTTCAGCAAAGGCAGCTCGCTCTCCAGCACCGTGAAGTCCACCTCCATGCCCTGTGTGGAGACGATGGTGCAGAAAGGCTCCGTGGTGGACGGAGCGTTATAAGGCTTGGCAAAGAGGTTGGCCACCACGCCGTCCATGGGAGCCTTCAACGTGGCATGCTCCTCCTCGTACTGTGCCAGCTCATACTGCGCCTTGTACTGGTCGTAGCTGCTTTTCACCCGTGCCAGCTGCATGATGTCCTCCGGCACCTCCTGCAGTCTGTCCACCGCATATCCCTGTCCTATCAGCACATCCTGCAGTTCCAGTTCGGCCCTTGCCAGTGCATCCTTGGCCTGCGCCGTCTTGTTGGCCAGTTTGAACTTGTCCAGTTCGGCCAGCTTCTGTCCCCGGGCTACACGGTCGCCGTTGCGCACGTAGATGGCTGCCACCACCCCGTCCGTCTCAAAGCTCAGGTCGGCCTGCCCCGTAGCCAGCAGTTTGCCGTTGCTCACCAGTTCGTGTTCGAAGGTGCCCCTCGTCAGCGTCATCACACTGACCTCGTTCTCCTCGTCGGGCAGCACCGTCATCACGCCCTCTTCGCTGTCCGTATGCTCCCCGGTGTGTGCGCAGGCCATCAGCAGCGCCGCCATCAGGCAGCATCCCCATCCGGCATTCCTAATTACTCCACTATTCATACTGTTTCTCTTCTAAAAAAGGCCCCTTGAGCCTTCGGTTTGCTGCGAAATTACGTTTTTCCCATCGAGGAGCGGTGATTTATTCGTTAATAATTTCAAACAACAACCATTCCTTCCTTCATTTCGTAACGAAACCCTGCTCCGTGACAACTTATTCACGGATAGCATAGCCTCTTTCTGCCGAGAAACAGGTTTAAAACTTTTTATCCCTCTCTTTAAAACTTTTTGCTCAAAACTTTAAAACTTTCGGACAAGAAGTTTTAAAGCCATATGTCCCCGCACCACCACAGAGAAACGGACTCTTTACATCCCGACGAGACAGCCGTTGCAACGACCATCAACCGCTATCAGTGATATCCGACAAAGGGAAAAAAGAAGAGAATGTGCGGAAAGGGTCTAAAAAAAGTATAAACGGAAGGCTTTCAGCCAGAGAATGCCTACTTTTGTGGCAAACTATACGAATGAAACACTATGGGAGTGAAAAACGAACAGAATTGGCATGAGAACTATGAAAGCCTCAAGCAGTACATCACCGAGCATCACCACCTGCCCAACAAAAGGGTGGTGGAGAACCGGGGACTGCTGAACTGGTGGAAATACAACCAGAAGCTAATCAAACAGGGCAAACTGGCCCCGGAGCGCATCGAGCTGCTGAAGGTGCTGAGCGAGATGCGGTGGACAAAGTGATTTATTTGACAAAGCTCTTTGTGGCCCACTTCAACGACCTCCAGCGGAAGATGAATATAAGCCCGCGGATGTTCTCGTCGAGCATAAAACTGACCCACATGCCCAGCAGTCCAAAGCCCCAATGGATGCCCAACAGATAGCTGAGTCCCACAGAGACTATCCACTGCACGGTGATGCCGACGTAGAACTGATAGTTGACGTCGCCCGTGGCACGCAAGGCCTGGGTAGCCCAGATGTTGGTGGCACGGCCTACCTCAAGCAGCACGTCAATCCAGAGGATAATCTTGCCCAGACGGAGTATCTCGGGATTGTCCGTCAGCCACGACAGGATGAATCCGCCACCCAATGCCAGCATCACCGACAGAACCACTGAAACGATGATGGCCAGCCGGCGCGTGTAGCAGCCTAACAGATAGGCGGCCGTGACACGCTTCTCGCCTACCAGATGCCCTATCAGGATGGCTCCACCCTGCCCCATGGCAATGGAGAAGATGAAGACGAAGAATATCATGTTCCAACAATAGGTGCGCGTAGCCAAGGCGGCATTGCCCAGCATATTGATGAAGAAGGTGATGACTACCTGCGAACCGCTGTAGCTGATTTCCTCGCCGGCCGCAGGCAGGCCTACCTTCAGCAGGTTCTTCAGCTCTATCCAAGGGAACGGACGGAAGAGCCGCAGGGGGAAGGCCGGTATATGCTTGCGGAAGAGGAGGAGGAAGAGCAGCACCATGCTGACTCCACGGGCGATGCTGGTAGAGATGGCCGCCCCCTCTACACCCAAGGCCGGCATACCGAACTTACCGAATATCAGCGTGTAATTACCCAGAATATTGAGCAGATTGACCACTACGGTCACCATCATGGGATAGACAGCCTTGCCGGCACTGCGGAACGAAGCAGAGATGGCCAGCGAAACGGCCTGGAAGAAGGCAAAGGCACCCACGATGCGCATGTAGCTGACACCCTCGCCCAGCAGCTCGGGGCGCAGCCCCATCAGCCGAAGCATCCAGGTGCAACCGAAATAGAGGGTGGCACTGATGAGCAGGCCGCTCACAGCATTCAGCAGGATGGCCACTCCGGTGGTCTGCACCATCCGCTCCTTCAGTCCGGCTCCCAGATACTGCGAACAAAGCACGGTGGTACCGAAACTGATGACCTGAAAGACAAGCACTGCCAGATTGACTAACTGGTTGACCACACCGACGGCAGCCACGGAATTGTCCGAGTGCTGGCTCAACATCACCGTGTCGACGGCTCCCAGCATCATGACCAGCGCCGTCTCTATAAAAATGGGAAGCACCAGCTTGCTGAGCTGCCCTTTCATACCGTTATTCCTGATTAACCAAATCACCGTACCTATATTGAATGCTAACGAGCCGCGAAGGTACAAAAAAGCCCCGAAAGCGTAAAGGTGCGCTTACGGGGACTTCCCTATTTTTTGACTTATATCAACTACGTATGCTGATAGTTCTCCTCAATCATGTTCAGCAGCTTGATGGTGGCCTTCATGGCCGCTTCTGTCTGGTCGGCATCCAGGGCGTGTGTCCGATAGGTCTTCCCCTCGAAGGTCCACTCGATGGTGGTCTGCACCAACGCATCGGTGCGCCCGCCGGGCGGAATGGATACGTTGTAGTTGGCCAGCCAGGGGAACTTGCGTCCCAGCCGGTCACGATAGATGTGACGCACAGCCCGCACGAAGGCATCGTACTGTCCGTCGCCCGCCGCATTCTCCTCGTACACCTCACCGTTCACCTCCAACCGCACACAGGCCATCGGCTTCAGGCCGTAGGCGGTCGATACCATGTAGCTCAGCAGCTTCACCTTCTCGTCAATCGTGGTGTGCTTCAGCACATCGCTCACAATGTAAGGCAAATCGTCCTGCGTGACCAGCTCCTTCTTGTCGCCCAGCTCGATGATGCGTTCGGTCACCTTCTTCATCGCCTCTTCGCTCAGTTCCAGTCCCAGCTCTTCCAGATTCTTGCGGATATTGGCTTTGCCGCTGGCTTTGCCCAAGGCATACTCGCGCTTTCGGCCGAACCGCTCCGGCAGGAGGTCGTTGCAGTAGAGGTTGTTCTTGTTGTCGCCATCGGCATGGACACCCGCCACCTGAGTGAAGACGCTGCTGCCTACGATGGGCTTGTTGGGAGGAATGGCAATGCCGCTGTAGCTCTCCACCAGATGGCTCACCTCGTTCAGCTTCTCCTCGTTGATGTGGGTCACGGCATTGAAGTGGTCCTTCAGGATGGCCTGTACGCTGGCCAGCGGTGCATTGCCGGCCCGCTCGCCCAGTCCGTTGATGGCGGTGTGCAGTCCCCTGCAGCCGCTGAGTACGGCAGCTAATACATTGCTCACGGCCAGGTCGTAGTCATTGTGGGCATGGAAGTCGAAGTGTACGTCGGGGTATCGCTTCACCATGCGCCGCATGTAGCTGATGACCTGCAACGGATTGAGTACGCCCAGCGTATCGGGCAGCATGAACCGACGGATGCCCAGGTCCTGCAGCCCGTCCATCAGCGCAAACACATAGTCGGGCGAGTCCTTCATGCCGTTGCTCCAGTCCTCCAGATAGACATTGACCTGGATGCCCATCTCGTGCGCCATACGGACGTTGGCACGGATGTCCGCCAGATGTTCTTCGGGTGTCTTCTTCAGCTGCTGGGTGCAGTGCCGATAAGAGCCTTTGGTCAGCAGGTTGATGACCCGTCCGCCAGCCTCCTTAATCCAGCGGAGCGACTTGCCGTCGTCCACGAATCCCAGCACCTCCACCTTGTCAATGCAATGCTGGCGGCTGGCCCAGCGGCAGATGCTCTTCACGGCCTCAAACTCTCCCTCCGAGACGCGGGCCGAAGCCACCTCCACCCTGTCCACATTCAGTTCCTCCAGCAGCAGGCGGGCTATCATCAGCTTCTCGTGCGGCACGAACGACACACCGCTGGTCTGTTCCCCGTCGCGCAGGGTGGTGTCCATTATTTCTATTTGTGGTTGATTCATGGGCATTATCCGTTATGCTTTTCTTCCCAAGCCTCTATCTTGTCCTTGTTCTCTACCAGAAAGTCGATGTCGTCCAAGCCGTTCATCAGGCAATGCTTCTTGTAGGCATTGATTTCAAAGTGTTCGCTGCGGCCTGTGGCTCCGTTGGTGATGGTCTGTGCGGGCAGGTCTACGGTCACTTCTGTCTTCGGATTGGCGGCAATGGAGTCGAACAGCTCCTGCAGGAAATCCGGCGTGACAACCACCGGCAGCACGAAGTTGTTGAGCTCGTTGTTCTTGTGGATATCGGCAAAGAAGCTGCTCACCACCACACGGAATCCGTATCCTGCAATGGCCCAGGCAGCATGTTCGCGGCTGGAACCGCTGCCGAAGTTCTTTCCGGCTACCAGAATGCAGCCGCTATACTGGGGATTGTTGAGCACAAAGTCCGTATTCAACGAGCCGTCGGGACGATAGCGCCAGTCACGGAACAGATTGTCGCCGAAGAATTTCTCTTCTCTGGTCGTTGCCTTCAGAAAGCGGGCGGGAATGATTTGGTCTGTGTCCACATTCTCCAGCGGAAGGGGCACACAGGTACTGGTTATGATGTCAAATTTCTGTTTCATTGTCTTGCTGTTTGATAGTTGGTTATAGGGATGGGGAACCGCTTCAATCCATCAGTTCTCTCGGGTCGGTTATCACACCTGTCACGGCAGCGGCAGCGGCAGTCAGCGGGCTGGCCAGCAAAGTACGGGCACCGGGGCCCTGACGGCCCTCGAAGTTGCGGTTGCTGGTAGATACGGCGTATTTGCCTGCCGGTATCTTGTCGTCGTTCATGGCCAGACAGGCAGAGCAACCGGGTTGGCGGATTTCAAAGCCGGCTTCACCCAGCACCTTGTCCAGTCCCTCCTCACGAATCTGTGCATCCACCATCCACGAACCGGGCACCAGCCAAGCTACCACATGGTCGGCCTTCCGACGGCCCTTGACCAAGGAGGCAAATGCACGGAAATCCTCGATGCGTCCGTTGGTGCAGGCACCCAGAAAGACGTAGTCAATCTTCTTGCCCAGCAGCGACTCACCGGGCTGGAATCCCATGTAGCCCAACGACTTGCTGAAGGATGCCTGTGCAGCTTCGCCCATGCCTTCCGTCGTAGGGATGTGGGCGGTGATGCCCATACCCATGCCCGGATTGGTTCCGTAGGTCAGCATCGGTTCAATGTCGGCTGCATCGTAACGCACCTCTTTGTCGAACACGGCATCGTCCTCGCTGCGCAGGGTCTTCCAATAGGCCAGTGCCTTCTCCCATTCTTCCCCCTTCGGTGCATACTCACGGCCTTTGATATAGGCAAACGTGGTCTCGTCGGGAGCCACCATGCCGCCACGCGCCCCCATCTCGATGCTGAGGTTGCAGAGTGTCAGTCGTCCCTCCATCGTCAGGTTGCGTACAGCCTCACCGGCATACTCCACGAAATAGCCGGTAGCGCCGCTGGTGGTCATCTTCGACATCATGTAGAGTGCCACGTCCTTGGCCGTCACGCCCTTGCCTAAACGGCCGTCAATCGTGATGCGCATGGTCTTGGGACGTGTCTGCAGGATGCACTGCGAAGCCATCACCATCTCTACCTCACTGGTACCGATGCCGAAAGCAACGGCCCCCATGGCACCGTGGGTGGAGGTATGCGAGTCGCCGCAGACAATGGTCATCCCCGGCAGGGTCAGGCCTCTTTCGGGTCCTACCACATGAATGATGCCGTTCTTCTTGTTCATCATGCCAAAGTGAGTCAGGCCGAACTCCTCGGCATTGCGTGCCAATGTGTCCACCTGCGTCTTGCTGACGGGATCTTCAATCGGTTTGTCCTGATCGTGCGTCGGCGTGTTGTGGTCGGGCATACAGTAAATCTTCTCGGGACGGAAACATTTCAGTCCCCTGGCCCGCATTCCTTCGAAAGCCTGCGGACTGGTCACCTCGTGGCAATAAAGCCGGTCGATGTAAAGTTGGGTGGGACCCTCTTCCACCTGCTGAACCACGTGGGCGTCCCAAATCTTGTCAAAAAGAGTATTCATTGATTCAATGTAAAATTTAAAATTTAAAATGTAAAATGGGAGTTATGTCACCCCAACCGGTACTCGTAACTTGTAGCTCGTAGCTGAAGGGCGGAAAATATTCCGCCCCTACAGGTAGCTCGTAGCTCGTAGCTTGTAGCTCGTAGCTCGTAACTACTTAAACTTATTGATACAGTCAATATAGGCCTCTACAGAAGCAGCGATGATGTCGGTATTGGCACCGAAACCATAGTACACGTGGTTGTCGTACTCCACCTGCATGTGTACCTTACCCATATCGTCACTGCCCTTGCTGATGGCCTGAATGGTAAACTCCTTCAGCGTCATCTGGCGGTCGATTATCTTCTTCAGTGCCTTGATGGCCGCATCTACGGGACCGTTTCCGCTGGCACAGGCCTCGAACTTCTCGCCCGAGATATTGAGTCCCAGACTGGCGACAGACTGCACGCCCACACCGCTGGTCACCTGCAGATAGTCCAGCTTGATGCGATGGTTCTGCGAGCGGTCGGCACCCGCCAGCACCAGGATATCGTCATCGTTGATGTCCTTCTTCTTGTCGGCCAGCTTCAGGAAGTCCTCGTATACCTTATCCAGTTTTTCCTGCGTCAGCGTCATGCCCAATACCTGCAGACGGTTCTTCAAGGCAGCACGTCCGCTACGGGCTGTCAGTACGATGGAGTTGTCGTCAATGCCCACATCGTGCGGGTCAATGATTTCGTATGTCTGCACATTCTTCAGCACACCGTCCTGGTGGATGCCCGATGAGTGGGCAAAGGCATTGCGGCCCACGATGGCCTTGTTGGGCTGTACAGGCATGTTCATCAAGCTCGATACCATGCGGCTGGTAGGATAAATCTTCTGCGTATTGATATTGGTCTCTATGTCGATGTCCTTATGACACTTGATAATCATGGCCACCTCTTCCAACGAAGTATTGCCGGCACGTTCACCGATACCGTTGATGGTCACTTCCACCTGACGGGCACCGTTCAGTACACCGGCCATGGTGTTGGCAGTTGCCATGCCCAGGTCGTTGTGACAGTGTGTCGAAATGATGGCGTTGTGAATTCCGTCTACATGCTCCATCAGATACTTTATCTTGGCACCATATTCCGAAGGCAGACAATAGCCGGTCGTATCGGGAATATTCACCACGGTTGCTCCTGCCTTGATGACAGCTTCTATCACGCGGGCCAGGTATTCGTTCTCCGTACGTCCCGCATCCTCGGCATAGAACTCCACATCATCCACAAAGCGGCGGGCATACTTTACCGCTGCCACCGCACGTTCGATGATTTCCTCACGGTTCGAGTTGAACTTATAGCGGATGTGCGAATCAGAGGTACCTATACCCGTATGAATACGTTTATGTTTAGCATATTGCAAAGCCTCGGCGGCCACGTCAATATCCTTCTGCACGGCACGTGTCAAGGCACAGATGGTAGGCCAGGTCACCGCCTTCGATATCTCAATCACCGAATTAAAATCACCCGGACTGGAGATGGGAAATCCAGCCTCTATGACATCCACGCCCAAGGCCTCCAGCTGTCGGGCCACCTGAATTTTCTCTATGGTATTCAGCTGGCAACCGGGAACCTGCTCGCCGTCGCGAAGCGTAGTGTCGAAAATAAATAACTTGTCACTCATTCCTATTATATTATTATTTTGAATTATTAACTAACAGAAAAGCCTTTCACACCAGGAAGTGAGAAAGGCTTTCGTATATCCATCAAATTTACATATATCTTCACGCACAACACTCACTTCCACTAAACCTTGCCAGTAGAATAATAATGCCACACAGTAGAATATATGTAAAGTTCTGAATCATCATCTGCTTTTTTATTTAACGGCTGCAAAGGTAGAGATTATTTTGTAGCAAGCAAACAAATCCGTTACTTTTTTCAATAAAAAGATGTCATTTTATAAGTGTATCAGCTTTTTTGGCTGAAATATATAATTAAGGGCGCACCCCACGGTACGCCCTCAATCTATTTCATAGAGTCATCTCATCCGATTACTTCTCGCCACAAGCCTTCTCACCGCAAGCCTTCTCGCCACAGGCCTTGTCGCCGCAGCAAGCCTTTGTAGAGTCACCTTGGCAGCAAGTCTTGGTAGAGTCACCCTGGCAGCAAGCCTTAGTAGAATCACCTTGGCAGCAAGCAGCAGCTTCTACCTGCTCTACAGCTTCAGCAGCGGTAGTCTCAGCAGCCTTTTTATTACCACAAGAAGAAACGGCGAACGTAAATGCTACGGCCAAAGCAGCCATAAAAAACTTAGTCTTCATAATTTCAAATGCTTTAAATAAGTTAGTAAATTGGATTTGCGAGCAAAGGTAAGCATTTTCCTCCAAATCCTCGCGCATATACTGATAAAAAATGAGGAGCGGGTCATCCAGCCTTTGCTGAAGACCCGCTCCTTCTGAAAAAA
>JBJEHI010000078.1:0-43695 GCA_051875915.1 Bacteroides sp.
ATACGGTATCAGCGAGCGTACCGTCCGTCATTATTGTGCAGAGGGGAAAATAGAAAAAGCGTTCAGTACAGGAAAGACATGGATGCAGTACTTTTACTAAGATGACTACAGTACTCTTACTAAGATTAATTCCGCCAATGGGTTATTACTATATTTATGAATCCTAATACAGAAAGTGTCATATCTGTCACGCAGGGTATAACCCATCGCATTATTACAGCTATTGTGAGGTCATCATAACAGCCACCGTCAGGACATCATAACAGCCATCATGATGCCCCCAAATTCGCATTGTTGTTTTGCTGAATTATCTCAACACCAGATTGCCTCATCTGTTCGTTTCGTCTGCGTATGAAACGGATTTTCCCCATTCCCTACCTGCTTCCTACCAGCTCCCTACCAACGCCCTACCAACGCCCTATCAAACCAGCCCCTCTTTCGTCCCTATAGAACGGACAACGAACGGAGATGTAGCGGCTTTGGCGGGAAGCTGAGAACGAGAAAATATTTCACATTCTTATGTACGCTTTCAAACTCACTTGATTGTCCGCTCTTCATTCCACTTCTCTTTTGAAACCCTCAAGATATAATCTTTGTGAGCAATGTCTGCTATGATATAACTCGCAACTTTGTAACAATAAGATTCTTACCTTCGGGAAGGTGCAAAGAGAGGAAGTATGCTGACTTTTCTGTCATCACCTGCATATAAATCCCCATTTTATACCTAAATTTGCAACCAAACCAAGCAAAAAGAGACAAGCAATGAATGTAGCAGTAATATTGGCCGGCGGATCGGGCAGGCGGTTGGGCGGAGACTTGCCGAAGCAGTTTCTGGAAATAGCCGGCAGCAAGATTATCGAACATACACTGACCGCGTTTGATACGCATGAAGGCATTGATGAAATAGCGGTAGTATGCAACCCCGACTATCTTGACGAGATGGAGAGGCTTCTCTCTACAGGCAAGTGGAACAAGGTACGCAAAGTGCTGCCCGGCGGGAAAGAACGCTATCACTCCAGTCTGGCCGCCATCGAAGCCTACCCCGACGATGACATCTGCCTGCTGCTGCACGATGCAGTACGCCCGCTGGTGAGCCACCGCATCATCACCGACTGCATAGAGGCTCTGCACAAGTGGCAGGCCGTGACGGTGGCTGTACCCACAACCGACACCATACTGGTGGCTACAGAGGAGGAGACTGTGCGCTCCATCCCCGACCGTGCTACCCTGCGCAACGTACAGACACCGCAAGGCTTTCGCCGGGGCATCATCCGTCTGGCCTACGAACGGGCCCTGCAAGATGCCGCCTTCCGCACCACCGACGACTGCGGAACAGTGCTTCGCTACCTGCCCGAAGTGCCCATACACATTGTGAAGGGAGAGACTTCGAACCTGAAAGTGACCTATGCCGACGACCTGGCTATGGCTGAGAAACTGCTTGTTCAAAAAAGAGAAAGAGAGGGGATATGAAGATAGGATTCGATGCCAAACGGGCGGTACAGAACTTTACCGGCCTGGGCAACTACAGCCGCTACGTGATTGACTCCCTGCAGAGCTGTTACCCGCAGGAAGAGTATTACTTGTATGCCCCTCGGGCGAAGAGGAACCCGCAGCTGGAGAGACTGATAGAGCAAAGCAACGGACAGACCACCCTGCACTATCCTACCCAACGCTGCTGGCAACGCCTCAGCAGCCTGTGGCGCATCGGAGGCGTACGGAAGGAGCTGGAACGCGACGGCATCGCCCTCTATCACGGCCTCAGCAACGAATTGCCGCTGAACATCGGACGCACCCAAGGAGTGAAAAGTGTAGTCACCATACACGACCTCATATTCAGGCAGCTGCCGCACTGCTACCCGCCCATCGACCGATGGATATACGACTACAAGGCACGTGCTGCCTGCAAGCAGGCCGACCATATCATTGCCGTCAGCGAATGCACCAAGCGCGACATCATGCGATACTACGGCACCCCTGCCGAAAAAATCAGCGTCATCTATCAAGGGTGTGACCCCCTCTTTGCACACCGGGTACCTGCCGATGTGCTGCAAGAGGTACGCCAACGCTACCAATTACCCGACTGCTTCCTGCTCTCCGTAGGCTCCATCGAGGAGCGCAAGAATACGCTGACGGCCCTGCAAGCCCTGCCCCACCTGCCTGCTGAGATGCATCTGGTACTGGTAGGGAAACATACGCCCTACACCGACCGCCTCGCCGACTATGCCCACCGGCACGGGCTGAGCCACCGGCTTCACCTCTGCCACGGCATCCCTTATGCCCATCTGCCAGCCTTCTATCAGCTGGCCACCACCTTTATCTATCCGTCTGTTTACGAAGGGTTCGGCATTCCCATCCTCGAAGCCCTGAACAGCCGTCTGCCGGTAGTGGCAGCTACCGGTTCGTGCCTGGAGGAGGCTGGCGGTCCCCAATCGCTCTATGCCCCACCCCACGATGCCGCTGCGATGGCCCGGGCAGTGAACGAAACACTCCGGTCCGAAGTGCGTCAGCGCATGATTGCAGCCGGCATAGCATGGGCATCTCGCTTCACCAAAGAGCAGATGGCCCGCCAGACCATGGAATGCTACAGGCGAGTACTGGACTGAAAAAGAGTGTTTCCATACAAAATAATGCGGTTTTTTACCACAATGTAATAGGGAATCACTATCTTTGCACGTTCATGCCCTCTTCTCTGCGCAGGAGTATCGGCAGCTTGAGCAACTAACGATTTTGAAAAACTTAATTTAACGGGATGATATATGAACTATTTGGATAGGAATGAGTTCAACTACACACCTTCGCCTGAAGTGCAGAAGGCGCTGAAAAACTTTGATGTCAACAAGCTGTGTTTCTACACCCGCATCTACGATGAGGGTAAGAAAAGCATTCTCTCCGTCTATCTGGCCGAACGCTATGGAGTGGACGAAGCTCAGGTGCTGCTGGGCTATGGCGGCGAGGACATCCTGAAGCAGGCCGTCCACTATTTCCTGACCGAGGCCGACGGCAACAAGACCATGCTCATTCCCCGCTTCTCGTGGTGGTACTACAAGTCCATTGCCGACGAGGTGAACGGACGTACCCTGGAATATCCACTCTACGAAGAGGGTGACACCTATCGCTACGATCTGGACGAGATGAAGCGGATGGTGCTGTGCCATCAGCCCAAGATACTGCTGATTGCCTCGCCCAACAACCCCACCGGCAACGGACTGACCCCCGACGAACTGGAGGGACTGCTGGCCGGCATACCAGCCACTACCACGGTGGTAGTAGACGAGGCATACGCATCGTTTGTGACGGCGGACACCACATACATCCAACGACTGGTGAACCAATACCCCAACCTAATCATATCGCGTACGCTATCCAAGTTCTATGGCCTGCCGGGACTGCGCATGGGCTTCGGCTTCATCAGCAAGGAACTGGGTCGCTTCATCAAATACAGCAACAAGTACCTGGGTTACAACCGTATCTCGGAGGATCTGGCCATTGCCGCCTTGCAATCGGACGACTACTACCGCGACGTAGCCCGCCAGATGAACGAGAGCCGCGCATGCTACGAGCAAGAGATAGGAGAGTTGGAGGGATTTACCGTGTACAAGTCCGTGGCCAACTTCGTGCTGGTGAAATATCCCATCGCACTGAAACCCGCCCTGCAAAAGGCTTTTGCCGAACAGGAGTACAAGGTAAAGTTTATGAACGAGCCGGGCATCGACACCCATCTGCGCATCACGCTGGGACGACCCGAACAGAACCGGATAGTCATCGACACCATTAAAACCATCGCACACACATGAAAGCAGTGATTTTGGCTGCCGGCATGGCATCGCGCCTGCGTCCGCTGACCGACACTACGCCGAAGTGTCTGCTGGAGATAGGCGGACGTTCGCTGCTGCAGCGGGCCATGGACGGCCTGTTGCAAAACGGCATCCGTCAGTTTGTCATCGTGACGGGCTACCGAGGTACACAAATCGAAGAGTTCTTGACGCAGCACTATCCGGAGGAAGACTTCACCTTCGTGCACAACACACGGTACGAGCAAACCAACAACATCTATTCGCTGTGGCTGACCCGCCCCTACACCGAGGGTCGGGAGATGCTGCTGCTGGACAGTGACATCCTGTTCGACCCGCGCATCGTCACCTCCCTGCTGCAATGCAGCCATGCCGATGCCCTGGCACTGAACCGACACGAGTTGGGCGAGGAGGAAATCAAGGTAATAGCCGATGACCGGGGACGGGTACAGGAGATAAGCAAAACCTGCTCCATCACACAGGCCATAGGCGAAAGCATCGGCATCGAGAAGATGTCCGCCAGCTACACCACCGCCCTCTTTGCCGAGTTGGAGCAGATGATTGAGCACGAGGGATTGGACAACGTCTTCTACGAACGTGCTTTCGAGCGTCTCATCCCGCAGGGCCATACCTTCCATGTGCTGGACACCACCTGCTACTACTCCGTAGAGCTGGACACGGTAGACGACTTCCGACTGGCGCAACAGACATGGCGCGATTGACACCCCACTGACCAACCCTCAAAAAACTGCTTGTAATATGGCTTCATACGACATACGCCCCCTGCAACTGCGCATCCTGAAGATTCTGCTGGCCGTAGACGAGGTGTGCAAGGCCCACGGACTGCGCTACTATATCATGGCAGGCACCCTGCTGGGTGCCGTCCGCCACAAAGGATTCATTCCCTGGGACGACGACCTGGACATCGGTATGCCGCGGGCCGACTACGACCGGCTGATGGCACATGCCTCCGAATGGTTGCCACAGCCCTACGAGGCTGTCTGTGCCGAGAACGACCCCACCTATCCGTTGCCCTTTGCCAAGATACAGGATGCCTCTACGACACTGATTGAACGAATGCACCTGAAGTACCTGGGAGGCATCTATTTGGACGTTTTTCCGCTGGACGGAGTGCCCGAGGGGAGCTGGAGACGGCGAATGCACTTTGCCCGATATGAGTTCTACAAACGGGTGCTCTACCTCATCTACCGCGACCCATACAAGCACGGACGGGGTCCCAGCAGCTGGATACCGTTGCTTTGCCGCCGACTCTTCACCACGCAGGGTGTACAACGCAGCATCCGCGCCATCCTGACGCAATATGACTTCGAACGGAGCCGGCTGGTGTGCGACTACGACGACGGTATGCGCGGCATCATGCCTAAAGAGGAGCTGGGCAAGCCTACCCCCGTACTGTTCGAGGGCAAAGAGGTGTGGGGTGTGCAGCAGCGCGATACCTATCTGACACGCAAGTACGGCGACTACATGACCATCCCCAAGCAGGCCGGACAGCGGCAACACAATTTTCACTACCTGGACTTGAACATGCCATACAGAAGGTACCAAGGGTGAGCTTTCACTTCCCGCTTCCAGGCTTTCCGCCTTTCAAATCGGTCCAATGCTTCGTCCACTGCGGAGGTGGCATCGGCCTCGTCCCATCCCCGCTGCCGGGCATAGCTACGGATGATGTAGTGCAGCAAGTCACGCCGATGACTGATGCGTTTCAGGTTGTCCAGACACTCAGCGCGGGTCAGCGACGACTTGAAGAGCGAACGGTTGGTGTCGATGAGCGAGAACTGAAGTTTCCCGTCCGCATCGGTATGGTACATCACATTGTCCAGATTCAGGTCGCCGTGCAGGATTCCCTTCTCATGCAGGCCGATGAGGAAGCGGGCAAACGAGTCGGCCAGCCGATGGTCAAACTGTTCCGTTTCATTCAGTGGTTCGAATAGGGCGGGATAAGGCACGTAGCGCGACAGGAAATAGCTGTCGGCCAGCAGTCCGCCGCGGCGACGCTCGATGTAGGCAATTCCTTCGGGCGTATCCACTCCCAGTGCAAGCAGCCGATGGGCAAAGAGATAGGCTCGCTCGGCCTTTCCCTTCCGCCAGAAGGTATAGGCCAACCGCTGGATGAGGTGAGGGGTCTTGTAGCGCTTCACCACCCACTCTTCTCCACCATAACAGATGCGCCTCACCACATTCCGCTTCTGATAGATCAGTTCTCCCTGTGTGTCGAACGTATCAGGGAGCCGACTGATAAAAGCACGGGCCCATTCATAGTGCGGGCTGATTACCATTGTCTTCACTTTTACATTTCAATTATCGGTTGCACACATCATTACTTTGCTGGTTAGATTTGCACGCTGTGCAAAAATAGACAATTTATCAGAAAGGACAAAGGAAATTCAAGTTTCGCATGTCTGCGACATACTTTTAGTTTATAAGTTTACGAGTTTATGAGATTATAAGTTTACGTCGTTAACTCACAAACTCACAAAATGGAGAACATAAAAGTAAGAAACAGGTATGAATATATGTTTATTATCAGTAAAAATTACGTATTATTTCAACTCACCATACATATACACAATTTGCTTTATATTAATGCTTTATAAATCTATAGCAACTTTTACACAATAGATAAAAACTATTTATCACCATGTTATATAACACATCTTAACTTTCGCGTTTTTCTATAATAAATTTATTGGTTAGTTTTGCATAAGAAATGTTGGAGAGTTATGAAAAGAAAAAACGTATTTAAAACGCTGATTTACGGTACAATCCCGTATTTATATTGCAGACTGCTTAATCAAACTGCTGAAAATCTGGAATATTATAGGTTGATTCATCGACAAGGCTATGCCAGCCATTTATATGAATGCAGCGAGGAATATGAAACGATGCATATTGATGTCATGAGAGACGACTTGTCTGGTCTGCCTTATGTCATCAACCGTCAGGGTCGGAAATTGTATTTCAAACGTCAACTATCATTAGAAAAAGTAGAACGGATGTACAGGGCACTGGCTTTGGAGCAAGATTTCCGTTCACCTCACCACTACTTAGACGGCACGGAGGAGATGAAAGAGCGAGTATTTGTAGATGTCGGTTGCGCCGAAGGATATACCTCCCTGGAAGTAGTGGAAGAAGCAGCACATCTCTATCTGTTTGAAAGTGATGCTGAATGGATTGAAGCATTGAAAACAACATTTGCCCCGTGGAAGGAGAAAGTAACAATCGTTCCAAAATGGGTAGGGAATGAAGACAATGAACAGATGGTACGGTTGGACTCCTTCTTTCGCCAAGAAAAAGTGACTCGCCTTTTCTTAAAGATGGACATCGAAGGAAACGAACGAAATGCGTTGATGGGTTGCCGGGAGCTGTTTGCCCGGCATGACGTACGTTTTGCCATCTGTACCTATCACCATAATGATGAAAAGATCGTTCCCCCTCTGCTGCTTCAATACGGTGCCCGTTTCAAAGCACAATATGGCTATTTCCGCCATAAAAGACGAATCGTCGTTGTAAAAGGAGAAACGGAATGAGCGATGAGGAAATCAGCCAGCAACATCTATTGACCAAGAATCCGTTCCACCAACTGCTCCACGCTGATGCCGGTCAGGCAGGCATAGTCGCCACGCAGACAGGGTTTGTTGCCGAAGATGGAACAGGGGCGGCAGGGCAGTGCCAGCTGCACGATATCCGCCTGCCGCTGTCCCCAGCCCAGGAATCCGGCAAAGGGATGGGTAGCACCCCATACGGAAACCACCCGCGTGCCCACAAGCGAGGCCAGGTGCATATTGGCTGAATCCATGGAGAGCATCACCTCCAGGTGGCTCATCAAGGCCAGTTCGCCGTCTAACCTTAGCCGACCGGCTACCGACTGTACATTGGCATGAGCGGCCGACAGACGCTCCAGCACCTCACGTTCGCGCGAACCGCCGCCAAACAGGAAAAGGCGTACTCCGGGCTGACAAGCCAACCGATTGACCAAAGCCTCTACCGTGGCGGCAGGCAACATCTTGCCGCGATGGGCGGCAAACGGAGCCAGTCCAATCCATCGCTTGCCATCGGGACACCCCGTCACCTGCTGAAACAGAGCCACCTCCCCCCTACCGGAGGGATAGATGGAGCGGAAATCAGTCTGTACAGGATAGCCTAAACGGGCAAAGACGGCCTCATATCGGTTGAATGAAGTGGGTAGCTGCCGCAGCATCCTCCGTACTCCCTGTCGCACCAGGGCACGACGGTCGGAGCGGCCTTTGTCGATGCAGGCTGTCCGCTTGCCGGCCAACCGGAAGAGGGTACGGAGCACCTGCGTACGAAGCACGTTGTGAAGGTCGGCCACCGCATCGACTCCCTCGCGACGAAGCTCGCGGAAGAGGCGCCATAGCCCCACAAGGCTGGGATAGCACTTCACATCCACCCCACGAAAACGTACGTTGGAGGGCAGCGAGGCAAAGAGTGGCTCTACAAAGGGACGACTCACCACCGTAATCTGTAGCTGCGGATAGCGGCGGGCCAGCGAGTGGAGCACCGGCACCGTCATGGCCACATCGCCCAAGGCCGAGAATCGGACAACCAGCAATCTCATCGTTTGCCGTAGAGCACAGGGTTCAAGTTAGGGTCGTTGTACATCTTCATCTGACGGTACACTTTCATGTACTTGCGTCCCGCTTCGATGTCGGCCAGCAGCTGGTCAATAGCAGTGGAGAGATCGCGCTGCTGCTCCAGCAGGATGTCCAGCTTCGCCTGACACTGATCACGATGAGCGGCATCGGTATCGGCACGCTCCACCTGCTGCTGCATGTGATAGATCTTCAGAGCCAGGATGGAGAGGCGGTCGATGGCCCAGGCGGGACTCTCGGTGTTGATGGTGGCATGGGGCAATGGCTCTACCGCCTGATAACGTTCCAGGAAGTAGCTGTCAATCAGTTCTACCAAATCGGTACGGTCCTGATTGCTCTTGTCTATCCTCCGCTTGATGGCCAACGCCTCCACAGGGTCGATGCCGGGGTCGCGGATGATATCTTCCAGATGCCATTGCACGGTGTCTATCCAGTTCTTCAGATAGAGATAATACTCGATACTCTTCAGCGGATAGGGATTGCAAATAGGGGTATCTACATGGTCATCCTTGTGATAAGCAAGGATGGACTCTACAAAGATGCGGTTGCTCAAAGTGGTAAAACTCATCATACTAACGTGTCTGGTTAAACAAATATCTTTGGAGCAAAGATATTCATTCTTTTGCTATCGGCCAACTCTATCACGCAAAAGTTGTACAACCCTACGCATTACCGCTTTGACAGGAAGAGACAAACAAGGGCAGAAAAATGAAAAAAAGAAGACGCAGGCCGTAGTTTTTTCGTACATTGCTGCGTCTAACAGATAAAAAGCAACAAGAAGAAACTATGGATACCTCTGAAACACAATTTGCGCAAATGGTAGAGCAGCACAAAAGCACGGTATATACCGTGTGCTATCTGTTTGCCAACGATGCCGACGAAGTGAACGATCTCTTCCAGGAGGCACTGATCAACCTATGGAAGGGATGGAAAGGATTTGAAGGGAGAAGCGAACTGAAAAGCTGGATATGGCGAGTCAGCTTCAACACCTGCATATCGTACGAACGCCGCAAGAAGCGACGCCACGAACAGCCGCTGACCAACATCGACCTGTTCAGCGAAACCCGTAACGAGGACGACCGCCAGATACGGCAGCTCTACAACCGCATCCACCGCCTCAAACCCTTCGACCGGGCCATCGTACTCCTTTGGCTGGAGAACATCAGTTACGACGAGATAGCCGCCATAGTGGGCATCACGGTAAAAAACGTATCGGTGCGCCTCTACCGAATCAAAGAGGAACTGAAACGAATGTCTGACCAATAAAAAAACAAGATGATGGAAAAGAATGGGAACAAGCAGCCGGAACTGGAACAGATGCGCCGGCAACTGGAGATACTCACCCGCAAGCTGGACAACGAGATGGACGTGCACCTGCGCAACATCCACGTACACATGGACAAGGTGGATGCCGAGATATGGCGGAACATACGCCTTCCACTCATCATCACACCAGTCATGGTCATCAACCTGGTGAACATGCACTCCTCGTGGTGGCTGTATGTGATGCTGCTGCTGATAGTGGTGGCCTCGGTGGGCTACAACCGCTACCTGCGCCGCACACTGAATGCCAACGACTGGTACAACCAACGGAACCTGATAGAGACACGCAAGCGCGTGATACGTACACACCGCCTCTACTACCGATGGTACTACGTGGGCATACCCTACATGACAGCCTGGTTAACCCTGTTCTGCTACGACCTGTCCAACCACATCGACGATGTCGAACGGATGCGCTACTTCTGGATGGGCATTGCAGCGGGACTCGTTGTGGGAATTCCCATCGGCGTGTACCACTTTCTGCGGATGGACAGGCATTGGAACCGCCTGCTGGCCGACATCGAGGAGTACGAGCGCGAGGCAGGCGGAGAAGCCTGCCCCGACTGAGCATTCAGCGAATGGACTGGATCCAACGGAACAGATCGTCCAGGTGATAGTCGCCCGAATGAGGACGGTTCCAAGGAAGGGCGAAATCTACATCATAGCCCAAGTTCATCAACCGGGTGGCCAGATTGACGGAGATCTGGAAAGCCGTGTCGCGGTCGCGTGCGCCGTGACGGATATACCAATGGGGAGCTGTCCGGCAGGATGTGTCGCCGATGAAATTCATCGGATTGAGCAGACGGACACGCTCCTCTACCTCGGTCGGCAAGGTGGCCGTAGGATTGGCCGTGGCACGGCGCAGGCTATAGAGGGTAAAGTGAGCCACAGAACCCCTTGCATCGCCAAACAGGCTGTTCTCGGGGGTAGCCCTCCCGTCGAGCACACCGACCTGGTCAAAGGCGGGAGGCGACTTGAGCGGGTGCGTGGTCACCACATAGCTCAGGTACTTCTCCAGGTCGATATCCGTCACTATCTCACTCAGAGGCCGACGACGGCCTCCCTCCTCCTCCGACTGATAGAAACAGATGCCGATGTCACGGGGAATGTCGCATCCCTCGTTGCAGGCCCGTTGGGCCGACAGCTTCAGGTAATGCTTCAGATAGTCGGGATAATTGGCTGCCGTCAACAGCGTGCCATCTGCCGGATTGCGCAGCCCCAGGCCCTCCAGATAGGCGGGATAGGCCGCTGCCAGCTGGGCAGAGACTTCCATCCGGGCTGCATCCAGTCCACGTACACCGCCATTGGTACATCCGTACAACCATTCATAAGCCATGTCGGCATGTTCCAGATCGGTGATGGGACAGTAACAGACGGCTGCAAACACATCGTCGCGTGCATCGGCAGCACCCATCTGCTGCAACAGCGGAGCATAGAGGGGATGATTGCCGGTGGCACCCAGCAACGACGACATCGCCCCACCCGCACTGGTTCCGTCTGTCACAATCCGCTCGGCATCGCCCGGCATGAGGGCATCGTTGTAGTGCAGATAGCGCACGGCAGCCTTCAGGTCAAGCAAGCCGGCAGGCGCACGTCCGGTAAAGTGCTTTTCGCCTCCGGGCAGGGTCACCACGGCATTGGAACCACGCGAACCGGGGATGCATACCGCATACCCCTCGGATAGGGCCCGACCGGTGGCATCGGCCACATCAGGCTCCACGGCTCGTGCAGCCATGTATCCACCCACATAAGTACGCAATAGGATGGGAACGTGACTATCCGTCTGGCAGACCACCTCCGGCACATAAAAATTGAGGTACTGATACGTGGAATCCTCCACGTTTGTCACATAGTAGATGTGCTCATAAGCACGATAGCTGACGGTCTTTCCATCCGGGCATTGGAGTGTCTTCACACGATAAGCCTCGGGATCAAATTTCAGAGCAACGTCATTCCCTGAAACCGATGCAGGAGCGGCTCCGACTGTCAAAGCCAGCAACCCCATGCTCCACATCGCAGAAAGAGTCTTCTTCATAAAGAAATGTGAATTAAGGAATTTATCGCAACAAATATACGAAGATTCCGTAACTTTACGGCGCATTTGGCAGGATGATTTGTCCGAAATGCCCGTAACTTGTAGAAAAAAAGACTGAAAATGAAGAGAAAACGAACAACCAGACGTTGGCCTTATCTGCTGGCATTGTTGCTGACAGCAGTTGCCACGTATCTGACATCAGAAGAAAAAGCAGAAGAACAGACCGCTGCCCATCGGTCTCAGAAGAAGGAGAGTATGGAGAACGTGGAGATTCCGGCTCCGTTGTCCCACACGTCGGAACAAATCTTGCAGCGAAAGGCCTACACCGTTTCCTACAACCGCGACCTGAAGATAGCCAACTGGGTGGCTTGGGAACTGACAGCCGAGAAGCTGGTGGAACGGGCAGACCGGGACGATCGTTTTCTGCCCGACCCCGACCTGCCGGCCGATGAAGCGGTGACGACGGACGACTACCGGGGGAGCGGATACGACCGCGGACACCTCTGCCCTGCAGGTGACAACCGTTGGAACAGGAAGGCGATGGAGGAGAGCTTCTATATGACCAACATCTGTCCGCAAAATCATAATCTGAACAGCGGCGACTGGAAGGAACTGGAAGAGGCATGTCGCCGCTGGGCCAAACAGCACGGAAGCATCTACATTGTGTGCGGCCCTGTCCTGCATGGAAAGAAGCACCGCACCATCGGACGGGATCAACGGGTGACGGTGCCCGAGGGATTCTTCAAAGTGGTACTATGCACCCGTACAGACCCGCCACAGGCCATCGGATTCGTCTACAACAACTTGCCTGCCGACCGGCCTCTCAGTGCCTATATACAAACGGTAGACCAGGTAGAGGAGCTGACCGGCATCGACTTCTTCACCCGGCTACCCGATGAATGCGAGCAACAGGTAGAAGCCACCTGCCACCCCGAATGGTGGAATATCAAGCCCTAAGGGTCTATGTGTTATTGCAACTTCAGGAAAGGAAGCGTGTTGCCGCTGGTAGAGAGGGGCAGTTTGCCGTCCCACTTCTCGACGGCCTTCAGCTGAATCAGTTCGGGAGTGATGCTCTGTTGCAGGATGCGGTTGGCATCTGCCTTACCTTTGGCTGCAGCCACCACCTTCTCGGCCTCCGCAATGGCCGCCTTCTTTTCATTCTCCACCTTCAGTGCATTCTGTACAGCCGTGTTCTTGGCATCAATCGCCGCCTGCAGCACGTCATTGGGCTTTACGGACGACTGGATATTCGTAAAGGTGAAGCCACGCTTGCTCAGCCGTTCCTTCAGCAACCCCTCTACCTCTTTTTCAAAAGCCGGCCGGTTATTGATAAGCGAGTCGGTTTCATAGAGTCCTGCCACATCTTTATAGGCATTCTTTACCTCTGTCAAGATGACGCTCTGCTCCAACTCCTCGGTTGTCTTACGATAGCGCAGGAATACGATTTTGGCATTCTCGCGTTCAATGTAGTACTCTATCGTTGGGTCAGTCTTGAAGATGGTTCCCTTTTTATCCTGGATATCAAATGGCTCATAGTCTACGATTTGGGCAAATGCGGGGTATTCAAACAGCTGTTTGGCAAAGCGGTTATAGACCACCCATCCTGTCTCCACCTTGGCATCGTCCACACCTCGCTCACTGCCGGCCAGATTGACGATGATACCCGTCTGACCCGAATCAATACGCTCAATGGCAAACATCACCATGAACAAGACAACCACTCCGATGAGTGCCAAACCGGCTGCACCCACTCTCACTGTCGAATTTTTTGTAACTCCCATAAAATATGTTCTTTAAATTGATAAATCATTGTATGTACGACCGGACAAATATATTTATAAATCGAGAAAGAACAAAATAAATGCGCAGTTTGTTAATGAAACAAAACCTATAAACAAATGAATGTCATGAAAAGCTGTATGAAAAAACTGTGGTGGTGCATGGTCGTCGTAGCTGCTTCCACCCTTCCTGCCGCTGCCTGCACAGGCATCTCGCTGACCGCACGAGACGGCAGCTATATCCAGTCGCGCACCATCGAATGGGCCAAGGAGCCTATAGAGAGTTTCTATGTAGTGATACCACGGGGAGAACAATTAGTTTCACTCACCCCGACGGGAAGTAATGGACTGCACTTTACGGCCCGCTATGGCATGGTGGGACTGGCCGTAGTACAAAAGGAATTCGTGGCCGAGGGCATCAACGAGGCGGGGCTTTCGGCAGGACTCTTCTTCTTTCCCCGCTATGGCGGTTACGAAAATTATTCGCCGGCAATCAACCGTCAGACACTGGCCGACCTGCAAGTGGTGACCTGGATGCTGACACAATTTGCAACCATCGACGAGGTGATAGCCGCCATCGACGATGTACACATCGTGGGACTGGACGACAGCTCGGTAGTACACTGGCGGATAGGCGACCCCACAGGACGCCAAATGGTACTGGAGATAGTGGATGGTATACCCTACTTCTACGAGAACAAGGTGGGTGTACTGACCAATGCACCCGGATATCTGTGGCACGTCACCAACCTGAACAACTACATCAACCTCTATCCCGGTGCTGCCCCGAACAGCCGGATGGGAGAAGTCAATCTGTACCCCATCGGAGGGAACAGCGGCTTCCTGGGTCTGCCGGGTGATGCGACACCTCCTTCACGCTTTGTCCGGGCGGCCTTCTACCGAAACACGGCTCCCCAAAAAGCCACAGGCATGGAGACGGTGCTGCAATGTTTCCATCTGCTGAACAACTTTGACATCCCTTTAGGCATAGAACACCCCTCAGGGAAAGCACCTGATATGCCCAGTGCCACCCAATGGACATCGGCCATCGACTTGACCGCACGCAAGGTGTATTACCGGACAGCCTACAACCAGCACATCCGCTGCATCAGTCTGGACGACATCGACTTTGGGAAGGTGGCGTATCAATGGCACCCCATGGATGCTGTCCGCAAGGAACCAATCGAACCTGTCCGCATCTCCTGACGTGCCGACGGCACCTGCTACCGCCGGGGCAATCCTCCTCGGCGGCAGACCAGCCAGGTGGCAAGGATGCCCGGCAAGGTGCAGAGGCAGACCCAGCAGAAGAAGAGCGGATAGCCCAGCTGCTGCTGCAACCAACCGGCCGGCATACCGGGAATCATCATGCCCAAGGCCATGAAGCCTGTACCAATGGCATAGTGGGCTGTACGATGAGGTCCCTGGGCGATATGGATAAGATAGAGCATATAGCCGGTGAACCCGAATCCGTAGCCCAGCTGCTCTACGGCCACGCAGAGTGCCGTAATCCATACCTGATCCGGACGGGCCACAGAGAGCCAAACGTAAAGCAAATCGGGCAGGTTGATGGCCAAAGCCATGGGAAGCAGCCAGCGATGCAGCCCGTGGTGCGAAGCCAGCATTCCCCCGGCAATGCCTCCTGCCAACAGCGCTACGACCCCGATGGTGCCATATATCATACCTACCGCAGCGGTACCCAGTGCCAGACCGCCACTGGCTGCGCTGTCCAGCAGAAAGGGAGAGGCTATCTTGGCCAGCTGTGACTCGCCCAACCGATAGGTGAGCAGGAAAAAGAACATCAGCCACACCCCCGGACGATGGAAGAAGGAGACAAACGTCTTCGCGAAATGGCTCAACAGCTCAGCAGGAGCCAGCTGCTTCTGACGAACATCGGCAGCAGGGCGTGGCAACAGCGAACGGTGATAGAGTGCCAAGGCGATGAAAAGCCCTGCCATCAGGTAGAAGGTGAGACTCCAAGCCAACGCGACGTTACCCTGTGTCTGCTCCAGCCACCCGGCCAGCATCACTAAAATGCCTTGTCCGAACAGACTGGCCAGACGGTAACAGGTGTTGCGGATGCCGACAAAGAAGGATTGCTCGGCGGAAGTGAGCCCCAACATATAGAAGCCGTCGGCTGCGATGTCGTGCGTGGCCGAACTGAAGGCCAGCAACCAAAAGAAGGCGAGTGTGGCCTGCACGTAGAAGGGAGTGGGCAGAAAGAATGCGATGCCGGCAAAAGAGGCCCCTATCACCGCCTGCATGATGACAATCCAACGACGTTTGCTCCCGATGAGGTCGACAAAGGGACTCCACAACGGCTTGACGGTCCACGGCAGGTAGAGCCACGACGTGTAGAGAGCTATCTCCGCATTGCTCAGCCCCAGACGCTTGTACATAATCACAGCAACGGTCATCACCGCCACATAGGGCACTCCCTCGGCAAAGTAGAGGGTGGGTATCCAGGCCCATGGAGAGGATTTACGGTCATTCATAACGTTTTTCTATCTCAATATCTTTATAATAGTAGTGCAGAATCTCATCGTACCGATAGCCACGATCGGCCATCACGGCTGCTCCTATCTGACAGAGCCCCACACCATGCCCCCACCCCTTCCCTTGCAACAGAAATCCGCCGTCGGCCCGAGGGGCGACGGTGAAAGCCGAACTATAGAGATGCGAGGGCGAGAGGATGCGACGAATCTCCAACTCCTTACCTACCGTCAGACTACGCAGGCTGCCCTCTATCCGCAGGCAATAGATGCGTCCGCTGGCTCCACGCTCCAAGGGGGTGAGCCGCAGGATGTCACCCAGATCGATGCCACTGCGCTGACGCACCAGTTCGGAAAGTTGTTGACGGCTGTAGCCCACCTGCCAGCGGTAGAAGCCGGTAGTCTCGCAGTCGTATCCGTTCAGTGCCCGTGCCAGCAGCGCGGCATCGGCCTGAGCACAGAAGGGGTCGTCCACCGGCTGCAGATAAGGCACCTCCTCATCGGCCCAGCAGGTACTGAAACGTTCGCTCCGCCCGCCGCAGCACTTCGAGAAACGGGCATCGCACACCTCACCCTGCCAGGTCAGCACCTGTCCCCGCGTAGCAGCCACTGCCTCACGAGTCTGAGGTGTGGAGGCGCGTGTGATGCCCTGATAGCGCTGGCAATGGTCGTCGGCACAGACGTCGAAGTGCGTATGCGCATCGCGCTCGTACCAACGTACATACTCATCGACAGCAGCAGGAGTAGGAGGAGCTGCCGCAGGTTGCTCCTTGGCTGAGAGGCAATGGAGCAGCCAGCTGCGCGAAATGACGGCATGTGCCTTCAGCAGTTCAAGAGGGGCTGTGGCACTCATTTCAGAGGAGATGACGCTGGTCAGATAATCCTCGGCCGCTATCGCATTGACAGCCGTCAGCAGGTTGCCTTCGCGTATCAGCTCCAGACTGCCCCGAAAGCGCTGGTTCTCCTGCCGCTGCCAGTGGAAGCGAACACCAATGGTGACGGACTGTAGTTCGAAGAAGGCATCCTCCTCCATCGGCTGGAAGCAGAGATGATGCCATCCGCCCGGCACAGCGGCACAACGGATGGTGCCGTCGTCCTGCACCTCTAACTGTTGTCGGCCTGTCATCCGCTCCCGCCGCACCCTGCGTCCGTCGCTGCCGACAGCCACCAGCCGATAAGGCCCGCACAGCTCCACACCGATGCTTCGGGCCGACATGATGCCCACTGTAATAATCGGTTCCTTCATATCACTTGATGGCTTCAACAGGTATATCTATACATACTTCCTGCAGGATGCAGGCCACATCGTCGGCTGTCATCCGGCGGAAGTCTTCCTCACGAGGCAAGATGAATACACCCCCCAAATCCACCGATGCCGGACTGCAGAGCAGCCGCTCACCACCTTCGGCATAGTAGCATGCGGGACGGTGCTTCCGTCGGGGGAAGAGAATTACCGTCCATCCCAGCTCCTCGTAGAGGCAGAGCAGGTTCAGCATCGGTTCATCCCCATCGTCCGCAGCAGGCAGCGCACACATGAAACGGCGCATCAGACTGATGCACGCCTCCTGCCCGGTGGCACGGATGACGTACGCATGGCGCGGTGCATCGTCCAAGCGATACAGCACGCCCCCCTCCTCACTGCATACTGTCCCAACCGTACGCTGCCGCCACAGCTGTTCAATAGGTATCTCCCCCCTGCCGCACGCCTGAAAGTGGGCATGATGGGGGGCAGAGGCTCCGCACCGCGGTCCGTTATAGAACAATGTATAGGCAGGCATTGCTTTGGCCAGCTGTAGCAGGTCGTCCAGCCGCCCCTCAATGCGCTGTGCCCTGTGCTGCCGGTCGGCAATGGTCAGATGCTTCGCGAAGATGGGATAGGGATTCAGCAGAATATCATACTTTTCCTCCCAACAGATGCCCGACTGGCAGGCCGGGCGGTTCTCCCTGCAGAGGAAACAGGGTCTGTCACCTATGCCGGCTTTGTCCACCCGCGCACCCGTCGAGACGATGCGGGCCGGGTTGTGCTGCAGCAGGTAGGCCGTACCGTTCACCTCCACCCGTCGCGTCTGCACCCCGTCCAAGGCAGCGTATCGCTCCCTTGCCTCCGGCCATTGCGCCAGCTGGCTTTCCCGCCATTGCTCTACATCGATGCAGGTGGCAGCAACGTCCGTTGCCTCTCTGTTCAGGCGCATCCGTGCCTGCAGTTCCCATGTACGGATGCGATCCTTGTACAGGTTCCTCCGGTTGGTCAGCTCACGGCTGGGAGCCGCATCACTGTTGCCCTCCCAGCGGCGGCACAGGTAGAGCGGTTCGTACACACGTCCTATCCTGTATTCACGACTGATGCGCAGTCCCACGGCATAGTCCTCTCCGTAGCTGGTGTTGGGCAGGTTCAGCCTGCGCAGCAGCGGGGTATAGAAGGCACGCGGAGCACCTAACCCGTTGATGCGCAGTGCGTTGTTTCGTCCGTTCACCTCCGTCCATTCCCGATGGTCTATCACCCCCGGCGGCAGCGTGTTCAGCTCGAAGTCCGTCAGCCGGTAGCTGCCCACCACCATGGCACACCGCTGCCGGTAGAAGGCCTCCACCATCGTGCGGAGCGTGTGTGAGTCGCTGTAGAGGTCGTCACTGTCCAGCTGTATCGCAAACTTGCCGCACAGCCTGTGGTGTATCGCCTCGTTCCAGCATCCGCCTATGCCCAAGTCCGTGCGTGCAGGCACCAGGTGTATCACCCTTGCATCCTCCGCCGCCCACCTGCGGACGACCTCCGTAGTGCCGTCGGTCGAGTGATTGTCCACCACTATCACGTTGAAGGCAAACGGAGCCTCCTGGCCGAGTGCCGACCGTATGGCATCGCCGATGGTGCGCACGCGGTTGCGTACCGGTATGATGACCGATGCCTCGCAGAGCCACTGCGTCCCGTCCGCCTGCAGAGTTATCTCGCTGAAACGCGGTTCCAGGTAGCCCCCTATGGCCTGCAGATGGCGAGTGCAGACACGCTCCATCTCCAGCTGGCGCTCCCGGTTGCGCGGATCCACGTAGGCAAAGTGCTGTGCCTCGCGGGCGGATTGCGCACCCGGCATTCCTTCCACCACCGTATAGAGCGTCTCGTTCACACGCAGTGGCAGACTGCGTCGGCTCAGGCGCAGGCGCAGGTCGTACAGGGCGGCCCAACGGTACGTTTCGTCCATCCGGGCGACCTCCTCCTTCAGTCGGTCGGTACGCAGCAACCACAGCGGACCGAAGTCAAAATCGTCGCGCAACGAGCCCTTCTGGTAGTCGATGACGGGCATCTCCACCCTGCTGCCGTCCGTCCGCTGCAGGCAGTAGTCAGCATAAAGCAGGTCGGCACCGCTTGCTTCGGCTATGTCCGTCATGCGTTGCAGTGCGTAGGTTCCCGGCTGTATGGCCTCAGTACACATGCAGATCAGTGTATAAGGCGTAGTGGCTGCATCGGCCACGTTGCGCAGCGTAGCGGTGGCATAGAAGGATTCGTGCATCACATTGACCTGATGCACCATCGGACAGGCCATCCACGCTTCCCTGTTCCGTCGGTTTGCCTCTTCGCCGTTGTCCGGCAAAAAACATGTAATCACTTTTTTTAGTTTTTAAGTTTGTGAGCTTATAAGTTTGTGAGTTTATAAGTTTTTTAGTTTATGAGTTTGCAGTTTTTTTAGTTCGTATCATCATCATCCCCATCATCGTGACCACAGCATTGAGGATGATCAGTTCAAAACCGATGCGATAGCCGTCCAACCATTGTTCGCTATGCGTCTGCAATACGTAGCACAACAGCGGAGCGGCCACTACCACCACAGGTACCCAGGCATCACGTACGGGCCACCGGCACACCAGTCCGAAGGCAAACAGCCCCAGTATGGGACCATACGTGTAGGCAGCCAATCTGTAGACGGCATTGATGGCACTGTCATCGTTCATATAGTAGAAGACGATGATGACAGCCGCCATCAGCAGCGCCATGCCTACGTGTACCCTGCGCCGGATGCGGGTAAGGTACCTTTCGTCGTGTCCGCGGTCAGCCTGCAAAATGTCCAGCGTGAACGAGGTAGTCAGTGCCGTCAATGCCGACCCTGCTGCCGAATAGGCTGCGGATATCAGTCCGATGACGAAGGCAATGCCTACTACACGCGGACAGCGTTCGCTCCACACCACCGTAGCAAACAGGCTGTCTCCTGCCGCCCCGGCCACCTCTGCCGGATAGTGCTCCTTGTACAGACAGAGCAGCGTGCCCAGCACCAAAAACAGCGCTATCAGCGGCACTTGCGCCACGGCACTCACCATCATGTTCTTCTGCGCCTTCCGGCTGTCGCTGCAACTCAGCGTGCGCTGCATCAGGTCCTGGTCCAGTCCCGTACAGGCTATCATCAGAAAGATGCCTGCCGTGAAATGCTTCCAGAAGTAGTGTCCGTCGTTCACGTCATCCAGATAGAATATCCTGCACGAGTGATGTCTGCCTATGGCCGTGATTGTCTCCCATGCGTCCATCTGCAGGCTTCGGGCCACCAGTACGATGCACCCCACCACAGAGAGCAGCAGGCAGCAGGTTTTCAGCGAGTCGGTCCATATCATCGACTTCACCCCTCCCCATTGCGAATAGAGCCAGATAAGACCCACCGTCAGCAGCACATTCAGCACGAATGGCACGTGCATGGGGTCGAAGGCGATGGCCTGCAGCACCACACACACCACGTAGAAGCGCACCGAGGCTCCCATCAGCTTGCTGACAAAGAATATCCATCCTCCTGTACGATAGCTCACGTTACCGAAACGCTGCTGCAGGTAGCCGTATATGCTGACCAGCTTCATCCGGTAGAACAGCGGTATCAGCACCCAGGCCACCACGGCTGCTCCCGCTACAAATCCCAGCACCATCTGCAGGTAGCTCCATCCGTCGGCCTCCACGGCACCGGGCACCGACACAAAGGTAACCCCCGATATGCCCGCTCCCACCATGGCCAGGGCCACCACGGGCCAGGGCGACCGTCGGCCTCCCGTAAAGAAACCATGGCTGTCGGCTCCACGCCCCGTGCGCCACGATATCAGCAGCATTCCTCCCAGATAGAGGGCTATCACTAAACATACTATCATCGTCGTTGTTCCTCCCGTTTTTCTGTTTCGTTCTCTCTTCTCATTCCGGATAGAGCAGATAGGGCCTGCGCTGCTCCTTGAAGCGAGCCACATCCCCGCGCCATACGGCCTCTATCTCTGCCGCCTCCCGGCCTTCCGTTATCATCGTGCGCACATAGTCTACCCCTATCAGTCGCTCGAAGAAGGGCGAAAAGAAGTCGGCCCTGCATCCCATCCGTCGGTATGCGTCTATCAGATACCCTAAGTTGATGCCCCTGCTGCGTATCTCCTCTATCGGCAGGTTTCCCAGGTCCGTTCCATAGCAAACCTTATCCATCAGCGGTGGTCTCTTGGCACCCGTACGGCTGCGGGGCACGAAGCTGTACGTGCTGCTGTCACGCTTCATGTCCGGATGGCCATAGAGCTGGAAGGGGCGGTCCGTGCCCCGTCCCACACTGACGGGTGTGGCTTCAAAATAGCAGGTAGAGGGATATAGTGCGATGCTCTTCGCATCGGGCAGGTTGGGCGATGGAGGTATGGGCAGCTCCACGTACGTACTGTGGGTGTAGTTCAGGCAAGGCACCACCGTCAAGCGGCAGTCGTGCGCACCCTCTATCCACCCCTCGCCCACAGCCATGCGTGCCAGTTCGCCCAACGTCAGCCCATGTACCACAGGTATGGGCAGCCTACCCACAGCCGACGTGTAGCGGGCCGTGTCCAGCAGCGGGCCGTCCACATAGTGCCCGTTCGGATTGGGTCTGTCCAGCAGCACCACCTCCTTGCCGGCACGGCTGCAGGCCTCCATCAGCGCACACAAGGTGATATGATAGGTATAGAATCGACACCCTACGTCTTGTATGTCCACCAGCAGTACGTCAAAGCGCTGCATGTCCTGTGGCAACGGACGGCTGCCTGCCGCGCCTCCATAGAGTGAGCGTACGGGCAATCCCGTGGCCGCATCGGTATCGTCGGCCAGCAGTTGTCCGGCATCCGCATTGCCACGAAATCCATGTTCGGGTGCAAACACCAGCCTGACATCTATCTGCTGTTGGCGCAGCACATCCAGCAGATGGATGCCCTCTACACAGGCCGTATGGTTGGTAAAAAGGGCAATACGCCTGCCTTGCAGCAGGGGAAAGTAGACGTCCATCCGTTCATCGCCACACACGATGCGATTCGGCTGCGCATGGCAGAGGGACGATAACAGGCACAATATAGGTAGTATCCAGGTAATAATATCTCGTTTCATGCAACAAAGATAGTGCAATTTGAGAGAAGAACTTTCATGCTTGCATGAAAAAGTTATTCCGAAATGCAGCCTATCTTATCAAATACGGAAAATAATTGAAAGTATATCACTTTTTACAACGCGAAAATTAATTATAGCCCTTTCTTACCCATATTGCCTATTCGCCTGATGGAGTTGAGATAATCCTGCTCCACATCGCTGATGGTGCGTTGTTTATATTTTTTATATTCATTTGTGGCATGTTCCATGGCATCTTCATGCGACACTCTGCCGGCATCCAACAACAACTGTTCGCCCGACATCGTAAGAATTCGGTCCAAATAGTTGGCCCAATCATTCATCGTCATTGGTCGCTCACGTTCTGCCTGTCGTTCGGCGAAATCCAAATATCCGGAAACTAATTGCCCCATAGCACGAAGTTCCTTATCGTCTAAATAATTCTTGGCCGTACGAGCCTCTATTAAAGTAGGTTGATTGCCCCTGAAAGTAAGAAGCCCCATAAAATCTTTTTCAGCATCGGCACGTTCTACAATCAGTTCCGCCGCCGTATGTCCATGTACGGCATAGTGTATTTTGTTTTGTACTTTTTTGAAAAACTCCTTCGACACAGATGCCCGTGGGTCATAGTCGATGCTGGTTGCATAAATCTCCAAGACTTGCCGATAAAGCACCTTCTCTGTTGCACGTATATCTCGAATGCGTTCCAGCAACTCTTTCCAATAGCCTCCACCTCCAAGCTGTTTCAAACGGTCGTCATCCAGAGCAAATCCTTTAATCATATACTCTTTCAACCGCTGGGTTGCCCACTGACGAAATCGGGTTGCTATGATGGAACGGACACGATAACCGAGAGCGATTATCATATCTAAATTATAGAATGTAGTCATATATGATTTACCGTCTGCGGCAGTTGTTCGGAATTTCCGAACAACTGCATCCTCCTGCAATTCGCCTTCTTCAAAAATATGCTTAATATGCTCACTTACATTCGATTTACTGGTCTGATACAGCTCGCACATCTGCGCTTGTGTGAGCCATAAAGTATCCTCTTCAAGCTTTACATCTATTTTAGTAAGCCCTTTACCATCCGTATATATAAGTATTTTATTATTATCTTCCATATTTAATAAAATTCATGCCCTCAATATTTTACAAAGATAGTGCAAATTGAGTGAAGAACTTTCATGCTTGCATGAAAAAGTTATTCCGAAATGCAGCCTATCTTATCAAAAGATAGTGCAAAACCGAGTAAGCGAGAGGAAAGGAAATTTATTTGCTTTCCCGAACGTGAGGTTTTATCCAAATTGAGTAAGCTTTCATGCTTGCATGATTCCCTCATTCTTATAGGGAGATACTTTCAGTCGTAGGGTTAGGTTATTTCAGTCCTATGGTTAGATTATTTCAATATACGACTGAAATACCGTTCACCCTTCGGTGAACGCTCGTTCAACGGACGGTGTACGCTCGTTCACCCCGGGGCGAACGCTCGTTCACCGTAGGGTGAACGGTACCTAAGTATACGACTGAAATAGGCTCAGTATACGACTGAACCAACCTAAGGATAAGAGTGAAGCAAGCTAAGGAGTGATTTCGGCGAATTACAGATTGTCCGCAGCTGCAACATCAAGCCATACGCCGTGCAGGGATGCCTGCGTGGATGGTGTGCAGGCCTGCAACAGCAGCAGGGCAGCACCTAATGGCTGCATGGCAGACGGACTGCCGCAGGCAGCGGCAGGCGAGGCGGGCACAGACATGGACGAGGCAGCCAGCGGGGGAAGCGAACGACCCAACAGTCGGGCCAGACGCGCCAGACTGACACCCTCGGCCTGGACAGCCCCCGGCGACAGCACAGGCACCGCACCCCCGGCCTGCTGCAGCCCGCGACAGTAGGCACAGAGCTGGGGATACATCTCAGCCACAAAGGCGGTATCAGCTGTATGGAGGAAGTGAAACTCTACGGCATGGCAGGCAGGCAACACGTGCGCAGACGGTACCGGACCGCAGGCTACGGGAGCAGATAGCGTGAGGCGGCATGGCAAGCTGCCATCGGGTTGCTGGTAATCGAAAAGGGCACGCAACTGGCTCTGCGCCAATTGGGGAGCGAAGAGCGAGAGGGCGGCCGCATGGACAAAGCCCGCTTCGACCGGCAAGTACGGCAGGGAGTCCGTCGCACCGGCAGGAGCCAAGATGGCACCGTGGAGCAGCCCCTCCCTGCGACTGCGCCAACCACCTACCAGCACGGTGAGTGCCTGCACCTGACTACGGGCGGGGCGGGGTGTGCCCACGGCCAGGGCCAGACGCTGCAAATAGTGCTGCCAACGCTGGCGCGACTGCTGCCAAGCAGATGCGGGCCACTGCGTGAGCTGCCATACGCGGGAGAGAACAGCCTCGTGGGGTACATGCCCAATGAGCAGGGAGATGGAGAGGCATATCTGACGGTCGGTTCCCGAGCCTTCGGCAGGAGGCAGCAGGGCACGGTAATTGGAGCCATCGGGTGCAAGCTGCAAGCTGACGTCGGGCGGGAAGGCCAACACCAACATCTCGTCCGTTCGGTCGGCGCGACGGGCCACCACGCAGTGCCCCTCTAAGGTAAGACGCACCAAGGGATGCCAGCCTGTACCCGTGAGGCAGAGGGGAGCAGTGGTGTGCGGTGTGAGGCGCAGCAGGGCGGTGGTAGCATCGGCAAAGAGCAACTGCTGGCCTACCTGTCCGTTGCCAGGCAGGGTAGCCTCCATGCGGAGCAGACCGGGCTGATGGCAAAGGGCGTGGAGGCGGCACGGAGCGGAGGGGCTGTCGGTAGCGGTCAGGGTGACGGCAGCCTCTGCCCAAGCCGTAGGACGGGGAGCATAGAGGCTGTAGGGACCGCAGAAGCCGCAGAGGGGCCGCAGACTATCCGGCAGGGCGAAGGAGAACCACGCTCCGGCATCGGTAAAGCCGGGCGTGGGAAGGGAGGCGAGGCTGTCGGCATCCGGGCCACAGGCCACGGGCAGGATGTGGGGGTAGCCGTCGGCCAAGGTAGGCTCGTCGCCTGTGGCCGAGGGACGGACACAGGCGGCGAGCAGGCCGAAGAGCAGGAGAAGCAGAAGGTGTGCCATGGTACGGATCGTCAAAGGAGGTGTGCAGGTGAAGAGGGACGCTATGGACGACACAGACGCAGGGTGAAGCCGAACGCGCGGCTGTGCGGGGTGAGCGTGTACTCGGGATGCACCTGTGCGCCCCACGTGTTGTCACCTCCTACGCCCATCTGCTGCTGGTCGATGTTGAGCCATACCAAGGGCTGTGGACGGATGCTGCCTCCGTGGCGCCGCTCCTGCTGCGAAGGCCGGTACTCCAACTGCTCCATAGGGAAGCACCAGGCACTGAAGCCTAAGGGAACATCGCCTTCGACACGCAGACCCGCGCCAACGGCATCGGTCAGGGTGAGCCAGCGCACATCGCAGTGGTTGCCCGTCTCCTGCGCACGTACGTAGGGATGGTACTGCTGCCATACGGTAGAGCTGTAACGGCCTATGAGAGCAGAGGTGAGGCGGTCGGCATAGTTCTCGTGCGGGCCGCGGCCCAGATAGGTGAGGTTGTCGTACTGCGGACGGAGCACTAAATGAACACCCATACGGGGCATCTCGGGCAGAGGCAGATTGCCGGGACGGAAGCTGACGCTGACGTGGACACTGCCCTCCGGACGGACGGTGTAGGTCAAGGTAAGCCGGCTCTGCTGACGCTCCATATCGTAGACAGAGGTGACGATGACGCTGCCATCGGCTGCAGCAGGCGCATCGTCGGTTTCCATACGAACCAGACGAGCTTGACTACCGGCCTGCCGCCACGTGGCACAGCGGGTAAGGTGGCCGTTGGGGATGTCGTTGTCCGTCAGCGGTCGCCAGAAGGAGGGTTGCACGCCCTGCAGCAGCAGGGGCTGGCCGTCGCTGACTATCTGCTCTAACTGACCGCTACGGGTGGAGAAGAGGACAGAGAAGCCTTCGCCTGCGACGGTAAGCAGCGTGTCGGCCGTGCGATGTACACGCAACGGAGCGGCACCCGAGGGCGAAGCTGCCACCGTGACAGAGGAATCACCACTGCAAGGCAGCATCCACTGGGCGGTGGCTACCTCGTGACCGGTCGGCACCATGGGAGCCTCGGCACGAGTGACGGCCCGTAGGGTGAGGAAACGTTCGCGCCCGTCGGCAGGCAGCGGGGGAAGCGGCAGGGTGAGGCGACTCTGGCAGCGGGGAGCCACATCGGGCAGCTCCATCTCGCCGCCGGCCTCGCGGAGTCCGTTGCACTCCACACTCCAACGAAGTAGGTAGCCGCGCAAGGTGATGAAGTCGTGACGGTTGGTCACGCTGATGTTGCCTACGGTGAAGGGAAGGGGCTCGAAGTGGATGGGCTGCAGCACCCGCTTCACTTCGTAGAGGTGCGGATGGGGCGTACGGTCGGCAGCCAGCAGGCCGTTGGCGCAGAAGTTGGAGTCGTTCACCACGCCTACAAAGCCCATGTCACCTCCATAAGCCCAGATGTCGTTGCCCTGCTCGTCACGGGTGGCAAAGGTCTGGTCTACCCAGTCCCAAATAAAGCCGCCCTGCAACTGGTCGTAGCGGTAGATGAGGTCCCAGTAGTCCTGCAGATTGCCTACGCTGTTGCCCATGGCGTGGGCATACTCGCAGAGGATGAGGGGACGCGCGTCGCGCTGGTTCACATGGCGGCGCAAAGCCCAGATGCGGGCATACATGGGGCAGTAGATGTCGCTCTTGGCATCGTAGCCACCCCCTTCGTACTGCACGGGACGGGTGGGGTCAGTGGCATGGGTCAGGTGATAGAGGGTCTCGAAGTGACGGCCGTAGCCGCTCTCGTTGCCCATGCTCCAGGTGACGACGGAAGTGAAGTTGCGATCGCGCGCTATCATGCGCTCCATACGTTGACGGAAGGGCAGTTCCCACTCAGGTTGGTTGGCTAACGTGCGCCAGGGATGGTCTTCCATGCCGTGGCTCTCGATGTTGGCTTCATCCACCAAGTAGAGGCCATACTCCGTGCAGAGCTCGTACCAGGCGGCGTTATTGGGATAGTGGCAGTTGCGCACGGCATTCAGGTTGTGCTGCTTCATCAGGCGGATATCCGTCAGCATGGAGGTCACATCGATGGTACGTCCCTTGTGGGGGTCGTGCTCATGACGGTTCACGCCACGGAACAGCACCGCCTGTCCATTGATAAGCTGCATGCCATTCTTCATCTCCACTGTGCGGAAGCCGAACAGATGGGTAAAACTCTCCTGAGGCCGACCCGAGGCATCGTAGTGGCTCACTACCAACGTGTAGCAGCGGGGTGTCTCGGCTGTCCAGGCATCCACCGACGCGAAGTCGTGCTGCAGGCTGAAGGTACACGACGGTTCGTCGCGCTCCATGGTCTGCACGTGACGGTAGAGGGTCTGCTGTCCGTCCATCACCTTCACCTCTACCCGTGCACCCTGCTGCGGACGCATCATGTCAATCTGCAGCGAAAGGGCTCCGTCGCGATAATCGTTGACCAACGAAGCATCCAAGCGGAAGTCGGCTATGCGGCTGTGCGGACGGGCCAACAGGTAGACACTGCGCTCTATGCCGCTGTATTTCCAGTAGTCCTGTCCCTCTAAGTAGGAACCGTCGCTGTAGCGCATCACCTTCACTGCCAGACGGTTGGTTCCGCGGCGCAGCAGGCGGGTGACATCGAAGTGCGAAGGCAGGCGGCTGTCCTCGGCATAGCCGGCCAGCTGACCGTTGACCCACACATAGTAGGCTGACTCTACGCCCTCGAAGTCCAGAAAGATGTCCATTCCCTGCCAATGGTCGGGCACGGTGAAATCGCGCACGTAAGCTCCCACGGGATTATAGTCCTGCGGCACGTAGGGCGGATTGGCGGGGAAGGGGTAGCGCGTGTCCGTGTAGATGGGAGCATCGAACCCTTGCAGCTCCCAACTACCCGGCACCTCGATGGTGCTCCAGCGACGGGTGCTGTACCCCTGTCGGTAAAAGTCGGCTGGATGTTCGGCCTCGTTCTTTGCGTAATGGAATCGCCATGTGCCGTCCAACGAAATGCGGCGTTCGGCCTTGGGAGCAACCTGGAAGCGGTGCTCCGACGGCAAGGCACGTTGCTGCAAGGCGTGTGCCTCATCAATATAAGGGATGAAATGGGCATGCATCGGCTCGCGCTGCAGCTCATTGACCTGCGGATCTTGCCAAGGCTCGCGATCGGCCCATAGCGGGGCTGCACTCAGCAGAGCCATCAACAATATGGATAGTCTGTTTCTCATGGTTGATAAAGTATTAAGTATCATAAATCAGTTACAACGAACAGAACAGCGTCACCAGAAAGGGTACGCTGAAATCGGTCAGAAAACCGTGGAAGATGGATACGACCACCAAATCGCGCCCCGATGCACGGACAATGACCGGCAACGTGGTGTCCATCGTAGTGGCTCCGCCGGCAGCGATGGGAGCCAGTCGTCCGAACAGACGTACCAGCAAGGGAGCGGTCAGCAAGGTGAGTATCTCGCGGCTGATGTTGGCCAACAGTGCTACCGTACCCAGCTCGGCACCGCGATATTCGGTGATGAAGATGCTGGAGAGGGAGTAGTACCCCATGCCCGAACCTACGGCCAGACAGTCGGTGAGCGAACGTTCCTGCAGCACTACGCTGAGCAACGCGCATCCGGCCAACGTACCCACAATGGTACAGAGGGGCAGCCACAACAGGCGGGGATGCAGCGAGCGGAAGTTGCGCAACGTCTGGGGGTCGCTGCCGATACTGATGCCCACCGAGGTCATCAAAGCAGCCAAGGCATAGAAGCCGATGTCGGTCTGCGCCACGTCGAAGGGCATGCAATGCAGCCAGGCCAGTAATGCCCCCGCCACGAAGAAACTGACGATGACTAAACTGCCCTTCAGGGCGTGCCAGGTGGCATGACGCGGTGTATCACCGTCGGCCTGCACACCAGACGGCTCCTCAAGGGGAGTGGAGACTGCCGAAGAGACCTTACGCGCCGTGGCCTGCCAAAGTATCTTGGCCGCAACAACGCTACCCAACGTGCCTGCCAAGGTCAGCAACAGTGCCTCTATTCCCAGCGTATGAAGCCCGTTGACAACACGCTCATTACCGCCCGTCTCCCATCCCAAGATGAAGAGCAGCAGCCAGATAAGCAACGTGATGACAGATTGTATCCATGCCGTGTTCCGCTTTCTGAAGAGATAGCCCACACACATGCCGGTAAGCATCAGTCCGATAATAGTAAACATATCCTTTTCCTTTTAAAATTATTCAAGTTTCGGCTTTATCATTCGCCGACAGTTGTAGGGGCGCAATATTTTGCGCCCAAAACCACATGTCATCGGTATCTCGGGCGGACACATAGGCCCGCCCTACCTATCATTCCCTGCCTGCCGGAAGCAACCGGAAAGCAAAGGTCTGCCGTTCGGCCGGTATCAGATAGGGCTGGTGGGGGAAAGCACCCCAACTGGTATCACCTCCTACGCCCATCTGCATCCGGTCGATGTTCCACGTAATGCCCTTGCCGGGACGTACGTCACACTGGTGGCGCTGGCTCTTGCGGGTACCCGGCTCGTCCATCGATGCCGGGTCGTAAGGCCAGGCACTGGTACTCAGCAGCGGCTGGCCCACCGCTTTCACTCCCTGTCCGTGCGCGTCGGTCAGACTCATCCAACGCACGTCGGTCTTGTTGCCGGCCTCTTGCGGACGGTCGTACAGGAAACAATCCTTCGTCACATCCCCGCTATAGAGACCCACGTAAGCCGATGTGTTGCGGTCGCAATAGTTCTCGTGCGGTCCACGTCCCAGCCACGTCATATTCACAGCCTCGCGTTTCAACGTCAGGCTCACACCCATACGGGGCATCAGGGGCAAGGTATCGTGAGCCGGCACAAACAGGCACTCTACGTCCAGCCACTTGCCTCCCTCCATACGGTAAGCAATGCGGAAGGTAGAGCCTGCTACGCTGTCCAGCGCATAGGTCGATGTCACCTCGTAACGGCAGTTCGCTTCGTCTGCACGATGCTCCATCTGCAGCAGCCGAGCCTTGGCACCGGCTTCGCGCCAGGCACGCAGCGTGCGGTGCATACCGTTGCCCATATCGTTATCGGTCACCGGTCGCCAGAAGTTGGGACGCAGCGGTTCCTCTATCCACTCCTTGCCGCCGTCCTGCCACGAGCAGAGGGCACCGGTTGTCTTGTCGAATCCCACCTGCCAGTTGCCGGCACGCAGTGTCAGCATCTGTCCGTTCTCCTCTGCACGTACCGCTTCGCCGGGCTCCTGCGATGGAACAGCTTCGCGGTAGAAGGGCAGCTTCTCTTGCGCCGAAGCCAGTTCGATACCTGCCTTCAGCAGCCCCTCACCTCGCTTCTGACGGGCACTGAAGCGCAGGAAGTACTCCACACCCGGACGGGGTGTGATGGCAGGCAGTGCCGTGCGGAACAGAGCTTTCGCACCCGGAGCTAACGACACATTTTCAATGTTTCCTTCGGCTATCTGTTTACCATTTCCTTCCAGTCTCCATCCGAAATCAAAGTCGCTCAAGTCCGTAAAGAAGAACTTGTTCTCTATCTCTATCAGTCCCTCGTGGTAGTCGGCCAGCCGGAATGCGATGTTCTGGTACACCTTCTTCACCTCGTGGATGTGCGGTTTCAGCGAGCGGTCGGCAGCCACCAGTCCGTTCATGCAGAAGTTGGCCGAACTGGGAGTCCCTTCCGGAGCCAGGTCGCCTCCGTAGGCCCAATAGGGTGTACCGTTCCCGTTCTTGGCACTGAATCCCTGGTCCACCCAGTCCCAGATGTGTCCGCCTTGCAGCGAAGGATATTTCTCTATCACGTCCCAATAGTCCTGCAGATTGCCCACGCTGTTACCCATGGCATGTGCATACTCGCACAGTATCAGCGGTTTCGTCGGCAGATAGAGGGTATGGTTCAGCAGCACGTCAATCTTCTTGTACATCGGGCAGAAGATGTCCGTATAAGGTCCCTTGATGCCGTCCTCCGAGTGGACGGGACGGTTGGAGCGGTCGTGTGCATGCATCCAGCGATATGTGGCTGCAAAGTTGCACCCTTCGCCCGTTTCGTTACCCAGACTCCAGATAATGACACAGGGATGGTTCTTGTCACGCTGGAACATACGCTCCGTGCGGTCGATGAAGGCCTTCTGCCACTCCGGTTGGTTGGCCAGACACTGGTCGGGCTTGTAACCCATGCCGTGACTCTCTATATTGGCCTCGTCCACCACATAGAGTCCGTAGCGGTCGCATAGCTCATACCAGCGGGGGTCATTGGGATAGTGCGACGTGCGCACACAGTTGATGTTGTTCTCCTTCATCAGACGGATGTCCTGCAGCATCGACTCCTCATCCACCACATGTCCGCGATGGGGGTCGTGCTCGTGGCGATTCACACCCTTGATGTAGATAGGCTTTCCGTTCACCAACAGCTGTGCATGACGTATTTCGCACTCACGGAAGCCTATCTGCCGGCAAATGTACTGCCGGGGCTTTCCGCCTGTGCGCAGCGTCAGCATCAACTGGTAGAGGTTGGGTTTCTCGGCACTCCACAACAACGGCTTCTCCACATGATGTGTCAGATGCATCACGCTGTCGGCAGCGTTCCAGACCTTCCGTTCCCTATAGACGGTATGTCCCTCCGCATCCAGCAGCTCAGCTTCCACCTCAGCCCCTTTGATGCGTCCTTTGCCGGCATTGCCCAACTCGATGTACAGATGCAGGTCGGCATCGGTATAGGTACGGTCCAGGTCGGTCACCACCTCGAAGTCGCGCACATGCACCTTGGGACGTGCATAGAGGTACACATCGCGCTGTATGCCCGCCAGCCTCCAGTAGTCCTGGTCCTCCAGGTAGTAACCGTCGCTGAACTTGAACACTTCGACAGCCACCTCGTTCTCACCGCTCTTCACATAGGGCGTGACATCAAATTCCGAGGGTGTCTTCGAGTCCTGCGAGTAGCCTACCTTTTCACCGTTCACCCAAACGTAGAAGGCCGAGGCCACTCCACCGAAGTAGAGCACCACCTGGCTCTCCTTCCATCCGTCGGGCAGGGTGAACGTACGCTTGTATGATCCCACAGGGCTGTTTTCCACCGCTATCAGGGGCGGATTCTTCTTGATACCATATCCTGCCCCCACGTAGAAGGGATATCCATAGCCTTCCATCTCCCAGTTAGAGGGTACGTTTATCTCGTTCCAGCCGGAGAGGTCGTACCCTTTCCGCCAGAAGTCCATGGGACGTTGGTCGGAACGCGGCGTATAATGGAACTTCCATGTGCCGTTGAGCGACACCACCCACGGTGAGCGGTCACGCTCGTTCTGTTGTGCCAGTTCACGTGTAGGATATCCCATGAAGGTGGCCGCCGAAGGCAGCCGGTTGATATGCAGCACGTCGAAGTTCTCCCAGTCGTTGTCCGAGTGCGGATATTTTCCCTTCCTTTCGGCTTGCTCCGTTTTCTTGGCCTCCTCCTGCGTCTTCTGCATGGGAGTGCCGTCATATTGTGCATGCGCTGCCATCCATGGAGCCATCAGGGCCAGCGCAATCCAGAACTTTCTCATTGTCACTTGTCTTCCAATAGCATCTTGATAATCACAGCCGACGACCAACCGAAGTTGGGCGCATTCAGCGCTTCGCCCGTCAGCGGGTTGTAATTCTCGTGAATGGGTCCGTCGGTCGTCAGTCCCTGGGCATTGTCGATGAACTTACGCACCAGGCTGTCAGCCTCCTTTTGAAAGCCGTAGCGACGCAATCCGCTGATTCCGAAGTACACCTGATCAACCCAGACAGGGCCACGCCAATATCCGCGTACAGGGCGCAGGCGCGGATGATCTACGGCCAGCGTGCCCAGCGGCAACGTCGAATTGAACTTGTTCGGATCCATCATCTTCTCCATCACACGCTTGGCCTGCTCCTGTGTGGCGATGCCCGCCCACAGCGGCAACCAGCATTCGGCACCCATCACACGCACAGGCTCACCCGTACCCAAACGGGTATCGTAGAAGAAGCCTGTTTCATCGTCCCACATGCGGGTACGTACAAACTCGGCCAGTGCATCTGCATCCTTCGTCAGTTTTCCGGCCAGTTCCTTTTGTCCCAGTATCTCGGCCATCTCGGCCAGAATGCGTTTTTCCGCATAGAGGAACGAGTTCAGGCAGATGTTCTCCTGATTCATGGACCAGGCCTTCTCGCCGTTCTCCAGCATCACCGCATCGTCAAAGCGCACGCCGTTGTCCATACCGCTCTCCCAACAGGCGGCAATCAGCGTGCCGTCCGTCGAACCATATTCACACACACCGTTGCGGTCGTGGTCGCGTTTGTCGTACCACCACTGGTGGAACTTCATCAGTTTGTCGAACATCTCGGCCAGGAACTCCTTGTCACCCGTAGCCCGATAGACATTCATCGCGCCCCAGGCGGCTACAGGCGGCTTCGAGTCGCGCCAGTTGTTATACTTTTTGTTATAGCTGATGTAATCGGGCACCATGCCGTCGGGTGCCTGGTAGTCGAAGAGCGTGCGCATCTCGTCCTTCGCCATCTCCGGGTTGTAGATGACGTTGGCCGAAGCAATCTTCCACGAGTCCCACGACCAGATGCCGTCTACGAATCCCGTGTACGAAGGATTGCTGCCGGCATGGAAGATGTCTCCGGCCGGCGAACGCCAGTTGCTGTTCAGAGTCATCATGGCCTTCACCAGCACGCGGCGGTATTTGTTGTCTTTCAGGAATCGACTTTCTCCGCCCAGCAGCTTCTGCAGCCAGCTGTTCCAGCGGAGGGTATTTTCGTCGAAACAGCGGTCTATGTCGGCCGCTGCCGCCATAGCCACTTCAGCTGCCAGATCTTCCCCTGTCAGCACTACACTCTGTGCATAGCGCGAGCGATAGGTTTCGCCCGGTTGCAGTTTCAGTTCCTTCTTCTCTACCACCTGCAGGCTGTCTTGTCCCACGCACTCCAGCGTTTCTGCCGTCAGGTAGTTGGTTGCTACTTGTGCCGAGTCGCGCAGACGCATGGCTGTGGCTACGTTTCCCTCTGTCCGCCATTGGGCTGTGCCAGGGAAGGTTCCTCCCCTCCAATTCATAGAGAGTGTCACGGCCTCTGCACTTCGGTTCTCTATCGTTGTGCGCACCACCGCTGTGCGTTGGGTGGCGAAGCAGAGCTCGGTGACCATCCGTATCTGCTCGTCAGCGTACTCTTGTACCAACCGTCCGGGCAGGTATTTGGCCGTCTGCACGTTGCGTGCCATGTCATAGGGCTTGCCGTTCACCTGCAGGATGGGTTGTGCCAGCGTGGCAGCCATCCATCCGTATCCGTTCATCGTCATAGGGCCGATAAAGGCGCCGGCATACTGGCTGCTCTGGTTTTCAGGCAGTGCATACCCCGACCAGGCACCCAGGTCGGCAAACAGGTTCAGGTCAACGTACCGGTTGCGGGGTTGCGTGGGTACGTTTTTAATATCTATCAGGTTATAAAAGTCGTCCTGTCGGGAGAGAAGCGCTTCTCCACCACCGGACTGTTGCGACGGGGTACATGCCGTAAGCAGGCAAAGTGCAGCTGCACCGAAGAGGAAGGGGAATTTCATTTTAATTTAAGATTAATGTTCTATAATTTAAAACTTGAGTAATTTGAAATTTAAAATTAACAATTTAAAATGGACTGCGTGCAATCAACAGTCAACAATTAGCAATTACCATTTAAAATTAACAATTTTGCAAGTTTCGTAGGTTTGTGGGGGCGGAACATCTTGCGCCTTGAATCCGATAGCGTACGGTTTTGGGCGGACACATAGGTCCGCCCCTACAAATTGTTACCTCTGTGAGGGCGGAAGATATTCCGCCCCTACAAACTTACTTGCTGTATCCCGGATTCTGAACCCAATCCGGATTCATCAGGAATTCCTTGTGCGGGATGGGCAGCATGGTGTGCTTGGTATCTACAAAATTGGTAGCATACGGCTTGTTGTGCTCCTTCAATGCGCTGTCCACGATACCCCAACGAATCAGGTCGTACCAGCGTGAGCCTTCCAACGAGAGCTCGCACGGACGCTCTACATCCTGCAGATGTTTCAATACCTCGGCCTTGCTCATACCCTTCTGCAGAGGCACTACGTTGACACGGGCACGTACCTCGTTGATGTAGTCGATGGCTTCGTCGGTAGCACCACGGTCGTTCAAACACTCGGCATAGAGCAGCAGCACATCGGCGTAGCGGATGATGGGATAGTTGAAGTCGCTATATCCCCACCACTGACTTTCGGACGGAGAGTCCAGCACAAATTTGTTCCAGAAAATCTGTCCCTCGCTGTGATAGTCGGAGAACGACTCGCCTTCGCCATAGTAAGCCGTGTGGCAGTCGGGATCGTCGAATACGATGGTACGGAGCAGACGCTCACTGTACTTACCGTCTACCGTCAGGTCCTTCTTCATGGTCTCAAACAACCAAGGTGTAGGATAGGCCTCCTCGTAACCGCCGTCGAATGCAGCCTCCGAAGCCAAGTGTACGGCAAACAGGTTGTATTCACGCTGGCCGGCACCACGGTCGCAGGAGAACTGTACCTCGAACACCGACTCGGCATTGTTCTTGTGCAGCCCGTCGAAGTTGTCAAAGTAGTTCGGCATCAGCGAGAACTTGCCTATCAGCTTGGCCAGTTCGGCCTCGGCCTTCGCCATTTCGTGACGGAACATATAGAACTTGCCCAGCAGTGCGGCAGCGGCATAGCGTGTAACACGTCCGGCGTATGCTGCCGAGTACGATTCGGGCAGATCGGCCTGTACGGCCTGCAGTTCGCTCTCGATGAATTTCACGATTTCACCCGGAGCGGCCTGGTCAGGATAGAACTCCTCGTCCGTACCCTCCAGCTGATGCTGGTAGAGGGGCAGGTTCTCGCCGAAGTTGATGAAGAGGCGATAGTAGAAGTAGGCACGCAGGAAGCGAGCCTCGGCCACGGTTTGTTTCTTGAATTCGGCAGTAGTCACCTCATCGGGCACGTTGGGAATGTTGTCGATACACTGGTTGGCATAGTTGATGCCTTGATAGAGGTATGTCCATTCGGCCTCGGTCAGGCTGCTGGTCGATTCGTTGGTAAACATGGCCAATGCCATCCACGAGCTCACGTCGGCGCGGAAGTCGCAGTCGTCACCGCGATAGCTGTCGATTACCACATAGCGTTCGAAGGGTTCTGCCCAATATTGTGTGGGCTGCAAGGCACCGTATGCCGAGGTAAGTCCTTTCAAGATGTCAGTTTCGCTTTGCCAGAAGGTAGATGGCGAAAGCACGTTCGGGTTGCTGTCCTCGTCGAGGAACGAGCCTGTACAGGCCGTCAGCGACAGACCGCCACACACGGCGGTAGCAAGCAATATATTCTTCAATACTTTCATATCGTTCTGTTATTATTATGTTTTTCCGTTAGAAACCAAATTTGATACCGGCCATGTAGGTACGGCTCAGCGGTGACGAAGCGTAGTCTACACCCATCTGACCCACGGCAGAACCCGTTGAGGGGTCGTAACCCTTGTAACCGGTGATGGTGAAGAGGCGCGTACCACCGATGTAGAAGCGCAGGTTGTTGATGCCCCACTGCTTGCACAGCTTGGTGGGCAGGTTGTAGCCCAGCTGCAGGTTGTTCAGACGCAGGTAGTCACCGTTCTCGATGAAGCGGTCGCTGATGCGCGAGTTGCCGTTGGGGTCGCCCTGTACGGCACGCGGGATGTCTGTATTGGGGTTCTCCGGCGTCCATGCGTTCACGCACTCCTGTCCGTAGTTGAAGTTCTGGTCCATGCGCTGCATCTGATACTTCGTGTAGTTGTATCGCTTCACGCCCAGATTGCCGTAGAAGTTGGCCACCAGGTCAAAGTTCTTGTAGGCCAGGTTGATGTTGAAGGCCAGTGCCACCTTCGGATTACCGCTACCCTGCTTGATTTTGTCGTTGCTGTCCAGCAGACCGTCACCGTTCTGGTCGATGAAGCGGATGTCACCCGGCTTGGCGCTGGGTTGCAGCGGCTGCCAGTTGCCCTTGCTGTCGGTATATCCGTGCTGGCTGTTCCATTCGTCTACCTCGGCCTGGCTCTGGAAGATACCTGCCGTCTTGTAGGCCCAGAATTCGCCGATCTCGCCACCCACGTAGGTGCGTGCCACGCCGTATTCATACAGATAGTTGGGGTCGGCCATCGACTTCAGCTTGCTCTTATAGTGGCTCAGGTTCATGTCCAGGTCGTACTTGAATTCGCCTGCACTGCCGTGATAGATGGCCTGCATTTCGAAACCGGTGGTGCGCAGTTTGCCGTCGTTCACCGTCAGCGAGCCGAAGCCCGTACAGAGGCTGATGTTCTTCGTCGACAGCATGTCGCGTGTATCCTTGATATAAGCTTCAGCAGAGAGTTCCAGCTTGTTGTTCCACAATGCCATGTCGATACCGATGTTCTTATAGATAGTGGTCTCCCACTTGATACCTACTGAAGGCAGTTCGGTGATGGCATAGCCGTGCGAAGAGTTTGCTCCGTCAAACGGATAGTTCAGCGAGCGTTCGTTGTTGGTCAGCGTTGGGATGTACTGATACAGACCGATGTTCTGGTTACCCAATCCACCATAGCTCAGACGCAGCTTCAGGGAGTTCACCGTCTCCTTCAGGTTTTCCCAGAAGCCTTCGTTGGCGATGTTCCAACCCAATGATACCGAGGGGAAGAATCCCCACTTGTTGCCGTCGGCAAAGCGTGACGAACCGTCATAGCGGAACGAAGCCATCAGCATGTAACGCATCTTGTAGTTGTAGTTCAGTCGACCGAATACCGAACGCAGTCCGCTGCGTGTCCTCGACCCGCTCACGCTATAGTTCTCCTGTGCCTGATCCAGCACATCCAGGTCGTTGTTGTCAAACGTCTGTCCGTAGGCGCTGATACCGTTGTACTTCTTCTCCTCCTGCGATGCACCCAGCAGCACCTGCAGGCTGTGTACCTCGTTGAAGGTCTTGCTGTAGTTGGCCGTCAGTTCCAGCAGGTCGTTGATGGTCTTGGTGCGCGATTCGGTCAGCGAAGCGTTGTAGTTGGTCTTTCTCACACCCAGTTCGTACGTAGGCACAAAAGTATGCGTCTCGCCGAAGTAGATGCTGCGTGCAGCCTGAGCCTTGATTACCAAGTCCTTGATGGGCTCGAACTGCAGATAGCCCGAAGCCGAGATGTAGTCGTTGGCGCTGGTGTAGTCCACCAGATTGTTATATCCGGGCATGTTGCAGGCATCGCTCATACCCATGCCGGCGATGGCACCACCGTAACCGCCGTCGTTGTTCGCATCGTGCAGCGGAGCCAACGGCTCCATATTGGTCACCTGATAGATGCCAGGGAATCCGGAGTTAGCCTCCATGTCGGCCTCCCAACGGCTGTAGCTGATGCTTTCGCCCATCTTCCACTTGCCGCGCTTCACGTCGGAGTTCAGGCGGAAGCCGAACTTCTCATCGCCCGTACCTATTACTACAGCGTCCTCCTTCGAGTAGAAGGCACTCAGTGCCACGTTGCTATATTCCGTACCGGCCGTATAGCCCACGTTGTACTTCTGTACGAATCCGCGGCGGTAGTACTCGTCCTGCCAGTCGGTATCGGCAAACTGCGAGGGATTCTGCTCGTAGGCAGCAATGTAGGCCGGCCAGCGGCTCTGGTCAATACCGGCGTTGCTCAAGGCCATCTTGCGCACCTTGATGAACTCTGCACTGTTACACATATCCAGCTTTTTGGGCAGGTCGTCCATACCCCAGTAGGCAGAGAAATTGATTTTAGGTTTCGACTCCGTACCGCGGTGTGTCTCAATCAAGATAACACCCGCAGCCGCACGTGCACCGTAGATGGCAGCCGTAGCGGCATCCTTCAGCACGGACATCGACTTGATGTCCTCGGGGTTCAAGTACGACATGTCGCCCGGCACACCGTCGATGATGACCAGCGGAGAGTTGTCCGTACCCCACGAAGTCACACCACGCACCTGCAGCGAGGCACTCGATCCGGCTGCACCGCTACCGAAGTTCACGGCCAGACCCGGAGCCATACCTTGCAAGGCAGCTTCTGCATTGGCCGTAGGCATCTTGTTCAGTTTGTCACCTTGTACGGTCGTTACCGAACCCGACACGTCCGACTTCTTCTGCGTACCATAACCGATTACTACGACCTCTTCCAGTGCCTGACTGTCCTCTTTCAGCACGATTTTCAGCGGCTGGTTTCCGGTCACCTTTACGTTTTGCGTCACGTATCCCACAAAACTTACTTGCAGTTCGGCACCCTGTTTCACTGCCAGACTGAACTTTCCGTCGATGTCCGTTATGGCACCGTTGGTAGTACCTTTTTCCAGCACGCTGGCACCGATGATGGTTTCACCGGTAGCGTCCAGCACGGTACCGGTCACTTGAATGGTCTGAGCCCACAGCGTCAGCGGCATCAGACTCACAAAGAGCATGCATAGCATCATCGCTCTTCGTACAGAGGAATACTTTTTCATTCTTCCCATGTGTGATAGTTTTTTGATAAGGTTAATAATGAGTTGCTTTCACATGGGGGCAAAGAACGATATTTCGGGAGAGATGACCTAATAATACACCTCATTAAAGTATCTACAAAATGAATTTTTAGACCATTTTATTATCTACAATCATTTTTGTAATTCGCTAATTATAAGATACAAATGAATATAAAACATATCTACAAAACCTATTTTCCACCTAAAAGCGCGTCAGATACTCCACCAAATCCTCCTCACCCTCCAAAGCCAGTGCCTTGCGCAGCCGGTAGCGGTTCATGTTGATGGTCTTGGGAGTGGTTCCGGTAATCATGGCAATCTCCTTGGTGGAGAGATTGACACGGAGCAAGGTAGCCAGATGTATCTCTCCTTGCGTCAGGTCGGGATGCCGACCGGTGAGGCGTTGCACAAATGCCTGGTTCTTCTCCTCAATATTCTGCAGCAACGTATTGTTGGCATTGTCTCCACTCTGATACTGGCTGATGTAGGCATTCACCTTCTTCAGGTGCGGCACCAGGTTGGCTGCATCCATCTTGTAACCCTCCTTTATCATCTCGCGTATCTTGTCGAGCAGTTCGTTGCGGCTTTGCAGGAAGACGGCAAAGGTCGTAGCCTCCTGCCGGCTGTTCTCCAAGGCAGACTGCACATTCTGCAGTTCCAACTGCTGCTGGTGCAGCTTCAGTTCATCCAGTTCACGTTCCGAGCACTGCAACTGGTAGCGTGCCTCCACCAGTTCCAGGTCCTTCCGCCGTTTGGAGAGCTTGTACACATAGAAGCTGCAGGCCAGTCCCAGCACGAAGAGGATGGCCAATATCCACAGGTTCCGGTTCAGCAGTTCTATCTTATAAGCCTGTTTCTGCTGTTCGGCCGCATACTTCTGTTCCTGATACTGCTTGTAGGCAATCTCCTGCTCGATGTTACGCAGGCGGTTGCTGCTCTGCAATTCCTTGCTCAGGGCATACATCTGCTGCAGGTTCGTGTAGGCCTTGGCATAGTCGCCGATGGAGGCATAGACACGGGCAGAGTATTCGTAGTTGTCACAAATCAGCTCGCGTGCCCCTATTTCCGTGGCATAGTCATACGCCGTTTTCAGTGCGTCCAACGCTTGTTGGTAATTGCCACCGTAGTAGAGCTGCTTCCCCATGTTGTTGTAGTTTTCACCCAACGACCATTTGGCGTTCAGATTTTTGTTGATGGTGATGGCCTCCTGTATGAAGCGCAGTTTTTCCTCCGTATTACCCTTGTACAGACAGAGGTTGTTCAGATTGGCAGCAATACCCTGCAGGTTGCGCTGCGAGCGGTTGATATCCAATGCCTGCAGGAAGAAACGTTCGGCCACCTGAAACTCGTTCATGAAGTGGTGCGTCACACCCCGTTCGTTGTAGCATTCGGCCAGCGCAGCCGAATCTCCCGTGGCCTTGAAGTAGGAGATAGCCTCATCGTTCAGCTCTATCGCCTTGTTGTAATCGCCCAACTTGCCATAGACACGCCCCATCAGCGACAGTCGGTGGGCATTCAGTTTCTTCTCGGAGGGTGCGATGTAGGATTGTACGTTATGCAGGTTCTGGATGCTCAGGTCGAAATGGCCCAACAACTGCTCCGCCCGGCAGTAGAGCAGGATGGCCTCGGCCCGCAACCGGTCGGGTTTCTTCTCCGGACAGAGGGCGATGGCCCGACTGGCCAATGCCGATGAAAGTTTGGGATCGGTGTACAAGGCTATCTCAGCCTGTTCCATCAGCGAATGAAATTGTTTCGTCTCTTCTGCCCATAGCCTCGCTGTGCTGAGCAAAAGATGACAGGTAATAAACAGAAAGATAAATCGTTTCATGGGGCAATGGTCATGTGTTTGCGCAAAAATAGGTAAAATCCGCGAAACATACATGCACTCTATTCATAAAATCCCTCTTTTTGCGTCTTACTTCCCTTCTGCGTGCATCTTTCTGCATTATATTTTGTACTTTTGCCGGCGCATACTATTTTCTAACGAAAACAACGACAGATGGTTTTAAATTATATTTGGGTCGCATTCTTCGTCATCGCCTTCGTTGTAGCCTTGGGCAGGTTGCTGCTGCTCGGCGACACGGACATCTTTACCGAACTGATTAATGCCACCTTTGACTCTTCCAAGAGTGCTTTTGAGATATCGCTGGGACTGACAGGCATCCTCTCCCTCTGGTTAGGCATCATGAAGATAGGCGAGCGGAGCGGCATGATCGGTGCCCTCTCCCGCTGGCTGAGCCCCCTCTTCTGCCGCCTCTTCCCAGAGATACCCAAAGGACATCCTGCCATGGGCAGCATCTTCATGAACCTCTCTGCCAATATGCTGGGACTGGACAATGCCGCCACTCCCATGGGACTGAAGGCCATGAAGGAGCTGCAGGAACTGAACCCGCAGAAAGACACGGCCACCAACCCCATGGTGATGTTTCTGGTGCTCAACACCTCCGGTCTGATACTGATTCCGGTCAGCATCATGATGTACCGCGCACAGATGGGAGCCGCACAGCCCACCGACATCTTCGTCCCCACCCTGATTACCACCGCCGTATCTACCATTGTGGGCGTGACGGCGGTCAGCATAGCCCAACGCATCAACCTGTTGAACAAGCCCATCCTGCTGCTGATAGGCTGCATCAGCCTCTTCTTTGCCTCGCTCATCTACCTGTTCAGCCACATCGGCCGCGACGAGATGGGTCTCTACTCTACCCTCGTGGCCAACATCCTGCTCTTTTCCATCATCCTGCTCTTCATCCTGTGGGGTGTATGGAAACGCATCCCGGTGTACGACTCCTTCATCGAAGGGGCCAAAGAGGGATTCACCACCGCTGTCCGCATCATTCCTTACTTAGTAGCCTTTCTGGTAGGCATTGCCGTGTTCCGCACATCGGGTGCCATGGACATTGTGGTAGACGGCATTGCCTGGCTGGCCGGAGCCTGCGGACTGGACACCGGCTTTGCAGGCGCCCTGCCCACCGCCCTGATGAAGAGCCTGAGCGGCAGCGGTGCCAACGGACTGATGATAGACACCATGAAGGAGTATGGAGCCGACTCGTTTGTGGGACGCATGAGCTGTGTGGCACGCGGAGCCTCCGACACCACCTTCTACATATTAGCAGTCTACTTTGGCAGTGTAGGTATCTCGAAGACGCGCAACGCCGTGACCTGCGGACTGATTGCCGACGCAGCAGGCATCCTGGCTGCCATCATCGTGAGCTATGCATTCTTCGGAAACTAACATTCAGACAAACCCTATAACTACAGACGTATGATAAGCTATCAGACAGATGGTGTGGAGATGCCCGCCATCAGAAAAAGAGAAACGACCGAATGGATTAAAGCCGTGGCTGCCCGCTACGCGAAACGAATCGGTGAGATTGCCTATATCTTCTGCTCGGACGAACGGATACTGGAGGTGAACCGCCAATACCTGCAGCACGACTACTATACGGACATCATCACCTTCGACTATTGTGAAGGCAACCGCCTGAGCGGTGACCTCTTCATCAGCTTAGACACTGTACGCACCAATGCCGACCAGTTTGCCGACGGCGACTATGCACGCGAGCTACACCGCGTCATCATACACGGCATCCTGCACCTTTGCGGCATCAACGACAAAGGACCCGGCGAACGGGAGATCATGGAAGAGGCGGAGAACAGTGCCTTGCAGATGCTGAACGATTTCCGCAGTTCCCCTCTACTTTCTTAGCATCCAAAACATCACAGCTGAAAGGGAAAATGGTAATCATTTCGGACAAAAAGGGGCTCTCAGAGGGTCACTCCTAAGGGGAGCATC
>JBJEHI010000079.1:0-128386 GCA_051875915.1 Bacteroides sp.
TTTGAAGCCAAAGCCAAAGGGGTGAAAACAGCCAGAATCACCTTGACGACCCTCCGTTGATGCCGGAAGGCAATTGAGTGGAGAAGTTGAAAATTGAAGGATAGGGACTTCAATTTTCAACTTCTTTTTTCTCTGGTAATGGATAAAGTTGTATCTTTGCAACGTTTTTATCCGAAAATAATTCAAAAACAGATATGATAGCTAAAATAGAACAGCTTCTGCAGGAAGTGGAAGCGTTGAAAGCCTCCAATGCCGAGGAATTGGAAGCACTCCGTATCAAGTACCTTAGCAAGAAGGGGGCCATCAACGAACTGATGGCCGATTTCCGCAACGTGCCCGCCGAACAGAAAAAAGAGGTAGGCATGAGGCTGAATGAACTGAAGAACAAGGCACAGGAGAAGATAGCCGCGTTGAAGGAACAGTTTGAAAGCCAGGATACCGGTTGCGACGAGTTGGATCTGACCCGTACCGCTTATCCCATCCAGCTGGGAACACGCCATCCGTTGACCATCGTGAAGAATGAGATTATCGATATCTTTGCCCGGCTGGGATTCAGCATTGCCGACGGACCGGAAGTGGAGGACGACTGGCATGTGTTCTCTTCCATGAACTTTGCCGAGGATCATCCCGCCCGCGACATGCAGGATACCTTCTTTATTGAGACCTGTGCCGAGAACGTCTCCCACAACATCATCCTGCGTACGCACACCAGCAGTGTGCAGAGCCGTGTGATGGAGAACACACAACCTCCCATCCACATCATCTGTCCGGGACGTGTGTATCGCAACGAGGCCATCAGCTACCGCGCACATGCCTTCTTCCATCAGGTAGAGGCACTCTATGTGGACAAGAATGTGTCGTTTACCGACCTGAAGCAGGTACTGTTGCTCTTTGCCAAAGAGATGTTCGGCAACGATACCAAGATACGTCTGCGCCCCTCTTACTTCCCCTTCACGGAGCCCAGTGCCGAGATGGACATCAGCTGCAACATTTGTGGCGGCAAGGGCTGCCCCTTCTGCAAGGGTACCGGTTGGGTGGAAATCCTGGGATGCGGTATGGTTGACCCCAATGTGCTGGAACTGAACGGCATCGACAGCAAGGTGTACAGCGGGTACGCACTGGGTATGGGTATCGAACGTATTACGAACTTGAAATACCGCGTCAACGACCTCAGACTTTTCTCGGAAAACGACACCCGTTTCCTGAAAGAGTTTGAACACGCTTATTGACAAACGGAGGGTGCCAGTTATGAAAGAACGGCTTGTCACTCCAAGTTATTGTTTCATCATCTGTGCCAATTTCCTGCTCTTCTTCGGATTCTGGCTGCTGATGCCCGTACTTCCGTTTTATCTGCAGGAAGCGTTTGGAGCTAACAAGGCGACTATCGGCATTGTACTTTCGTGCTATACGGTAGCCGCCTTGTGCATCCGTCCCTTTTCGGGCTATCTGCTCGACACATTTGCCCGCAAGCCGCTTTATCTGCTGGCCTATTTCATCTTTACGGCGATGTTTGGCGGCTACATGGTGGCCGGCACACTGACTCTTTTCATCCTTTTCCGCGTACTTCACGGAGTCTCCTTCGGCATGGTGACGGTAGGAGGCAATACCATTGTCATAGATATCATGCCCTCGTCCCGACGGGGTGAAGGGTTGGGCTACTACGGACTGGCCAACAATACGGCCATGTCTATCGGCCCGATGACGGGACTCTTTTTGCACGATGCCGGATTCGGTTACGAGTTGGTTTTCAGTTGTTCGCTCGCCTCCTGTCTGTTGGGATTGCTCTGTGCATCGGTAGTGCATACGCCCTACAAGCCTGCGGTACGTCGTCCTCCCATTTCGTTGGACCGTTTCATCCTGTTGCGAGGCATTCCGGCAGGTCTCTCGCTGCTGCTGCTCTCCATCCCCTATGGCATGACCACCAACTATGTGGCCATGTATGCCCGGCAGATTGAGCTGAATGTACCTACAGGCTTCTTCTTTACCTTTATGGCAGTAGGCATGGCCGTGTCGCGTCTCTTCTCCGGTCGGCTGGTCGATAGGGGCAAAATCACTCAGGTGATTGCGTTTGGCATCTATCTGGTCGTCATTAGTTTCTTCCTGCTTTCGGCCTGTGTCTATCTGGTGCGCTGGGATGCAGTGGTGTGCGGGGTGCTCTTCTTTGCCATCGCCCTGCTGCTGGGTATCGGTTTTGGCAGTATGTTTCCTGCATACAATACGCTGTTTGTCAATCTGGCTCCCAATAGCCAACGTGGCACGGCTACCTCTACCTATCTCACTTCGTGGGATGTGGGGATTGGCATCGGTATGGTGGCCGGTGGATACATTGCTCAGGTCAGTACCTTTGACAAGGCATACCTGGTGGGTGCGGTGCTGACGTTGCTCTCCATCTTCTATTTCCGTATGAAAGTGACTCCTCATTACCATAAAAACAAATTGCGATGAGAAAGAAAGAACGTTACGAGCGCATCGTGGCTTGGTTTCGCGAGAATCGTCCCGTAGCCGAGACCGAACTGCATTACAGCAATCCCTTTGAGCTGTTGATAGCCGTCATCCTGTCCGCCCAATGTACCGACAAACGGGTCAACCTGATTACCCCTCCGCTGTTTCGTGATTTCCCTACACCGGAGGCATTGGCCGCTACTACGCCGGAGGTGGTGTACGAATACATCCGCAGCGTCTCTTATCCGAACAACAAAGCCAAGCATCTGGTAGGCATGGCACAGATGCTGGTGCGTGAATTCCAGAGCGAGGTGCCCGACACGTTGGAACAGTTGGTCCGTCTGCCGGGAGTAGGGCGTAAGACGGCCAATGTCATCCAGTCTGTTGTGTTCAACAAGGCGGCGATGGCAGTGGATACTCATGTGTTTCGCGTCAGTCACCGCCTGGGGTTGGTGTCCGACAGGTGTACCACTCCCCTCAGCGTCGAAAAGGAGCTGGTGAAGTATATTCCGGCTTCCGATATTCCCATTGCCCATCATTGGCTCATTTTGCACGGACGCTATGTTTGTCAGGCACGTTCTCCTCAATGTGATAACTGCGGTTTGCAAATGATGTGCAAATTTTACGAACGGCAGTATAAAGTGACTTTGGAAGGAGAGAAAATGAAAGAATAAATGCTGTTTTTATAAAAGAAAAAAGAAATAAATAGTAACTTTGCGGCAAATCTGCAAGGACAGACAACAGTAACACTTTTAAATAATAGAGAATTATGACAATTGATCAATTCAACTTTGCCGGAAAAAAGGCATTCGTCCGTGTTGACTTCAATGTACCTCTGGACGAAAACTTCAACATTACAGATGATACTCGTATCCGCGCAGCTCTTCCTACGCTGAAGAAGATTTTGGCTGATGGCGGTAGTCTGATTATCGGTTCGCACCTCGGTCGTCCGAAAGGCGTAGCTGACAAGTTCTCACTGAAGCACATCCTGAATCATGTTTCAGAGAAGCTGGGTGTTGAGGTTCAGTTTGCCAACGATTGTATGGGTGAAGAGGCTGCTGTAAAGGCTGCTGCCTTGCAACCGGGTGAGGCCTTGTTGCTGGAGAACCTCCGTTTCTATGCCGAGGAAGAGGGCAAGCCCCGTGGTCTGGCAGAAGATGCTACTGACGAGGAGAAGGCTGCTGCCAAGAAGGCTGTGAAAGAGAGCCAGAAGGAATTTACGAAGAAACTGGCTTCGTATGCAGACTGCTACGTGAACGATGCATTCGGTACCGCTCACCGTGCACACGCTTCTACGGCACTGATTGCTAAATATTTCGATAAGGACCACAAGATGTTCGGTTATCTGATGGAGAAGGAAGTGAAGGCTGTGGATAAGGTTCTGAACGATATCCAGCGTCCGTTTACTGCCATCATGGGTGGTTCTAAGGTCTCTTCGAAGATTGAAATCATCGAGAACCTGCTGAACAAGGTGGACAACCTGATTATTGCCGGTGGTATGACATATACCTTTACAAAGGCTCAGGGCGGTAAGATTGGTATCTCTATCTGTGAGGATGACAAGCTGGATTTGGCTCTTGACCTGATGAAGAAGGCTCAGGAGAAGGGTGTGAATCTGGTATTGGCAGTAGATGCCAAGGTTGCTGACTCTTTCTCTAACGATGCCAATACGAAGTTCTGTCCGGTAAACGAAATTCCCGACGGTTGGGAAGGTCTGGATATCGGTCCGGAGACAGAGAAAATCTTTGCTGACGTCATCAAGGGCAGCAAGACTATCTTGTGGAACGGCCCGACGGGTGTGTTTGAGTTTGATAACTTCACACACGGTTCACGTGCAGTAGGCGAAGCCATCGTTGAAGCTACCAAGAACGGTGCTTTCTCGTTGGTAGGTGGCGGTGACTCTGTAGCTTGTGTCAACAAGTTCGGTTTGGCCGGTGGTGTATCCTACGTATCTACCGGTGGTGGTGCTCTGTTGGAGGCTATCGAAGGTAAGATTCTGCCGGGTATTGCAGCTATTAACGAATAATCTATTTGTACTTTGTCATAGAAAGGCAACTCTTTGCGATGAAGGGTTGCCTTTCGCGTTGTTAGCGAAACAGGTTACTCGTAACTTAATCAGTAATTATATATATATTGTATGAAAATGAACAGGAACATGGCGCTGCTGGCACTGGCTGTGATGGCAGGTGGTATGCAGGCGCAAGAGAAATTGGGAAATCAAATCAAGAAGGACATTATTCAGAACAGCACATTCGGTGGATACGTGATAGGCAAAGCATCCACCACCGACCAGTACGGTGCCAATCACAGCAGCTTCGACTTGCGGATGGCGCGTGTATATGTCAACGGGAAAGTGCTCGACTTTAAATACCGTCTGCAAATGGAGGTGACAGGTGGCGGTGTAGGCCAGACCAACGAGAACAGTGTGCGTATTGTCGATGCGTATGGCGAGTGGGCCAAGTATTCGTTCTTTACCGTCCGCTTTGGTCAGTTTAAGCGTGCTTTCACGTTTGAAAATCCGATGAATCCTTGGGATATCGGTTTTGGTGCCTACTCACAGCTCATCACTAAACTGGCTGGTATGAGTGACCGTGTGGGCGAACACTCTTCGGGTGGACGCGACATCGGTGTACAGTTGGCCGGCGACTTGCTGCCGGTGGGTTCGGATCATCATAACTTTCTGCACTATCAGTTGGCACTGTACAACGGTCAAGGCATCAATCAGAAGGAGCAGAACAATGCAAAGGACCTGATAGGAGGTGTCTATGTATATCCTGTCAAGAATCTGGCTGTGGGCATGTTCGGCTGGAACGGTTCGTATAGCAAGAACGGGGTGACGGTGGACCGCAACCGTCTGGCTTTCGGACTGAAATATGAGTCTGCCTGGACTGTCCGTGCCGAATACGCCACCAGCAAGGGATATAAGATAAGCGACTATGACAGCGAAGGCACGTTGAAAAGTACGGCCTGCGACAAATCCGATGCCTGGTATATGACCGTGGGAGCACCCGTAACCAAGAAGTGCAAGGTGTACGCCAAGTGGGATGTGTACCGCGACCGTAAGGAGTGGAGCACACAGAAGTCGCTCTACTGCCTGGCTGCCAACTATTATTTCTACAAGAATCTGAAGCTGCAAGCCAACTACACCTATACACATGATAAAAACACAGCGGGTGACGGTCATTACAACACCTTTGACATGCAACTCTACTGGCGCTTTTGAAACTTGGCGGAAGGCTGGAGGTAACCATCCCGGTCTGAGCCGAGAATAGGCGTGAGCACGAGGAACATCAATCATTTGAAAGGAATCATGAACGAACAAGATATATTGGAACAATACCGACAGATAGAGTCGTTGCTGAGGCAGAAACGTCTGAAAGAGGCCATTGCACAAACTCAGGCCTTTGGAACGGAACACCTTGACTGGACACTGAACGAGCGTCTGGAGAAGGTGCAGACCTCCTATCGTTACATGCTGCAATATATGCGGATGGGAGTAAAAGACCCGCAACGGCCTGTACTGTATCAACAGCTGTTGACCGAAATGTGGGAGATAGCCGATCAAATCCGTTTGAAGCGTTGTGACTCCATTTCAGAGAGTTATTATCATCAGTTACGTCGTTCCGGCAAGTCTGCATGCAGGACTTGCCGGATGACCGAACTGTTGCATCAGCTGGAAGCCTTCCCCGATGACGTGGCTGTATGCCGCCTGATGCCGGACAACAGAGAAGCACTACATGCTTTGTTGCTGACCCACGAAGAGAACAACCGCCGGCTGTTCCTGTCCGTTTGGACCAATAGCAGCTGGAGTGTCTCCGAGATGGCCGAGGCCACCGACTTTCTGCACTCCGAATCGCTGGCTCCGAAAGACCTTTGTCTGATGGTCTCTGCCGTGATGCTGAGCGTACTGAATTGTTTTGATGCACGTAAGATGCACTGGCTGTTCGATGCGTATGGACATGCAGACCGGGAGGTCTCGCAACGGGCACTGGTCAGCTTAGCCTTGTTGCTGCAGCGCTATGCTGACAGGTTTGCGCTCTATCCCGACCTCATGGCACTCCTTCAGTTGCAGGCGGATGCCGGATTGGGTGTGAAGCTGAACCGGGTCTACATCAAGTTGCTGCTCAGCCAGGAGACCGAGAAAGTAGACAAGAAAATGCGTGAAGAGATTATTCCGGAGATGATAAAGAATGCCAATCTGATGAAGAACGGTTCTCTTTTTCTCGATGAAGGAGCGGGTGGTGAGGAGAACGACTCCAATCCGGAATGGAAGAAGATACTGGACAACTCGGTACTGGAAGAGCGTCTGCGTGAGATGGCAGATCTGCAGGTAGAGGGGTCGGACATCTACATGGGAACCTTCGCGCAACTGAAGTACTGGCCCTTCTTCAAGGAACTGCCCAACTGGTTTTATCCTTTTGATGAGTTACACTCTTCGGTGGTCGATATGTTTGACGTTGAGCACTCCTCCCGCCAGACGATACTTTCCATGATGATGCGTGTCGGGACCATCTGCAACAGCGACAAGTATTCATTTTGCTTCATGTTAACGAAGCTGCCCGAGGAGCAGCGTACGCATCTGATGCGCCAATTGAGTGAGCAGGAGTCGTCGGATCTGCTGGACAAGGAGTACAAGGCCGGATGGCATGAGCAGGAGAGGTGGGCAGACTTTTTGGCGAACCAATATATCCATGACCTGTACCGCTTTTTCAAGCTCAATCCGAGGCGCAACGAGTTTCCCGACCTCTTCAGCGAAGAGATTGCCTTACATCGCCTTGCTCCGTTGCAGGTTCTGTTTAATTCGCCTCAACAGCTGGCGGATTTGGCCGATTTCCACTTCCGCAAGGAGCATACGAAGGAGGCTATTGAGGTGTACAGGCGCTTGGTGAATCTGAATCATGCCGATGCCGAACTCTATCAGAAGATGGGATTCTGCTTTCAGAAGGAGAAGAGGTATGCCGAAGCAGTGGATGCTTACCGGAAAGCGGATATCTTGATGCCGGATCAGCGTTGGACGCTTCGCCATCTGGCTACTTGCTATCGCCTGTCTAAGGAGTATGCGCCGGCATTGGAATGCTACCAACGGGTGGAAGCCATGCAGACGGAGAACCGTCAGCTGGCTTTCTATATAGGTAGTTGTCTGGTCGGATTGGAACGGTATGAAGAGGCCTTGAACTATTTCTTCAAACTGGATTACCTGGAGGAGGAGAGTCTGAAGGCCGGGCGTGCTATCGCCTGGTGCTCCTTCCTGTGCGGTAAGCTGGAGCAGGCAGCCAAGTACTATGAACGGGTATTGGCTGACCAACCGGCCTCCGTTGATTACCTGAATGCCGCTCATGTGGCCTGGTGCATGGGAAATCAGGAACAGGCGGTGGCGCTTTATACCCAAGCGGCTGCCGGTCTTGAATCCGGTGAACAGTTCCGTGAACTCTTTTTGCAGGACAGGCAAATTCTGTTGAAACAGGGAGTGGCCGAACGGGATATTCCGTTGATACTCGACCTGTGTATGTTTCTGGACAACCTGTGGGACAACGCTTAGCGGCAAGCCTGTGTAGGGATGGGAGGAACCTCACGCAACTCCCGGTATAGCCGCTGTACGGGCAATCCCATGATGTTGAAGTAGCTGCCAGCGATGTTTTCCACTCCTATATATCCAATCCATTCTTGTACGCCATAGGCTCCTGCTTTATCCATGGGTTTGTATGTCTCCACATAGTAGGTTATCTCCTCTTCATCCAGCTTGGCGAAGCGAACTTCCGTCTGTGCATAGAAACTGTGTTGCCACGATACGGTCGTCAGGCAGACACCGGTATATACTTCGTGCGTCTTTCCCGAAAGGTCACGCAGCATTTGGCGGGCTTCTTCTTCATCTTTCGGTTTTCCCAGTACACGTCCCTCCAACCAGACGATGGTGTCGGCGGTTATCATCAGCTCGTCGGTACGAAGCATTGGGCGATAAGCTTCAGCCTTTTCACGGGCGATGTACAGGGGTATTTCTCCCTTCTGCAAAGTGTCAGGATATGATTCGTCTATATCGGGCAGGGTACGGATGTCGTATGCCACGCCCAGTCCTGCCAGCAGTTCCTTTCTGCGCGGAGAGTTGCTGGCCAGTATGATTTGATAGTTATTCAGGTTGTCAAGCATATTTTTTTTAGTTACAAGCTACGAGCTACAAGCTATGAGTTACCATCCGAAGGCTTTTTCATCGGCCAGCCATAGTCCTTTTACTTTCAGCACCTGTTCCACAATGTCGCGTCCGCACCCATATCCTCCTTCGGCGTGTGAGATGTAGCGTGCGATGGCCTTTACTTCGGCTGCGGCATCTTTGGGGCAACAGGGCAATCCGCAGGTACGCATTACTTCCAGGTCGGGAATGTCGTCGCCTACATAGAGTATCTCTTCGTCGCGCAGTTCGTGGCGGTCACGGAAGTCGCGATAGTCGTGTATTTTGACAGAAGAACCCAGATAGATGTCTTCGGCGGGTATGCCTAATGAGAGGAACCGTTTGCGTACGGCTTCGGTCTTGCCACCTGTAATGATGCCCAGCAGTACACCCTGCTTGGCAGCCAGGTGAATGGAATAGCCGTCCTTGATGTTGACGGTACGCATCGGTTCGCCCTCCGTACTCATTGGGATGACGTTGGCGCTCAGCACTCCGTCTACATCAAACAGCAGTGCCTTTATACTTTTTAAATCGTAGTTGATGGTACTCATGAGATGAATGATTTACGTTCAGCCTTCCGATGGATGCTTTCGGTCAGTAGCTGATAAAGTTGTTGAATGTCGGGTTGTTGTTGCAGCATCTGCAGGTGCGCATCAATGACGCTACGGTCGTATCGTACCGCCGGACCGGTCTGTGCTGCTTGCGGGGAAAGCTCATGCACTTTGCGGGCCGTCTCGTCAATCAGCGGAAGCATGACCTCGAAGGGCAGCTGTTGACGTTGCAGCAGCTCTGCGGCTAAGGCATAGAGATGATTGGTGAAGTTGCAGCACAGTACGGCTGCCAGATGAAGTTGCTTGCGCTGTTCCGACGAGGCCTCAAATACGCTTTGGGACAGAAGAGAGGCTATCTGTTGCAGCAACGCTCCATCTTCCGGCAGACGACTCTCCCAAAAGATGGGTATGCGGCGGAAGTCCACCTCCCGTTGTTTGCTGAAGGTCTGCATGGGGTATAGTACACCGTAACGGTCGGCACATCCTTCCCAAACAGTTAGAGGAAGGCTACCTGCCGTGTGCAGCCACAAGGCTTTCCTCCTTCCTTCGGTCAGCTGTTGCTTCAGTTGCATCAGCGCATCGTCCTTGAGGGCGGCTATGTAGATAGCCGCATCGGTTGTAATCCCTTCAATGGAGGTGGTGTAGGAGGGTGCCGCCACTGCTTCTGCCAACGACCGGGCAGAGGCCTCCGTCCGGCTGTAGACCTGAAGGATGGGGAAGCCCTGTCGGAACAGTGCCTTGCCCAGATGGGTAGCCAGATTGCCGGCTCCTACCAGCACGATGGAGGTGGATGTCAGGGACGGCAGGGTCATTGTACTCCGTATTTGTTCAGGTGAATCTTTTCCCATTGCAGGTGTGACTCGTCAAAGGACTTGCGTTCCATGCCTTTATGTCCGATGGCAATGATGCTGAGTACCTGCAGTTGCAGGGGCAGGTCCAGCACATCGTGTACGTAGTCGTTGGACGGGATTCCGTTCACGGCAAAGCGTTCGCGCACCTGTACCCAGCAGCTTCCCAGTCCCAGGTCCTCGGCCTGCAGTTGCAGGTAGATGGAGGCGATGGCTGCATCTTCAATCCATACATCGCTGGCCAGAGGGTCGGCAGTGACTACAATGGCCAGTGCCGCATCGGCAATGAATTGGGATGCCTGCTCCTTACAGAGCGAGAGCTTCTTCAACGTCTCCTTGTCATCCACTACCACAAACTGCCACGCATTGCTTCGCTTGGAGGTCGGTGCCATCAAGGCAGCTTTCATCAGGCTGACTACCTGTTCCTGCGTCAGTTCTTCGCCGGTAAATTTTCGCATGCTACGGCGTCTTTTGATTAGTTCGCTGAAACTTTCCATATCTATATTTGTTTATCTATTGGAATGAAATCAAGATTGATTCCCAATTTCTTCCGGATAATTCACGTTAACTGGATTAATAATGATGCAAAAATACAAGTTTATTTTTAATTTTGCAGGCACCATGCCACTGAAACTGACGACATATTATCGTGGGAACACGATTCCCGACTTGCCGGGTACCAATACGTTCCATTCTACCGAGCTGTTTCATGTATATGAGGCAACGCCGGGCTATCAGCCTATGCTCATTGTCGCGTCGGTAGACGGCACCCCTGTGGCCAAAATGCTGGCTGTCATCCGTCGGAGTGTCCGCATGTTTCCCCCGGGCATTGTGAAGCGTTGTGAGGTATATGGTGCCGGTGAATATTTTGTCAATGAGTCGGCACGCGAGTTTATCTTTGAGGAGATGCTGCAGCGGCTTACCGATGAAGCCTTGCGGGCCTGTTTCATGATTGAGTTCCGCAACTTGGACAACGCGATGTTCGGATACAGGCATTTTCGCAGCAGGGGATATTTCTCTATCAACTGGATGCGTGTGTACAATTCCCTCCACAGTGTCGGTCGGGTCGAAGAGCGTTTCAGCCCTTCGCGCATCCGTCAGGTGAAGAAGGGGTTATTGAATGGGGCAGAGGTGCGCGAAGCACACACCTCGGAGGAGATAGGTGAGTTTGCCCGTATGCTGCATCGCAACTACTCCTCCAAAATCCGTCGTCATTTCCCCAGTATGGACTTCTTCCAGCAGATGGAACATCATTTGATAGGGCGGGGTAGAAACCGCATCTTCATTGTTACCTATAAGGGGAAGATTATTGGAGGAAGTGCCTGCATCTATTCGGACGATACGGCGTATCTCTGGTTCTCCGGCGGAATGCGCAAGACGTATGCGTTGCAGTATCCGGGCATCTTGGCCGTATGGAAGGCATTGACGGATGCGAAGGAACGCGGATATGCCCATCTGGAATTCATGGATGTAGGGCTTCCCTTCCGCAGACATGGCTATCGGGAGTTTGTCCTTCGCTTCGGTGGCAAACAGAGCAGCACGAGGCGTTGGTTCCGTTTCCGTTGGTCCTGGCTCAACCGTTTACTGTTCCGCTGCTTCCCTTGATAGCAATGTGTATATAAAATAAAGGTAGGAAGAGTGTCGTCTTACCCTCTTCCTACCCGTTTTTCTTTGTCAGTCCGGCTTACTTAATCTGGCGCAGTACCATAGCTGTGCGGGCCGGAATATAGAGCTTCAGCCACTCCTTCTTGTCCTTCTTGTAAAGCGGGTCGAAGTTGGTGAAGTGGCGGATGGTATCGTCCGTCAGGCCATTCCCTCCGTATTGGGGCGCATCCGTGTTCAGAATCACGTCGTAGGCACCGGCAGGTACCAGGAATCCGTAGTCGGTGAACGACTGTTTGGGATTGAAGTTGAAGACGAAAATCAGGTCTTTGCGCTTATAGGCCAGAACCTGGTCACCATCGTTGTGCCAAATCTCCTGCACGGCTGTCTTCTGGAAATTCTTGATGCTCTTGATGACGCTCAGCATGGCTGCGTCAAAGTCACCCAGATAGTGGTAAGCCAGGTTGGGATTGTCCACCAAGTCCCATTGGCGGCGTGCGTACTTGCACGACCATCCGTTGCCTTCGCGGGGGAAGTCTATCCATTCGGGATGGCCAAACTCATTGCCCATAAAGTTCAGGTAGCCGCCGTTGATGGTCGAGGCGGTAAGCAGACGTATCATCTTGTGCAGGGCGATGCCGCGGTGTACGGTATAGTTCTCGTCCCCCTTCTGCATGTGCCAGTACATGTCAGCGTCGATAAGGCGGAAGATGATGGTCTTGTCGCCCACCAATGCCTGGTCGTGGCTTTCGGCATACGAGATGGTCTTTTCATCCGCACGTCTGTTGGTTACTTCCCAGAACATGCTGGAGGGCTTCCAGTCTTCGTCAATCTTCTCCTTGATGGTCTTGATCCAGTAGTCCGGAATGTTCATGGCCATGCGGTAGTCGAAGCCATATCCGCCATCTTCGAACTTGGCGGCCAGTCCGGGCATACCCGACACCTCTTCGGCAATGGTGATGGCTTTGGGGTTGACCTGATGGATGAGGCGGTTGGCCAACGTCAGGTAGCAGATGGCGTTGTCGTCCTGGTGGCCGTTGAAGTAATCGGCATAGTTACAGAAGGCTTCGCCCAATCCGTGGCTGTAGTAGAGCATAGAGGTGACACCGTCGAAGCGGAATCCGTCGAAACGATACTCTTCCATCCAGAATTTGCAGTTCGAGAGGAGGAAGTGGAGCACTTCGTTCTTGCCGTAATCAAAGCAGAGGGAGTCCCAGGCCGGATGTTCGCGTCGGCCACCGGGATAGAAGTACTGGTTGGGGTCGCCGGCCAGATTGCCCAAGCCTTCCAGCTCGTTCTTCACGGCGTGAGAGTGTACAATGTCCATGATGACAGCGATGCCCATCTGGTGAGCCGTGTCAATCAGTTCCTTCAGTTCGTCGGGAGTACCGAAGCGTGAAGAGGCGGCAAAGAAGCTGGATACATGATAGCCGAAGCTGCCGTAGTAGGGATGCTCTTGGATGGCCATCACCTGGATGCAGTTGTAACCGTCGCGGGCTACACGTGGCAACACCTTTTCCTGGAATTCCCGGTAAGAGCCCACCTTCTCTTCCTGCTGTCCCATGCCGATGTGGCACTCATAAATGAGCAGCGGATCGGTGGCAGGCTTGAAGGCACGCTTTTTCATCTTATAAGGCTTGGCGGGAGCCCATACCTGTGCACTGAATATTTTGGTCTGCTCGTCTTGTACCACGCGGGTGGCCCATGCGGGGATGCGTTCGCCGGCACCGCCTTCCCAATAAATCTTCAGTTTGTAAAGGTCTTCGTGCTTCAGGGCATTTTCGGGAAGGTTGATTTCCCATACTCCGTTACTCTTGCGCTTCAGGCTGTATTTCTTCTCTTCTTTCCACCCGTTGAAAGTCCCGACGATGAATATCTGGGTAGCGTTGGGTGCCCATTCACGGAACGTCCATCCTTTGTCAGTGTGGTGCAAACCGAAGTACAGATAGCCGGAAGCAAAGTCTGCAAGGGTCTGTTTGCCCTTTCGGGTCAGTTCGGCTTCCTTATTGATGGCATGTTGATGTCTTCCCACAATGGCATCGGCATAGGGCTCCAGCCAAGGGTCATTTTTAATCAGATTCAGTGTCTCCATACAGATAAGTTTTGGATATTGATTGGTTTATGCTTTAACTTTCACTACGATTTTCTTTACGCCGTCGGGGGTGATGCCGGGGGCGTGCCCATCCTGCGGGAAGAAGATGGCAAACATGCCGGGCTTTACCTCGATGTAGCTTTGTGCCTCTCCTTGGTAGAAGGTGATGTCTTTGGCTTCATTGTAGGGAGCGTCGGCAGGCTGGCAATCTACGGTGGGGGTATATCCCATGATTTCTGTGCCCGACAGCGGTATCTGGATGTCAATAAAGTCGCGATGCGTCTCCAACTTGGCATCTGCTTTGCTTTTGGGTTTTGTCTCATTGACGTTCACCAGCAGGTCCTTTCCCATTAATTCCGTTTTACCGAGGGGCAATGCGTTCAGGTCATTCCCCTTCAGAAACCGGATAGCTTGTGCGAACAGCGGGTTCAGCGAAGCATATTTCTCGATGTTTTCAAGTCTGTCTATTATCATAATGCTGTATTTTGGTGTATGATTTGCCAAATGTACGGATTTATTTTCAGAAAATGTATACTTGAAGGCAAAAAAAGCATCGGCCTCGTAGGACCGGTGCTTCTTTTGGCAATAAACAGACAAACACCTTCGTCTGATGGGGTAACATCGGCTTCTCCCAAGTGGATATTCCCTCAGCATTCAATTAATCTTATATCTGATACTATGAAAAACACAGTATCATAACGCGGGGGAATTTCGTTTTGTTCAGACGAGCGATGTCTTTTTTCTGTTTTTTTCTTTTCCGGTCAGCACGGGTGTCAGCTTACAGGGTAATCTTGAGCAACTTGCCGCTGTAGCCGCTTACCACCGTTTCGGTGGCTTTGTGGGGCAGCAGACAAATCTCTTCGCTTTCACCGCTGATGAGGTCGGTTGCCTTGTACACATCCATCTGGGGGATTTGCAGGAAATCGAATGCGTGCGACGGTATGTTGATGGCCACATCCACAGGCGAGTGGTCGAAGTTGACCACACATAGCAGCAGTTCCCGCTCCTGTTTGCGCAAAAAGGCATATTGGCGGTGTTCGTTGAAACGCCATCCGTTGACGTTGGCATACGTCAGGTCGTAAAAGCTGCCTTGGGCAATGGCCGGCTCTTCGTTGCAGAGGGTCAGGATGCGTTGGTACAGGTCGTGCAGGCGGCGTTGTTCTTCTGTCAGCAACACACCGTCAAACTTGCCTCCGTTACGCCAGCGGCGGATTGTGTCTACACTCCAATAGTCGAAGATGGTGGTACGTCCGTCACGTCCGCTGAAGCCTTCGCTATCCATGCCCAGTTCACCGAATTCCTGTCCGAAATAAATCATCATCGGGTTGGTGTTCATGCAGGCCGATACAATCAGGGCGGGGATGGCCTTGTAGGGATTACCGGCAAAGTAGTCCGAAGCAATGCGCTGTTCGTCGTGATTCTCCAGGAAGTTGAGCATCCGTTTCTCGTTTCCGCCCAGACTTTGCCAGCACCGGCTGATGGCTGTAGCCGACTCGTTGCCGCAGACGATGGCACGCAACGTATCATACAGTCCCACCTTGTCGTACAGGTAGTCGAACTTGCCGCGATAGAGGTAGTTGTTATACTCCTGCGGGTTGTACACCTCGGCAATGAAGGTCAGTTTGGGATAGCGGGCTTTGACTTGGGGGATGACCCATTCCCAGAACTCTACCGGTACCATTTCGGCCATGTCGCAGCGGAAGCCGTCGATATTCTTGGAAGCCCAGAACAGCAGGATGTCCAGCATCTTGTACCAGGTGTCCGGGATGGGGTCAAAATGGCAGGTTCCTCCGTTCTGATAATCTACGCCATAGTTCAGTTTGACGGTTTCGTACCAGTCGGTGATGTTGGGGTAGGCGTCAAAGCGGTTGTTGCCGGTGGCTTTGGCCGGCCGTTCCTTGTATGCTTCGGGGGCGCTTCCTTTCATGTCGAACTGGGCGTGCAGCTCCGACTGCGGGATGTAATAGAAGTTGTTGTACGGACTGAAAGCGTAGCCGGTGTCATCGTTGGCACCCAGCTGGATGGTACCGTCCGGTTGACTGTCGGAGTGATATTGTCGGGCCACGTGGTTAGGTACAAAGTCTATGATGACCTTCAACCCGCTGCGGTGGGTACGTTGAACCAGATTCTCGAACTCCTTCATCCGTTCGGGCACATCCTTGGCCAGGTCGGGGTCTACATCGTAGTAGTCCTTGATGGCGTAGGGCGATCCGGCTTTCCCCTTCACTACAGCGGGATGGTCGGGTCGTATGTCGTAGCGGCGGTAGTCGGTCTGGGTGGCATGTTCAATGATGCCTGTGTACCAGATGTGGGTAGCACCCAGACGTTTGATTTCGCCCAGTGCTTTGGCTGTAAAGTCTGCCATCTTGCCACATCCGTTCACGTTGATGCTTCCGTTGTTGACGCAATGGTTGTTGTTGTTCCCGAAGAGTCGGGTGAATACTTGGTAAATAACCATTTTATTTTCTTTGTCCATGGTGATGCTCAGTTAATGTTATATGTTGTCTCTTGGGCATTAAGTTGCCCTTGCTGGCACGAAGGTACGTATTTTGCCGAATCCTTGCAAATTTTCAAGGCTTCTCCTGTGGAAAGCGGTCAAATGTATGCCACAGAGGGCCGTTTCCGTGACCGATGTGCAGCGACTTTCCGTGTTCGATGGCACAGCGGGTGTACGTTTTGGCTTGTGCGACGGCATGTGCCAACGGATGCCCCTGTGCTAGGAGCGTAGCGATGGCCGAAGAGAGGGTACAGCCCGTTCCGTGCAGGTTGCTGCTCTCAATGCGCGGAGCCTGAAAGTGGTGGCAGCTCGCCTCTTCGTCAGGTGCATAGAGGATGTCACACATATCGCCTCCGCTCAGGTGTCCTCCCTTTACCAGCACAGCCGTGCCATACCGATGGGCAAGGGCATGTGCAGCCTCCTCCATCTGTCCGGTATCGGAGATGTCGGTCCTGTACAGCAGGCTGGCTTCTGCCAGATTGGGCGTGATAAGGGTGCAGCAGGGGATAAGCATCCGGCTGATGGCTTCTACCGTGTCGGGTGTCATCAGTCTCCGTCCGCTGGTCGATATCATGACGGGATCGTAGACGACGTGGCAGAGCCGGTAGTCATGCAGGATTTCTGCAATCCGCTGTACGATATCCGCATTGTATACCATACCTATCTTAATGGCCTTTGGCTGCAGGTCGTCCATGACAGAGCGGAGCTGCTGACCCACAGTTTCGGCCGGAAGCGGATAGACGGCTTGCACGCCCTGTGTGTTTTGGGCCGTAACGGCAGTGATGACCGATGCCGCATAGCCACCCAAGGCGGATATGGTCTTGATGTCGGCTTGGATGCCGGCTCCGCCCGAACAGTCGGAACCGGCGATGGTCAGTACAACGGCCGGACGGGGCCTCTCTGTATGTAGGGTTGTAGGGTTTGTCATACGAATGAATGATTGAAAATGTGAATTATTCAAATTTAGGTTTTATATCAACAGACTGATAGAATGGTCGTTATAGCTGTAGGGGCGCAACATTTTGCGCCCTGAACCCGCTGTCGTATGGCTTTGGGCGGAAAATATTCCGCCCCTACACGTATCGAACAATTCACTTACCTTATTCATTTCCGTCTGTTTATGTAAATACGAAATTTGAGTGGATTACCTTAGGGTTAAAAAGGTGAGACTTTATGTATGGACATAAAAAAAGGGATACCGCTGTATCCCAACCTTTGTTAACCTTAAATCTAATACTATGAAAAACACATTGCAAAGATACGGACTTCTACACTATCTGCAAATATTTCGAGCAGAAAAATGTGTTTAATAACATTCTTTTGCCAAATAGCCTTTCTGTTATACTTATCTTAACGGTTTTTCTATACAATGAAGGCACAGAACGTAGGTTGCAACCAGTCTCTCTTCCTACGTCTGTGCCTTTATGAGGGGGTGTTTCCCGACTTTTCTTTCCCGATTAGTAGGCGAAAAGCGGATAGTTCTTCATCGTCTCGTTGACACGTGCGCGCACGCCGGCAATCACCTCTTCGTTCTCTACGTTCGAGAGCACGGTTTCAATCATTTCGGCAATCTCCAGCATCAGGTCTTCCTTGGCACCGCGGGTGGTGATGGCAGGTGTTCCTAAGCGGATACCTGAAGTCTGGAAGGCCGAACGTGTATCAAACGGTACCATGTTCTTGTTCACGGTGATGTCGGCAGAAACCAATGCCTTTTCGGCTACCTTACCCGTCAGGTCGGGATACTTGGTGCGCAGGTCTACCAGCATCGAGTGGTTGTCCGTACCGCCACTTACGATGGAGAATCCGCGGTCTATCAAAGCCTGTGCCAGTGTGGCGGCATTCTTCTTCACCTGAGCTGCATACTCCTTCCATTCGGGTTGCAGAATCTCACCGAAAGCTACCGCTTTGGCGGCGATGACGTGCTCCAGCGGACCACCTTGGATGCCGGGGAATACGGCAGAGTCGAGCAGTTGCGACATCATCTTGATTTCGCCCTTCGGAGTCTTCTTGCCCCAGGGGTTGGGGAAGTCCTTGCCCATCATGATGACACCTCCGCGCGGACCGCGCAGGGTCTTGTGGGTAGTTGAAGTGACGATGTGGGCATACTTCACGGGGTTGTCCAGCAGTCCGGCTGCAATCAGTCCGGCGGGATGTGCCATATCCACCATGAAGATAGCACCTACCTTGTCGGCAATTTCACGCATCCGTTTGTAGTCCCATTCGCGGGAGTAGGCCGAGCCACCTCCGATAATCATCTTGGGATGTTCGCGCAGGGCAACCTCTTCCATCTGGTCATAGTCTACCCGTCCGGTCTCCTTGTTGAGGTTATACTCGCAGGGTGTATAGATGATGCCGGAGGTATTGACCAATGAACCGTGCGAAAGGTGTCCGCCATGGGCCAGATTCAGTCCCATGAACTTGTCACCCGGATTCAAGACGGCCAGAAAGACGGCGGCATTAGCCTGGGCACCCGAGTGGGGTTGTACGTTGGCCCATTCTGCACCGAAGATTTGTTTCAGGCGGTCGATGGCGATGCGTTCGCTTTGGTCTACCACTTCACAACCTCCGTAGTAACGTTTGCCGGGATAGCCTTCGGCATACTTGTTGGTGAGGCACGAGCCCATGGCTTGCATCACTTGGTCGCTTACGAAGTTTTCAGAGGCAATCAGTTCGATGCCTTTCAGTTGGCGTTGGTGTTCTTTTTCGATGATGTCGAAAATCAGTTCATCTCTTTTCATATTGTTGTTTTGGTTATTGGGGTATCAATAATTGATGGGACAAAGATAGGAATATCACCCGTATTGGCCAAGGGATTTGCCGAAACTTTTCTACGTGGCTCCCCGACAGAGCTGTTCCGCTGTCTGATCATCACAGCCATTATGATGGCTCTAATTCGCATTGCCGTTTGTTGAAATATCTCAACATCCGGTTGCCTCATCCGTCCGTTTCGTCTGTGTATGAAACGGATTTCCTCTATTCCCTACCTGCTTCCTACCAGCTCCCTACCAACGCCCTACCAACTCCCTATCAAACCCACACCTTTCTCGCTCCTATAGAACGGACAACGAACGGAGATGCAACGGCTTTGGCGGGAAGCATAGAACGAGAAAATATTCTACATTCTTATGTACACTTAATAGAATTATTTCTATATTTGCAGTGCAAATCAAACAGATGTTCTATGAAATATAAAGAATTTCACCGGAAAATCGTCTCAGCCGGATGGAAGTTCGACCACGCCGAAGGAAGTCATTACTTCTACATCAAGGACGGAAAGCTCTCTGAACCGATTCCTTTTCATGGCGCTAAAGAGATTCCTGAACCGCTGAGGAAAAAGATTGCAAAGGGTATGGGAATTTAATCCCTTCCCTATTTATATATAAGATTAACCCCCAAATAATAGAGATATGAACCAGATCATCATGAACATTTGTGCAAGTAGCGACAGCTTCGGAGCTTACTCCGAAAATTGCGAAGGTATCTATGCTGCTGGAGATACCATCGAAGAGTGCAAGAAGGATGTAGAGAAGGCTATCGAACTCATCAAGAAGAACATGTCCGAAGAGCAGTGGCCTGAACTTATCAAAGGAGAGTATGAGCTTTGCTGGCACTACGACACTCAGAGCCTTCTGCTCTATTACGGACAGCTGATGTCACTCTCTGGCCTGGAGAAAGTGACCGGCATACACCAAAAACAGTTGTGGTCCTATATGCACGGACGGACGAAACCTCGTGCGCAGCAGCGCAATCGAATCCAGTCATCCCTGAACAGATTCGGTCGCGAGCTGATGAGCGTAGCACTCATATAGATGTAGTAGACACCTCGGGCCTCCCTCCATCGGGAGGCTCTTTTTTCACCCTCCAAATCAAACTGTGATTTGCTTAGAAATTCATATCTTTGTAGGGTAAACGACGGCTCAGTCCGAAAAGTCGGTTGTATGGAAGTGAAACTATTCAAGAAGGTGTGCCAGAATTCAGATTGCCCATCGAGTCTGTAGGGCGGATTTGTGTGTCCGCCCTGAATACGGTGGCTTGTGTATCCGGGCAGACACATAAACCTGTCCCTACAGTCTTCGTCTTTGGTAGCTGTTTGGACTTTTGTGGGAAGTGAAAATGTAAAGAACGTTTACTATGCCCGATTCTCTGCTGAAAGAAAAATTTTAACACCTATAAGTGCCTGGTTGTCAATCTGTTAAGGTGGTCAACATTCAGTCGTATTCTGAATGTGTTTCATGATACGACTGAATGGCATTCATGATACGACTGAATGTATTTCATGATACGACTGAATGATGCTCCCCTTAGGAGTGCCCCTCTGAGAGGCCCTTTTTGTCCGAAATGATTACTATTCTTTCTTTCAGCTGTGATGCTTTGGTATCAACGTTCATATTGCCTATTCTATTGTCATCCTGAGTCCCCATTACACTTTGTGTGAAGTCATCCGATGATGACATTGTAGGGGCGATAGGCGAAAGGCTTTTGGCACCCTCTTGGCAACATACTTTTCGGACTGACCCGAAATTCATACCATTGTAGGGTAAACAACAACCTGACGGTGGATGTCATTCGCAACGAACAGGTTGTGATTTGCTTAGAAATTCATACCTTTGTAGGGTAAGCAACAACAGATGCGGCGCAGCGTAGCTTTAGCCAGCTGTTGTGATTTGCTTAGAAATTCATACCTTTGTAGGGTCAACAACAACCGCATCAGTAGACATTGACTTCATGTTAGCGTTGTGATTTGCTTAGAAATTCATACCTTTGTAGGGTCAACAACAACCAGCTATACGATAGTGGAGAAACGAGAGAGGTTGTGATTTGCTTAGAAATTCATACCTTTGTAGGGTCAACAACAACCGACTACGGCCGGTTGGTGGGGAAGAGTTGGTTGTGATTTGCTTAGAAATTCATACCTTTGTAGGGTCAACAACAACTTAACAGAACAAGAATTTGTGGCGCAGTTCGTTGTGATTTGCTTAGAAATTCATACCTTTGTAGGGTCAACAACAACCTATCCGAGTACATGTATGGGGTGAACGTTGTTGTGATTTGCTTAGAAATTCATACCTTTGTAGGGTCAACAACAACGGGTGTGCGGAAGATGTTCCGCCCCTCATAGTTGTGATTTGCTTAGAAATTCATACCTTTGTAGGGTCAACAACAACGCCAGCGTAACTATTTCTTTTCAATGAACAGTTGTGATTTGCTTAGAAATTCATACCTTTGTAGGGTCAACAACAACGAAGCAAGCATAATTGAAACTTATGAGCCAGTTGTGATTTGCTTAGAAATTCATACCTTTGTAGGGTCAACAACAACTAACAGAACAAGAATTTGTATCGCAGTTCGGTTGTGATTTGCTTAGAAATTCATACCTTTGTAGGGTCAACAACAACAGCTTGACAATCAACCAAGTGCGGAAATCAGTTGTGATTTGCTTAGAAATTCATACCTTTGTAGGGTCAACAACAACGTTATTTTACGCTATTCTCGCTATTCACCGTTGTGATTTGCTTAGAAATTCATACCTTTGTAGGGTCAACAACAACATAAAGGCCGTGCGTGAGGCGGAAGCGAGAGTTGTGATTTGCTTAGAAATTCATACCTTTGTAGGGTCAACAACAACTGTCACGTACACGCGAGAGAAGGCCGCGGGTTGTGATTTGCTTAGAAATTCATACCTTTGTAGGGTCAACAACAACTGAATATGAGTAACTTACTTGTATTCAGTTGTTTGTTTAATCAAATAGAAATAAAAAAAGAATCAGAAAAGTTCGAGTTGAGTAGGTTGAGAAGCCGCTTTTGCTTCTTTGCTACCATGGAACACTTGGATATTGGCGAACTGTTTATCAGTGATGCACATGATGGCTACATGACCATAGTCCGGTAAGTGATTTTTAACTCGCTTCGTGTGAACCTCGGCATTCTCCATGCTGGCACAATGGCGGACATACATCGAGAACTGGAACATGCTGAATCCGTCTTTTTGGAGATGTTTGCGGAATTTTGCATATTCGCGCTTGTCCCGAATGGTCTCCGTTGGCAAATCAAAAAACACCAAGACCCACATGATGCGATATTCACTAAACCGATCCATTGATAACGTTATCTTTCAGGATATACGATGCGTCTCGATTCTCCACTGAAACATTTGGCTAACGAAGCTGTGGTTTGTGACACTCCAACCATCAAAGGACTTCGCTTCCCTGCAATGACAATCTCGATGGTAGGGATAGAGAGCAATTGAGCTTTGATTTCTTTGGATAGCTGCAAGCGAGACAGACCTTGACTTTTGACCACCTGAAATACTAATTCATCGACGTATGGGCGATAAGGCTCCATGATGTCATCGGCCAAGCAATAGGCATTGTAGCGATTGTGGTGATGGATGCCGAAGGTGGGCAAGAGGCCGCTACATACCAAAGCCCGGGCAACTACTGCGCGCAGTATGGCATAGCCGTAGTTGAGCAGATTGTTTGGCTCGGTGCCTTCTCTGTTGCGGGTAAAATCCTCCAATCCCTGAATGGATGAGAATAGGTTTCGCCAATAGTAAGCAGCCGCACGTGCTTCCAAGTTGTCGGAATCGCCACTCTTTACATCGTTGCTCCATCTACGCATACAGCCGGTTTCTGTGTCTGTCAGCAGAGAGAGAACTTTGGCTTGATTCTCTATTTTGGCCTTGACAGTCTGCTGCCACAACTGTTTACGTAGCGGAAGCGAGGCCGCGATCTGTTGCTGGAACCGCTCGCTCTGAATGTTGTTTCCGCATAGTGGAAGCATGAGTCCGACAGGCATCCGATGCGTATCACAGGTAATAATGGCACAGTTGTTTTCAAGCAACGATTCAAGAAGGCCTTGTGTGATGGTAATCTGCTTATGGTCGAGCACAACGATGCCGATGTCTTCTATGGGACGAGTTACTACAGACTGTGACTTGATGCTGTCGGGTATGTCTGAAGCACGTTCCACTTCCGGCAGTTTAATCACCATTTGCTCCATACGGAGTGACAAGTATGCGGGATTACCAAAATACAAGGTCTTCTTAATCATAATTCTATACTCCTATTTGAATGATGTTGCCTAATCGGTCTACTTTGATAGGGAGGCAGGTTTTCTTCACAGTCTCACCGGTAATGGCTTTTTCCATTTTATTTAATGGAGAAAATTCTTTCTTGTCAACTATTACAGATGCAACCCTTTCTTGAATAAAATGGCAATCAACCCCTGTTGAAGATACCATCTTGTATATTCTACTCTTATCCAATGGCATTTGAATTTCACCATTCTCTAATTCGGATGCAGTGGGCAGATAAACCAAGTCATTCGGTGAAAGGATGAAGAGAGCCTGTTCATCGAGAGGCAAACCTTGTTTCATCTTATTCATTGCTTCGTTCAAAGGAATTGTACGATAGCTCCGTCTTTTAGTAGCCTTTCCTGTAGCTTCATCCACTGTACACGTTTCGTAGACTGCAAAGAACAGATTGGTTCCTTGAGCTGCCTCTACAAATTTCTTTGACTTGTTCCCTGTTTGCCCGACAGAGAACTTGTCTGCTTTTTCGTATTTCCTAACTTTATATATAGGCTGGTGCGGATGCCCATCATTCAACTCTTGTATCGTGCGGTTCATCTCTTCAATGCCATCGGGAGAGAATGCTACATCTGCCTTTCCTTGATGACGCTGTAGGTGCCTGAGCAGAATCTTCTGTATGCCGGTATCTGCTACCTTGTTGGTGATGAACTCCTCTGTGAAGGAGGCATCCACACTCTTGCGGGTGGCAAAGAAGCGGTCTGCTGTCTCTTTCGTGAAATAGTAGACTTCTATCTTCTTTAGATTGATATCCGGCCATTCATCTTGGTGCTCAGAGAAATAGGTCTTTATCTGCTTCTCATTGTAATGCAGAGCTATCAACTCGTTCAACTTCTTTCTGAACACATGGTCAACGATACGAAGAGGCTGTTGCATAGCTTCTTTGAGAGTGACCGTCTTGATGCGACGAAGATTGATTTCGCCATGTACAGTCTCTTTGTGCATCGATTTGCGAATGGCCCAGCTGTCGCCGGAGGTTTGCGAAACATAGGTCTTCTTTCCGTTCACGAACCGTAGTGAACGATTGGTCGTCTTGTTGATGACGCGCAAGTTTTGCTTGAAGCTGACTACAATATCCTTCAAGGTACTCTCCAAATCTGCCACAAAAGAGGGCCATGGCATCACAAATTCTTTGGCAACGGAAAGTTTCTTCATGACGCCGTCGCGCTCTACCATCACATCTTCATAGCGCCTTAGCTTATGGGAAAGCTGGTGACGGTTCTGGTTGCTGCGTGGCGATGCGGCTTCGTTGCTGAGAAGGTTGACATGCTCGCGCGTGGTGCAGGCAATGACAATGGCATCCATGGCATGGTGGCGATGGTCGATTCGCTTCTTGTTGAATCCCTTCTGCAACTCCAAAGGCATATCCGGTATCAGATGTCCGGAACTGCTGGTGGTGGTGAATCGGGTGGAAGCTGTCAGCTCGTTCATGCGCTGGAAGCGAGACAAGATGAGGTGATTCCATACATCGTTTACACCCCAGTCCCGCTTCAAACGGTCGGTCACACTGCCACTGCAAACAATCACATTCTTTGACGTGGCTTCTGCTTCGTCCTTTTCTCGGACTATCTGTGAAAGAAGTCCCTTGACTAATTTGCTGATATAGCGGCTGTCGTTTAGCTGACGCTCAATGAATTCCGCAGGGATGTCGTCCATCAGCAACTTCTTCATCTTCGCACGGTTGTGCTTGTAGGTCTGTTCCACCAAGTCGCAATAACTGTCAGTTTCCAGAATCGTGACTGTGCGTCCTCCGCCAATCGTCACTTTCTCACCATGATGCTGCTTGATGAACTGATATCCGATGGCGTTGTCTTTCAATTTGTTCACTTCAGCTTCGCAGATGACTTTGTTGGATAGGGAGTCATCGAAATAGAGGGATTGGGGAATGATATGCTCAATCTCATAGTCGGGAGTGAACAGACGTGCCAGCGGGATAGGCTGTCCGGTGTAGGGTGAGAGGTAGTGTTGCTCCAACCAGAGCTTGTATCGCATCACTTCCCGAGGAGTGGGGCGTTTGGAAATGTCGGCTTGGGCAAACTTCTGTATAATGTCGGTAATGTCATCATCCAGTTGGTCCACACTGTTCAAGGCTCCATCTTCGTAGATGCGCAATATCTCTTGCTGACTGGGAGAGAAAGGGCGTACGTTCTCTATCTCATACTCCGGATTCATAAATTCGGTCAGCAAGGCTTTGATGCGCAGATTGGCGTTCTCATTCTCGATGGCCTTTGCTGCCAGTTTAGCCCGTTTGTCTGCCGGATTCTTCAGGTCGCGACCCAACTCAATGTGTATCTCGTCAATGTGGCCATGCTTACGCCAGATGTCACGAACGGTGCGAAGGGTTTCGGTAACGACCTGTTCGACGATAGGATTCCGTAAGGAGTGCTGCTTGAACTGCTTCAAGTATTGGTCAATCGCTTCCGGGCTATCCCATCGTTGGGTATCTTGTGCTTCGCTATGTCTGTTATAGACCACATAGCAAGCCAACCACTTAGGCAGTCCTCTGAACTGCTCGATGGAGGTGAGCGAAATGGCTTTCTCTCTGACGCGCCGGTGGATGGTTTCATCCACTTCTCCATCAATAATCTTCTGGATTCGGCCTTGTGTTTCAGCATCAATGGCCTCTTTGTGCCAGTATTTGCCCATGCGCATCAAAGGTAGCAGGCGTTTGATGGCTTTGGCTGAATAGGCTCCGTAGTCGGATTCAAAGGGAGGAAATTTGCTCATAACCTCTACGAATGGAGTGTCGCAAAGCTGATGACGACCTGCAAATCGTTCCAATGCTTTTCTCAGCTCAATGCGGTCGCTCACACTATACAGAATATGCCAAAGGTGTTCTTCTGTGGCTGCATCAAAGAAGACCGACGATATTCCGGCCTTGGATAAACGAGCCAATATGTCTCCCCGCGTAGTATTACAAGGATAGGACTTGTCCGTAACGTAGTTCCACCGATAGGGAAGCTGCGCATCTTTTCCTTTGGGCTTTTTCAGTTTGAAATATTTCTCCAATAACTCTTTCTGCGTGACGGAAGATTGGTCGTTGAGGTAATCAAAGAGCTGCACTCTTGCATCTTCGTCAGGCAGGAATTGTTCGGTGACATCTATGTCATCTATAAGCCGCCCATTATCGTCCTTTCCGGATTGGTAGATTCGTAGATTGCCAATCCACTGCCATAAGCGGAATTCCTGATAGAGTGGGTGCGACTTGGCAATGCACTTCACCGCTTTCTGGGCATATTCACCTTTCTCGTCCATGTACAAATGAGATTCGAAAGGACATTCATCAATCAATGATTTCTTGCTCTTCAACGGACGTTGGTAGAACAGAATATCGTCCATCAAGAGATAAGTGAAATCGTGTTGTGCTATGGATGAACGATAGGCTTCATTCTGCGGATAGAGCTCCTGGATGCAACGCACATAGAGGTCGCGGTCGTTTAATGCCGGATTGAATTGTTTCTGCGCTTCCAGTATCTGCCTCAGCTCATCTTTATAGAAGTCGCGCTCAATGGTGCGTACCAATTTACCCTTGATTTTCTGCTTGGGATTGGCCAACAGTGCTTGGAATATGTATGCTCCCACCGTCATGCGGGATTGGGTGATATTTGCTTGGGTCTTTATCTTGATTAGTCCCCAGTCGTCATCGTCCGGCATACGGAAGGAACGTTTGATGGTGCCCTCCTTGTCGGTTTTGGGAAGGCCGTTGGAGTCAAGTTGGGTGGTGACAATGAACTCTTTGATTTTACCTATCCAGTCGGGTTTTTCTTTGGCAGGACGTCGATACACCATACCGTTTTCTAACACGACATTCCACCAGGTATCTTTCCCTTTCTTGTCTCCACTGTCCACTACATCAACGACTCTCAAGGCATAGTATTCTTCTTTTTTGCTTTTATCTTCTTCCTTCTCTTCGTCTCTGGTTTGGTAATATCCGCGTTTCTGATTGAAGTTGAGTAGAATCCAAGCCAGTTCTTCATTCGTCACAGCTTGGGTCAATGCCTTTTGACGAAGATAGTAGATGGTCCAATCATAGGGCACTTTCAATTGCTGTTGGAGCAAATCGGGTTGGTGCTCCCTGAAAAGTTGGAGCATTTCTTCGTAGCTCTCTTTAAAAAGGAAGGTGGCATGACCAGTCTGATCTTTTGTCCATGGCAGCAGGCATTCACAGTGATCCTTGAATTTGCCATATCGCGTCAGTGCTGCTTGGTAATGTGGGGGAAGGAACCCCATGACATCCAGTACACGATGTAAGCGTTCGCGACGCAACAATTGACGTTCATGCAAACGGCGAACACCGCGACAGCGTGTCCTTTCTGCTGTCTGTGATTTGGTGTTTCCTTTGGAAAAGTCACTCAACGTGGCTGCATCCATTGGTATGATGCGGCTGCCCGCATCCAAGATGCCTGTCAACAGACAGGTATTATCGTCTTGTACCATTCCTTGGACAACCGACCAACCAATGCTGTTTGTACCCAAATCTAATCCTATGATGTGTTTCTCTTTCATGGCTTACGAACATTTAAGATAATATTTCTGCAAAAATAAGAAATAAAACTTGTCCAAAAGAGAAAGTCGGTTTATATTTGCATCAATTTCTAGCAAATCACAATAAGGATTATTCCGTTGTGAAAACATCAGGTCCTGTCCCATCGTCCTTTAACGGTGGGATTTTTATTATCCGGTCTTTAGAAGAACGCTCCGAGGGAGAAGCTGAGGATGTTGTCGCGCCGGTGGAAGCGCAGCTGGCTGTTGTCCGTGGAGGTATAGGTCACCTTCTTGGAGATGTTGTGCAAACCGATGTCGTAGCGGAAGTCGAAGAAGATGGGGGCAATGGTGACTGCTACACCCAGAGTGAGGGCTGCATTGAGGGGATAGAGCGTCTCCTGGATGTCCTGCTGGTCGAAGTTGTGGAAGGTCAGTTCGCACTTCTTCTTCCACAGGTAGCGGAGCTTGGGACCTCCAAAGAGGGCCAGACCGTAGGGGCCTTGCTTGATGATGTTGTAGCCATAGAGTAGGGGCACGTCAATGCTGTGTAGCGAGGAGTTGACAGCGGCCTCTTGCGCAAAGGCACTCATGTCGCCATCGGTCTGTGGCTTTGGAAAGGTGATTTCGCATCGGTTGACTACGTAGCTCACCTCGGGCTGGAAAAAGTGATTCCCACGGTTGATGCGCAAGAAGAATGAGCCGAAGTAGCCGATTTTGTAATTGTTCTGCACCTCGTCAATCTGCCTGCCGTTGACCATCAGGTCGGAGACGATGAAGAGGGCGGAGGTGAATCCGCCCTTGATGCCAAAGTTGACCGAACGGTCGCTGGGTTGACGGTTGGGGGTAACGTCGGGCAGGGTACCCGATAACGTAGCAACCTCCTGCCCGCTCATCGGAGCGATGAGCAGGCCGAGCCAAAGCAAAAGGAGGTATAGTACCCGATGCGTCATACCTGTTTCTTCTTTTCTACCGACCAGCCAAACTTGCCCAGCTTTTCGCCCAAGTCGTAGTAGCCACCGTGTACATAGACCAGCGGGTGTGTCTCGGCCAGTTCCAGTTTGCCTGTCTCTGCATTCAGGTAACGGGTATCGGCACGGACATTCACCACATCGGCCACGAACATATCATGTGAGCCTAAGGATACAATCTCCTTGACGCGGCACTCTATCGAGAGAGGCGACTCTTCGATAAGCGGGGCACTCACCACGGTACAGGGACCGGGTGTGAGGTGCATCTCTTCGAACTTGTTGTAGTCGCGTCCCGAACGTACGCCGCACCAGTCTGTGGCGCGTGCCAGGTCGCGTGTGGTCAGGTTGATGACAAACTCCATGTTCCTGCGGATGATGTCATACGAGTGACGCTCCGGCCGGATGGAAACGTAGCACATCGGCGGATTGGTACAGAGGGTGCCTGTCCACGAGGCGGTGAATACGTTGTACTCATCGGGGGTGCTGCCACAGCTTACCAATACGGCAGGCAGCGGATAGATCATGGTTCCCGGTTTCCAGTCTTCTTTCATAGGGCGTATGTTGTCAGTCCGTCGTTAGATAATTTCGATGTCCTCCCGTGTCTGTTCCTTTTCGCAGTAGTGGCATTTGATGACGCAGCGATCCTTGTCGATGACGTGGAATCGGGTGGGCATGGGCTCGTTGTTGGTGATGCACTTGGGGTTGCCGCACTTCACGATGCCCACCAGCTCGTCGGGCAGTGCCACCTCGCGCTTCTCCACTACCTCGTAGTCGCGGATGATGTTCAGCTTCACGTTGGGTGCCACTACGGCGATGCGGTTGATTTCGTCGTCGCAGAAGAATTTGTCGGCAATCTTGATGATGCCTTTCCGGCCCAGCTTCTTGCTGTTCAGGTTGAAGCCGATGGTGATGTTGTTGTTCATCTGTTGCAGTCCCAGCAGTGACACCACGGTGAACAGCTTTTCGGAGGGTATATGGTCGATGACGGTGCCGTTCTCCAGCGCGGCCACCTGTAGCTCTTGTTTCTTGTCGCTCATGATTTTCAGTTCTTTTTTAGGTATTCACTCCTCTTTATTTCTTTCCGTCGGCGCGTACATCATCCAGGGTGATGCCCAGCACGTCGCACAAGATGGCCTGTCGTGCGTAGAGCCCGTTTTGTGCCTGCTGGAAATAGTATGCCTTCGGGTTGTCGTCTACGTCGTAGGCAATTTCGTTCACGCGGGGCAGGGGATGCAGGATGCGCAGGTTGGGGCGACTGCCTGCCAGCATCTTGTTGCGCAGGATGTATACATTCTTCACCCGCTCGTATTCCATCAGGTCGGTGAAGCGTTCGCGTTGCACGCGCGTCATATAGAGGATATCAGCTTGGGCGATGATGTCCTCGTTGAAGTCGGTATGCTCCTCGTAGCGCAGTCCGTGTTCGCGGCAGTAAATCTTGTACTCTTCGGGCATCCGAAGCTCGTCGGGCGCGATGAAGTGGAATGTCGGGTTGAAGTGACGCATGGCCATCAGCAGCGAGTGTACGGTGCGTCCGTACTTCAGGTCGCCCACCATGTAGATGTTCAGATTCTCCAGCGTCCCTTGTGTTTTGTAGATGGAGTAGAGGTCCAGCATGGTTTGTGAGGGATGCTGGTTGGCTCCGTCGCCGGCGTTGACTACCGGTACGTTGGTCACCTCGCTGGCATAGCGTGCAGCTCCTTCCAGATAGTGACGCATCACGATGATGTCGGCATAGTTGCTTACCATCTTGATGGTATCTTTCAGCGTTTCTCCCTTGCTGGAGCTGGTTGCTTTGGGGTCGCTGAATCCGATGACACGCGCCCCCAGGCGGTTGGCGGCCGTCTCAAAGCTGAGACGGGTGCGGGTCGAAGGCTCGAAGAACAGGGTGGCCACCACCTTCCCCTCCAGCAGTCGACGGTTCGGGCGGGCCTCAAACTCTTTCGCCATTTCAAGCATATACTGGATTTTCTCCTTACTGTACTCGGCAATGGTCACTAAACTTTTGTTTTCCATATTGTTGTGTGGGTTTATCGTTTTCGAGAGTGTAAAGGTAGTTTTTTTTTCTTTTTGAATGAAATTTTAGACAGAAAAAATGGTTGCATCGAGACAAAGCTTTTCAGTCCGTTACATAGAGCCGAGCCTATTGATACGTAAGCTGGGCAGAAACCGCTGCATCTACGTTGACAGTGAAACGAATCCATCTGGCCTGGAACGCTTCGGGCAGCAGGTGACGGAAGGTTTCCTGAGGCTTCACGCTGAAGGTGGCGTACTCCATCCAGTCGCCGTTGCCGGTAGGGTCTGCCTCTACCCGAAACTCCACTTCCTGTTCGGACCGGTGTGAGAGGCTTATCTCCCTGCGGTCGTAGAAGGCTATCAGGTAGGGGTCTGAAGGCACGCCGGCTTGCACCTTCTCATCCAACCAGGGACCTCCCTGTCCTGCAGGCTTGCCCAGCTCCCATAAGTCGTCAATGGTACCTGCCCATACGGCCGCCTTCCGGTCGTCGGACACGATGATGTGTTCATTACATTCGTCGGCATCAGGCTGTACGCCTGTCAGTATCAGCATACCTCGGTAGGATGCATAGTCGTTGATGCGGAAGGAGTGTGAGGCTATCGGACGGATTTTGGCAAAACCATCGGCATTCTCGGCCGGCAGTTCGTAGAAGGTTCCCATGCAGTTGAACAGGTCGCGCTCGGTAGATACTTCGCGACAGATGCGCAAGGCACCCTCCTGGGTAGGTTGCCGGAACTCAGCTTTACTCAGCGGAAGTCTCCAGCGACGTTGCTTGTCGTCAATCACCAGGACGGAGCTCTTCTCTATCGTCACCGATTCGCGTGGGATGGCTACGTGCTGACGGATGTAGGCGGCTGTCGCCTCATCCTCTTTTCTGACTAATTGCAGGCTGTCGCCCATTTCATAGTAGCCGATTTCCTTTGTCTCTCCGTCTACAGTTTCGGTAGCCAGCATACCCAAGGCACGTCTGTCGTCGCCCAGGCTATAGACGATTCCTCCCCGTGAGTGGGATGCTGTTATCGGTGCAAGGCCGCTGAAGAGTTCGGCCGCTTCCATCGGTCGTTTCTCTTTGTCGGTATAGGAGAAACTGAGGGAAGCCACCGTCTCCTTGTCCACCCGTGCTCTGATCCATTCGCCTTTGCATTGTGGATTGAAGGGAACAAAAAGTGATGTACCTGCAGCCACCTCCATCGTTTGCAATACGCTCCATCGGTTGTCTCCTTCGTTGTCGGTCTCCAGCGTGAATGTCACCGGTTGTGCTCCTTCGTTCTTCATCCAGGCGCATCGCACCTTCCATCCGCCGAACAGATAGGGATCTGAATACACTCCCGGTTTGATTCGCTCGCTGCTCCATACGGCTCCTTCCACGGTAGCGGGTCCCAGCTGGTCGGGTTTCTCTAAAGAGGTGAACCACAGATTGGAGTTCGACTGTCCCGGACCGGACAATGCTCCCTTCACCTTGCGGGAGTTCAGAAACTCCTTTTGGGCCGTGTCGTCGCACCCGAAGACAAGCCGGTCGTTCCAGCGGGCAAAGTCGCCGATGACTTTCAGATAGGCCGAACGTGGACGGATGCCGGCACTGTGCTGCGAGGTGAACGAGCCGGGGAAGTGCCAGAACAGTCCGTGCATGGTCATCAGGTATTCCGGATGTTCGTCGGTCCCCACGTTGCGTATTCGGGGCCACTCCGTATTCCAGCCGTGCGCACCGTCATACGAATGGCTGGCTTTCGGCAGACGGTAGAAGCTCCATCCCTTGACAGGCTCGCGTACACCCAATATCAGTGATTTGTAGTCCCAGCCGACGGCCCACAGCGGGTCAGACTCCGGACAGGCATTGCCTGCAATCCCGCCGGGGCCTGTAACCTCTGTAAACTGGTTGCGGCGCACTACTTTCCAGTCCCGGCCGTCCCACTCGGCCAACACCCCCGATTCGATGTCAAATTGTGAAAGGGCCTTGTCTGTGCCCTCTCCGTTGTTGGTGAATACAACGACCCCTTGTCCCGAATAGACTCCTTTGCCATGCACGCCCGGCAGCAGGTCGCCGGTCGGTGCATAACTGTCGGTCTTCTTTTGTGCCACGTTGGCATCCTGATACAGTTCCTGTACCTGCAGCGAACGGACATCCACTTCGTACAGTCCCTCTTCCATCGTGGCATAGTAGATTTTGTGGGCAGGGTCGGTCAGGTGCCGTGCGTTGCCGGTATGTCGGCCCGGCATGACGTCGTAGGGAATGGTACGTACCTTGCCGGTCGAATCAATGGCATAGGGCCCGATAAACAGCTGTCCGCTCTCCTTGTGAATCATGCGGTTGGCCGGTGTCCCTCCGATGCTTTCCGGATGGACTATCTGCTTCAGGTCGGGTGTAATCTCATAGAGCTTGTCCGACGAACCGAACGGCAGATGCGGGCCGTAGGTGACAACCCACAGCCTGTTGGCCCAGGGCACTACAGCCCCGGTTCCGCACTCGCCTTCCTGATTGTAGTAGGCCAGTTTCGGATAGATACCTGATACATTGTCCCGTTCTGTTTGCTGCTGGGTGGCACATCCCATTTGCAGGGAGGCAGCGATACATGCCCAAAATAAAGGTTTCATGGTAGGTGTGTGTTATGTTTGATTTGGTTATAGCAGGATGATGCCGGCCTCTATGAGGATGCCCTTCTCGTAGGTCACGCCTTTGTTGTAGAAGCGGCTGCCTCCGTAACCTACGGTACCGAAGAGGCCGATGCGGTCGTTGAGGTGACGGGTGAGGTTCAGCCGGGCCTGCAGGGCATAGAGGCGGGCAGGGATGCCGACATCCTTGTTCTTGAATGTCTCGATGTGCTGATATCCCAGGTCGCCGCTGACAAACCAGCGGGCCGACAAGGGCAGTTCGGCACCGGCACGGTAGAAGAGCGAGGCCGAGAACTTGTCACTGAAGTCCAGATAGGGAGCACCGGCTCCCAGAATGGTGTAGAACAGTTCGTTCTTGAAGCGGACACCCAAGTTTATCTTGGCAGCGTTCCCTCCGAAGCACATCAGCTGGTACCGGGTGCGTGGGTTGGCATTGACCAGTCCCAGCTGGATGCCGTCCAGCTGCTCCTTGTAGTAGTTGAACAACCCTATCTGCACTCCCTTCACCCGTCGGGCCAGGTTGATGGGGGCAATCTGTACACCTTTCAGCGTGTCACCGGTCACATTGCCCAAGGCCGACAGTTGCACGCCCCTCATGGACTCGCCGGTGATGTTGCCCAGTCCGGAGAGCTGCATTCCCTGCATGGTGGTGCCGCAGATGCCGAGCAGGCCCGATAGCATGAGACCCTGTTGTCGGCCCCCCGCTATATTGGCCAGTCCGGCCAGTGAGAGGCCGGTTACGTTGTTCCCGCAGATGTTCAGCAGACCGCCCGCCGTGATGCCTTTGTTCTCGTTTCCACAGATGTTGGCCAGTCCGGCAAAGAGGAGGCCTCCCGCTTCGTTGCCGGTGATGCTTACCAACCCGGCCAGTGAGATTCCCTTCAAACGGTCTCCGTTGACATTGGTGATGCCTGCCACCTGCAGTCCCTTCATGCTGCCTCCTGTCAGGTTGGCCAGTCCGGATAGCTGTATTCCCTGCATGTCGCGCTGGACGACGCTTCCCAGCAGGTTGGTGCCCACACCGTTCAGGCGGTTCATGACAGAGAAGATACCCACATTGAACCACGTGGAGCCTACGGTATCGGTCCGTTGGGTAGCTACATTCTTCCAGACGGAGAGGTTGATGCCTGTCGGCTCGTGCCGTCGGCTTTCCTGTGCAGCGGCCTGTGTAAAAAAATTCCCTGCGCAGAGTAGCAGGGAAATGAGGGTGATAGTAGTACGTTTCATCTTTTTTTTCTGATTTCTTATCCTTTAGCCTCTTGGTACAAGAAGCGTTTGATGCTCTTTTTCGGTGTCTTCTCAAATTCTTCGGGATAGATTTTCATCTTGTACAGCTGGCTGTAGGCCGGCAGTTCGTTGTTCAGTGCCACCCGGTTCTCTTCCATGACACGTTCGATGTCTTCGTTGGTCAGACCGTGCGCAAAGGCGTCGTCAAAGTCAGGATAAACCAATCCCACCAGCCGGTCGTTCTGCTGTACGATGATGCTTTCGGCCACGTAAGGCATGTTGTTCAGCTTGTCCTCAATCTCTTCGGGATAGATGTTCTGTCCGCTCGGCCCCAGCAGCATGTTCTTGCTTCGTCCCTTGATGGTGACGTTGCCTTCGCGGTCCATCAATGCCAGGTCACCGGTATGCAACCATCCGTCTTTGTCCAGCACTTGGGCTGTGGCCTCTTCGTTCTTGTAGTAGCCCAGCATCACATTGGGGCCGCGGCATACGATTTCGCCCGGTATGTGTTCGGGGTCAGGCGAGAGTATCTTCACCTCCATGCGGGGGGCTGCCTTTCCGCAAGAGCCCGCCTTGAAGCGGCGCCAGTCTTCGTAGCAGATGATGGGGGCGCATTCCGTCATGCCGTAGCCTACGGTATAGGGGAATTCGATGGAACGGAGGAACTGTTCTACCTCTTGGTTGAAGGCGGCACCTCCGATGATGACCTCGAAGAAGTTGCCTCCGAAGGCATTGACTACCTGTTCGCGGATGGTGGCCTTGATTTTGTCGTTGATGATGGGCACCTTGAGCAGCAGCTTCATGGTAGGTGTCTCCAGCTTGGGCAGTACGTTCTTCTTGATGATTTTCTCGATGATGAGCGGTACGGCTACTACCAGGCTCGGTTTGATGTCAGCAAATGCCTGGAAGATAATTTTCGGGCTGGGTGTGCGGGTCAGGAAGTAGATGTGGCAGCCGGCAGTGAATTCGTAGATGAACTCAAATGCCAGTCCGTACATGTGGGCCATCGGCAGCATGGATACTAACTTGGCACCCGGCTCCAACTGCAGTACCTCGTAGGCAAACTTCAGGTTCGACCACAGGCTGCGATAGGGGAGCATCACTCCCTTGGAGTAGCTGGTGGTGCCCGATGTGTAGTTGATGACGGCCAGTTCTTCCGGCTGGTCCTGATGGTAGTGGATATGCTCTTTGCGGAAGTTCTTGGGATATTTCCTGCCGAACATCTCGTTGAGGTGCTCGCGGGCATAGGTGACCCGTTCGTTGCGGCTGACGAGCAGGGTGAAGTCGTTCATCATGAAGATGCCTTGCAGCAGTGGCATGGCACTTTCGTTCAGGTTCTCCCACACCTGGTCGCCTACAAAGAGGAGTTTGGCCTCCGAATGGTTGACGATGTTGTGTACGTTGTCGGCCTTGAACTCATGCAGGATGGGTACGATGACGGCCCCGTAGGTAAGGGTGGCCAGAAAAGTGACTCCCCAGTGCGAGCTGTTGCGTCCGCACACAGCTATCTTGTCGCCTTTCTGTATACCACTCTCTTCGAAGATGATGTGTAGTTTCTCTATCTTGCGTGCTACATCTTTATATTGCAGCGTAGCTCCCTTATAGTCTGTCAGAGCGTCCAGATCCCAGTTCTTGATGATACTGTTTTCTATGAAAGCATTAAAACTTTGATCCATGATCATTGCACATTTGGTTGAAATTTGTGCAAATATAGTGTTTTCTATATAGAATGCAAACTAATTGTGAAAAAAACGTTTTTTTACATACGTATTTCATCGTTAATTGCTTCCATTTCTCTACTTTTGCAATAAATCTGACGAATGATGAAACACACGATTATCTTGTTTCTGCTACTTCTGAGCAGTGTCGCACGGACGCAGACATTGTAATTCAAGCATTTGGCAACCACGGAAGGGTTGTCACAGCTCTCCGTGCTGGCCATCTGTCAGGACCGGATGGGGCGTATGTGGTTTGGCACCGAGGAGGGCATCAACCTATTTGACGGCCACAAGGTGATGCCGGTCAAGAGTTTTGGGGACATCATTGCCGAAAACGGTACCACCGTGAGGAGCATCGCCGCCGATGCCCGGGGTGACATCTGGTTCATGTTGAGCGAGAAGCTGGTGAAGTATGATATGAACAAGCAACGTTACATTGAGAAGGTGAGCGATGCCGTCAGCTGTTTCGGTATCGGGAAGCACGAAGTACTCTTCACCCGCAACAATCAGCTCTGTGTCCTGGACATTGCGACTGACAGCGTGAGGGCGACCCACACTCCATTGCCGACAACACGCTGAAGGCCATCGTCTACGACTCGCTGCAGCATCGTCTCTATCTGGCTACCTGGACGCAGGGCATCGTGAGCTACGATGTGGCTCGGGGCACGTTCGACAATCGGATTCAGCGTCATCCCGAGGCCTCTGTGCAGCCTCTCTTTGACGTACCGATAAACGGTGTCTGTTCAGTCATTTACATAGACAGCCGTCAGTGCATCTGGATGGTGATGCGTACCCGTGTGTGTAGGGTGAGCTTGACCGACCCGACGAGGCGCAAGGAGTTTGTGGTGGGCGAGAAGGGGCTGGGCTGCAGCCTTATCAGCGATGTCGGCGAGGACAGCAGCGGGCGCATCTATCTGGCTACCCGAGGATCGGGCATCTATCGTTACGACGAGGCGGGCGACCGCTTCGAGCCCTTCACCACCGCGCAGGGATTGCTGAGCGACTACTGTTACGAATTGGAGCAAGCCGGCGACTTGTTGCTGGCCAACAGCGACCAGGGCTGTGTGGTGATTGACACCCAGGGCGACCGTCTGCACAACATCCCCTTCTCCAAGGAGTTCCAGCTCAACGGCATACACAACGGACAGGGTATGCTGGTGGCGGGCGACCGCCTCTACATTGCCGGCACCAATGGCTTGGCCTCGTGCGACCTGCATCGGCTGATGGCACGGGTGGAGGCCGAGGAGTATCCGCAGGAGGCTGCCACGGTGCTCGACGAGGCCGCGCGCTATCTGCCGGGCTGTCTGAACCATTTCGCCCCCGATGGAGTCTGCTACGAAGGCCCCAACTACTGGGTTTTCACCAATACCTATCTCTCGGTCTATCTCCAGGCCGTGGCCGACAACGACGCAGGCCGTGGAGGCATTGCCCGGTTGCCGGGCATCCGCGAGACCGCCTCTTACTTCGTCCGCACGCTGCTCCCTTCGGGGCGTGTCTTCCGTTTTGCCAATGCCGGCGGTTGCGACCTCGATACGCCCGCCTTCTTCTACTTCAGCCGCACCTTCGGCCTGCCCGAGGTGGCAGAGTGGTTCCGTGGTGAGCTGTCGCGCCACCTCACCCCCGACAGCGGGCACAACGAACTCTACTTCCTCGCCCTGCCTTGGTACGATGCGGCCACCTCGGTTGCCGCGCCGTCACGCCCCGCTCTGCAGACCTACCACAACGACATCAACGACATCCTCTACCTGCAGGGCAACCGCCAGACCGAGGGCTTCATCTCGCTGGTGGCCAAAGGTGGTGCGCCCAATCTGCCGCATCAGCAGATGGATGCCGGCACCTTCCTGGTGGAGAGCGAGGGAGTCTGTTGGTCGGAAGAGTTGGGGGCAGAAGATTACTCCGTGCCCGGGTTCTGGGAGTATCAGCAGTCGGTAGCCATCTGGAACCTCTGCACCGCCGCCACGGTGGAGCTGAGTGAGTACAAGGCCATCCTCTCCAAGGACGGCAAGCGCTTCTGCATCGAGCTGCTCTCTCCCGCCGCGGCTCGCTTCCGCAGCTATCCGGCCCAGTTTGCCGGTGCTGTCCGTAAGCCTCTCCAGGGCTACACGCTGCTGGAGGCTCTTTGTCAGTCGGCCACGGGCGATGTGGATATCCGGATTAGAATGTATAGTTTGAAGTAGGTTGTTAGCTACGAGTTACGAGCTACGAGTTACAAGCTACAAGTAGTAGTAACTAAAAACTCGTAGCTTGTAGCTCGTAGCTCGTAGCTGAATTAGCTTGTAACTAAATAATAAGGTTCTTAGATTGTTTGGATTTCTTTGGAGGAGAACGGGCACTCATGCCTTGTCTCCTCCTTTTGCTGTATAATCAGTCGTTTTTGGCAGTTTTCATGTTGTACGTTTGTTTATTTGGTAGAAGAATCCTATCTTTGCAGACAAATACGAGAAGAATAACAATACAGAGAATCATGATACGAACTATTCCTAACCCGAAAATGAACCGAGAAGATGTGGCTTCGTTTCGAACTGTTATGCACAAATGTATGACGGGCAGTTTCTCTGCGTCAGAGCGTCAAGCTATTGACAGACAAAAACAGAGGATGAAATCTGCAGAACAAATCATCAGGAGAAATAATGGCGGAAAGAATCCAATACTCGGTTTCTAATCTACAGATACAGTCTCTTGCCGAAGGCACAGACCTATCTTCTTTTTCTTGCGGTAATCAGGAACTGGACAAATTCTTTAAGGAAGAGATTACGTTATGCCAAAGATATAGGTATGTCTCTGTGTATTGTGTGAGCGATATCACTACCCATGAACTATTGGCTTTGTTTACCTTGTCCAATGATTCTTTGATTATCGAAAGCGAAGAAGATTTTTCTGATTTTGTGGAAAGCGAGACTTGTGAAGTCAATCAAGAATACCAAGAGACTTTTGGCAAGCAGAGTTCATTCCCGGCAATCAATATCGGGCATCTTGCGGTTACAAAAGAAAAACAACGGATGGGGATAGGGCAGTTTGTGATTGATTATCTTATAGAGACATTTTTACATTATGGAATGGCAGGATGCCAATATATCACAGTTGACTCACTGAACAATCCTGATACAAATAGATTCTATTGTCGGAATGGTTTCATGTACCAGACTAATTGTGACATGCACTGCCAAACGAGACGAATGTATCTTTCGCTTTTGAAATTCCTATAATTTGAATTCAATGATAGGTATTTTGTCCCATTATTACGCTACCCGATAGTTTTGCACAATTGCGTAACTCGTCTGTACGATAACGTACCTCCGTCTGCTTCATACCGCCTACTTTTGACACCGAGCGCTGCATCCGCAATCTGCAGATGACGCATGATGCCGGTAGAGGGAAAATGGCAGTTACAACAGGAAATAGGCGGCGAGAGGCAGGAAAAAAACACCTTGAAAAGTTTGCCTCGTATCAGAATCTATGTAATTTTGCAGTTGTATTTCAAAATTGCATAAACCGATATGGAGACAAACTATATCCGCAGGGCAGTTCACAGTTCGCCATGCTGAAAAAGGTTACGCAGTCATTGGCGGGGCGTACCGCCGTATTCGAGCTGCTTCCTATGTCCTATTCCGAGATAAGGGAGATAGCCGCCGATATGTCGCTTGACCATCTGTTGCTGAACGGGTTCTATCCAGCGATATATTCGGGCCGCAACGTGCCCAAATTTCTCTATCCGGCCTACATGAGGACTTATTTGGACAAGGATGTGCGCGATTTGCTGCAAATCAAGGACATGATGCAGTTCCATACGTTCATCCGTCTTTGCGCCGGACGTATCGGCTCGCTGTTCAAAGCCACCGAGCTGGCGAACGAAATCGGTGTCAGTTCGCATACGGTCACGGCATGGCTCTCTGTCTTGCAGGCATCCTATATCGTGACCCTGTTGCCTCCGTATTTCGAGAATACACGCAAACGGCTGACCAGAACCCCCAAACTCTACTTTACGGACACGGGGCTTGCCTGCCATCTGCTCGGCATCGAATCTCCGGAACAGCTGGCACGCGATAAGATGCGGGGGACGTTGTTCGAGAACTTCGTCGTGGCGGAAGCGTTGAAACGGCGGTATAATCAGGGCAAGGAGAGCAACCTCTATTTCTACCGTGACTCGAACCAGAATGAGATTGATTTGCTGCTGAAAAGTGCTTCGGGTTTTTTCGGCATCGAAATCAAGTCGGCAATGACCTACCATGCGGATTTTGAGAAGGCATTGAAACAAATGGACAGCTGGGTCAAAGGTCCCATCGAGGGCAAGGCGATAGTCTATGCGGGTATGCTCGAAAACACCGCCGGAGAAATCAGTTTGCTGAATTATGCCCATCTGGACAATGTGTTAGACTCGCCCCGATAGATTTGCACGATTGCGTAACTCGTCTGTACGATAACGTACCTCCGTCTGCTTCATACCGCCTACTTTTGCCGTCAGTAACAGATTTCGCAAAAGTAAAGTTATCAAGGTATGAAACACATCGCATTTTTCGTTCTGCTGCTCGGCGTGCTGGCTCTGCCGGCTTCCGCGCAGCGTCAGTTTCGGTTGGAGCATCCTGCCCTGACCGTCAGTCTGCCATCAGCCGACCAAGCTACCGGTCGGGCTGTCATTGTCTGCCCGGGTGGCGGTTACCACTTCCGGGCAGAGGGTCATGAGGGCCGCGATTGGGCTCCCTACTTCAACCGCCAGGGCATTGCCTTCATCCTGCTGCACTACCGGATGCCCGAGAACGGGCAGGTGGGTCTCCCCTTGCAGGACGCCGAGGCTGCCATCCGCTTGGTGCGCGACAGCGCCTCGGTGTGGCACATCCGTCCCGACCAGATAGGCATCGTGGGCTTCTCTGCAGGCGGACACTTGGCCTCCATGCTGGCCACTCATCCCGACCGGCAGTGTCGCCCCGACTTCCAGGTGCTGTTCTATCCCGTCATCACCATGCGTGAGTCCTACTGCCATGTGGGTTCGCGCAACAACCTGATGGGCACCGACCCTGCGGTAGAGCTGCAGGAGGCCTACTCCGGCGAGAAGCGGGTGACGGGCGATACGCCGCGTGCCTTCCTCGCCGTCAGCTTCGACGACCACGTGGTCAGTGTGGAGAACTCGCTGCAATACTATGCCGCCCTCTATCGGTGCCGGGTGCCGGCATCGCTCCACATCTACCCCACGGGCGATCATGGCTGGGGCATCAAGGAGAGCTTCCCCTATAAGAACGAGATGCTGATGGAGCTTTCGTCTTGGCTGAGAAGCTTTTAGAGAATTTAAAATGAATAATTTAAAATTTTCAGCTACAAGCTACGAGCTACAAGTGACAAGTCTTTTCAGTTACAAGCTACAAGCTACGAGCTACAAGCTGTTTTAGCTACAAGCTGTTTTAGCTACAAGCTACGAGCTACAAGCTACGAGTGTTTCAGTTACGAGCTGCTTTAGCTACGAGCTACCAGCTACAAGTTTGTCACGAAATAATAATCAATTAATTAATCAATAAATAAATCATCTTAGCTACGAATTGCAGAAAACAAGAATTTGATACTTGCTACTCGTAACTCGTAGCTGGTAGCTCGTAGCTTGTAGCTCGTAGCTCGTAGCTTGTAGCTATAGGGCGGAAGATATTCCGCCCCTACACGTAACTTGTAGCTCGTAGCTTGTAGCTCGTAGCTGGTAGCTTGTAGCTCGTAGCTTGTAGCTAAAAACAGCTTGTAGCTAAAGCAGCCCGTAGCTGAATACGAGAACTCACTCAAAGGCGACCAGAATGCGGAACACCTTACCCGGTTGTTCGCTCCAACGCTGCATGGCATCGGCGGCCTCTTCGGGCGAGACGATGGCGGAAATCAGACGGTCGACGGGACAGGTGCCCTGTTGCAGGTAATGGATGACGGCACGGAAGTCGGCAGGAAGGGCGTTACGCGAACCGCGGATGTCCAGCTCTTTCTGTACGAACAGCTTGGTCTGGAAGGCGGTCTCGCTCTTGGCATATCCGATGCAGACCACCCGGCCTGTGAAGGCTACCTCATCTACGGCCATGACGTAGGTGGCCGGACTGCCTACGGCTTCGATGACGACATCGGGCCCCAGTCCGCCGGTCAGTTGCAGCAGACGTTCATGCAGATTCTCACTCTTCGAGTTGATGGTATAGGTGGCTCCTATCTCGTGCGCCAGTGCCAGCTTCTCGTCGTCTAAGTCGACAGCAATCACCGTGGCACCACGCAACGAAGCGCGTACGATGGCTCCGATGCCAATCATGCCGCAACCGATGACCATCACCGTGTCGATGTCGGTCACCTGACCACGGTCTACGGCATGGAAACCGACACTCATCGGTTCTATCAAGGCGCAGTCTCGGGGCGACATCGTCGGGGCAGGGATGACCTTCTGCCACGGCATGACGAAATATTCTTTCATGGCACCGCCGCGCTGTACGCCCAACGTCTCGTTGTGGGCACAGGCATTCACTCGGCCATTGCGGCACGAAGCGCATTGCCCGCAGTTGGTATAGGGATTGACGGTGACACTCATGCCGGGTGTCAGCGAGGCGGGTACACCGTCGCCAACAGCCTCGATAATCGCTCCCACTTCGTGACCGGGCACTACGGGCATCTTGACCATCGGGTTACGGCCCAAGTAGGTGTTGAGGTCGGATCCGCAAAAGCCTACGTAGGCTATCTTCAACAGGACTTCGCCTGCATGTACTGTAGGCTTCTCTTCTTCGATGACCTCCAATACAGAAGGTCGGCTGATTTGTAAAGCTTTCATTTTGATATTCAGTTTTTTATGGGTTACATTTGAATAGTGATGGCATCACCCTGATAACGGATGCGTTGGGTCTCCTTGCCTAACCGGACGAGGAAGAGACGCTCGCGTGCCATGCCCGGGTAGCTGCCTTGGCGGGTAGCGATGGTCAGTCGCCGTCCTTGCTCGTCCCATCGGAAGGCGATGGTGGAGTAGCTGCCCTTTTCGTAGTGATAGTTGTCTCCCTCGTCCTCGTAGAGCGTGAAGGCGGCATCGGCACCGGGGTAGATGTGGATGGCCAACGGCTCTTCGGCATCGGTGTGGCTGCCGGTGCGTGGGGTGGGGTCGATGGGCAGGATGCTGCCTCCCTTGACAAAGACGGGGATGTGTGCCTCGTCCACATCGGCTGCAATGTGCTGTCCGCCTCTGTACCAGGCTCCGCTATAGTAGTCGTACCAACCGGCTTCGTGACGGGGCAGATAGGTGTCCCATGTGGTGACACCGGCCTCGCAGACGGGGTTGACCAGCAGCGACGGGCCGAACAGATAGCTGGTGGTCTGCTGCAGGGCCTCTGTATCGGTGGCAAAGTCGAACAGCAGCGGACGCATCAGCGTGTAACCATCGAAGCTGACCCGTGCCGCCGTAGAGTAGATGTAGGGCAGCAGACGGTAGCGCTCCTCCAGACAGTGCCGGATGATGCGTCCGGCTTCCGCCCCGTAGCGCCAAGGCTCTGTATCGCTCATGTAGCCGTGTACGCGCATCAAGGGCAGATAGACGGAGGCTTCTATCCAGCGCAGCATCCTGTGGATGTAGGCCGGGTCGGTATGTTGGTCGGACGGACGGAAGAATCCGCCGGCATCGTAGGTCCACCACGGTTGGCCGGCTGCCATCATGCCCAGACCAGCCGTCAGTTGGTAGCGGAGTGTCTGCCAGTCGTTGCCCACGTCGCCGCTCCAGGTAGCGGTGGCATAGCGTTGCATGCCGCTGAAGGCACTGCGGGTCAGGATGAAGGCACGGCGTTCGGGGTCGTCGTGTCGCAGCCCTTCGTACACCGTCTTGTTGACTAATAGCGGGTAGGTGTTGCGGAACACTTCGCCCGGATAGCGGCCTCCCATGATGCGGTGTCCCTGCAGGTCGTCGTTCTCAGGTTCGGTGGCATCCTGCCACCAGGCATCAATGCGATAAGGCTTCAGCAAATGTTGGCTGAAATTCTGCCAATAGGCCTGTGCCGCTTCGGGGCGGAAGAAGTCCACCCAGTCTGTACCGGGGATGAGATACCCCTGCTGCTTCATCTCGCTCCCTACCGGGGAGGAGGGGTCTATCTTGGACCAGACGGAGAGCATCAGACGCAGCCCCATGCGGTGCAGGCTGTCCGTCATCAGGGCCGGGTCGGGATAGATGGCCGGGTCGAACTGCATGGAGTTCCAGCCGGTACGGCCCCAGTACTGCCAGTCCTGCACCAGCACATCGACGGGCCACTGTTCCTTCCGAAATTGACAGGCAGTCTGCAACAGCTCGTCTTGCGAGTGGAAGCGTTCGCGGCAGTGTATGTAGCCCATGGCCCATCGCGGCAGCAAAGGCACCGCACCGGTGAGGCGGCGGTAAGTGCCTATCACTTCATCGGCTCTCCCCACAAACACGGTATAGTCTACACTGGCTGCCACCGGTGAGGAGAGGACGGTGTGATTGTCTACCTTTTTGTAGTAGAGCACGGGCTTGTCCTCCTTCTCCAGTTCGGCACTGACTTGATGCTTGCCGGCTGTCAGGTAGAGGCGGACAGAGGTGGTGGGTGGCAGCCACAGGTTGCGCAGGTTCACCTTTTCGTCGCCGTCAATGGTCAGCTGGTGGCGGCGGGCCATCTGCTGCCCCACATCCAGCAGCAGGGCATATTCGCCGGCCTCTTGCAGCTCTATCTCGGCCTGGAAGAGATGCCTTTCGCGTACCTCCTTCTTGCCGCCTTCGGTAGAGGTGACATCCACCACCTCGCGCTCGCCGGCACTTCCTGTCTGTAGCAGGGTCACTTGATGGTCGGCCGGATTGAACGTTGTCATTCCGTAGTTGTTCCACAGCACGCCGTAGCCTCGGTTCGAGAGGTACATCGGCAGGGCAATCTGCGTGTTCACCTGCGTCAGTCGGCGTGTGAGGCCGCGCACGTTGGCCTGCCCGTCCTGAAATTGTCCCAGTCCGAAGAGGTATTCATCCGTCGGTGAGTCGGTCACCAGACGTGCTTCGTAGGCCTCTGTGCCTCCTACCGTGACCGGTCTCAATTGATGGGAAGTGGCACGGAACAGCTCCTTTCCTTGCGCATCGCATACACGCACCCATCCTTGGGCTGACTCCACTTCCACCAGCATCCGTCCGGTCTGCAGACGGGTGAGGTGCCCCTGGGTGGTCAGCTGGCAGGCTGGTTCGTCTGCCTGAGGCTGATAAATCCACTCGGGCAGAGCCAGACGGGGTGTCTCTTCATAACAGATGCGCACGGCATTGTCGGCCAGCGGTGTCAGTTGCAGGTGCCCTTTATCAAAGGGAATCCGGACGGGTTGGGCCGTCGCGATGACGGCGAATGTCCATGTCAATAGGATAAATAGGATTCGTTTCATGGTTTTTCGGTGTTATGTGTTTATCGGATGACGGCTACAAAGCCGCCTCGGGGTTGCAGTAGAATGGTGTTCAGTGCCCAGGTATCAGCCTCCTCGTTGCACTGCACCAAGGCGGGATAGCCCCAGTGCCGATTCTCCTGTTGGCCGGAGGTGGCCATCGGGAAGAACTCTTCGTATGCTTCGCTGTACTTCTGCATCCAGCGACGGGTGCCTTCTAAAATGCAGTACGTGGTCTCTTCGCCTGTGATACGCTCCTCTTGCAGGTCGGCCAGCTCATAGCGGAAGGCTGCACCGTCGTTGTACAGCCGGAGGCGGAGGCAGACCTCTTTCTGCTGCTGGTCTTTAAAATGGCAGCAGTACTCGTTGGCCTGGCCTTTCTCTGTACCGATGCCCAGCCGTGACACTTCGAGTACACGTTGGCAGTGGTCATCAGCCTTCTGCATACAGAATACCAGCGAGGCTGGTGCCGACCCGTCCAACGGTTCGATGGTTGCTTGAATGCGGCCGTCGGGCGAAGTGAGGGCGGGTTGCTTGTGGCGTTGACAACCGAGGAGGCAAAGCCAGATGGTGGTCAGTAAAAATAGAGTATCTGTTTTCATAATATATATAGGTGTGATTGTGTTGTTGGCTCATAGTATAGATTCGGGTTTTTCTACTGTTCATTCAGACATATTCTTGACGTAAGGCAGTTCCTTCAGATTATCGAATCCGAAGAAGTGCCGGGCGTTTCCGCCCAGAAACAGCTCTTTCTCCTGCTCGTTCAGTTCGTCGCTCTTCAGAACGAAATCGTAAGACATGCGATAGGTGATGGCCGTGATGGTGCGCGGATAGTCCGAACCCCACATCAGTTTTTCCATTCCCACCACATCGGCAGCCTGACGGATGGCGTTGATGGCCCCTTGGAAGGGGTAGAACTCATCGTTGAAGAGCCAGGTGATGCCGCCCGATTCAATGTATACGTTGGGATGGGAGGCGAGGGCTATCTGCTTTATCCAGTGCCGTTGTGTCACCATGCCGAAGTGTCCGACGGCCACTCTCAGGTTGGGACACTCCTGCATCATTTCGTCGGCTTCGGCTATCTGTGCTGCGTCGTCGGCCAGACAGAGCGACAGGATGACACCACGTTGCTCCATGGCTTTGAAGAGTTGCATCATCTCCTCGCCCAGCAGGCTGACTCTGCCGTCGGGACCTCCGGCCAGTCGATGGGCAGGTATGGCCAGTGCCTGGAATCCGCGCCGGTCCATCAAATCCAATGCTTCGGTCAGGAAGCCCGGCTTACGCCAGTCGCACATGCCGCATACGCGGAAACGGTCGGGATAGTTGGCCGCCACCTCTTCCAGGTAGTCGTTCTGCAGTCCGTCGATAAACTCCTGTGTCACAACCGCTGCCGATACCTGTGCATAGTCCATGTTGGAGAGGAATACCTCTGCCGTGTTGCGTCCGTCTATCAGGAAAGGAGGCAACATCTGCCGCTCCTCCCCCATAAAGAGGGAACGCCCATTCCGTAAGGTACGTATGGGCTTTCCTTCGACTACGGCATCCTGCCGTAGCCAAAGATGTGAGTGTGCATCGATGATTTTCATGTCGTCAAGAGTTTTTCCAACTTACCCGTTTTTGGTCACCGATAATCTGCTGCACCTCGTTTACCAGTTCCCAGTCGATGGGAGCGTTGGCATACGCCACGTTCTTCAGTACGTTGGCGGGGTTGGCCGTGCTGAAGAGGGTAGTGGCAATGCGCGGGTTGCTGATGGAGTATTGGATGGCCAGCTTCTCGATGGGATATCCCTTGGCTTCGCAATGTGCTACCGCCTGCCGGCAGGCTTCCACCAACGATTGGGGGGCGGGATGCCAGGCGGGTACGCCACGGGTAGAGAGGAGTCCCATGGCCAGCGGCGATGCGTTGATGATGCCGATGCCACGGCTCTCAAAATAGTCCAGATAGTCGGTCAGCTTGTCGTCGTTCAGGCAGTAGTGACAGAAGTTCAGCACACTCTCTACCGTGCCCGGTTCGCTGTGGTCGATGACCCACTGCAGATTCTCTAACTGCAGGTCGGTGATGCCGACATGTCCTACCACCCCTTTGCGCTTCAGCTCTACCAAAGCCGGCAGGGTCTCGTTGACCACTTGGTTGAGGTCGGCAAACTCGATGTCGTGCACATTGATGAGGTCGATATAGTCAATGTGCAGTCGTTCCATACTCTCGTAGACACTTTCGGTGGCGCGGCGGGCGGAGTAGTCCCAGGTATTGACACCGTCTTTGCCATACCGTCCCACCTTGGTGGAGAGGTAGTACTTGTCTCGTGGCAGCTCCTTCAGCGCCTTGCCCAGTACGGTCTCGGCCTTATAGTGGCCGTAGTAGGGAGATACGTCGATGAAGTTCATGCCCTGTTCGATGGCTGTATAGACAGCTTGTATGCCTTCTGCCTCGCGGATGTCGTGGAATACTCCCCCTAACGAGGATGCACCGAAGCTGAGTGCAGACACTTTCATACCTGTTTTCCCGATTTCATTGTAAATCATGTCTGGTTATTTTAGTTTATGAGTTTATGAGTTTATGAGTTTTTAAGTTTGTGAGTTTTTAAGTTTGTTGATTATTCATAGAGGTAAAAGATGCGTTCCATGGGTTTCCACTTTTCTGCGGAGGTGCTGCCGGGAGCACACTCCTGAAAGCGGGCTACTGCCTCTTCCCACTCCTGCTGCCGGGGCAGGTGAGCCAGGCGTTCCATCGCCTCTTCCCACTGAAAGTCCAGCGGTGTCTCCACAATCATGAAGAGGCGCGATCCTAACAGATAGATTTCCATCTCCAGAATGCCCACTTCGCGGATGCCTTCCCGGATGATGGGCCATGACCCTTCGCGGCTGTGAATCTTGCGATACTCGGCTATCAGTGCCGGATTCTCTTTCAGATTCATGGTCTGGCAATACCGCTTGACTGGTATTGTATGCTGTTTGGTGATATATCCTTTCATGATGATAGTAGTGTTTTTAAGATGAAATAGTTCCAGTGCTTTTGCAATGCAACGGCAAAAATAGGGGGAAAAAGTGAAATGCCGATAGGACAATCAATGTAAATGATGTGACAATATCGATATTTCCCACTTCTGTTCCCCCTTTTCTTGTCATAATCTCAGAATAAATCCAACTCTGCCATGCCGGCCGACTGCCCGTTCCCGGCTATCTCCAATGATTGCAGTTGTACGAAGCGGGCGGTGACCGGTTGCTTGAAGTAATGGACTCTTCGTGTCGGGTCGTTGATGAGATTGCCGAACTCAAACGACTCGTAGTCGCGCCATTGTTTCCCGTCTGTACTGATGCGGATGAGGCCTTTCTCTATCATGCACTCCTTAGTGAAGGCATGAGGGGTATAGGCAAACCCGTGTAACACCTTTTCTTCGCCTAAGTCCAGACTCACGAATTGCCGTTTTCCGTTGCCCGATACCCAGTTGGTGTTCTTGTCGGCATCGATGATGCGGCTGGCCTCTTGCCCCTCTTGCTGGCTGCTGTAGCCGATGACTTGCCATCTCTTCTTGGCCCATCCGATGTGTGTGGTCAGTTCAGGTCCTTTTTCACCGTTGACCACAGCTACGGCTCTCAGATTGCAGTTCTCCAGCTGGAGGGGAGCGGCGTAGAGTTGCATTTCGGCCTGGGGAAGTGTATCGGTGGTGTAGTAAATCTGGCAGCCGGCATTCAGCTCTTGGGCACTGTTGGAGTGGAAACTCCACCAGTGCATTGCCTGGAAGCAGGGTTCCAGCGTCACTTCACCCTCCAGGCTTTGCGTAGCGGTCAGCATCGGTGGGCGTTGCCAGTAGTGATAGGCGGCCACGCTGCACAGATAGGGAGTGGCGCGGGTACCTGTGATGCGGATGCGTATGGCATCGGTGGTGACATCGGCAAAGCGGAGAATACGTCGAAATCCGATGTTGGTGCCCTGTACAATCTCCTGCCACGCTCCGTCGATGTAGGCATCTACGGCATGTCGTTCGATGCGTTCGCCCACTTGTCCCACCGGTTCGCGCAGGGCAATGCGGTTGAGCGTAATCGGTTGGGGAGTACGTAGGATGACCTCTTGCACCTCTCTGTAGGTGTCTGTAAGGCCGTCAAGCAGTTCCTTAGGACCTTTGGCTCCTTGCAGCAGGTTGCGTCCCTCGCCATACGTCTCACGGATGCGGCGGCCGGCTTCGCGCAGCACCTGTGCGTCGCGCTCCGAGAATTTGCCTTCGCGTGTGGGCGGTATGTTGAGCAGGAAGATGGAGTTGCCTCCTACCGAACGCTCGTAGATGTCGAACACATCGTCGGCCGTGCGTACCTCCTGATGGGCATCATCGCTGAAGAACCAGCCGGCACGGATAGAGGTGTTGGTCTCTGCCGGTTCGTAGTGCAGGTAGAAGGGCTTCTGCTGTTCGGCATACGCTTGCCGCGTCCCCGGTTCTCCGTAGATGTCATAGAATTCGGTCATCGTGGCGGGGTCTTCGGGATAGGTGATGACGTTGAACTCGGCCTGTCGGGTAGCACCTCCTTCGTTGCCGCACCAGCGTACGTCTTCGCGTCCGAAGATGGTGGCTTGCGGGGCCAGTGTGCGAATCAAGGTTCGCCAGGCGGTATAGTTGTAGGTCTGTCCGCCTTTGCGTTTCGGATGGGCACCGTCGAACCACACCTCGTATATAGGTCCGTACTCGGTCAGCAGTTCGAACAGCTGGTTCAGGAAGTATTCGTTGTAGTCGTCTACTTCAAACCGGAAGGTGGTCTTGTTCTCAAACGGTCGGCCCGCCACCTCGCGGGGGATGGTGCGGAGCGATGCCTGACTACCGTTGCCATACAGTCCGTCGGGCGACTCTATTTGGAACAAATCTGCCGGTGAGAGGTAGATGCCCAGCTTCAGTCCATACTTTTGGCACGAGGCCGCGAGTTCTTTCAGTATATCCCCCTTGCCCTCCTGATAGCCTGTGGACATGATGCCGTGGCGGGTATAGCGGGTCTGCCAGAGGCAAAAGCCGTCGTGGTGCTTCACCGTCAGGATGACCATTTTCATGCCGGCCTCCTTCATGTCGCGGCACCAGTCGTCTGTATGCAGCTCTTTCAGGTCGAATACGCGGGGATCTTCCAGCCCCGTTCCCCATTCCCGCTGCGTGAAGGTGTTGGGGCCGAAGTGGATGAAGGCGATGAACTCGTTCTCCATGGCTGCCAGTTGCCGGGGAGTGGGCACCAGATGGGCCGCCTTTTCAATAATTTGTTCCGGCGTGTCGGTAGAGTCTACCCGCACACTGCCCACATAGGGAGCGGTTTCACGCTTGGAACCGGGCGAACAGGCCGCGATGCTCAGACAGAGGGCCATCGCAGAGAGTGCTGAGGCCATCAGATTTCTTTTTTGTTTTGTCATGATGTTCATGGTATTTAAGTAATCAAATGTTTCCATAGATTTTCCCATCCACGGGTCATGTCGGCAAATATACAACACCTTAGCCTGACTATCAAACCGGGCAAGTTGTTTAACGAGCATTAACAGCCAATTATTACACCAAAGGCCTGCGCCCTTTCTCCGATGTGTCGAAGAGCAGGGGCAGGCCTGTGATTTATGTAGAAATGGCAATGCTACATCGAATTAGTTGTAACCTTCATTCTGAACCAGATTCTTGTTGATGTTCAAGTCGTTCTGAGGAATGGGGAAGTAGCGGTTGTGCGATGACCAGCTGCGCTTCTCAAACTCATAGTACATATCCTTGTCAACCGGCGATGCGCTGCTGCCGCTGCCGCGATAGTTGCGGGCATTGGGGTCGTCAGAGAGCTTCACGCCAGTGAATGTGTGGTTCAGCACTTCGGAAGCGATGCCCCAGCGTAATACGTCGAAGTAGCGCAGTCCTTCAAAGGCCAGTTCCACCCGTCTCTCCTTGCGTACGGCTTTACGTACAGCCTCTTGTGAGTTCAGTTCGGCGGTGGTCAGAGCCGGCAGACAGGCACGGTCACGGATGTCGTTGATAGTCAGGTTCAGCAGATTCTGGTCGACAGCCGAGGGTTGTGACTCGTTGACAGCTTCCAGATAGGAGAGCAGCACTTCGGCATAGCGCATGAGCGGTGTGTAGGTGTAGTTGCTCCAGATGTCGGTGTACGAGGGGTCGGCTCCCTTCTTGGGGCAATAGCCGTTGAACAAGGTGAAGCGGTTGTACGAGTCGGCTGTGTTGGGACCCTTGTAGCAGTCGTAGGTCACGCCGTTGAAGGTAGAACCCGGATAGCTGCCTAACGGGGGCAGGTAGATGGATGCATAGAGGCGCGGTTCGCGGTTGGCATAGGGGTCGTCGTCATTGTACGTCGGCGACTCCTCGATGCTCTTTCCATCGGCGCAGAAGTACTCCTTCACCAGCTCGTTGTAGACGGCAAACTGATGCCATCCGCCTACGCATTCGGGGAAGAGGTAGATGTAGCGCGAGTTGGTGAACTTGTCCTTCTGACCCAGTACGCAGAAGATGGTCTCGCTGCTGTTCTCGCCTCCGTTCCAGAAGAGCTTTTCGTAGCTCTCACTACCGTTGGAACGGTCTATTGAATAGGTCTTGGAGTCGATGATGCTCTTCAGGACGCCGGCTGCATCGGCATATCTGTTTTGTGCCAGATAGAGGCGCGACAGCAAGGTCTGTGCGGCACCTTTGGAGATACGGCCCAGGTCGGCTCCCTTCTGTTCGAGCGGCAACAACGGAATGGATTCCTTCAGGTCACTTTCCACTTGGGCATAGATTTCAGCCTGTGGCGTCTGAGCGATGGAGTTGGCCTCTTCTACGCTCAGTGTGGTGAGTGGCATGGGTGCATTCTGGTAGTAGAAGGCCAGATTGAAGAAGAAGTAGGCACGCAGGCACTTCACCTCGGCAGCCCAGGTGCGTTTCTTGTTGTCGTCCATCGGGCAGTTGCCGATGTTGTCGAGGAAGGTGTTGTACTTGGCTATCTGTGTATAGGCATTGCCCCAGTACCAGCGCAGATTGCTGTTGGTGGCCACGGTGTTGCTGCTGGCCATCAGCGTGGTGAAGTTCTCCTTCTCGGTACCGTTGCCGCCGGCAAAGTCCAGATAGAGCAGACCTTGGGGAGAGTCGAAGTTGTCATGCGACCATCCTGTCTGGAAGCGGTAGCAGCCTACCAAGGCCAGCTTGGCATCGCTCTCGCCTGTCCAGAAGTTGCCATCGGAGATGGCCGAAGGGGGTTGCTTGTCCAATAAGTCGGAACAGCTGGTTGTGCCCCACATGAGAATAGATGCAGCCAATAAGGCTTTCATGGGATTGAATAGGGTATATATCTTTTTCATAACTGATTGATCTTTTAGAATTTGAGGTTAAGACCGAATGAATAAATCGCATTGATAGGATAGTAGGAAGGAGCATCGCCCGTTCCAATCTCGTTCTCGGGATCCCATCCTTTGTAGAAGCTGTTGAACGAGAAGAGGTTTTGTCCGCTCAGGTAGATGCGTACCGACTCCATACCGGCCTTCTTGCTTACTGATTTGGGCAGCGTGTAGCCTATCTGTACGTTCTTGACGCGCAGGAACGAGGCGTTGCGAAGCCAGTAGTCAGATGTTTGCAGGTTGGTATTGTTCATGTTGAGTGTCTCAATGCGCGGATATTCTGCCCATTTGTTGGGATTCGCTTCTGTCCAGCAGTTGTCGGCTTGCCATCTCTGAATCTGTCCGCCGTTGTAGAAGGCGTAGGCCATGTACGAGCCGATGAGGCGTTTGTGTCCGCCCAGACCTTGCAGCAGTGCCGAGAAGTCGAAGCCCTTGAACGAGGCGTTCAGATTGAGTCCGTAGTAGAACTTGGGTGTGGTGCTGCCCAGCACTTTGCGGTCGTATTGGGCGTCTACCTTACCGTCGGGCACACCGTCGGGGCCGCTGATGTCCTTGTACTTCACATAACCCGGCTTGATGCTCGATTTGCCTACCAACTGTTCGGGGGCAGCGTCAATCTCAGCCTGGTCTACGAACAGACCGTCGGTCTCGTAACCGTAGATGATGCCGATGGGCTCGCCCACGATGCGGTTGTTGTTGATTTCCTCCTTGGCACCGTTGGAAAGTTCTTCTACGGCATTCTTGATCCAAGTGAAGTTAGGTGCGATAGAATATTTGAAGTCGCGCCCTATTTTACCGTTGAATGAAAGGTTAACTTCTATACCTTTGTTGGATACGGCACCTACGTTGGACTGGCCTACGCCGCGTCCCATGATGCTGGTCACTTCCACGGAGGAGAGAATGTCTGACGTATACTTATAGAAGTAGTCGATGGTACCGCTTAACACCCCGTTCCAGAGGCTGAAGTCGAGGCCGATGTCGGTGATGGCCGTCTTCTCCCACGTGATGTTCGGATTGTTGTAGCTGGCAATGTAGGCACCCGACTGCAGCGTGCCACCCAGCGGATAGTCGTGGCCCAACGAATAGGTCTGTTGATAGGGATAGACACCGATGTTCTGGTTACCCAGCACACCGTATGAAACGCGCAGCTTCAGATTGTCGAAACTGTTGGCGATGGAGCTGTCCTTCCAGAAGGATTCCTCAGAGATGCGCCATCCGGCCGATACGGAGGGGAAGAAACCCCAGCGGTGGTCTTTGGCGAAACGTGACGAGCCATCGTAACGTACGTTGGCTTCCAGCAGGTAACGGTCGTTGAACGCATAGTTCAGACGTCCGAAGTAGGAGAGCAGGGCATACTCCGTCAGACTACTGTTGTTGCTGGCTGTAGACTTGTCGCCGGCACCCAATTCATACAGGTAGTTGTTGGGGAAGCTGTTGCGGTAGCCCTCCAGCCCTTTGTTGTTAGATTGTTCTACAGAGGTACCGGCCAGCAGCTTGAAGCTGTGGCTCTTGATTTGTCTCTCGTAGTTCACCATGGCTTCCAGCGTGGTGTAGGTGTTGTTGGCCGTCCAGATGCTCAGCGTGTTGGGGCCTACGGTCTTGTTTTCGTCAAAATAGGTCTCAGCCCGATAGGCTTTGTCATACTTGGTCCAGTAGTTGGCACCGGCCTTGCCGATGAAGGAGAGACCCTTGACGGGAGTCTCCCAGCGTAGTTGGGCCGAAGCACTGATGTTGCGGCTGATGTTCTGGATGAAGGATTCGCTGGCCAGCCAGGCTTCGGGGCTGTAGCTGTCCTGGTAACCGAAGCTGCCGTCGGACTTCTGTCCGGCGTAGATGGGAGCTTCGCGCACGGCGTAGCCTATCATACCGTCGATGCTCTGCGGTTCGCCGTTGGGGGCATTGTACTTGTTGTTGTAGGCATTCAGGTTGATGTTCATTGTCAGTCCTTGGGCAATCTCGCTCTTCAGACTCAGCAGGGCCGTCATACGCTCGTTGTTGGTGTTGGCGGTCATACCTTCCTGATTGCGGTAGCCGACGGAGAAGTTGTAGCTGGTCTTGGCGTTGCCACCCTGTATGCTGACGTTGTGCTGGTGCTGGAAGCCGGAGCCGCTCTCCAACAGCCACTTCAGGTGGTTCACGTTGGGGTAGTTGTCGGGGTCGCTCCCGTTGCGGTACTTCTCTATCTGCTCGGCGCTGTAGGCATCCTGACGTCCCATGTTGTGCATGGCCATGTTGTAGTACTCGGCATATTCCCAAGAGGGCAGGAAGTCGGGCAGTTCGGTTGCTTTCTGCCAGCCGAAGGATGCGTTGTACGAGATGGTTGTCTTTCCTTCAGCACCCTTCTTGGTTTCAATCAGGATGACACCGTTGGCAGCACGGTTACCGTAGATAGAGGCCGATGCGGCATCTTTCAGGAAGGAGATGCTCTGGATGTCGTTGGGATCCACATCATCAATGCTGCCAGAGAGACCGTCAATCAATACCAGTGGGTCGGTACCGGCGCTTGAGAAGGTACCTGTACCACGAATCTTCACGTTGGCACTGGCACCCGGGCGACCGGAGTTCTGCAGTACGCTCAGACCGGGAGCCAGACCTGCCAATGCCTGTGCCGTGCTGGTGACGGGTTTGTTGGCCAGCTCTTCGGCTGTGACGGATGATACGGCACCGGTCAGGTTTACTTTCTTCTGCGTGCCGTAACCTACCACTACAACCTCCTCCAACTTCATTAGGTCTTCTTTCAAGACAATGTTGATTACAGACTGTGAGGAGATTTTGATTTCTTGCGTGGTATATCCCACGTAGCTCACTTTCAGTGTCTGACCGGCGGCTGCATTCACTCTGAATTTACCGTCGATGTCGGTAGTAGCACCAGCCGAACTCTCTTTCACTAACACACTGACACCTATCAGAGGTTCTCCCGAAGAGTCGGAAACGGTGCCGACGATTTCTCGTAGGTTTTGTGCCGGCAGATAGCCGAACCAACTACACAATACAAGAATCAGAAAGATTCTCATCGGAGAGGCTTGGGGGGGGTAAAACTCCCGTTTTTCCATTGCTGTTTCATAATCATTTTTTATTAGTTAATATTAGATGAAATAAGGTGTTTTTTCTTGATTTATCTTCTTGAAAAGAGTGTGCAAAGGGCTTGCAGACTGTTTTGAAAACAATCTGCAAAGCTCTTTTTTTGTAAAAACAATCTTTCCCTAAAAACCTTCGTTACAATTCAAAAGTTATTATTTGCGGATGCGGAGCACCGGTGCGATGCCGTTCACCTGCTGGGCGGGCAGGGTCACTGTCAGCCCTTCGGCTGTGCGGGTAAAGGGTACCTTGCCATAACCTAACAGTTCGACCCGGCTGATGCGTGACGGATGGAGTGTAGAACCGGCTGCCAACGATTTGATGGTAATCGTCTGTCCCTCTTTCGGCCAGGCTAATGCAGTAGCGTAAATGTATTTGTCGGTCTGTGTGAAGCGGATTTCCTGCGAAGTGGCGCGGGTGTAGGCACCGTCGTTGAATCCTTGGGCATTGATCTTGATGTCGGCTTCGGCAATGGGGCCTTCACCGAACTTCTTCCAGGGACGGGTATCGATGATGCTCTCCTTGTTGACCTTCATCCAGGCACCGAACTCGTTCAGCACCACTTCCTCCTTCTCGTCGAAGGTGCCATCGGCACGCAGCGGCACACTGAGCAGCAGATTGCCGTTCTTGCTCACGATGTCCACCAGCAACTTCACCACATCGGAAGCCGACTTGTAGGAGTTGTGCTCGTAGATGGAGGTGTTGTAGTGCCACCCGCCGATGCAGTTGCACGACTGCCAAGGCTCTGCCATAATTTCGTTGGGGGCTCCGCGTTCCACGTCCCATACCATGGCCTTCTTTTGCTCGTCGCTCAGTATCTTGCCGAAGAGCACCGCCTCCAGCTTGCCCTTATGAGTAGCCATGTTGTGGTTGTAGAAGTGGGCGGCAATCTTCATGCCTGCATCGCTCACCGGATAGAAGGGGAGCACTGTCACATCAAAGTAGATGAGGTCGGGATTGTAGCGGTTGATAGCATCCAGCGTGCGGTTGTAGAAGTTGGTGCAATAGGCCTGTGTAGGTGTGCATGCACCGTTCTCCCAGCCCCACTGGCGGTGTATCATGCCATCGGCCCAGCTGCCTTCGCTCAGAGGGTGGTTCTGTGCGTAGAGGTCCTGCGGGTCGTAGCCTTCCCACCACTTGCCCTTACCGTCGGCTTTGGTCAGCTTGCCGTCATAAGGGATGCCCATCTTGTCACCGTGGCGGTCGTAGCGCTGTGAAGGCTCGTACCACGTCCAGGCATGGTCGGCATGGAAGCTGATGCCGAAGGGCAGACCCTGCTTGCGGGCAGCTTCGGCCCATCCGGCCAGGATGTCGCGTTTGGGACCCATGTTCTTCGAGTTCCACGGCTGGTACTTGCTGTCCCAGAGGTCGAAGTTGTCGTGGTGGTTGCCTAAGGCGAAGAAATACTGGGCACCTATCTCCTTGTAGAAGGCTACCAGCTTGTCCGGATCCCATTTCTCTGCCTTGAACAGGGGAATGATGTCTTTGAATCCCACTTCCGAGGGGTGTCCGTAGTGTTCTACGTGATATTTGTATTCGCGTGACCCTTCCATATAGAGACTGCGAGCCATCCAGTCGCCTGAGCCTTCCACGCATTGCGGACCCCAGTGAGCCCAGATGCCAAACTTGGCGTTGCGGAACCATTCGGGTGTCTGGTAGTTGACCAGCGATTCCCAGGTGGGTTGGAACTTGCCCTGTGCCATCGGTTCGTCCTTTTCCGATACGGGCACTTGATACGATGTCTGTGCCGATGCAGTGCCGGCGGCCATCAAGAGTGCCAAAAGAATTGTCTTGTTTTTCATGATTCTGTATGTAATTTTGGTTCAATATTTCCGATTGCAAATGTAGGGGGTTGTGACGTATGGATGATAGGACGATAGCGGTAAGTAATGGGACAAAATCGATGGATTCAGCCGATTGTTGCCCATTCCATAGAATGATATCGACAGAATCGGATGAAAATCCCGCGATTTCTCTTGGACACTCCTCGAAAATGCGCTACTTTTGTGTCGGTATCAGAACGGCACTTGTGCCGGTATGTCAAATTGTATCAGAAGCAATCATGAGTCTGTTGGTAGAACAACTGCACCCGTTGGTGCTCAACGTAGGTCTGGCCGTACACAATGCCGACTGGAACTGGAAGAATGTGAGCAGTCCCTTCATGCGCCTCTATTATGTGAGCGAGGGTACGGCGCAGGTAGTGTTGCCCGAAGGCATCGAACTGCTTACGCCGGGGAATCTCTACTTCATACCCGCCTTCACCAAGCACAGCTACATCTGCGATACGCACTTCTGTCACTACTATATACATATATATGAGGAGCCGGGTCAGGGCGAAGGGGTGCTGGACGAGTGGAAACTGCCGATGAGCATACCGGCCGGCGAGCTGGACTTGCTGCTGATACGTCGTCTCTGTACCATCAATCCGCACATGAGTCTACCGGAGTCGGACCCCGCCGCATACGACAACAACCCTACACTGATGCACAACCTGCTGGTGAACAAGCAGCGTACGTTCTGCGACAAGGTAGAGTCGAGGGGCATCGTGCTGCAACTGTTGTCGCACTTCCTGAAGCGTGCTATTCCGCGTGCCAACAGTCACGACCCCCGTATCGAAGCTGCCATCAGCCACATCCGCAAGCACATCTGTGAGCCGCTGGACGTTGACACGCTGGCTGCGCAGGCCTGTCTGTCGAAGGACCACTTTATCCGTCTCTTCAAGCAGGAGATGGGCGAGACGCCCTTACAATACATCCAGCTCCGTAAGATGGAGAAGGCACAGCTGCTGCTGGTGACGGACAATATGCCGGTGAAGAGTGTGGCCTATGCGCTGGCTTTTGAGGACTATTCGTACTTCAACCGCCTCTTCAAAAAGATTACGGGGGTTACTCCCAAAGATTACCGTACGATGCACTTCTCTGTGCCGGCAGGTACGCCGCTCTGACGGCAGGCATTCTCAGTCCATCAAAGCCGCCTTCAAACCTCGAAAATCCCTGTATGATTCCTATCAACAAGGTACTTTATAGGGTGGCCGACCAAGGTCAGCCAATCGACCGACCTTGGTCGGCCAATTGATTGACCTTGGTCGGTCGATTGACCGACGTCGTCCGGTCGATATGCAGAGCTACCTTTTTGGGGATAATAAGCTATGGTTTTCCCCTTTGACTTATGCTCTCCGAAAAAGGAGAGGGTGAGCCATGGCAGCTCACCCTCTCGCATCGGCATACATTGTGTGTACGGCCTTATTTCTTCTGATAGTTCTCCAAGCCTTTTTGCAGGAAATCTACATAGGCAGGGATGTCCTCGTTGTACGAATAAGACTTGTTGAGCGGATAGCCCTCGTTGTCAATCAGTACATAGAAGGGCTGTGCGTTGGCACCGAACTTCACCCGTTGCAGGTAGCTCCACTTGTCGCCTACGGTGCGCAGGGTGCGCTCCGTACCGTTCTCCGTAATCTTGATGGGAGCGGGCAGGGGAGTCTTGTTGTCTACGTAGAGGGTGATGAGCACATAGTCGTTCTTCATCAGGTCGCTCACCTTCGGGTTGGTCCATACGGCCAGCTCCATCTTGCGGCAGTTCACACAACCGTACCCGGTGAAGTCCAGCATGACCGGCTTGCCTTGGCGACGGGCATACTCCATGCCCAGGTCATAGTCGTCAAACTGGGCGTGTACCTCGTTGTTGTAGAGGTTGAAGTCCTGCGTCTGCATGGGCGGGGCAAAGGCACTGACAGCCTTCAGCGGAGCACCCCACAGACCGGGTACCATATATACGGCAAAGGCCAGTGAGAAGAGGGCCAGGAAGAAGCGCGGCACGCTGACCTTCACGTCGTCGTCATCGTGCGGGAACTTGATTTTACCCAACAGATAGAAGCCCAGCAGGGCGAAAAGCACAATCCAGAGAGCCAGGAAGGTTTCGCGGTCGAGGATGCGCCAGCCGTATGCCAAATCGGCCACGGAGAGGAACTTCAGAGCGAATGCCAGTTCCAGGAAGCCCAGCGATACCTTGATGACGTTCATCCAGCCACCCGACTTAGGCATACTCTTCAGCCAGGAGGGGAAGAGAGCAAAGAGGGTGAAGGGAAGTGCCAATGCAATGGCGAAGCCCAACATGCCGATGGCCGGTGCCACCACACTGCCCGTAGTAGATACCTCTACCAGCAGGAAGCCGATGATGGGTCCTGTGCAGGAGAAGGATACTAATGAGAGGGTGAAGGCCATGAGGAAGATGCTGAGCAGACCGGTAGTGGCTTCAGCCTTGCTGTCTACGGCATTGCTCCACTTCGAGGGAAGCGTAATCTCGAATGCCCCGAAGAAGGAGGCGGCAAATACCACCAGCATGAGGCAGAAGAGGATATTGAACAGCGCATTGGTGGAGAGGGCGTTCAGCGCACTGGCACCGAAGATGAGTGTGATGGCCAGACCCAGCGTCACATAGATGACCACGATGGAGGCTCCGTAAGTCCAGGCATCGCGGATGCCCTTCTTCTTGTCCTTGCTGCGCTTCAGGAAGAAGCTTACCGTCATGGGGATGATGGGCCATACACAGGGAGTGAAGAGAGCCAGCAATCCGCCAACCAGTCCGGTGAAGAAGATGTATATCCACGACATATCCTGCTGCGAAGAGGCCTCGCCCATTGCCTTCAACTCTTCGATGACCGGCTGCCAAAGGTCGGTGGCGGTAGCATTGGTGGAGGCGGCATCGGCGGCGGGAGTCTCAGCTATTTCGGTTGCAGACGCTTCGCCGGCAGCTGTTTCAGCAGGCGTGGCATCGGCTGGTGCAGCAGCTGTAGCGGCCGACTGACCCTTGTAGTTGAACTCCACTTGCGAGGGAGGGAGGCAGTTCTCGTCGTTGCAGCCGCCGTACTCCAGGTAGCCTTGGAGGTGATAGGCACCGCCTGTCAGCTTCACACGCTGGACAAACTGGGCACTCTTTTCAAAGTAACGTACCTTCATGTCAAACAGAGGGTCGAAGGCAGAAATCTCGTTGCCGACAGCTTTCAGCTTGCCATCCAAAGCGGCTCCCGCTATCTGTTCGATGTGGAACGATGCCGAGATAGGACCTCCGTCGCCCAGCTCGGTAGAGTAGACATGCCAGCCGGGTTCGATGGTGGCACTGAAGATGAGTTCGGCTTCGGTGTCGGAGATGGATTTCATCTCCTGCTTGAAGGTAATCGGTTCCTGTATCTGCGCCTGTACCCAACAGGCAACAAAGAATAGCAGGAACGTGGTAACGTTTCGTTTCATATCATACTATCGGATAAAAGGATTAATACTCATAGTCTACGCAGGCGCGACTCTCCTTGACAGCAGCCAGCAGCCGGCCTGCCGCTACGTGGTCGGGGTGTACGGCATAGCTTTTCACGTCGTCCAGCGAGTCGAATTCGCTGTAGAGCGCGATGCTCCACGTCTCACCCGGATTGATGTTCAGCCCTACTTCGATATGGCGGATTAGGGGAATCCGTGCCGGCAAGGCTTCGATTGCCTGCTTGAAAGCTGTCATGGCGGCCAGCTTTTTGTCAGCCGGCACTTCGTCTTTTAACTTAAATAACACAATGTGTTTGACCATAATTTTGTTGTTTTAATGATTAATCACTATATTTGTCAGCCGTAGCGGCTTTGCTAATGGCTGCAAATGTAGAATTTTTGTTTTAATTTTACCCATTATCTGATGTTAATTATTGGAATTGCAGGCGGAACGGGTTCGGGAAAGACCACCGTCGTGCGCAAAATCATCAAAAGCCTGCCAGCAGGCGAGGTTGTCTTGCTTCCTCAAGACTCGTATTATAAGGACAGCAGCCACGTACCGGTAGAGGAGCGTCAGAACATCAATTTCGACCATCCCGATGCCTTTGAATGGAGTCTGCTTTCGCAGCACATCGCCCGGCTGCGCGAAGGCAAGAGTATCGAACAGCCTACTTACTCCTATCTGACCTGTACACGACAGCCCGAAACCATCCACATCGAGCCGCGGGAGGTTATCATCGTAGAGGGCATTCTGGCTCTGTGTGATGAGCAGCTGCGCAATATGATGGACCTGAAGATATTTGTGGATGCCGACCCGGACGAACGGCTGATTAGGGTCATCCAACGGGATATCATCGAGCGCGGACGCACGGCCGAGGCGGTGATGGAGCGGTATACGCGCGTGCTGAAACCCATGCACCAGCAGTTCATCGAGCCCTGCAAGCGGTATGCCGACCTGATAGTACCCGAGGGGGGAAACAACCAGGTGGCTATCGACATACTGACCATGTACATCAAGAAACATCTGCACGGATAGGGAATATCCCTGTCCTCGTTCCATCAATCGGATAATCCTATGAAACGAAACCGTCTGTCTGCCGCCCTTTCGTTGCTGCCCCTGCTTGTGCTGCTGCTGCTGTCGCAGCTGGCGGCCTGCCACTCCCGCTCCTCGCACGAAGGAGAAGGGGAAGGGGATGACCTGCAGCAAATCAAGGACAGTGGCGAACTGGTGGTGCTGACGCTCTACAGCTCTACCTCCTATTTTATATATAGAGGGCAGGAGATGGGCTTCCAATATGAATTGTGCGACCAGTTTGCCAAAAGTCTGGGCGTGAAACTGCGGGTGAAGACGGCACGTAGTGTGTCCGAACTGAAACGCAAACTGCTGGACGGCGAGGGAGACCTGATAGCCTATACGCTGCCCATCAGCAAAGAGTGGAAGGACAGTCTGGTGTATTGTGGTGAGGAGGTCATCACCCATCAGGTCATCGTGCAGCGCAAGGGGGGGAGGAGCAAGCCCCTGAAGGATGTGACCGAACTGGTGGGGAAAGATGTCTATGTGAAGCCGGGCAAGTATCACCGGAGGTTGCTCAATCTGGACAAGGAACTGGGTGGAGGCATCCGCATCCATGCGGTGAGCAACGACAGCATCAGCGTAGAAGACCTGATTACCCAAGTGGCAAAAGGGGAGATTCCCTATACGGTGTGCGACAACGATGTGGCCCGCCTCAACACCACCTATTACCCCAATCTGGACATCTCGCTGGTCATCAGCTTCGACCAGCGTGCCTCGTGGGCCGTGCGCAAGGATTGCCCCCGACTGGCAGAGGCTGCCAACGAATGGCACCGGCAGAACATGACTTCGCCTGCCTATACGGCCAGTATGAAGCGCTACTTCGAAATCAGCAAGGCCATGCCCCATTCGCCCATCCTCTCCTTGCGCGAGGGGAAGATATCGCATTACGATCCGCTCTTCAAGAAGTATGCCCCGCAGATTGACTGGGACTGGCGGTTGCTGGCGTCGCTGGCCTATACCGAGTCTAACTTTGACACCACGGCGGTGTCGTGGGCGGGAGCCAAAGGACTGATGCAGCTGATGCCGGCTACGGCACGTGCCATGGGTGTGCCGGCGGGGATGGAACAGAATGCCGAAGAGAGTGTGAAGGCGGCTGTGAAGTACATTGGTGCCATGTCCCGGAGTTTTGCCAAGGTGCCGCCTGAAGAGCGCGTCCATTTTGTACTGGCATCCTACAACTCCGGTATCGGCCATGTACTGGACGCTATGGCACTGGCCGAAAAGTATGGGAAAGAAAAGTATGTGTGGCGCGACCATGTGGAAAATTACATCTTGCTGAAAAGCAATGAAGAGTACTTTACCGACCCTGTATGCAAGAACGGATATTTCCGAGGTATAGAAACCTACAACTTCGTGAGAGAAATTATAAGCCGCTTCGAACTGTATAAGTCGAAAATAAAACAATAATTTTGCCATAAACTTGCATAAGTTAACCAAATGGTTTACATTTGTGTTCGATTAACAAAACAAACAATATAATCGAATACAACCGTGAGTTATTCAAAGAAAATTCTCGTAACAGGGGGAGCCGGCTTTATTGGCTCGCATCTGTGTACCCGTCTGATTGCAGAGGGACACTACGTCATCTGTCTGGACAACCTGTTCACGGGGTCACGACAGAACATCAGTCATCTGCTGAAGCATCCCCACTTTGAGTTTGTAGACCATGACGTAGAGCATCCTTACCAACGTGAGCGACTCGACGAAATATACAATCTGGCCTGTCCGGCTTCACCTATCCACTATCAGTACGATGCCATCAAAACCATCCGCACCTCGGTGATGGGAGCTATCAATCTGCTGGATTTGGCACACAGAACGCATGCCAAGATTCTGCAGGCCTCTACCAGTGAGGTGTATGGTGACCCAATGGTGCATCCGCAGAACGAGACCTACTGGGGGAATGTGAACCCGGTGGGAATCCGCTCGTGCTACGACGAGGGAAAACGGTGTGCCGAGACACTCTTCATGGACTATCATCGTCAGTGCGGTGTGCGTGTCAAGCTGATTCGCATCTTCAACACCTACGGTCCCCGTATGCTACCCAATGACGGACGGGTAGTGTCCAACTTTGTGGTGCAGGCCCTTCAAGGAAAGGACATCACAATCTATGGCAGCGGCAACCAGACACGCAGCTTCCAGTATGTGGACGATCTGATTGAGGGTATGGTACGTATGATGGACTCAGAAGACGACTTCATAGGACCGGTCAATCTGGGCAATCCGGGCGAGTTCACCATCCGCGAACTGGCCGAGAAGGTCATCCAACTGACCGAATCGACATCGCGCATCGTCTATAAGCCGTTGCCTATGGACGATCCACAGCGGCGTCAGCCGGACATTTCATTGGCCAAAGAACGGTTGGGGTGGCAGCCGGAGGTAAAGCTGGACGAAGGACTGGTTCGCATCATCGAGTATTTCAGGGATTACCGCTTCTGAAAAAGGTGACGATGCCTGAGCGAGACAAACGGAATGAATCTTATACATTATATATATAGCTATGCAAATTAACCCTTCTGAATACAAAATCTTAATCGTGGACGATGTGATGTCCAATGTACTGCTGCTGAAGGTGCTGCTAAGCAACGAGAAGTTCAAGACTGCCTCTGCCAACAATGGCCGACAGGCACTCGAACAGGTCAAGAAGGAGCATCCGGACTTGATACTGTTGGATGTAATGATGCCGGATATGAACGGATTTGAGGTGGCGGAGAAGTTGAAGCAGGATCCGGAGACGGCTGCAATCCCTATCATCTTCCTGACGGCACTGAACAGCACGGCGGATATCGTGAAGGGCTTCAAGGCAGGAGCCAACGACTTTATCTCAAAACCCTTCAACAAAGAGGAGCTGATTACGCGCGTGCATCACCAGATATCGTTGGTGGCTGCCGGACGCATCATCCGCAGTAAGACGGAAGAACTGGAACGGACTATCTCGGGACGTGACAAACTCTATTCGGTGATTGCCCACGACTTGCGCTCTCCGCTGGGTTCCATCAAAATGGTGCTTAACATGTTGCTGCTCAATATGCCCGAAGAACGCATCGGGGCAGAAATGTACGAGCTGCTGACCATGGCCAATCAGACTACAGAAAATGTGTTCGCCTTGCTGGACAATCTGCTGAAGTGGACCAAGAGCCAGACGGGCAAGATGAACGTGGTCTATCAGGATATTGACTTGGTAGAGGTGCTGGATAGCGTGATAGACGTGGAGAAGAGTGTGGCCAGCCTGAAGAATATCACCATCACCAGCAACGAGCCCGACCACATTCTGGTTAGAGGAGACATTGACATGATAAAGACCGTCATCCGCAACCTGTTGAGCAATGCCATCAAGTTCAGCAACGAGCATACCGAAATCGTGCTGAAGGTGCTGAAGGAGGATGATATGGCTGTCATCAGTGTACAGGATCACGGATGTGGCATTTCTGAAGAGGGTAAGAAGAAACTGCTGCACACAGGCACCCACTTCAGTACGTTTGGTACCAAAAACGAAGAGGGTTCGGGGCTGGGACTGTTGCTGTGTCAGGACTTTGCCGTGAAGAACGGCGGTCGTCTGTGGTTTGAGTCACAAGAAGGGGTCGGTTCTACCTTCTATTTCTCCATTCCGTTGAAGAAATAAGATAAACGCGGATTTCGGATTTATTGAAATAGCATATAGCAATAAGGGCGGTCCTGTGTGTGGCCGCCCTTATTGCTTATTCACCTCCCGCACAAACTGCGAAAGTCGCAATATTCGCACCGCCTCCGTTCTGTGGTCTGTGTGAACGGCTTCTCTTGTGTGAATATCTCCATCAGCAGCTGTTGCAGCCGTTCCCTGAATTCCCGTTCCCATACGGTAAAGTCGCAGACGGTTGTCTTGTTAGAGCGACTGCCTATTTCGATGACAGGCGAGTAATCTTCGGAGGCGGCCCGATGGATGTAGAGTAGTGAGGGGGCCACCTTGAGTGGCTGCTTCCGGCAAAGGATGGCTGCATACAGGAAGGTCTGGAAGATGTAGCCTGCCCGGTTGTCCGACGGTGTGAAGAGTTGCTCGATATTCTCCGGCGTATGGGGAATTCCTCCCGTCTTGTAGTCTACGATGCGCAGCGTATCACCTTTGCTGTCCAGTCGGTCGATGGTGCCTCCCAGTTTGAGCAGCAGTTCCCCTTGGGGCAACTCTAAAGGCTGGTATTCAGCCACCCTCTTTTCCATCCCCTCCAAGGCAAAAGGAGCATACCGGAGGTCATTGCGCAACAGCTGTTTGATATACGATAGAATGACTTTCGAATGGATCAGTTGGGTACCGTTGTATTCGGGTTGGTGGTCAAGGGGTACATGAAAGAAGAGCTCTTTGAAGGCCTTGTCCACATAATCCTGCAACCGGTATTCCTCCTTCAGCATCCGTTCCAAATCCTCCTTGCCAACCATTTTACCGTTGGCCGTCAGGTCTGTATAAATCCATTCGGCGCACCGGTGAAAGAGTGTGCCGAACAGGGCTGAGTCAATCTCTGCACTCACCTCGTCCGGTGCTTTCAGTTGGGCGACGTAGCGGTAATAGAAGAGGAGCGGACAATCCAGATATCTGTTCAGCGCGGAGGGAGAGAGCAGTGCATCCGGATTTCGGCGGGTATCAAAACGGTTGTACAACAGACGCATAAGTTCCGCACTCTTTTCGATGCAGATATCTCTGACGGGTGTAGGAGACTGTCCGGCCTCCAATGATTCGCGCTGGATGGAATGGGGCCATTCGGCCAATAGTTGAAGCATGAAGCGCGACATCTCCCCTCGGTTCATGCCGTCAGAGGCTGTGTTGTAAGCCAGGGTGATGTGTTCTGCCCGTTGTATCATGCGGTAGAAGTAGTAGGCATAGACCGCATTCTTGTGCTCGATGGTGGTCATGCCGAATGCTTTGCGCAGGTTGTAGGGGATGAAGGAGGAGTCGCCTTCGCTCTTGGGCAGCTTTCCTTCGTTCAGTGACAGTACCAGCATGTGACGGAAATCCAGGTTTCGAGTCTCCAGCACACCCATTATCTGCATACCGATGGCAGGTTCGCCATGGAAGGGGATACTGGCGGCAGTAAGCAGCCTATCCAGCAGATGTCGGAAGGTGCTGCTTTGGATATCGGCCAGTTCGCCGCTCTCTATCAGGCTGCCCAGCCGTGTTACCAAGGTATAGGCCTTGAAGATGGATTCGCGGTAAAGCTGTCCGAAGATGCCTTCCTTGGCTTGTTGCGAGGCAGTCTCGGTTGCTTCCGCTTCGGTATGCGGCCGATAAAGGGTAGATACTTCGCGCAACACGCTGTTCAGCCAACGGCAGAGGGATAGATTCCCCGTTTGGGGAGTGAAGAGCAGTTCCAGTACGGTATCCCGCTTCAGCTCCGATGGCAGGGGGTAGAAACGGTTGTCGCGTGTCAGTTGTCTTTCTAATGTCTGGGCGTTTTCGGAGAGACGGCGGGTATAGGGGTGTCTCAGTACGGCTTGCACGGCGGCATAATCGTATCGTCCCGTATCGGCATGATAGCCGTTCATCTGCATCTCTGCCAATGCGGCTATGTAGCTGCATACCGGTGTCTGCGACAGAGGGAAGCCCATGGTGATGTTCACGTTGTCCACACATTCCGGTATCGAATTCAGTACGGGCAGCAACAGTGATTCGTTACAGAGCACCACGGCCGTCTCTTGCTCGCGCATCGGCGTACCGTCCGTGGGTCGATTGGCCTGGTAAACCTCGCGTAGCCAGGCCGACATGTAGCGGGCTTGCGCATTCTCTGTAGGCGATGACAGATAACGGATCTGTTTGGGTCGGCGTAGCTCATCAAACAGCTCCTCGGGCAACTCGTTGGGAAACAGCTTCAGGTTGCGCAGGATGAATTCACCGGCTTCATGGGTATAGGGAAGCTGCTGTTCGCGGGGCATCCGGGTATAGAAGAGGTCGTAGTCCCAATAGAAGAGTGCCTTGCCGGCCTCTTTCAGTTTCAGGAAGAAGCGGGTCTCCACCTGATTCAGTACATTGAATCCCACGAATACGTAGCGGTCGTAGGGCAGGAGGGAGGTGTCAAGCCGTTCGATGACTTCCCGGTACATCATTCCCTCGTAGGCGATACCCAGTTCGGCCAGACGTTCGCGATAACGCCGGTAGATAGCTCCCAGTCTGTCCCACAGGGAGATGAACTTTGCCTTCAGTTCTGTCCGCTTCTCGATGGAGAAGTTGTGGAAGAACTGTCGGATAGCCTCTTCCTGCTCTTTGTCCAGAAAGTCATACCCTTCCATGATGCTTTTCAGCTCCTGCAGATTGCTGAAGAGACGACCCGTATCTACCAGATTCTTGTCGGCATCGTCGAAGTCGCTGATGAGCAGTTCGCCCCAGAAGTAGAAGTCATCCAGCTTTTCCTCGCTTCCTGTCTCTTCACGGAATATCTGATAGAGCTCGCACACCAGTCGGATGGAATCACCCTTCTTCCACGGAGAGAGCTGGGTCAGCAGTTCGCTGATGCTGACGTAAGCCGGCGACCAGAGTGGCGTGGTGCTTTCGGCAGCCAGAAACTCGTTGAAGAAGAGCCCAGCCCGCTTGTTGGGGAAGACGATGGCCGTGCGTGACAGGTCACTTCCGATTTTGGTATAGAGGTCGTGGGCGACCATCTGAAGGAATGTTCTCATATTTTCCGGATATTATATTAGCTGTTTGGAGGAAGATTCTACGGGTGTAATGAGCCCCTCTGTCACATACCACAGGTAGCCTTTGATGGATGAGGGGGCATATCCCATGCGGACAAGTAGTTGCATATACCCTTGTACTTGTGAGGCATATCGCTTGTTGGGCTTGCCGAACTTGAAGTCGACGACCACAATCTCCCGGTCGCGCATCATGACGCGGTCGGGTCTGCGCACTTGCAGCACGCCGTTTTCCTGCCAGATGATGTCACACTCGTTGAACAATCTCCAGCTGCCCGAATACCACTCTTTCACCTGTGGCTGTGCCAGTGCCTTCTGTACCAGCAGGCGTACATCGGCTTCGCTGTCTGCGTCGATGATGCCCTCGAACAGCAGTCGGGTGATGGCGTCGTCCACATCGGCTTCGGTACGTATGGCAGCAAACAGGTTGTGCAGGATGCGTCCACGGTCGATGAATCGTTGTGAGGATTCGCTCTCGTCTATGCCGGCAATGAAGTCGGCCGAACGGTTGGACTGGCGGAATTCAATATCGGGCATCAGGCTCTCCATCCGTACGGAACGGCTGGTGGGCTTTTGTGACAGACGGTTGGCGGAGAGGGTGCTCTCTGCCGGTGAGGCTGGCTGTTCCGATGGAAGAAGTGTGCCGCTTTCAAAGCGTGCCGCCTCTTCGTCCCAGCTGCCTTCCCCTTGTGCCGCTACTTGGGGCAAGGCATCTGCCAACAGTTCGGCTACGGTATTGCGCTGCTCTCGTTTGCTCCAGATGAACAGGTTCTTGCCGGCGCGTGTCAGTGCCACGTAGAGCAGGTTCAGGTTGTCTACCCACAGCTGCAACCGTTCGTGCAGGTAGTCCGGACGGAAGACGGAACTGGCCATGGCAGCAGAGTAGGTGACGGGTATCAGGGGCAGCGAGCTGTAGGGGGCTGCCTGAGTGGTGCACCACACCAGCTGGTTGTTGGTCTCGTTCTCCAGCTTCCAGTCGCAGAAGGGAAGCAGTACGGTATGGAATTCCAGCCCTTTCGACTTGTGTATGGAGAGGATGCGTATACCCTCCACTTCACCGCAAGGGATGGTCTTCTGCGCCAGCGTCTCCTCCCAATAGCGGAGGAACAGGTTATAGTCGGATGAATTGCTCTTCAGATATTCCGCAACGGCATCAAAGAAGGCAAAGAGGTAGGCCTCTTGCTGCGCCATCTCGCTTAGCTTGAAGAGGCGTACCAGCTCCTCCAGCAAGTCGTATAGCGGCATCAGACTCAGTTCCTCCTGCCGGCTGACAAAGTCGGCAGGGAGCATTGCTTCCGGAGTGCCGGTGAAGAGGGTGTGCCATTCGGCAGCCGTTGCCGGACATTCGTCGGGATTCTCCTGGTAGAGCCTGCGCAGACAATAGTTGGTTGTCAGGGAGACCCGCGCAATGCAGTCGTCGGGGTTGGCCAGCATCCGCAAGGCATCTATCAACAACAAAATGGCCGGCGAAGCATCCAGCCGGAAAGCCTCGTCAGACACGATGGACAGATGAAGTTGTTTCTCGAAATAGTCGGCTATGGGCGGGATGTTCTTGTTCTTCCGTACCAGAATGGCTATGTCGTTGGAGCGCACTCCTTGGGCAAGCAACTCCTTCACCGTCTCTCCCAACGCCTGCAGGGTACACTCTGTATAGCTGCACTCCTCTTCGTCCTGCAGGAACTCAACCTGTACGTAACCGTTCCGTTCAGCTTTCGGCGAGTCTTGTGCCACGTCTGCGTAGGCCTGTTTCAGGGGGACACACTCTTCGTTCAGCTCGTCCAGGTGGCGGTCATTCAGATGTTTTACCATGGTGGGAAACAGGGCGTTGTTGAAGTGGATGATGTTGGCCTCGCTGCGCCGGTTGGTTTTGAGGGTCTCTACCCGTATGGGATAAACCCCGTTCTGCTGAAGGCCCAAGTTGTTCAGGATGCTCCAGTCACCGTTGCGCCAGCGGTAGATGGACTGCTTCACGTCACCCACTATCAGGCTGTCTGCTCCTTGCGAGAGGCCTTCGGCCAGCAGCAAGCGGAAGTTGTCCCATTGCATGCGGCTGGTGTCCTGGAACTCGTCAATCATCACGTTGCGGATGTTGGTTCCTATCTTTTCGAAGACAAACGAGGAGTCTCCCTCGCGCATCAGCCGATGCAGCAGGTGGTTGGTGTCTGACAGCAGGAATCGGTTGTGCTCTCTGTTGAGGATACGCACCTCTTGATCAATGTTGTTCAGCAGTTGCAGCTTGTTGAGGTGCTGGGAGGAAAGGCGGCTGCTGGCCACTCTGACGCAGCGCGAAGGGCGCATCTTCTCTGCCTCCTGAAGCAGGGGAAGCAGCGACTTCTGTGCCAGACGGATGATGACATTCCGCTGCGGATGGGCTTTGGAGGCCCAGTTCTCTGCACTCTCCAGGTGTTTCTGCAGGGTTGCATTCATTACATCCTTGTCTGTCAGCTTCCCGTCGCGCAGCTTCCGGAAGTAACTGCCTATGCCCCTCGTGCTCTTGCCGCTGAGGTCGTCGGCCGTCAGGCCGTGCATCTCCAGTTCTCCCTCAAACTGGTCGTAGAAGCCCTTCATCTGTTCCAGTGCTTCCATCTCGGCCTGTCGCAGCACGTCGCGGTATAGTCTGACAATCTCCGGCCGCTGCAGTATGGTGCGCAGGTCTTCTCCGCGTTCCATATAGCTTTCGTCAAAGATGTTGCGTCCGAATTCCTTCACTTCGTTGGCCACGTTCCACCGCTTGTCGCTGGCGATGCGTTCCTGTATGTAGTCGAGCAGCAAGGCCAGAACGGGTGATGTTGCCGTCAGATTCTCTATCATACTGTCTACGGCATCACTCAATACCTGTGTATTGTCCAGCTCGATGTTCAGGTTGGGAGCCAGCTCCAGTTCGCGTGCCAGATTGCGCATTACGCTCTGGAAGAACGAGTCAATGGTTTCTACCCTAAAGCGGCTGTAGTCATGCAGCATGTAGAGCAAGGCCATGCCGGCACGTTGCCTCAGCTCCTCTGCCGGCAACGGCAGGCTGTCGCTCACCCGCTTCAGGTAGGCCTCTGATGTAGGGTCACCTTGCCAGATGCCGTAGAGCTGTGTCAGTATGCGCTCCTTCATCTCGGCTGTGGCCTTGTTTGTGAAGGTCACGGCCAGTATCTGGCGGTAGGCACGCGGATTCTCTATCAGATGCCGGATGTACTCTACGGCCAGCGTGAAGGTCTTTCCTGAACCGGCAGATGCTTTGTAAACCAGTAGTTCCATATCCTTTTGTTGAAGTTGTCAGAATCAGAGGGTCGGCTTCTCCCTTCCCCGTAGGCGGGACTCTCCGGGGAAGGTGCCTTTCTTACAGTTCGTCAGAGAGATAGCCTTTCGGCAGTTCGCGGCAGTTGTAGCCCGAGGCCATGATTTCGCCATAGGCTCCGGCCGAACGGAGTGCCAGCAGGTCGCCGCGCTTCACTTCGTTCAGGGGAACATCCTTGCCGAAGACGTCCGACGATTCGCAGATGGGGCCAACCACATCGTATTTGCGCACTTCGCCTTCGGAGGTGATGTTGTCCGTCTGGTGGTAGGCCTGATAGAGTGCGGGACGAATGAGGTCCGTCATGCCTGCATCCAGAATGGCAAACTGCTTGTCGGTGCCTTGCTTCACGTAGAGCACTTTGGCTATCAGCGATCCGCACTGGGCCACTACCGAGCGTCCCAGCTCGAAGTGGAGCGTCTGTCCGGCACGCAGCTTCAGGTGCGAGGCGTACGTATCAAAGAAGGTGGCAAAGTCGGGGATGGGGTGTTCCGTAGGCTTCCGGTAGTCTATGCCCAAACCGCCTCCTACGTTGATGTGGTCCACCCGGATGCCGCGTGCTTCCAGCTTGTCCTGAAGCTCGTTGATGCGGTTGCTGAGGGCGATGAAGTCGTCCATCTCCAGAATTTGCGAACCAATGTGGAAGTGCAGTCCGATGAATTGTACATGCTCCATCCCTTGTGCCAGGTCGATGACGTAGTCCATGTCCCTCATGCTGATGCCGAACTTGTTTTCTGCCAGTCCGGTGGTGATGTTGGCGTGGGTATGTGCGCCTACGTCCGGATTGATGCGGAAGGCCACCCGTGCCACTTTGCCCTTGTCGGCTGCCAGCCGGTTGATGACTTCCAGTTCGGGCACAGACTCCACGTTGAAGCAGAAGATGCCGGCCTCCAGTCCCAGCTCTATCTCCCAATCGGCCTTGCCCACACCGGCAAAGACAATCTTCTCTGCCGGAAATCCTGCCTGGAGTGCGGCACGTATTTCGCCTCCGCTTACACAGTCGGCTCCCAGTCCGCTTTTACAGATAAGGTTCAGTATACGTGGATGGGCGTTGGCCTTCACGGCATAGTGTACTGTGAAGTTTGCGTGCTTGGCAGCTTCCTGTCGGATGCAGGCCAGTGTCTCGTTCAGCGTCTGGCAGTCATAATAATAAAATGGTGTACGCAGTGTCCGGAACTTCTCGACCGGAAAAATGGGGTCTCTCATAATCAATATTCTCTTTTCTGGTTTTTGTTTTAGTGAGTATTTCTTTTGCGGTTGTTTTAAGTTTAAGCCAATAGCTGTGGGGGCGGACATACGGAACCGCCCCTACATTATATTATTGGAACAGTGCGTTGCTCAGCGACTGCAGTGCCTCCTTCTTGTCGCATTCGCGGATGAGGAAGGAGATGTTGTAGTTGCTGCCGCCGAAGGAGATCATGCGTACCGGTATGTCGCGCATGGCGTCCAGTGCCTTTGCCTCGAAACCTACATTCTCCCACTCCAGGTCGCCCACTACGCAGATGATGCACATGTCCTTGTCTACCGTCACGGTACCGTATTTCTTCAGGTCGTCCAGGATTTCGTTCAGGTGCTTGGTATTGTCGATGGAGACAGAGACACCCACCTCCGACGTACAGATCATGTCGATGGAGGTCTGGTAGCTCTCGAAGATTTCGAACACCTTGCGCAGGAAACCATAGGCCAGCAGCATCCGGCTGGACTTGATTTTGATGGCCGTGATGTTGTCCTTGGCGGCTACTGCCTTGATTTTGCCCTTCTCTGTATCGTTGGATATCAGTGTGCCCGGTGCTTTAGGGTCCATGGTGTTGAGCAGGCGTACGGGGATGTTGTTGTACTTGGCCGGCTGTACGCAGGTGGGGTGCAGAATCTTTGCCCCGAAGTAAGCCAGTTCGGCAGCCTCCTCAAAGTGCAGGTGGCGTACGGGCGAAGTCTTGTCCACGATGCGCGGGTCGTTGTTGTGCATCCCGTCAATGTCGGTCCATATCTGTATCTCTTCTGCCTGGACGGCTGCACCTATCAGTGAGGCCGTGTAGTCGCTACCGCCGCGCTGCAGGTTGTCAATCTCGCCATAGGCGTTGCGGCAGATGTAACCCTGTGTGATGTAGATGTCAGCATCCGGGTTCAGCTCCAGCTGCATCTGCAGTTTCTCCTTGATGTAGGCGGGGTCGGGCTCGGCGTTCTTGTCTGTGCGCATGAACTCCAGGGCGGGAAGCAGTACCGACTTCACGCCGCACTCCTGCAGGTAGTAGTTCATCATGCCGGTTGATATCAGTTCGCCTTGTGCCAGCACCACCTTCTCCTCGAAAAGTGTGAAGAGGTCTTTTGTGAACGAGCGTATCAGGTTGAAGTGCGACTTGATGAGTTCCAGTCCTTTTGTCTTATACTCCGGCGTGGCAAACAGCTCGTCGATGTGGCGGCGGTATTTGCTCTCCAGCTTGTTGATAATTTCGTTGGCACCTTCCGGATTCTTCTTGTACAGATAGTCCGAAATCTCAACCAATGTATTGGTCGTCCCCGACATGGCTGACAGCACTACAATCTTGCGTTCGCCCTCGGTAATCAATTTGGCTACCTCCTTCATCCGTCCTGCCGAACCTACGGAAGTTCCTCCAAACTTTAATACTTTCATCTTTGTCCCTGTTTTTAAGTTGTTGTTATTGATTTATTTTCTGTTTTCACTTTTCTTCCGCCGGCAGCCAGGCCTCCGTCTCCTCCTTCAGCCGGTGCTCCTCACAGCGGAATACCCTGCCGGGAAATTCGTTGATCAGCTGCAGGTTGTGCGTGGTCATTACCACCAGTGCGCCGCTGCGGCTGATGTCGTGCAGCAGGCCGGTGATGCTCCGTCCGGTCTCCACGTCCAGGTTGCCGGTAGGCTCATCGGCCAGGATGATGTCTGGCGAGTTGAGCACGGCCCGTGCGATGACGATGCGCTGCTGTTCGCCGCCCGACAGTTCGCTGGGCAGCTTGTAGCCCTTGTTCTCCATCCCCACCAGCCGCAGCACCTCTTCAATCCGTTCGGCTATCTCCGTCCGGTTGGTCCATCCGGTGGCTTTCAGCACGAATTCCAGGTTGGCATACACGCTGCGGTCGGTCAGCAGTTGGAAGTCCTGGAAGACGATTCCCAGTCTCCGTCGCAAGGCGGGGATGTGCTTCTGCCTGATACGTCGCAGGTCGTAGCCCAGCACCTGGGCTTCGCCGGCGGCGATGTCCAGTTCGCCGTAGAGGGTCTTCAGCAGGGAGGTCTTGCCTGTACCCACCTTGCCGATGAGGTACACAAACTCTCCGCTCTGCAGCTCCAGGTTCACCCCATCCAGCACGCACACTTCCTGCTGGCAGATATTCACGCCCGTGTATTGTATCAGTGATCCGTCCATCTTGCCGTTCCCTCCTTCTGATGGTTAATGTTTCTTCCAGGTGTCGCTGTGGCGTTCCTGCAGCTCGCGTGCCAGGTCCTCAATGCGGTATCCTTTGGCCGTGAGCAGCACGATGAGGTGATAGAGCAGGTCGGCCCCTTCGTAAATCAGCCGCTCGTCTGTCCCTCCGGTAGCCTCGATGATGGTCTCTACGGCCTCTTCGCCCACCTTCTGTGCCATCTTGTTCATGCCCGACCGGAAGAGGGAGGTGGTGTACGAGCCTTCGGGCATCTCCCGGTGACGCCGGTCGATGAAGTCCTGCAACTGCTTCAGGAACATTACCGGCTGTTCGTTCTTTTCTCCCCAGCAGGTGTCTGTGCCTGTGTGGCACACCGGCCCTGCGGGATGCACTTGTATCAGCAAGGTGTCTTGGTCACAATCTTCCTTCATGGAGACCACTTCCAGAAAGTGTCCGCTGGTCTCCCCTTTGGTCCAGAGGCAGTGGCGGCTGCGGCTGTAGAAGGTCACTCGGCCGGTTTCCAGCGTCTTCCGGTAGGCTTCTTCGTTCATGTAGCCCAGCATCAGCACTTTGGCCGTGTCGGCATCTTGTATGATGGCGGGGATGAGCCCGTTCGTTTTTTCAAAATCCAGTGTCATTGTTATCTTTGTTTTTATTGTTTTCCAAAATCTTGTTTTTACTCTTTCGAAGGCCTTCCTGTCCGGTGGCGGAGGGGCCTCTTTCGCCCCCTTTACAGCCGGATGGCGATTCCTTGGTCGCAAAGATACGATTTTAATTCGGGAATACTAATTTCTCCGAAGTGAAAAACGCTGGCGGCCAGTGCGGCATCCGCTTTTCCCTTGGTGAAAACGTCGCGGAAGTGCTCTTTGCATCCGGCACCGCCCGAGGCGATGATGGGAATGGAGAGGTTGTCGGCCAGTGCGGCCAGTGCCTCGTTGGCATATCCGTTTTTCACGCCGTCGTGGTTCATGCTGGTGAACAGCACCTCGCCGGCTCCCCGTTCCTGTGCCTCGTGCGTCCAGCTGAAGAGCTGGCGTTGCGTCTCCACCCGTCCGCCGTTGAGGTAGCATTTCCAGTTGCCGTCCGCCGGTGTGTAGCGGGCGTCTACGGCCAGCACGCACACCTGCGACCCGAAGTGGGCGGCTATCTCGTCAATCAGCTGCGGTCGGCGGATGGCGGCCGAGTTGACGGAAATCTTGTCGGCTCCTGCCTCCAGCAGCCGTGCCACGTCGCTCAGTTCGTGTATGCCCCCTCCTACGGTGAAGGGGATGCTGATGTTGGCGGCAATGCGCTTCACCAGCTCGGTGAAGGTTTTACGCCCTTCGAAGCTGGCGGTGATGTCCAGGAATACCAGTTCGTCGGCCCCCAGCCGGCTGTAAGCCCGGGCCAGTTCCACGGGGTCGCCCGCCTGCCGCAGGTTCACGAAGTTGGTTCCTTTTACAGTCTGTCCGTCCTTGATGTCCAGACAGGGGATGATTCGTTTTGCTAACATATCGGTCTCTCTTTTTTTTGTCGGAAAGGGATTCTTGCTTCGGGTTGTTTAGCTTGCTGCCATCTCTTCCAGCTGCTTGAGGGTGATGCGGCCCTCGTACAGTGCTTTGCCGAAGATGACGGCCGGCACGCCCGACTGCTCCAGCCGGCAGATGTCCTGGGCGCAGCTGACGCCGCCGCTGGCTATCAGGTAGAGCCGGGGCTGCTGGCGGCGTATCTCCTCGTACAGCTGTATGGAGGGTCCCTGCAACATGCCGTCGCAGCCTATGTCCGTGCAGATGACCTTGCGGATGCCCCTCTCCCGGTATCTCTCCAGGAAGGGAAAGAGCCGGCAGGCACTCTCTTCCTTCCAGCCATGCACGGCTATCGTGCCTTCCTTGACGTCGGCCCCCAGGATGATGCGTTCCGGGCCGTAGCGGTCAATCCAGCTGCCGAAGCGGGCAGGATCTGTCACGGCGATGCTGCCTCCAGTCACCATCTGTGCGCCGCTTTCGAAGGCTATCTTCAGGTCTTCGTCGCTCTTCACCCCGCCGCCGAAGTCTATGACCAGCTGCGTGTGCGAGGCTATCTGCTCCAGTGTGCGGTAGTTCACCACGTGGTGCGAGGCCGCTCCGTCCAGGTCTACCACGTGCAGCCGGCGTATGCCGTGTGCCTCCAGCTGGCGGGCCACCTCCAGGGGGTTCTCGTTGTACACCTTCTTGCTCTCGTAGTCGCCTTGCGACAGGCGCACGCACTTGCCGTCGATGATGTCGATGGCGGGAATCAGTTCTATCATATATCCGCTGTCCTCCTCTCTGTTGTTCTGTCAGGTTTGTTCTCTCGTTTATCCTTTGTCTTGTCACAGCTCCAGAAAGTTCTTCAGGATGCGTTCGCCCACGCTGCCGCTCTTCTCCGGATGGAACTGGGTGGCGTAGAAGTTGTCCTTGTGGAGTGCTGCGCTGAAGGGATGGATGTAGTCTGTGACGGCGGCCGTATGCTCGTTGACGGGCACGTAGAAGCTGTGGACGAAGTAGACGAACTCCTCCTTGCCGAATCCGGCGAACAGCGGGCTGCATGTCTGGCCGATGGTGTTCCATCCCATGTGCGGCACCTTCTGCTGCCGGTTGTCGGGGACGAATCGCCTCACCTCTGCGTCAAAGATGCCCAGGCAGTCTACATCGCCCTCTTCCGAGTGGCGGCACATCAGTTGCATGCCCAGGCAGATACCCAGCAGGGGCTGGCGCAGCCCTTTGATGAGGCGGTCCATGCCGTTGCGTTGCAGGAACTCCATGGTGGTGGCAGCCTCGCCCACACCGGGAAATATCACCTTGTCCGCACTGCGCAGTCGCTCAGGATCCGCAGTGATTTCCGCCTCCACACCCAGCCGGCGCAGGGCGTAATCCACCGACCTTATATTGCCGGCATTGTATTTCAGGATTGCAATATTCATCTATATAGATATTAAGATAAAAAACTAAATCATCATCCGCTCGTAGCTTGCAGCTCGTAGCTGAAGGGCGGAAAATATTCCGCCCCTACACGTAGCTTGTAGCTTGTCAACTGAAAATCACAGTCTTGTTCTTGTAGGCCAGCACCTTGCGCTCGATGTGCTTCTGCACGGCACGCGACAGGACGATTTTCTCCAGGTCCTTGCCCTTGTTCACCAGGTCCTGCACCGTGTCCTTGTGCGTGATGCGCACCACATCCTGTTCGATGATGGGGCCTGCATCCAGTTCGGTGGTCACGTAGTGGCTGGTTGCGCCGATAATCTTCACGCCGCGTTCGAAGGCTGCGTGATAGGGTTTGGCTCCTACGAATGCGGGCAGGAAGGAGTGGTGTATGTTGATGATGCGGTTGGGGTAGGCGTTGATCATCCGTTCGGAAATCACCTGCATGTAGCGTGCCAGCACAATGAAGTTCACGTGGTGCTTGGCCAGCAGCTCCATCTCCAGCCGTTCCTGCTCCTCCTTCGTCTCCTTGGTGATGGGGAAGAGGTAGAAGGGGATGCCGAACCGCTGGGCCACGTGCTGCAGGTCGGGATGGTTGCTGATGATGAGCGGAATCTCCACGTTCCATTCGCCGGCCGTGTAGCGTGCCAGCAGGTCGAACAGGCAGTGCGACATTTTGGAGACGAAGATGGCCATCCTCGGTTTCTTGTCCGAGAAGTAGAGGCGGAAGTTCATGTCGTACTTCTGCGCATAGAGTGTGGCGAAGTAGTCGTCAATCTTTTCCTGCGGAATCAGGAAATCCTGCAGTTCCCACTCGATGCGCATGAAGAAGATGTTCTCCACATGGTCTACGTACTGGTCCAGGTAGATGATGTTCCCCTTGTTCACCGTAATAAAGTCCGTCACTTCCGCCAGTATGCCCGGTTTGTCGGGGCAGTGGAGCAACAGTTTAGCCGTTTTCATCATTCTTTTTTCTTGTTTTATCGTTCAAAATTATATTTTTCTTACAGCATTTTCGTTTTGAAGGCGCAAAAATAACGATTTATAGCTAAAATGTGAACTTTTCGAGCAAGAAGTTTCTACCCGACCCATCATTATTATATAGGATGGTCTTTCTCCTCCGTTTTCGGGGGCTGCACTCCGGGTACGCACTCACCTTTTTCCGGGTCTGCCAACCGGCTCACAATGAGACTGTAAGGGTTTCTAACGGAAAAAACCTCAAAAAAAAGTATTCCGAAGCTATTGCAGATTCCAAATTAATGTCTACCTTTGCAACCGCAATCGAGAGAGATGCTGATAAATGTTGATACTTTGGTGCGTTAGTTCAGTTGGTTAGAATACATGCCTGTCACGCATGGGGTCACGGGTTCGAGTCCCGTACGCACCGCAATCTTAAGAAACAAGAATCAAGCGAAGTCCTGAAGTATAATACTTTGGGACTTTTTTCATTTCCGGCGGACATGGCAAAAAAATAGCGGAATACAGCTGTTGCCACCGGCTTATCCGTTGGACTTACTAAAATGTAGAATGAGGCAACTGACAAGAAATTCTTGTTACTTCGCCAGGAAGGTAATCGTCAGGTGAGGCGTAATATTGACCATTACAACCTTGATGTTTCCGGTTTCTTGGATTTTGCCGAGTTCCAGGCATTGGAAATCAGGGCCTTTTTGTCTTCCTTTCTTGCCGGGGATGCAAAAAAAACACAGGCGGCTGTCCGCCTGTGTGTGTGCCCAAAACAGCTGTAATAATTGTAATAATTGTAATGAGGGCGGTGACTTATGTGCGGAAAATGTGATTCTATACACATTTTCTGCATATATTCATTCGTAAATCGTGGCCACTATGCGTCGCGGGCCGCCGTGGTCGCGGAACTCGCAGAGGTAGATGCCCTGCCAGGTGCCCAGGTTGAGGCGGCCGTCGGTGATGGGCAGGGTGACACTGACGCCCAGCAGCGAGCTCTTGGCGTGGGCGGGCATGTCGTCCGCCCCTTCGAGCACGTGGTCGTAGTAGGGCTCGTTCTCGCGCACCAGTCTGTTCAGTATTTTCTCCATGTCCGATCGTACGTCGGGGTCGGCATTCTCGTTGATGCTGAGGGCGCACGAGGTGTGCTTGACGAACAGGTGGAGCAGGCCTGTCCGGGGGAGGGGCCGCGGCAGGTGGGCCAGGATTTCCGCTGTGACGAGGTGGCAGCCTCTGCGCTTGGCCGACAGGGTGAACTCTGTTTGCTGTATCATGGCCGGGCTGTTTTGATGGAACCTGGGGCGGGCAGGTGCATGCCGTACATGGTGAGGTGGTTGTCGCGTGCATACTGCAGCAGGCGGAGGCGCGTGGCGCGTGCCGCGTCGGGGTCCATGTCGTAGGTGGGACAGTATTCGGGATGCTCCAGCTGCAGTGCCGCCCCGTGGATGAGGTCGGCAATCACCAGGATGCTGTCCTTTTGGAACACGGTGTGCCCGGGCGTGTGGCCGTAGGCTGCCAGGCTTACGACCCCTCCCTCCAGCGTGTCGCCGGCCTCAAAGAGGTGCAGACGGCTTTTGTAGGTCCGGAGCACGCTTTGTGCCAGCTTGCTTCGGTCACCCTCCATGGCCAGCCACGCCTCAGCCTCCACCCGGTTGACGTACACTTCGGCCTTGGGGAAGAGTGCCTGTCCATCCTTCAGCAGACCGCCGATGTGGTCGGGGTGGAGGTGTGTGAGGTAGATGAGCCGGAGCTCTTCGGGTGTTACGCCCAGCTCCGTCAGCTTAGGCATCAGCCGGCTGAAGGGTGCGCCCAGTCCGGCATCGAGCAGTATCGTTTTCCCCTCCGTCCGGAGCAGGAAGCAGCTCATGCTCGTAGGTACGCCTTCGTGCAGCCCCAGGGCTTCCCACAGCGAGTCGGGCACTTCGGGGTAGAGCGTGTGCGGCTGCAGGGTGGGGCCCGGCTTGTCCTCTATCCATGTGATGGTGGTGGGCTCCTGCCGGGCGGTGCCCTCCTTCTGATGCTTCTGTGCGCAGGCTGTCAGCATGAGCAGGCCTGCTGCGATGGTACATAACTTCTTCATATACATATATGTGCTTTTTTTGATTCTTTTCACTCACGAAAACTTACATCTCTTCATTTTATACGCAGCAAATATAATGCGTTTTTTCGGTATGGGAAAGTGTTTCAGCTACAAGCTACGTGTAGGGACGGAATATTTTCCGCCCTTCAGCTGCGAGCATGTTCAATCAAGTGTTGCGATGAATCGGCGGGGCGGCTATGTGGCAGATGCTTTTTCCCTTCGCGTGCCGTTCGTTCCTCTTGGTGCGGGTAAGAGAAACGAACAGACTGCTAAGGGGATGCGTAGGGGAATGATTGAACGGGTGGCCTTACACTGTATGATACGGTTGCCTCCTTTTTACTGATGACTTACGAAGCCTTGATACAGCCTTATGGACTTCCCAAATACTTGTATATTAGCTGTTTCTTTCGACCAGAATTTTTTTTTTAAGTGTTCGAATATCTCCGTCCGTCGCAGCGCTTTCATCGGCGGCTGACAGCTGCCCCATCCATCATAAGAGTTCGATTTTTTGAAATTTAGTGATGATAAAAAATAAGTTGGTACGATTTACCTCAGATTTTTGAGGTGTTTTGAATTCTCGAAGAAGGAATGTAGCGGGCTACATGACTGATGAGAGGATTCAAAACAGCCAAAAAGATGAGGTATTACATAAGATGACATATTCCAATCGTACCAAGTTATTTTTTTATCGTCACTTATAATCAAAACGGCTCCTCCTCCATTACAATTATTACAATTATTACAGCTGTTTTGGGCACACACATTCCACTCCTCCGAAAAGTTGGACATGAAATTCTATTATATATATATATATAATTATATATATATATAATAGTTATCATCTTCATAGCGAGTGTGTGTCCAAAATCACTGTAATAATTGTAATAATTGTAATGACTCAGGTTCCGCAAGTCTAAAGCTTGCGAACGGTTAACGAGGTGACAAGTTAACGAGGTGACAAGGTGGCAAGGGTTTGTTATGTCAGGTACACTCATGGATGCACATTTCAGCTTAAATTTTTTTAGTCGGCTCCCCCCCCTCTCCATTACAATTATTACAATTATTACAGCTGTTTTGGGCACACACATTTGCGCCTCCTTATCATTCATAGCAGATGTGTCCAAAAAATCACAGTAATAATTGTAATGACTGTAATGAGGGGGAAAAGGAAAAGTAAACAGACGGTAAACACGAAAAACGCACGCGCGCCGTATAACCTATTGTGTGGGGGAATAAAAAAATCTGTGCCGTCTGTGCAAGCCGTGGTACATTTTTACACTATATTTGCAGGTGCAAAAGCAAATGTAGCAAATGACACAAAGCAAGGAAGAAATCGGGTTGATGCGCCGCATTGAGCGGCGGTTCAGCAAAGGGGTGGTGGAGTACGGACTGATTGAGGAGGGCGACCGCATCCTCATAGCCCTCTCCGGCGGCAAGGATTCGCTGGCTCTGCTGGAGCTGCTGGCCCGCCGGGCACGCATCTACAAGCCCCGCATCGCGGTGGTGGCGGCGCACGTGGTGATGCGCAACATCCCCTACCAGAGCGACAGGGAGTATCTGCGCCGGTTTGCCGAGGAGCGCGGGGTGCCCTTCGTCTGCTACGAGACGGAGTTTGATGCCTCTACCGACACGCGCAAGTCGCCCTGCTTCCTCTGCTCGTGGAACCGCAGGAAGGCACTCTTCACCGTGGCCAAGGAGCAGGGATGCAACAAGATAGCCCTGGGACATCACATGGACGACATCCTGGAAACGCTGCTGATGAACCAGACCTTCCAGGGGGCCATCGGTACAATGCCGCCTCGGTTGGTGATGAAGAAGTTTGACATGACCATCATACGGCCTCTCTGTCTGGAGCACGAGGCAGACCTGCGGCAACTGGCACTGCTGCACGACTACCGGAAGCAGGTGAAGATGTGCCCCTATGAGACGCAGTCGCACCGGAGCGGGATGAAGCAGATACTGCGCCAGCTGGAGGAGATGAACCCCGAAGCACGCTACAGCCTGTGGAGCAGCATGGGCAATGTGCAGCAAGAACTGCTGCCTGTGAAAGTGATGAAGAATGAATAGTTTTGTTTTTGACAGAAAAAAGATATAGACAGTATGAAAGCATTTTACACCATCCTCTTATTGATTGTATCGAATGTGTTTATGACCTTCGCCTGGTACGGGCATCTGAAGCTGCAGGAGATGAAGGTCATCTCCAACTGGCCGCTGTATGCCGTCATCCTCTTCTCGTGGAGCATCGCGCTGGCCGAGTACTCCTGCCAGATTCCGGCCAACCGCATCGGCTTTATAGGCAATGGAGGCCCCTTCTCGCTGATGCAGCTGAAGGTGATACAGGAGGTGGTGACGCTCATCATATTCACCATCTTCACGACGGTGCTCTTCAAGGGCGAGACGCTGCACTGGAATCACGTGGCCGCCTTCGTCTGTCTGATACTGGCCGTCTACTTCGTATTTATGAAGTAAATATTCTATACGTATAATCTATTGAATTTAAACAACACATACCATGAACAGACATCTTCTACGCGCGTTGCCCATGCTGCTGCTGCCGGCAACTTTCTCCTGCTCGACGCAGGTGCAGAACACAAAGACACAACCATCCGGTGACGAACTGAAACCACGACTGGTAGTATGCACGGATATTGCTCCCGGCGATGTGGAGCCCGATGACATGGAGTCGGCTGTCCGGCTGCTTGCCTATGCCGACCGGCTGGAGATAGAGGCCATCGTCACTACGGTGGGATGGAACTGCGACCCCTATCCCACGGAGTGGGCCGACTACCTGCGCCAGGTGATTGACGGCTATGCCCACGACATCCCCCGGCTGATGAAACGCTCCGGGCAGGAGGCTTTCCTGCCGCTGGACGAGGAGAACGGCCGGCAGACCTTGGGCTATTGGCCCAGTGCCGACTACCTGCGCGGACGGGCTCTGATGGGAAGCACCCGGGCCGGCATAGGGGTGATAGGCGAGGGAAACGACTCGCCGGGCAGCGACTTCCTGATTCGGCTGGCCGACGAGGAGGACGAACGCCCCATCTGGGTGGCTGCCTGGGGCAGTGCCAACACGCTGGCGCAGGCTGTGTGGCGCGTGCAGCAGACCCGTACGCCGGAACAGCTCAAGGCCTTTCTGCAGAAGTTCCGCGTCTATACCATCACCGACCAGGACATGGTCTATGCCATGCGCGAGGACAGGGCGTACAGTGCCCACCAGTGGCTGCGGCGTGAGTTCAAGGATGACTTGCGATTCATCTGGGACGAAGGTACCTGGCAGATGCAATGCTCGCTGGGCGTACAGAACTGGGACCGCCATGCAGAGCAGATACAGCGGCAGGGAGCCTTGGGAGCCCTCTATCCGAACTATAAATATGGTGTGGAGGGTGATACGCCCAGCTTCCTGCACATCCTGCCGACGGGGCTGAACGATCCGGATCAACCGACGCAGGTGGGATGGGGAGGCGTGCATACCTTTGCATTGGCGCCGGACTCACTGACGTACGCTTGGACCAGCTGGGAGGAGCCCTGGAAGAGCCTGACCGAGGCCTATAAGACCCGCTTCTATCCCGATGAATTCAATGACTTTGCCGCCCGTATGCAGTGGGCTGCCGAAGGGAAGGGAAACACCAACCCGCAGGTGGTGGTGAACGGCACTGGCGGCACCGCGCCGCTCTGCATCACGGCCAAGGCCGGTTCGTGGCTGAAGCTGGATGCCGGTCAGTCGGTCGATGCTGAGGGCGACGAGCTCACCTTCCACTGGTGGAGGCAGCCGGAGGCCGACAGCTATCCGGGCAAACTGGAGATTGCAGAGCCTACCGCCTCGGCCGTGCGGATACGCATACCTGCAGAGGCAGCCGGAAAGAGCCTCCACCTCATCTGTGAGGTACACGACCGGGGCCCCTTCACACTGGTGGCCTACCGACGCATCCAGGTGACGGTGGAATGAGGGGTTACTCCTCCTTCAGGTACTGCTGCATCCCTGCAGTCAAGTAGGTCTGCAGGTTCCCCTCTTCATCGCTGTAGATGAAGCAGGCATCCAGGTCGGGGCGGGAGGCTGTAAACCGTTCGGCCTCTTCCAGCCCCATCACCATGAAGGCGGTGGCATAGGCATCGGCACTCATGCAGTCGCGGGCGATGACCGTGGCCGACAGGATGCTGTGCTGTACAGGATAGCCCGTGCGCGGGTCGATGGTGTGGGCGTACTTCTTGCCGTCCTTGTAGTAGTAGTTGCGGTAGTTGCCCGAGGTGGCAATGCCGATGTCCTGTATGTGCAGCACCATCTGCAGCTCCTGGTTGCGCGACAGGGAGTCGTCCACCGGCTTGTTGATGCCGATGCGCCACAGCCGGTTGCGGGCATTGCGTCCGCGCACCACTACCTCGCCGCCGATGTCTACCATGAAGTTGCGGCATCCCGCCTGCTCCAGCAGCTGGGCGATGACGTCTACGGCGTATCCTTTGGCCACGGCACTGCAGTTGAACATCATGCGCGGGTCTTGTTTCACCACTTTGCCTTCGGGCGTGAGGCGTGCCTTCCGGTAGCCGGTAAGCTGCAACAGGCTGTCCACCATCAGCGAGTCGGGGAACCGTCCCTGCTTGAACCCGAAGCCCCAGGCATTGACCAGCGGGGCTACGGTGATGTCGAAGGCACCGCCCGTCTCCTCCGAAATCTCCATGCTGCGACGGAAGACGTTGGTGAAGAAGGTGTCGGGCACAACCGCCTCGTTGCGGTTGATGCGCGTGATGGTGGCTGTGTCGTTGAAGGGCGACAGCGAGCCGTCAAACCGGTGCAGGGCCGTCTCTATATCGGCCTTCAGGTTGCGGTCGTGCTGGTAGGTGATGTTATAGATGGTTCCGAATATCAGCCCATTGTCCGTCTGGAAGGGTACTTCGCGCCGGTGGCGTGCTACTATCCAGATGGTGGCCAGCAGCAGCAGGGCCACCCACAGGAAAGTGCGTCTGTTGTCTCTTTTTTCCATATCGTATTATCCAAGTAAATGTTCAACCAAGATTTTGCATCCGATGGCTATCAGGATGATGCCTCCCCACCGTTCGGCCTTCATCTTGCGGGCAAAGCCGCATCCGAAGCGGATGCCGAGCGTCAGTCCCACCAAGGAGAGGACAAACGATACCCAGCCGATGACGGCGATGGGCGACAGGAGGCTCTGCAGGTTGTCGATGCCGATGCAGGCAAACGAAACGCCCACTGCCAGTGCGTCGATGCTGGTGGCTATGGCCAGCATGAACACCACTTTCAGGTCGGTAGGGTCGAACTCGTGACGAACCTCCTCGTCCTTGAACGATTCCACCACCATGCGTCCGCCCAGAAAGACCAGAATGCCGAAGGCAATCCAGTGGTCTACCTGCTCGAACAGGTGGCTGAAGAAGTGGGTCCCCGTCCATCCGAACAGGGGCATCAGCGCCTGGAAGAGGCCGAAAAAAAGTGCCATCACCAGCATCGGACGGAGGCGGAACTGCTTGAGCAAAATGCCGCTGGCGATGGAGACTGCAAAGCAGTCCATGGCCAGACCTACGGCTAAAAACCAAATTTCTAAGGTTGTCATATATTTATTTCTTTGCTTTGTGAATGGGCAGGTTGTAGACGATGGTGTAGCTGATGCCTATCGTGTTGGAACCGTATTTGCCGAAGCCGGGTACGTACCAGGGGTCACCGTAGGTGTCGGGCGAGGCGGAGAGCTTGAACTTGAACCGCAGGGCCCAGCCCATGGAAATCTGCCGGCTGACCCGTGCACGAATGCCGAAGCACATCTCCAGCCATTGCATGGAGCCCTTCATGCCGGTGTGCCGGTAGGGGATGCTGCCTTGCCATACATCGTCGGTGAGGTCGGGGTTGTAGCTGCCGCCATAGATGGGGTCGTCAATGCCCATAGAGACAACGTCGTACTTGAAGCTGCTCATGCCATATCGGAAGCCCAGCAGCATCATGTGCCCGTGGGCCTTCTTGAACAGCATGTTGTAGTCCATGCCGATGCGCAGGTAGGGGGCGTTGGTCTTGTAGCTGATGCCGTTCTCTTCGCTTTGGGTGTCGGTGGTGCCGTAGCCTATCTCCACGGTGGGGAAGTAGCGGTGCTTCAGGTCGGCACACAGCGACAGGTCGGTGCTCAGGAAGTCGCCTCCCAGTGCCTTGCCGGCCGGTCCCCACAGGTCCAGTCCCACACTGAGGCCGTTGTAGAGCGGATACTCTATCTCCGGCTTCGCCTTCTCCTTCTTCTTCTGTTGCTGCTGTGCTCCCTGTCCCGTTGGCGAGGTCTGGGCTTGCAGCGGCAATCCGATGAGCAGGCAGAGTGTCAGACTAATAGAAAAGTTTAAGATTCTCTGTACCATAGATGCCGGCTTCAGGGTTTGACAGATGGATGGAGTCGAGGTGATGGCGGGTGTAGCTGATGTCGGTGATGACCTGCTTCATCTGGTATCCGCAATCCATCGATATAAAATAAGGGGTGTTCTGCTGGCGGACGATGAGGGTGTCCGTCAGGTCGTCTTCGTAGTGCAACACCAGCTCGGTAGAGTCGGCCGTGTAGCAGAGGGGCAGGGAGAGGTCTTGCACGTTCTGCTGCCGGTTGACGATGACCGAGTCTGTGCCGCGAGCGGTGACCGTCACCACGTTAAGGGTACACTTCTCTGCCAGTCCGCTCTCGGTGTGGACCGTATAGAGGTAGCATTGCATCATGGGGCGTGCCGTCATAGAGCAGTCTTCATCTTCCGAGCAGGCCACGGAGAGACCTATCAGGGGGCAGAGCGCCAATCCGGCTCCTATGAGTTTGAGGATTCGTTTCATCTTGTCTGTTATAGGGTTTTCTCAATTTGATAGTTGTTGCGTTCGGGGGCGTTGCGCGAAATCAGTTCGCCCAGAAAACCGGCCACGAAAAGCTGCGTGCCGATAATCATCGACGTGAGCGACAGGTAGAAGTAGGGCGACTCGGTCACCAGCCGGTAGGTCAGGCCGTTGTACATGCAATAGAGCTTGCTGGCTCCTACGATGATGACCGAGATGAATCCCAGGATGAACATCAGCGAGCCCAGCAGACCGAAGAAGTGCATGGGTTTCACACCGAACGTGCCCAGAAACCAGAGGGTTATCAGGTCGAGATAGCCGTTGACAAAGCGGTTCAATCCGAACTTCGTCTTGCCATATTTGCGTGCCTGGTGGTGGACCACCTTCTCGCCAATCTTCTTGAATCCGGCATTCTTGGCCAGATAGGGGATGTAGCGGTGCATCTCTCCGTACACCTCGATGTGCTTCACCACCTCACGGCGGTAGGCTTTCAGGCCGCAGTTGAAGTCGTGCAGGTTTCGGATGCCCGACACCTTGCGGGCCGTGGCGTTGAAGAGCTTCGTCGGCAGGGTCTTCGACAGGGGGTCGTAGCGCTTCTGCTTCCAGCCGGATACCAGGTCGTAGCCATCTTCCGTAATCATGCGGTAGAGCCCGGGTATCTCGTCGGGGCTGTCCTGCAGGTCAGCATCCATGGTGATGACCACCTCGCCGCGGGCTTCTGCAAAGCCGCAGTACAGGGCCGGTGACTTGCCGTAGTTGCGGCGGAACTTGATGCCCCGCACAATGTCGGGGGCCTGGGCGTGCAGCTGCTCGATGACTTCCCATGAACGGTCGGTGCTGCCGTCGTTCACGAAAATCACTTCGTGACTGAAGCCGTGGGCTTTCATCACGCGCTCAATCCACTCGAACAGTTCGGGGAGAGACTCGTCTTCGTTATATAAAGGGATGACAACAGAAATATCCATATCGTTTTTTTTTGATGAAGTTCTTTGGTTCGTTATTGATGCGTGCTATCCGGAGCGGGTCGCCGCTTGGCTACGGCCAAGGCTGTGGGCAGTCCCAACAGGCATCCGATGAAGATGTTGGTCGATAGCAGGGATAGCGTGATGTCTACAGGGGTCAGCGCCTCGGCCATGGCCAGCGACGCTCGGTATTCGTTGATGATAGGCTCGATGCCGGGAAGGCCGCTCTCTGCCATCAGGTCCAGCTGCGTGCGGCAGCTGTTCAGGATGAAGCCGCCGTCGATGTAGCCGAAGTAGATGTAATGGCCGACGCTGGCCAGCAAGGCAGCAAAGATGTACATGGAGAGGGTGAACAGGTAGGCGTGCGGAAAGGAAATGCCTCCTCCACATACTCCGTCGCGATACAGCCGGGCGTAGCGGTAGCCCATGAAGGGCACGCAGACGGTGAACGCCAAGAAGAGCAATGATAAGAAGGGGTAGGACATTCCCAACGGGAAACAGCCGAATTTCAGTATCCAAAAGACACCCATATAGGTGCCGAACAGCATCGCGTATCGTTGCATCTCTTTTCAGTTTTCTATCGTTAAACGAAATACGGCACAAATTTAGATAAAATTCGCGAGATTCCACACCGGCAGGATAAAAAAACAGAGGCGGAGCTCGGTTTCTCGTTCTCTCCTGCCATTCTTGCAAATCTCTCCTTGTGGCAGTACGTCGGTGAGAGTACCGCTGTAATCTTACTAAGAGTACTGAGGCAATTAGGCTTTTCCAAAAAGCTTTATGTATAAGCAGCACATGACCAGATACTATCCCTGTTGCTAAAGCCTATTCATCTCCGTTCGTTGGCCGTTCTAAGGGAGCAAAGAAGAGGCCTGTTTGGTTGGGAGCAGGTAGGGAGTTGGTAGGGAGCAGGTAGGGAGCGTGTGAAAATCCATTTTGTACACGGACGAGATAGTTGGACAAGATAATTCCTTGGCAGTTCGCCCGGAGGAAAGAGGTGTTGGACTTCCTCTGTTCCGACAAGGCCGGATTCATCACCGGTGAGAACATTTGCATTGACGGGGGCATGACCCGGCAGATGATTTATCATGCCGAACACGGATGGACGCTGAACCTGTAACCGCGTTTCAGACAAAGGGCAGTCGCATCTGCTGGCCGTTGTTGGCCACTTTGCGCATCACTCCGTTTTCTATCAGGAAGAACTCGCCGTAGATGGTCTCATTCCCGTTCTCACCCAGCAGATAGGTGCCGTCGGGGAAGACGTAGAACCGACGCAGGTCAGCTTTGCTGTCGGGGATGGCGATGTCGTCATACACCTTGAAGCCGTCTACCTGCATGTCCTTGCAGAGGTAGTAGTGGGGCAATATCTGTACTTCCGTCAGGCCGAGCCCCGGCAGGTAGCGTTCGTAGTTCCGGTCCAAAGCCTCGCCGGGTTCTTCGGGCTGTGCATAGACGATGCGGGCACAGTTCATGCTTCCGGCCGAAATGCCCAGCACCACACCGTCGAAATTCTTGATGAGGCGTGGCAGGTCGAGGTCGTGAAGAAAGGCGTTCTGGGTAGGTACATGACCTCCACCCAGAATGATGAAGTTGCTGTTGCGTACCATCTCCTCTACCTGAGGGGCCGTGCGGCGGTCGAGCAGTTCGTAGCTTTCGAACTGAAAGCCTACCTCCTCAAACGCCTGGCACATGCAGATGGAGCAGTGTTCGCTGAAGGCTATATCATCGGGATGGGTAGTTACAAAGATGCAGCGTATGGGTTGGGAGAAGGCATTCTGTAGGTTCTCAAGAAACCCGTTGGCCGGATTGATGGCACCGTCCATGGCTACGCTGGGGCTGCTGGTCAAGAAATATTTCATGTCAAAGAGTATGGTTCATGCAAAAATTATTTTGCAAAGTTAGTTTTTCTTCTTTTATTTGCAAAACCATTTGGCAACTAAACACATAAAATTGAATTTAATATGATAAATTTTGTATTCATTTCGCCTAATTTTCCGGAGAAATACTGGCAATTCTGTGACGAATTGCAGAAAAACGGTGTCCGGGTACTGGGTATCGGTGATGCGCCGAAAGAGTCTCTGAGCGAAGAATTAAAACGCTCGTTGACAGAATATTACTGCGTAACGAACATCGGAGACTATGATCAGATGTATCGGGCGGTAGGCTACTATGCCTGGAAGTATGGCCACATTGACTGGATTGAGTCGAACAACGAATTCTGGCTGGAGGTGGATGCCCGCCTGCGTACCGACTTCAATGTCTGCACGGGCGTGAAGCTGGATGGCATTGATGCCTTTAAGGAGAAGTCGGAGATGAAACGTTACTATGCCAAAGGTGGTATACGTACGGCCCGTCAGATAAAGACATCGGAGGGGCTGGAGGCTGTGAAGCGCTTTTCGCAGGATGCCGGCTATCCGCTTTTTGCCAAACCCGATGTGGGTGTAGGAGCAGGCGGTGCACACAAACTGGAGGATGAGGCTGCCCTGGAAGCCTTCTTCCGGGAGACACCTCAAGTGGAGTGCTATGTGATTGAAGAGTTTGTGACAGGTGACATCTGCACCTATGATGCGGTAATCAACTCAAAGGGTGAGCCATTGGTAGAGTCCATGTGCGTCTGCCCTCCCAGCATTGCCGACATCGTGAACTATAATTTGGATTCTACCTATTACGTAGAGCAGCACATGTCAGAGAATCTCCGCTTTTGGGGACGCCGCACGGTGGAGGCCTTTGGCGTAAAATCCCGATTCGTACATCTGGAGTTCTTCCGCCTCAACAAGGCACACCGGGGATTGGGCGAAGTGGGCGACTTCGTGGCGTTGGAGGTGAACATGCGTCCGGGCGGAGGCTATACGCCCGACATGATCAACTATGCCCACAACATCTCTATGTTCAAGATATGGGCGGACATGATAGCTTTCGACCGCCGTACTACGCCCGACCCGCACGACGACTTCTACTGCGTGTTTGCCGGCCGGCGTGACAACGTAGAGTACGTACTGGACCACAATGCCATCCTGCAGAAGTATGGCTATGCCATGATGATGAGTCCCCGCATTGCCGATGCGCTATCCGGTGCTATGGGCAATCAGGCCTACATCGCCCGCTTCCGTACGGCGGAAGAGCGAGATGCTTTCTTATATGATACATGTAACAGAAAATAGAAACTATGCACGTAGAATATCACAAATGGTGGAGCTACAACCTCTGCCGCGACATGGAATATAAAGTCTATGGCCACGACGGACAGGCTTTTCTGGCTTTCCCTTGCCAGGACGGACGTTTTTATGATTGGGAGAACTATCACATGATTGATGCTTTGGCCTCATTTATTGAGAGCGGACGCATCCGGGTGGTGTGTGTGGATGGCATTGACTGGGAGACTTGGTCCAACAAGGGAGGTGACAAGCGTTGGCGCATCGAACAGCACGAACGCTGGTTCCACTACGTAACGGACGAACTGATGCCCAATATCAAGTGCAACGACGGGCAGATGTTCATCACGACGGGTTGCTCGATGGGAGGCTTCCATGCTGCCAACTTCTTCTTCCGCCGTCCCGACCTGTTCAACGGTATGCTGGCCATGAGCGGACTCTATCATGCCTCATACGGCTTTGACGGCTACATGGATGGGTTGGTCTATGAAAACTCACCGCAGGACTTCCTGCAGAATATGCCGGCCGACCATCCGTGGATGCAGGCTTATCGCGAGCGCAAGATTGTGTTCTGTGTAGGCCAAGGCCGCTGGGAGGAGGACTTGTTGTGGAGTACCCGCGAGATGGACCGTATTCTGAAGGAGAAAGGAGTGAACAACGCCTGGTTTGACTACTGGGGATTTGACGTTGATCACGACTGGCCCTTCTGGCGCCGGCAGGCTCCTTACTTTATAGACAAGATGTTGTAGAGAAAATAAAGAGGTGCGTATGGCGGAGCATGGCAGGTATGCCGTCGTGATGGGGGCTACTTCGGGCATCGGCTACGAAGTGGCCCGGCTGTTGGCGGCGCAGGGCTGGAAGGTAGGCGTAGCCGGCAGAAGGGAGGATCGGCTTCGCTGGCTGATGGAGAGCTGTGAGAACATTGTGGCCGCTAAGGTCGTGGATGTGACCGATGTGCATGCGCCTGCTGCCTTGCTCGATTTGGTACAGGAACTGGGTGGTATGAACCTCTATTTTCATAGCTCGGGCATCGGATTCCAAAACATCGCATTGGACGAGGCGAAGGAGCTGCCTACGGTAGAAACCAACTGTGTGGGGATGGCCCGAATGGTAGGCGAAGCCTTCCGCTACTTTGCCGGACGGCCGGAGGTAGAGGGGCACATCGCTGTCATCAGCTCTATCGCACGCACGAAGGGATTGGGAGCCGCTCCCGCCTATTCTGCTTCCAAGCGTTTCACCAGCCATTATCTGGAGGCGTTGTCGCAGCTGATTCGTATCAGGCATATCCGCAATCTGACCATCACTGACATACGTCCCGGCTTTGTCCGTACCCCCTTGATTGAAGGTAGCCCGTTCCCTATGCAACTGGCTGTCGGTCCGGTAGCCGAGGCGATAGTCAGAGCCATCCGGCACCGTAAAAGTGTGGTGACTATCAACGTCGGCTATCGTCTGCTGGTCTTCTTCTGGCAGCTGATACCGAGGTGGCTGTGGGTCAGGCTGCGTATAGCGGCTTGAGCGGTCGGTGCGTCACACCTCGTTCTTCTGCCTGAGCCGGTACTCCTTGGGTGAGATGCCTACATATTGCTTGAAGTACTTTCCGAAGAAGGACTGGTTGGAGAAGTTCAGACGGGCGGAAATCTCCTTGATGCTGAGGTCGGAACTCTCTAATAGCTGGCGTGCCTCGGAGATGACCATCTGTACAATCCATTGCAACGGAGTGTTGCCGGACTTCTCTTTGATGATGGTGGAGAAGTAGCGCGGATCCAGATGCTGCATCCGGGCGTAGAAAGCCACGTCGCGCTCATGGGTGTAGTGGCGGAACAGAGCCATCATGAAGTTGTGGAAAACGATATCCTTTTTGCCTTGCGGCAGGGGCTGTAGAGGTCGGTTGCTGAAGTAGACATTCATCACCTCGTAACAGAGTGTCTGTCCCATCGATTTGTAGATGTCCAGCATCAGGTTGCGGTGCTGGGCGGTCAGTTCTCCAATCTCATCGTTGTGGATGCGTCGGTAGAGGGTCTCAGTCAGTTGCCAGATGTGCCGATACTGTGACTCGGCCGGCGAGATGCAAGGGTGCTGACGGAGGTAGAGCAGATTCTCCACGCTCAGCGGCCCGCTGACGATAGGCAGGATGTAGTTCATCTCGGCTTCCAGCATCATCCCCTCTGCATCGTCGCTCTTGTGCAATAGGCGCACCAAGGTGGAGGGAACGTAGATGTACATATCTCCCCGATGGAGTAGGTATGTCCGGTCGCCGAAGAGAATTTCTATCTCTCCGCGGCTGCACAGAAAGATGCCGCAGAGGTCGAAGGTGGAGATGATGCGTCCGTCGTAGAACTGATGCCGGGTCTCTTGGTTGACCGGGACGAAATGAAAGGGTAGTTGCATAGGTCTATTCATTTAGTTAAGCTGCAAAATAAATACATATTTTCTAATTTTATTCCCTATTTCGCGGTAAAAATGTACAAATCGAACATTTATTTCTTTGTATAGACCTTTCCTATAAATGGGCAAGGGGATAATTTTGCAAACAAAATGGAACGGTGGACGTTCTATTGGAGAAGTGAAGGATATAATGAAAGATACTATAATGAAGAGAAAGAATTGGACTATAGCTTGTCTCCTGTTGTGGGGATTGGCTGCGTGCTCTCAGAAGGGTGCCGAAAATGTAAAGTTGCAGACCGTCAAAGTGGATAGCGTACGGGCTGTGGGTGAACAGACATTGCTGCAATATCCGGGTAAGGTAAAGGCGGCGCAGGATATCAGCCTGGCTTTCCGTGTGAGTGGTACACTCCGTAAGATGGCTGTGGAAGAGGGGGCTCCTGTACGTCAGGGACAATTGCTGGCCGAACTGGACCCGACCGACTATCAGGTTCAGCTGGACGCTACGGAGGCCGAGTACAGACAGGTGAAAGCCGATGCCGAGCGTGTGATGCAGCTATATGCCGACAGCAGTACGACTGCCAGCAACTATGACAAGGCTGTATATGGCCTGAAGCAGATTACCGCCAAATACCGGCACCACCAGGACCAGCTGGCCTATACCCGCCTGTATGCTCCCTTCAACGGTTGGATACAGAAGCGCCTGTTTGACGAACACGAGACGGTAGGAGCCGGTATGCCGGTGCTATCCATGATTGGCAACGGGATGCCCGAGGTGGAGATCAATCTGCCGGCAGCCGAATACATCAACCGGCAGCGTTTCACCTCCTATCATTGCACATTCGACCTCTATCCGGGGAAGACCTATCCCTTGAAACTGATCAGCATCACACCCAAGGCCAATGCCAACCAGCTCTACACGATGCGCCTGCAGCTGCAGGCCGGTGAGGGAACGCTTCCTTCGCCGGGTATGAACACCATGGTCACTATCCGCTGCAACGAAGAGGGCGTGCAACGGTTGAGTGTACCGGCCGGTGCGCTGATGCAGCGTGACGGCGTTACGCAGGTCTGGCTCTATTCACCGGCAGACGGACGGATACATGCCTGCCGTGTGCAGTTGATTCGTCCCTTGGGTGACGGACGTGTCATCGTCTCGTCCGAGCAGCTGCAGCCCGGTCAGTGTGTCGTGTCGTCGGGTACCCGTTTTGTCAAGGAGGGGGAGGCTGTGCAGCCGTTGGCTGCTCCCTCAGCTACCAATGTGGGAGGATTGTTGTAACGCATAAACTCGGAATGATATGGACATAAGTAAATGGGCTTTTACGAACCGCAATCTGATTTATTTCCTGATTGCTGTGTTGGTGGTCGGGGGAATCCTTTCGAGCTACCAGATGAGTAAGCTGGAGGATCCTGAAATCAAGGTGAAACTGGCGATGGTGGTGACCACCTATCCGGGTGCATCGGCTCACGAAGTAGAACTGGAGGTGACGGATGCACTGGAGAAGAGCATCCGCTCCATGAGTCATATAGATAATGTAGAAAGCTATTCGTACAACGACCTTTCATTGATTCAGGTGGAGCTGACCACCACGACGAAGGATGAGGAGGTGGAGCAGTGCTGGGACTTGTTGCGAAGGAAGGTGGGAGACACCGTGTTGCCCGAAGGGGCCAGCCGTCCGGTGGTGAAGGATGATTTTGGCAATGTGTTCGGCATGTTCTATGCCTTGACAGGTGACGGCATGAACGACCGTGGCCTGGCTGACTATGCCGAACTGATCAAGCGGGAGGTGAACGATCTGGAAGGGGTGGAGCGTGTCGACCTGTATGGCAAACGTTCGGATTGCATCTATATCTCGCTGCTGCAGGACCGTATGGCCAATCTGGGCGTGAAACCTGCCGAGGTGCTGACCACGCTGAACGGACAGAACAAGACGACCTATAGCGGATATTACGACAACGGCGAACATAGGATACGCATCAATGTGACGGACAAGTTCAAAACAGTGGACGACATTGGCAACCTGCTGATTCAGGGACATGACGACGACCAGCTGCGCCTGCGCGATATCGCCCGTATCGAGAAGGGGTACGAAGAGCCTGTCCGTAACCGGATGTTCCGCGATGGAGAGCGGGCTATGGGCATCCTGATTGCCGCTTCCGGTGATGCCGACATCGTCAAGGTCGGTATGGCAGTGGACCGCAAGATGGAACAGCTGAAGGAGAACCGGCTGCCTGCCGGGGTAGAGGTTCACAAGGTCTTCTTCCAACCCGAGCGCGTGGGCGATTCCCTGGGCACCTTTGTCATCAACCTGGTAGAGTCGGTGTTCATAGTTGTCCTGATATTGATGCTTGCCATGGGATTCAAGAGCGGACTTATCATCGGCATCAGCCTGGTAATCACGGTGCTTGGTTCGTTCCTCTTCCTGCAATCGGCAGGTGGCACCATGCAACGTGTGTCGCTGGGTGCCTTCATTCTGGCCATGGGTATGTTGGTGGACAATGCCATTGTCATCATCGACGGCATTCTGGTGGATTTGAAGGCGGGAAAACCCCGCATGGAAGCCATGACAGCTATTGGCCGTCAGACAGCCATGCCTTTGTTGGGAGCCACTTTGATAGCTATCATCGCCTTCCTTCCCATTTTCCTTTCGCCTGATACAGCCGGCGTATATACGCGCGACCTTTTCATTGTATTGGCTGTATCGTTGCTGCTCAGCTGGGTGCTGGCGCTGGTTCATGTACCTTTGATGGCCAACCGCAAACTGGCAGCCGGCATCGCTACCGATGCTGCCGGACCGCGTGTCTACAAAGGGGCTGCCTATCGGTGGCTGCGTGCTTGCCTGCATCTGGGGTTAAAACATCGGTGGAGTATGGTAGCGGGAATGGTACTGTTGCTGGTACTCTCTGGCATAGGCTATGGCTATATGCGTCAGGGATTTTTCCCGGATATGGTTTACGACCAGCTCTACATGGAGTACAAACTGCCCGAAGGCAACAATTCGACTCAGGTAGTGAGCGACCTGCAGGAGATTGAGGCCTATCTGAAGACGCGCAGCGAGGTGACGCATGTCACGATGGCGGTGGGAGGGACTCCCGGCCGTTACAATCTGGTGCGGAGTGTGGCCAATCCGTCGTTGGCCTACGGTGAACTGATTGTCGACTTTGCCTCACCCGAGGCCTTGGTGAAGAATATGGACGATATACAGGCTTACTTGACAGCGCACTATCCTGAGGCCTATGTCAAGCTGAAACGATACAACCTGATGTTCAAGAAATATCCCATCGAGGCACAGTTCAACGGTCCCGATCCTGCCGTGTTGCACCAGTTGGCCGACTCGGCCCGTCGTATCATGGAGCAGACTCCAGAGGTCTGCCTCATTACTACCGACTGGGACCATCCCATTCCCGTATTGCGTATCGACTACGACCAGGCCGCTGCACGGGCTTTGGGGTTGAGTCGAAGCGATGTCAGCATGTCGCTTCTGGCTGTGGGAGGCGGCATTCCCATCGGTGCCTTCTACGAAGGCATTCATAAGGACAACATCTACCTGAAGTGCCTTGATGAGAATGGAGACCCGGTAGAAGACCTCTCCAACGCGCAGGTCTTCTCCACCTTGCCCTCGTTGCACGGATTGATGACCGAAGAGATGATGGTGAAGCTGAAGAGCGGTACCATCCAGAAAGAAGAGATTGTGGAGAGTCTGCTGGGCAGTACCCCCTTGCGGCAGATAGTAAAGAGCATCCGGCTGGATTGGGAAGACCCGGTCATCCCCCGTTACAACGGACAGCGCAGCCAGCGGGTGCAATGTTCACCGGTCGCCGGGATAGAGACCGAGAAAGCGTGGCAGATAGTGTCGAAGCAGATTGAACGCATTCCGCTACCCGATGGCTACTCCCTGCAATGGCAAGGTGAGAAGAATGCCAGCACACGTTCCATGAAGTATCTGTTCAAGAACTTCCCCTTGGCCATCATCCTGATGATAGCCATCCTGATTATGCTGTTCAAGGACTATCGCAAGCCGGCTATCATCTTCTGTTGCATTCCGTTGGTTGTGGTGGGTGTAGTGGCTGTCATGTTGCTGACCGGCAAAACCTTCAACTTCGTGGCCATTGTGGGCACATTGGGGCTCATAGGTATGCTCATCAAGAACGGTATTGTACTGATGGATGAAATCACCTTGCAGTTAAGTAGGGGGGTGGAACCTATTGCCGCACTGGTAGACAGTGCACAGAGCCGCCTGCGGCCGGTGATGATGGCATCGCTCACCACCATCTTAGGTATGATTCCGCTGCTGACCGATGCCATGTTCGGCTCTCTGGCAGCCAGCATCATGGGTGGGTTGCTGTTTGGCACCATCATCACGTTGCTCTTCATTCCGGTGCTCTATGCCCTCTTCTTCCATATTAAAAATGTAGATTGAAAACAGAATTGTCAGAATAGATATGAAGCATTTGAAACGAACAATCGTATGGGCCGCCCTGCTTGTTGCTACAAGTGGCTATACTCAGGAGGTGTTGACACTGGAGCAGTGCAGGGAGATGGCTTTGCAATACAACAAGGAGGTGGCCGCTTCGGCCCGGCAGACCGACTATGCCCGCTATACGGCACGGAGCTATTGGGCTAACTTCTTTCCCAATATCTCATTGAGTGGTACGGGGTTGTATAGCAATATCGACGGCAGCTTCGGAGTGGCAGGCGGCAACCTGCCAACCTTTCTTCCCGATGCATCGGGGCAGTTTCTGCCCAACAACGGATTTGCCTATTTCCCCGGGGTGGATTTAAACTACAAGATAGATTGGGCCTATATGGGCGGCATTTCGCTGGAACAGCCGTTGTATATGGGTGGAAAGATACGTGCGGCCTACCGGATGGCACTGTCGGGAAAGCAGATGGCGCGGGCCAATGAAACCCTGACAGCGACCGAAATCATCTTGAAGACCGACGAGGCGTATGCCGGTGTGGTGAAGGCACGTGAACTGAAAGAGGTGGCACAGGTGGCCCATTCGCTGCTCACCGAACTGATGAAGAGCGTAGAGAGTGCCTGCCGTCATGGACTTAAGACAAAAAACGATTTGCTGAAGGTACAGGTGAAGCTGAATGAAAGCGAACTGAACATACGTCGGGCCGAAAATGCGTTTCGGCTGGCTACCATGAATCTGTGCCACTACATCGGGCGTCCGTTGACGGATGATGTCCGCACCACCGACTCGTTGCCGGAGGTGACACCCATCTCTGAAACCAATGTCTCGCTGGATATCACCAGTCGGCCGGAATATGCCATCTTGAACCATCAGGTAGACATCGCCCGTCAGCAGGTGAAACTCAACCGGAGCGAACTGTTGCCTCAAGTAGGGGTGAAGGGTTCGTACAACTATCTGCACGGATTGGAGGTGAACAATGAAACCATGCTCGACAAGGGTTGTCTTTCGGTCTTGCTCAATGTCACTGTGCCTGTCTTCCATTTTGGAGAGCGAACCAGCAAGGTGCGGGCAGCCAAGGCAAAGTTGGAACAGGCTCGTCTGGAACGTGAGAACCTGAACGAACAGATGTTGCTGGAGCTGACACAAGCGGCCAACAACCTGGACGAATCGCGACTGGAGTGCGAAATAGCTGCCCGCTCCTTGCAGCAGGCCGACGAGAACCGTCGTGTCAGCCGCAGCCAGTATGATGCCGGAATGGAGACGTTGTCTGACCATCTGGAGGCACAGACCTTGTGGCAACAGGCTTATCAGACCTACATCGACAGCCGCTATCAACTCTATTTGAAGTATGTAGGATATCTGAAGGCATCGGGACAACTGTATGATGACTCGAAGCCAAACGCTACGTCCAATCCTTGAAAGTGAACCGATTTTATGTGTAAATGAGTTTGTTATGCGAATAGGAGTAGTTATTGGAACATTGTTTCTGCTTGCCGTTCATGCTGCATTTGGTCAGCAGGGTGGGGAGTCGTGGCAGCAAAAGGCTCTCTATGTGGATGCGTTTAGGCTGTCCAATCAGGTGACACCTCGCTTGATATGCAGCGGGGACTCACTCTATACCATTTGCGACTGGTATGGTGTGAAGGGATATGATGTCAGTTTCCGGCTGACGGCGGTAGGCGACTCCACAACCATCGAGGTGGTAGGCGCAGATGCGTATCGCAGCGGATATTACTACGTGAAAACCGGTTTGGAGGAGTATCCCATCGCCACCATCTATCCCGGACTTTTTGTAGAGACAAATACCATCTGTTCGGGATTCTGGGGAGGTCGGCCGAAAGGCAAGGTGTGGGCCTATACTTACCTGTATTCGTCGGACAAGGTGTGGAAGGGAGGGCATCTCTATACCCTGATGTGGGGTGAGGCTCCGGCTCCTCCGGTGTGGAAGGTGCGCGGCAGGAGTACCTTGGTGGGCGGTGTACCCGGCTTGGAAAGCACGTTGGAGGCGTATGCCGACGGCAGATACATCCTGCGTGACTGGTATGGAGTGGAGAAGTATGACCTGGAGTTCCGTCTGCGTCCGGATGGAGGCATTGACATCGTGGATTATTATTGGGTAGAGAACGGATGTCGGCTGGTACAGTGCCGTAGGGATGACATCGGTTACGCAGCCATTCCGCAACAGCCGGAGACGGTCAATGGTGGATTGGAAGGAGATGCACAGGGTGGCCGGTTGCATTTCTTCATGACAGCCTTCGATAACGAAGACCGGGCGATACCCGATGAGGCTCATCCCGAGTATATCTTCGAGTGGTGATTTGCAGCAGGAAACACGCATCGGCCTGCTGTATGCTGATAACCAACCTCTTACAAAATATGAAAGGGAAAGCGGACTCAGAGGCGTTACCTGTTACCCGTAACTGACCGAAAACAGATATACATTGATGGTTGATTATTGGTTATTGATATATATATATATTATAGTAAGAATTATCTATATTATTAATAATTATCTATTTAAGGCCATACGACATCGGGGTCAGGACGGAACCTATTCAGCCCCTACAAAACTATGTGTATATCTGTTTTTGACCAGTTACGGGTAACAGGTAACGCCTGCCGCACGGGACGGGACAAACCGCCGCCGGGGGATGGGACAACTATTGACAGTCGGAGGCCGGACAGCTATCTTTGCCGTGTAAATTTGAAGCGAGTGAAAATTTACGTTCCTCGGCAGATAAAATTTTTTCTCTCGGCAGAAACCCGGGAAAGCCGATGCGGAGGAAAGCGGACGAACCTCGGAACAGAAACAACAAAAAAAATCAGGACAAACGATGGCAATCAACATCGATAGTGACGAGAAGAGGTGTATACTTTAATTCACGAATGTGTAGAATAAAAATCACGCTCTTTTAACTCATGGATATAGTAATTGAAGAAATTATGATGGAGAACTATCGAAATTCGGAGTAGTAGTGCAGTGTCTATGCTTTCGCGCTTGAAAATGGAATACACATTGGTCCTGTCGCAATACAGTTTTCTTGCGAACCAGGTGACGGTACGTTCTTGGCGGTGAACCTCTTCTTCTATCAGTTTCCCAATGTGTATCATGTGAATAAAAAAAAGCGGAACCATTCGTTGCTTATTCTATTCTGAGGTACCGCCAAGCACCTTGTCTGTAAATAAGTACGAACAGTTCACGCCACATGACGTGAACTCTCATCTACTTATTCTCACAGACTTCAATTTGGCGGTTTTCAGAATAGAGAATAAGAGCTAAAAGCTCAATATCTTTAATAAGTATAGGAATGGAAACGCTATTCCAAATGTTTTTGATGTTAAACTAATATAGGAGAATACTCCCGAAGAAGTATTCTCCTTATAAAAGTAACTGAAATTACTTGTTGAGTGCAGTAGCTACGTCAACAGCGCAAGCTACGGTGCAACCTACCATCGGGTTGTTACCGATACCCAGGAAGCCCATCATCTCTACGTGAGCAGGAACTGAAGATGAACCTGCGAACTGAGCGTCGGAGTGCATACGGCCCATTGTGTCGGTCATACCGTAAGAAGCGGGACCTGCAGCCATGTTGTCCGGGTGAAGTGTACGTCCTGTACCACCACCGCTGGCTACAGAGAAGTAGGGCTTGCCTGCCAGTACACGTTCCTTCTTGTATGTACCTGCAACAGGATGCTGGAAGCGTGTGGGGTTGGTAGAGTTACCTGTGATAGATACGTCTACGCCCTCTTTCCACATGATGGCTACACCTTCGCGTACGTCATCGGCACCGTAGCATCTTACCTTGGCACGAGGACCGTCGCTGTAAGCGATTTCACGAACCACCTTCAACTCACCGCTGTAGTAGTCGAACTGAGTCTGTACGTATGTGAAACCGTTGATACGTGAGATAATCTGTGCGGCGTCCTTGCCCAGACCGTTCAGAATGCAGCGCAGAGGCTCTTTGCGTACCTTGTCGGCCTTGGCGGCAATCTTGATGGCACCTTCGGCAGCGGCAAATGACTCGTGACCGGCCAGGAAAGCAAAGCACTTCGTCTCTTCGCGCAGCAGCATGGCTGCCAGGTTACCGTGACCCAAACCTACCTTACGGTCGTCGGCAACAGAACCGGGGATGCAGAATGATTGCAGGCCGATACCGATGGCTTCGGCAGCTTCGGCAGCGTTCTTGCAGCCTTTCTTGATGGCGATGGCGCAACCTACAACATACGCCCACTTCGCGTTCTCGAAGCAGATGGGCTGAGTTTCTTCACACGTCTTGTAAGGATCAAGACCATACTGATCGCAGATGGCGTTGGCTTCTTCGATGTCTTTGATACCGTTGGCATTCAGGGCAGCGAGAATCTGCTTGATACGACGGTCTTGGCTTTCAAATTTCACTTCTCTTATCATAATGTCTATCCTCCATCTTTTATTCTTGACGCGGGTCAATGTGTTTAACTGCACCTTGCTCGGCAGTGAAGCGGCCGTATGTACCGGTCACCTTCTTCAGTGCTTCGTTGGCATCAGTGCCTTTCTTGATCTCATCCATGAACTTGCCCAGGTGGACGAATTCATAACCGCAGATTTCGTCGTTCTTGTCAAGGGCGATGGTCTTGATGTAACCTTCAGCCATTTCCAGATAACGAGAGCCCTTAGCCAGTGTGCCATACAATGTACCTACCTGGCTACGCAGACCCTTACCGAGGTCTTCCAAGCCGGCACCAATCATCAGACCGCCTTCTGAGAAAGCTGACTGCGTGCGGCCGTAAACAATCTGGAGGAAGAGTTCACGCATAGCGGTGTTGATGGCGTCGCATACAAGGTCTGTATTCAGTGCCTCAAGAATCGTCTTGCCCGGCAGGATTTCAGAAGCCATGGCAGCAGAGTGAGTCATACCGGAGCAGCCGATGGTCTCGACCAATGCTTCCTGAATGACACCCTCCTTCACGTTGAGGGTCAGTTTACAAGCACCTTGCTGGGGAGCACACCAACCGATACCGTGTGTCAAACCAGAGATGTCTACAATTTCTTTCGCTTTTACCCATTTACCTTCTTCGGGAATAGGAGCCGGTCCATGATTAGGACCCTTCTTTACAACACACATGTGTTCCACTTCGTGTGAATAAGTCATAATTAGCTCTTTTTTAAATGATATAAATTAATAAAACGGATTTCCACTTCCTGAAATCGGTGACAAAGTTACTTTTTTTCTGCGTATTGACAACCTTCGGCTTTGACTTTTTTGGAAATTAATGCATGGATTTCCTAAAATAAGAAAAGGTGTTACCGTATTTCTGCGTAAATGTACCGAGAATGTAAAGTGGAGTTTGCAGAAGTTCGGGATAGTTAAAGCAGAAGTGAGGATTTTGTGACAGTCTTTAAATATTTTCATCCTCTCATTTGCATATATTCTGAAAAAGAACGAAATTTGCAACACTTTTAGAATACTAACACCTTTAAATAGTTAAGAGAAATGACGAAAAGTGCATTGCAAATCGCACGGGCTGCCTATCAGCCCAAACTTCCGAAAGCATTGAAAAGCAACGTGAAAGCTGTTGCCGGTGCCGCTACGCAGTCAGTAGCCGATCAGGAAGATATCAAGAAACTGTTCCCCAATACCTATGGTATGCCTCTTATCAAGTTTGAGGCAACGGACGAAGCTGTCAGCTTCCCTCCCATGAATGTGGGCGTTATCTTGTCAGGAGGTCAGGCTCCCGGCGGACACAATGTGATTTCCGGTCTGTTTGACGGTATCAAAAAGCTGAATCCCGAAAGTCGTCTGTACGGATTCATTCTGGGCCCCGGCGGCTTGGTTGACCATAATTATATGGAACTGACGGCTGATATCATTGACGAATATCGCAATACCGGCGGTTTTGACATCATCGGTTCCGGCCGTACGAAGCTGGAGAAGGAAAAGCAGTTCGAGAAGGGATATGAGATTCTGAAGGAACTGAACATCAAGGCACTGGTTATCATCGGCGGTGACGACTCCAATACCAACGCCTGCGTGCTGGCTGAATACTATGCAGCCAAGAATTACGGTGTACAGGTTATCGGATGCCCCAAGACCATCGACGGCGACCTGAAGAACGAGATGATAGAGACTTCGTTCGGATTTGACACTGCGTGCAAGACTTATTCTGAGGTAATCGGTAACATCCAACGCGACTGTAACTCGGCCCGCAAGTATTGGCACTTCATCAAGCTGATGGGACGTTCGGCCAGCCATATCGCTTTGGAGTGTGCATTGCAGGTACAACCGAACATCTGCATCGTATCTGAAGAGGTAGAGGCCAAGAACATGTCTTTGGACGATGTAGTGACTTACATCGCTCAGGCTGTTGCCAACCGTGCCGCTCAAGGCAATAACTTCGGTACCGTGCTGATTCCCGAGGGCTTGATTGAGTTTATTCCTGCTATGAAGCGTCTGATTGCCGAGCTGAATGACTTCCTGGCAGCCAATGCCGAAGAGTTTGCTCAGATTAAGAAGTCGGCACAGCGTGACTACATCATCCGTAAGCTCTCTCCCGAGAACTCTGCCATCTATGCCAGCTTGCCCGAAGGTGTTGCCCGCCAGCTGACACTGGATCGCGACCCGCACGGCAACGTTCAGGTTTCCTTGATTGAGACAGAAAAGCTGCTCTCTGAAATGGTGGCCACCAAGCTGGCTGCTTGGAAGGAAGAGGGTAAGTTTGTAGGCAAGTTTGCTGCCCAGCACCACTTCTTCGGTTACGAAGGCCGCTGCGCTGCTCCCTCTAACTTCGATGCAGATTACTGCTACTCACTGGGTTATACGGCATCTGCACTGATTGCTAACGGTAAGACCGGATATATGTCGTCTGTCCGCAACACGACAGCTCCTGCTGACGAGTGGATTTCTGGCGGTGTGCCTATCACCATGATGATGAACATGGAACGTCGTCACGGCGAGATGAAGCCCGTAATCCAGAAGGCTTTGGTGAAACTGGATGGCGCTCCCTTCAAGACATTTGCCGCTCAGCGCGACCAGTGGGCTATCGAAACGGCTTATGTCTATCCGGGTCCTATTCAGTACTTCGGTCCTACAGAAGTGTGTGACCAGCCGACCAAGACCTTGCAGTTGGAACAGGCAAAATAATGATGCTGCTGGTTTGACAATTAATATCTGATAATAAGAAAGGTAAGGATGCTCTTGTGTCCTTACCTTCTTTCGTATTCTCATGGTACCTGTAAAAAATGTCTCCCGACGTAGCAAACCGACAAGCAGCCGTCGTCCTGCCGCACCCGCACGGCGTGCCAAGAAGACACCGCCGGCGCGTGTGATGCCGGCATGGATGCGTCGTGTGTTGGTTGTGCTGGTTGTCCTTCTCTTTTCCGCCGGTTTCTACTGGTTCTGCATTCATCCCTATTCCTATCGCTGGAAGCCCTGCTACGGCATGAAGGGGTATGGAGTCTGTCTGCCTTGTACCTATGATGTGCATGGCATTGACATCTCACACTATCAGGGACGGGTGGATTGGGCCTCTTTGGCACGGAACAAGACCGGACGGTTCCCTCTTTGCTTCATCTTTATGAAGGCTACAGAAGGAGGCGACCTGGCTGACGGCGTTTTTGCAGAGAACTTTGCTGCGGCACGTGATTATGGATTCTTGCGTGGAGCTTATCATTACTATGTGCCTTCTACCGATGCTGTCAAGCAAGCCGACTTCTTCATTCAGAACGTTCGTCTGGAAGAGGGGGACTTGCCGCCGGTATTGGATGTGGAGACCGTAGGACGCCAGTCGGATGCAGAACTGCAACGGGGTGTCAAGACTTGGCTCGACCGGATAGAGCATCATTATGGCATCAAGCCCATTCTCTATACCTCGTATAAGTTCAAGATGCGCTATCTCAGCGACTCCCTGTTTAATGACTATCCCTATTGGATAGCTCACTATTACGTTGACTCTGTCCGTTATCAGGGGAAATGGCACTTCTGGCAGCATACCGATGTGGGTACGGTGTCCGGCATCAAGGAGCAGGTCGATTTGGATGTATTCAACGGCTCTCTGGAAGAGCTGATGGCACTCACGCTCCGAAAATAGGCAGTTTGTTCCTTTTCTTTGTACTGTTTCTGAGATTTTTGCTTATTTTTGTCACACAAAAACAGATTCGCCCAGGTGACGAGGGAATGATACGAGCCACCTGCGGGAATTTTGTCTAAACTTCCAAACACGAAAGATATGATTCTGATAATTGACGATGACAGTGCCGTACGCTCCTCGCTCAGTTTCATGCTGAAACGGGCGGGTTACGAGGTAATGGCGGTGCCTGGTCCTCGTGAAGCCATGGAGGTGGTTCGTTCCGAATCTCCCTCCTTGTTGCTGATGGACATGAACTTCACGCTTTCCACTACCGGCGAAGAGGGACTTACACTGCTGAAGCAGGTGAAACTTTTTCGTCCGGATGTACCTGTCATTCTGATGACTGCGTGGGGAAGTATACAGCTGGCTGTGCAGGGTATGCAGGCCGGTGCATTCGACTTCATCACCAAACCATGGAACAATGCGGCGCTGTTGCAGCGGATAGAAACTGCGTTAGAGCTGACCCGTACTCCCAAATCTGAATCGGAGGGTGACCTGACGACCTCCCTTCGTCGCAGTCATATCATCGGACGTTCGCAAGGGTTGCAAGAGGTACTCAATACGGTAGCCCGTGTGGCTCGTACCAATGCATCGGTACTCATTACCGGCGAGAGCGGTACCGGTAAGGAGCTGATAGCCGAGGCACTTCATATCAACAGCCAGCGGAGTGGTCACTCCTTCGTCAAGGTGAATCTGGGCGGCATCTCGCAGAGCCTCTTTGAAAGTGAAATGTTCGGTCATAAAAAGGGAGCCTTTACTGATGCCACGTCCGACCGTGTGGGTCGCTTCGAGTTGGCCAACAAAGGTACTATCTTTCTGGATGAAATAGGCGACCTCGATTTGGCTTGTCAGGTCAAGCTGCTTCGGGTGCTTCAGGACCAGACCTTTGAGGTGCTGGGCGACAGCCGTCCTCGCAAGGTCGATGTCCGGGTCGTATCGGCCACCAATGCCGATTTGCGTCAAATGGTAGCTGACCGCTCCTTTCGGGAAGACCTCTATTATCGCATCAACCTGATTACGGTGAAGCTGCCGGCTTTGCGTGAACGCCGGGAAGACATTCCCCTGCTGGTCCGTCATTTTGCCGACCGCCTCTCTGATGTCAATGGCCTGCCACGTGTTGATTTCTCTGCCGAGGCGCTGAACTTCCTCTCTCGTCTGCCCTATCCGGGCAACATACGTGAGCTGAAGAATCTGGTGGAGCGTACCATGCTGGTCAGCGGCAAACGGTTGTTGGACGCTTCTGATTTCGATGCCCAGTATCTGCGTCACGATGATGTTGCGGTCGATGCCTCCTCTTTGGCCGGTTTGACGCTTGACGAGGTGGAACGACGCACCATCTTGCAGGCGCTTGACAAGTACAAAGGTAACCTCAGCCAGGTGGCAGTGGCATTGGGTATCAGCCGGGCTGCCCTTTATCGCAGGTTGGAGAAGTATAACATACAAGTCGCAGTGCCTTGAGTCATCACTGACTGGGGGCGTAACCCATATTCGTTCATAGTGCCGTGCGAGTCAAGTCGTTGTTTTTCCTGTTGGTGCTCCTGCTGTTCTTCTTGGGCGGGGTGCTACTCTATGTCTTTTGGGATTCCCTGTCGGCGAATGTCTTTCTGCTGGAGGGAATCATCCTCTTTATCCTGCTCTATCTGGTGGTGCTCTATCGCCGTATTCTGAAGCCGATGGACATCATCGGCAATGGTATGGACCTGCTGCGTGAGCAAGATTTCAGCAGCCGTCTCAGTACGGTCGGTCAATACGAATCCGACCGGCTGGTGGGCATCTTCAACCGTATGATGGACCAATTGAAGTACGAGCGTCTGCGCCTTCGCGAGCAGAACCATTTCCTTGACCTGCTCATCAATGCCTCGCCGATGGGGGTTGTCATTACGACGCTCGACGGTGAACTTTCCCAACTGAATCCGATGGCATTGAAGATTATGGGTGTCCGGATGGATGATGTGCTGGGCAAGCGGTTGGATCAGATTGATTCACCCATCGCAGCAGGATTGGCGGCCATCCCGAAAGACAAGAGCCAAGTGATACGTCTGAATGATGCAAACATCTACAAATGTTCCCACTCCACCTTTGTCGATCGGGGCTTCGGCCATCCCTTCTATCTGATTGAACGGATGACGGAGGAGGTGATGTTGGCAGAAAAGAGAGCCTATGAGAAGGTGATACGCATGATTGCCCATGAAGTGAATAATACCACAGCCGGCATTACCTCTACATTGGATACGCTGGGCGAGGCCCTTTCAGCCGAGTCAGGCATGGAAGATGTGTGCGAAGTGATGAATGTCTGCACCGAACGTTGTTTTTCCATGAGCCGCTTCATCACCCGTTTTGCCGACGTGGTGAAGATTCCGCAACCCTCACTCGCGCCTGTCCGGCTCAATGACTTGGCTCAGATGAGCAAACGCTTCATGGAGGGCATGTGCAATGACCATCAAGTACGTCTGCGCCTGGAGTGTGACCCGGAGGTCGGCAACGTCAAAATGGATATCACACTCATGGAACAGGTGATGGTCAATATCATCAAGAATGCGGTCGAGAGCATATCGGGTGCTGCTGTGGACGCTGCTCCGACAGATGGAGCAGGGGAGAGTGCTTCTCGGGGTGAGATTGTGATTCGTACCGTTTCTCCTGCCACCATCGAAGTGGCCGATGACGGACCGGGTATCAGCAAGGAGGCAGAAGCCCGCCTTTTTACACCTTTCTACTCCTCCAAGCCCAACGGACAGGGTATCGGACTCATGTTCATACGCGAGGTGTTGAGCCGTCACGGATGTTCCTTCTCCTTGCGGACCGGTGATGACGGATGGACCCGTTTCCGCATCCTCTTTTCATAAGCTATTGGTGGTGCGAAGGCTTCGTTTTTTCACCATTTTACCACCAATTCTGCACGACAAAACCCTCGTTTGACCTTTATTTAACGTAAATATTGCTAATAGAACATTAAATCGGCCAAAAAGAATAGTTCTCTTTGGCCGAAATGTCATAAATTTGAGCAATTTTTTAAACTCTAAATAAAAATAATGGCAATGAAAGAGAACATTCAACCGGCAACCGGGCGTCTCGGCGTATTGGTAGTCGGTGTAGGTGGTGCGGTGGCTACTACCTTAATCACAGGAACACTGGCAGCTCGAAAAGGGATGGCGAAACCTATCGGCTCCATTGCTCAACTGGCCACCATGCGTATGCAGGACGGTAAGGAACATCTGATTAAAGAGGTTGTTCCTATAGCAGACTTGAACGACATTGTATTTGGCGGATGGGATATTTTCCCTGACAATGCGTACGAGGCTGCCATGTATGCCGAAGTTTTGAAAGAGAAGGATTTGAATTTGGTCAAGGACGAGTTGCAGGCCATCCAACCCATGACAGCTGCTTTTGACCACAATTTTGCGAAGCGTCTGAACGGAACACACATCAAGCAGGCTGCCACCCGTTGGGATATGGTAGAGCAGTTGCGTGAGGATATCCGTCAATTCAAGGCTGCGAACGGGTGTGCCCGCATCGTGGTGCTTTGGGCTGCTTCTACCGAAATCTTCATCCCCATGGCCGAAGAGCACCGCTCGTTGGCAGCTTTGGAGCAGGCTATGAAGGAGAACAAGACCGAAGTCATCTCGCCCAGCATGTGCTATGCGTATGCGGCAATTGCAGAAGGAGCACCGTTCATAATGGGAGCACCTAACCTTTGTGTGGACATCCCCGCCATGTGGGAGTTCTCCAAAGCCAAGCAGGTACCCATCGCCGGTAAGGATTTCAAGAGCGGTCAGACGTTGATGAAGACCGTTCTGGCTCCGATGTTCAAGACCCGCATGTTGGGTGTGAGCGGTTGGTTCTCCACCAACATCTTGGGTAACCGTGATGGTGAAGTACTCGACCAGCCGGAGAATTTCAAGACGAAGGAGGTCAGCAAGCTCTCCGTCATCGAGAATATCTTCGAGCCGGAGAAGTACCCCGACCTCTATGGCAATGTCTATCACAAGGTACGCATCAACTATTATCCGCCACGTAAAGATAACAAGGAAGCCTGGGATAACATTGACATCTTCGGGTGGATGGGTTATCCGATGGAGATTAAGGTGAATTTCCTGTGCCGCGATTCGATTCTGGCAGCTCCTATCGCGCTTGACCTGGTTCTGTTCAGTGACCTCGCCTTGCGTGCAGGCATGAGTGGCATCCAGACATGGTTGTCGTTCTTCTGCAAGAGTCCGATGCACGACTTCGAGCATCAGCCGGTACACGATCTGTTCCAACAGTGGCGCATGGTGAAAGAGACCCTGCGCGGCATGGTGGGTGAAACAGCACCGAGCTATTTGGATTAATTTGTAATGAAAGAATGAAATACGCATTGATTGCAGCAGGACAAGGCTCTCGTCTTGTCTCGGAGGGAATCAAGGTTCCCAAACCCTTGGTCCAGGTAGGAGGAAAGCCTCTGCTGGCCAGGCTATTTCAGTTGTTTATTGATAATGATGCAGAGTCTATCTGCATCATTATCAATGAAGAGATGCCCGAAGTGCGGAGCTTCCTTGAGGAGCTTCAGTTGTCCGTACCTTTGCAGGTGGTGGTCAAGAGCACTCCGGACTCTTTTCATAGTTTTTGTGAGTTGATGCCCTATTTGCAAGGGCAAGGTAAGTTCTGTCTGACCACGGTGGACCCCATCTTCCGCGATGCTGAGTTTGCCGAGTACATCCGTGCATTCAATACCGACAGCCGGCACGATGCGCTGATGGCGGTGACAGACTATATTGATGATGAACGTCCGCTCTATGTGAAGACCGATGCGGACCTCCGTGTCACAGGTTATGCCAACGAATCCTATCCTGGGGCACGTTATATTTCGGGTGGCGTGTACTGTATGAACCAGTGTGCGCTCTCATTGTTGCCGAAAGCCAGAGAGGCCGGCGTGTCTCGTATGCGTGGTTTCCAGCAATATCTGGTGGAGTCGGGATTGAAGGTTCACGCCTATCCCTTCACCAAGATTATCGACATAGATCATGCCGGTGATGTCCTGAAAGCTGAACATTTTTTAGAAGAATATATCGACAATAAATGAAACAGACATTTACATTTGCAGGAATACAGCGTTATTCCTCCTTCTCACCGAACCATGTTGGAAACGACTCCGCTATCTTTTCGGCAGCCGCCCGCTATTTGAAGGAGCATGGTCATCAAGTGGTTTTATATACGGAACAGGAATTCTTGTCTGATTCGCTGAATGGCGAGAAATTTGTATTCACCATGATGCGCAGCAAGGCCTCTGTACGCAAGCTCCAGAAGTTTGAGAAACAGGGAGTCATATCGGTCAACTCCGGTCGTGCCATCGAGAACTGTACGCGCGAGCAGATGACCACTTTGCTCATAGACAACCACATAGCACATCCCCGTAGTTTGATTTGTGATACACTGGACGGTGTGCCCGAGGCCTTTTGCAGGGCTACATTTGAGCCTTGCTGGGTGAAGCGGGCCGATTTCCATGCCATCCATCGCGAGGACGTCACCTTTGTACGTACCGTTGACGAGTTGCGTGGAGTGATGGCGGAGTATGCCTTGCGTGGCATCAGCCGGGTGGTTATTAACGAACACCTGAAGGGCGATTTGGTCAAGTTCTACGGCGTGTCGGGCAGCGATTTTTTCTATTGGTTCTATCCACAGGAAGGCAATCACAGCAAATTTGGTTTGGAAGCCATCAACGGCGAGCCTAAGGGCATCTTGTTCAACGAAGATGGCCTGCGCCATCTTTGTGACGAAGCGGCCCGTGTGTTGGGCGTGCAGGTTTATGGCGGTGACTGCATTGTCTCGCCCGACGGTACCATCCGCATCATTGATTTCAATGACTGGCCCAGCTTTGCCCCCTGTCGCCAGGAGGCTGCCAAGGCCATCGGTCAGGTCATTTTGGATACAGCAGAGCGGGGAGGGTTATGAGTAGACAGACAACAAACGAAGCCCTGCAAGCTACGCTGAAGTCAGCAGATACCGAAGAGTGGATAGATTTGCTCTTCTATCGCCCCATCGGCTACCGCTGGGCACTTTTCTTCCGTTGGCTGGGAGTCACGCCCAATGTCATCACCGTCCTCTCCATCTTCTTGGGGGTAGCGGCCGGTGTTTTTTTCTATTATGATGATTTGTGGCTCAATGTTGTAGGCATGTGCCTGCTGGTGTGGGCCAATATGTACGATAGCACCGACGGCCAGCTGGCGCGGATGACGGGGCAGAAGTCCGAAATCGGGCGTATTCTGGATGGCGTGTCAGGTGACTTCTGGTTCATCTCCATCTATTTTGCCCTCTGCTTCCGTTTGCACGCTTCGTGGGGAATCTGGATTTGGTTGCTGGCTATGGCGGCCGGATTTTCTCATAGCAAGCAGGCTGCCATGGCCGACTACTACCGCAACATTCATCTCTTCTTTCTGAAGGGAAAGACCGGTAGCGAGCTCGACAACTCCGTTCAGCAGCAGGAGATATACCTTTCACTCACGTGGAGGCATCATTTCGTCAAGAAGCTTTTCCTTTGGTTTTATGTCGGCTATACCCGCTCGCAGGAGGGTTTCTCGCCCCGCTTTCAGGCTCTGTTTGCAGCCTTGCGCCGTACGTATGGCGAGCATTTCCCACAGTCGGTACGCGACCGTTTTCGTCAGGGCAGCCTTCCGCTGATGAAGTATACCAACACACTGTCGTTCAACACACGTGTCTTTGTCCTTTTTGTCTCGTTGTTCATCAACCAGCCATGGATTTACTTTGTGTTTGAACTGACCGTGCTGAACGCTCTGCTGGTTTATATGATTGTGCGTCACGAGTCGTTGAGCCGTACCATGTTATCCACCCTTTGAATCTCCGTTGTATGAGCAGTCGTTTCCGTAACATCTTTCTCTTTTTCGGCATCGCGGCAGTGGTAGTCATGCTGCTTACGTTTGATGTCTCTTACGAGGAACTTTGGAGTAATCTGCGCCGTGCCGGCGGTTATCTTCCGCTGGTGCTGTTGTTGTGGTTGGTGATATACTTCATCAATACCTTGTCGTGGTACATCATCCTGCGCAGTGGAGGTCCTGTCCGTCGGCTGCCTTTCCTGCGCCTCTACAAGTATACGGTTACCGGATTTGCTCTCAACTACGTCACGCCTGTCGGGCTGATGGGAGGCGAACCTTATCGCATCATGGAGCTTACCCCCTATGTCGGTGTCGAGCGGGCCACCTCTTCCGTCATTCTGTACGTCATGATGCACATCTTCTCCCATTTTCTCTTTTGGTTGAGTTCGGTAGTGCTCTACCTGCTTTTCTATCCCCTGACATGGGAGATGGGTATTGTACTGGGCTTCATCGCCCTCTTCTGTCTGGTGGTAGGCACCCTTTTTGTGAAGGGCTATCGGCACGGTATGGCTGTGGCTTGCGTACGTATCGGTACCAAGCTCCCTTTTCTCAAGCGGTGGGCCATCCGCTTCTCTGAAAAGCAGAAGGAGAAGTTGGAGAACATCGACAAGCAGATAGCCCTGCTTCATCAGCAGCGTCGCAGCACATTTTATGCCTCTTTGTTGCTTGAGTATCTGGCACGTGTCGTGGGGGCTTTGGAAGTATGGCTCATTCTGAATGTGCTTACCACAGATGTCAGTTTCATGAACTGTATACTGATATATGCCTTTTCTTCGCTGCTGGCCAATCTGCTCTTTTTCATGCCGATGCAGTTGGGTGGTCGTGAAGGCGGGTTTGCGTTGGCCGTGGGAGGTCTTTCCCTCTCTGGTGCCTATGGGGTCTATACGGCTCTCATCACCCGTGTGCGCGAGTTGGTATGGATAATGATTGGACTTGTATTAATGAAAATAGGAAATAGAAAGTGATTGATAAAAGTAGCGTCAAGGCCATTGCCTTCGATTTCGGGGGAACACTCGATTCCCCCTTTCTGCATTGGGCAGAAATTTATATAGAGATGTATGCCCGTCAGTTGGGATTACCCATTGACAGAGAGAACTTCTGGGATTCTTATGTCTACGCTGAGCGTCAGATGGAGGCTCTTCAGCTGGTGCGTCCGTACCACTCTCTGTATGACACCCAGCTCTTCAAGACCCGCCTGCAGTGTGAAAGCCTGATTGAGCGCGGCATCCTGACAGACGATGACTATCACCGTTGCCAGCTGCCGCAGCAAGCCGCCCGTCTTGTTACCGACTACTCCATCGGCTATGTACAGGCTGCCCGACCGGTGTTGGCACGTCTTGCCGAATCCTATCCGTTGCTGTTGGTTTCCAACTATTATGGTAATTTGGAGACCATCACCACCGATTTGGGCATCCGTCCGCTCTTTCGTTCAGTCACCGATTCCACTTGTGTAGGCATTCGTAAGCCTGATGCCGCCATTTGGCAACTTGCATTCGACCGGGCAGGTTTCACCTCCTCGCAGATGTTGGTAGTAGGTGATTCTGCCAAGAACGATATTCTGCCGGCCCTCAGTTTGGGATGTCAGGTGGTACAAGGCATTCCTGCTTCGAAGGAATTGCCGGCAGATGTCACCGGCATCCGTCAGATAGCCAATCTGATTGATTTGCTTCTCTGATGTGTAACATGCCTCGTTAGCGGGTAAAGGTGGCGGCTGTCCAGCGGTTCTTCTCCCGATGGTGCATCAGCTTCAGCCCCAGCCTTTCCGCTTCTGCTTGTATGACCGGCAGGTCTTCTATGTAGAATCCGCTCATCAGCAGTGTGGCGTGCGGGTTCATGCGTGCTACGTAGTGATGCATGTCATTCAGCAGGATGTTTCGGTTGATGTTGGCAATCACCACGTCAAACGGCCCCTTGGTTGCCAGCGAAGTGGCATCTCCTTGGTGTACCTCTATCTCATCTGTGCCGTTCAGTCCGATGTTCTCCAGCGAGTTGCGTACACACCATTCGTCAATGTCGATGGCCGTACAGTGCGCAGCTCCCCGCATTCGTCCCAGAATGGCCAGTATCGAGGTTCCGCATCCCATATCCAGCAGGCTCACTCCTTCCAGATTCCTCTCCAGCAGTTCCTCAATAATCAGACTCGTCGTCTCATGATGCCCGGTACCGAAAGCCATTTGCGGGTTGATGACGATGTCGTATTCCGCTTCCGGCACATCCTGATGGAATGTGCTGTGAATCACGCATCGATTTCCGATGACGATGGGTTGGAAGAAGTTCTTTTCCCACTCCTCGTTCCAGTCCTTATCTTCTGCCTCCCGGTAGCTGTACGTCACTGCGGTGTCGGGTATCGGAAATGCCTCCAAAGCCTCTTTCAAGGCTGTTTTGTCAAACTGAGCCTGCTGTACGTAGGCCAACAGCCCTTCTGCCTGTTCTACAAAGCTCTCAAAGCCTACCTCTCCCAGTACAGCCGAGAGTACATCGTGTATGGTCTCCGTATTTGGAGTTGTATGAAAATTGAATTCAAGATATTTCATATTTGTTTAGTGATTGAAATTTACTATTCACATGGATGGTTGTACGAACTATTGCACGTTGTGTGTAAGTTGGCAGCTTGCCCATCATGATTTTGTAATCTCTCCCGCCAGGTCCGAACTCATCCGATAGCGTATCTCTGGAATGCTCAGCTCGTGTCCAAGCAGGAACATCAGTTTCGTTACCGCACATTCGGGTGTGCTGTCGTACCCGCTTACAACGCCTGCCTGCAGCAGTTGCAGGCTGGTTTCGTATCGTCCCATCTCTACGGCTCCGCTTTGGCATTGCGTGATGTTCACTATCACGATGCCCCGCTCGGATGCTTCTGTGAGTTGGCGTGTCAGCCACTCCTTCTGCGGTGCGTTGCCCGATCCGAATGTCTTCAGCACCACCGCCTTCAGCCCCGGTACATGTAGCACCGAGTGTATGATGCTCTCCTGTATGCCGGGGAAGAGTGTCAGCATCACCACGTTCGTGTCAAACACATAGTGCGGTTTCATCGGTCGGGTAGGGTCGGGCCTTCTGATCAGATGTTCGTTGAATCGGATGTGGATGCCCGCTTTGGCCAATGCCGGATAGTTGAACGAACGGAATGCGTTGAAGTTCTCCGCATTAATCTTTGTTGTTCGGTTTCCGCGCATCAGTTCGTTTTCGAAGAAGATGCAGACCTCCGGCACCATCGGGCTTCCATCTTCCCGTTTGGCAGCGGCTATCTCGATGGCGGTAATCAGGTTCTCTTTACCGTCTGTCCGCAGTGTTCCGATGGGCAGTTGCGAACCTGTCAGAATCACCGGTTTGCCCAGATTCTCCAGCATGAAGCTGAGGGCCGATGCCGTATAGGCCATTGTATCCGTTCCGTGCAGGATGACGAAACCGTCAAAGTAGTCATAGTTGTAATTGATGATCTTCACAATCTTGGCCCAGCATGAAGGTTCCATATCCGACGAGTCGATGGGTGGGTCAAACTGGTACGTAGAGATGCGGTAGTTGAATCTCTTCAGTTCGGGTACGTGTTTCAGCAGGTGGTCGAAGTTGAAGTTCTCCAATGCACCTGTTTCGGGATTCTCTATCATCCCGATGGTACCACCGGTGTAAATCAGAAGTACGGAAGGGCAATCGGTTGTCATAATGTCAGATTTTTCTATGTTATTCCGCTGCAAATATAGGTAGAAAAAGTGAAAATGAAAGTATATCAGTGAAAGAAACTGCATTTTTTCATCGCAGGCGATTTCCTCTTCAGGCGTTGCCATACAGCTTCGTGCAGACAAGCCACAAAAAACAACCGTACTTTTGTAGAATAGGTCTGCCCTACAGTCTTTGTCTTTGGTAGCCGTTTGGACTTTTGCAGGAGTAAAATGTAAAGAACGTTTACTAAATCCGATTCTCTGCTGAAAGAGAAAAATCGGCGTTTGTAAATATCTGGTTATCAATCGGTTAAGATAGCCAACATTCAGTCGTATTCTGAATGTGATTCATGATACGACTGAATGTGTTTCATGATACGACTGAATGTATTTCATGATACGACTGAATGATGCTCCCCTTAGGAGTGACCCTCTGAGACCCCTTTTTTGTCCGGAATGATTACTATTCTTCCTCTCAACTGTGATGTTTGGGTATCAACGTTTGATTTAGCTTTAATTATATTCGATTACACATCTTTTCAAGTTCTGTAATCGACCCCACCTGCATAGAGCTGTAACATGACAGAATGCAAGTTTCCACTCATTATTTTATTTGTGCCTATAAAATGATTTCTGATATGCTGTGCAATTCCAGATAAATATATATATTTGCGCTGTTTTTCTGGATTCATTGTCCGAGAGCGTTCATGAATGTATTTGTTGATAAAACACGACACATGTCTCGCGGGGAAAAACTACTGTGTATAACTTATAAATTGATTGGGAACCGGTTCGTCGGATAAAACGTTGTCTGCGCCTATGAAGATATTTCGTTCGAATACGCTTTATATCGTATGTCTGCTTGCTATTGGAATGTTTGCAGGCATCTTGGTGACTTGCCAGCACACGTACAACTATCGTGTGATGGTGATTCATTCATTCAGCAGAAATTTTCCCAACTATCCTGAGTTCAACAGTCTCATCGAATCGGAGTTCAACCGACAGGGAGAGCCGGTAGCCCTCTCTTTCTACTACCTGGATGCCGAGAAACGCAACCATCCCGAAGAAATCAGTTTCATTCAGGAGGTGCTGGACAACGTGCCTGCCGGTGAGGAGCCTGACCTCATCATTTCTGTGGGCGATCAGGCCACCTATTCACTGCTGGTACACGACCATCCGCTCACTCTCCGCACGCCTATCGTTTTCATCGGTGTGGAGTTTCCCAATCAAGGCTTGTTGAACCATCACACCAACGTGACGGGTGTCACCGACTCGCTCGATGTGCTGGAGAACCTCAAGGTGGCACGCGAGGTCATCGGCCAGCGCCACCTCTTCACGCTCATGGAGCATCGCGTGCTGGACAGAAAGATGCTGGACGAGTGCAACCGTCAGCTGGAAGGTGTGCCCAATGTGCTCAATAACTTGGAGTGGAAGCGTACGATGCTTGCCGTTCGGAACACACCCGACAGCGTGCTGACGCTGACCTCCCTTTCCATCCGTAGCGGACAGAGCAACACGGCCATGAAGGAGAGTGGCGACGAGGTGACCTCGGCGTTAGGCGACGAGAATTTCTTCTTCATGATGCGCAATGAGCAGCCTTTCTACTACCTGCAGCTGAAGTCGGACGGATTCTCCAACGCCATGCTTAACTTTACCAACAAAGAGCAGTTTACGGCCACTTACCATTACTTCGGTTCCAATCAGGGCGGCTTTGTGGCCGGTTACTTCTCGCCCATGAAGTATCAGGCCGCCGATGGTGTGGCTGTGGCCATCCGTGTGCTGCGGGGTGAGGCTCCATCGTCCATCCCTCTGCACAACAGCCGCAAGGGATATTACATCGACTGGCGCAACTATAGCTTGCACAGTAATCACCCCATTGACTCCATCCCAGCCAAATACGAACTGGTACGCGATACCTTCAGTGACCACTATCCCCATCTGGCTGTCTGGCTCTACTCCATCGGTGGTGGGTTGGTCGTGCTGCTCATTCTTTTCCTCCTCTTCATCAATCTGCGTGAGCGCCGGCACAAACAGCGTATCATCCGCCAGTCGCTTGAAGAGCGAAAGATGCTGAAGATGGCGCTGCAAAACAGCCAGGCATTTGCCTGGAAGCAACGGGGCGATGAGATTACGTTGGAGGAGGACTTCTGGATTTTCCTGCGCCAGCAGCCGCATCACATCTGTATGCAGGACTTTGCCCAATATATCCATCCCGATACCCGTGCCGCCTATCTGGACGAAGTGGATGCCCTGATGAACGGACGTTCGAGCCTCATTGAGGTGCAGTGCGACTTCAGGCAGACAGGAAAGTATGAGTGGTGGCAGATACGCGCCAACCATCTGATGAAATCCGATAAGGAACATACCTATAGCTACGGCATCATACTGAATATCGAAGGCATCAAGCAACGTGAGGAGGAGTTGATTCGTGCCCGCAAGTTGGCCGAGCAGGCCGAACTGAAAGAGGCTTTTCTGGCCAATATGAGTCACGAAATACGTACACCGCTCAATGCCATTGTGGGCTTCAGCAACATTCTGGCCACTCCCAGCATGGAGTTGGAGGAGGCAGAGAAAGAGGAGATGATGGCCACCATCAACAAGAACAACGACCTGCTGCTGAAGTTGGTGAACGATGTGATTGACCTGTCGCGCATCGAGTCGGGTCACATCATACTCCATCCGCAACCTTGTGCTTTGGATGCCCTGATGGAGTGCATCTACCAAAGTTTCTACGTGCAGGCTCCCCCTCACCTTCGGTTTGAACTGCTGAGGGGAGAAGCCGGCCTCACCATTTTGGGCGACGACGGTCGCATCCAGCAGGTGCTGATGAACTTCCTGACCAATGCGGCCAAGTGTACGCCGCAGGGATTCATCCACTTGGGCTGGCAATTGTCTGAACAGGGTGATGAGGTAGAGCTGTATGTGGAAGACAGCGGCGTGGGCATGACGGAGGAACAGCAGCTCATGGTGTTCGAACGCTTCTATAAGACCGACGAGTTCCGCCAGGGCAGCGGCTTGGGTCTCTCCATCTGCAAGGCCGTAGCCGAGAAATTGGGGGCACGCATCACCCTGAAGTCGGCTCCGCAGCAAGGCAGCCGCTTCTCGCTTTGGGTGAAACGGCCGGATGTTGCTTGCTCTGATACCTCTATTTGAGTTCGGGAACCTCCAACATCCGAGTGTCGGGGAAGTGCTTCTGCAGATGGGTACGGATGTAATGCATCGTATCTTCTTGGATGGTCTTGTCCTCTACAGTGGGATAGAGGTTGTAGAGCACCGTATGCAAGGAGATGGAACGCTGTCGGATGGCTTCCAGCGCGAGCAGGGTGTGGTTGATGCTGCCCAAGCGGCCGGAGGTGACAAAGAGCAGCGGGTAGCGGTGGTCGGCTATGTAGTCGATGGTGAGGTACTCCTCTGTGAGCGGAACCATCAACCCGCCGGCACCCTCCACCAGTACGATGTCGTAGCGGCGGGCCAGCTCGTCAGTGGCCTGCTCTATCTTCTGGAAGTCTATGGGGCGGCGGTCGATGCGTGCAGCCAGGTGGGGCGAACAGGGATAGCCGAATATTTCGGGCATGGTGAGGCCTTCACGGTCTTCGGGCAGATAGCCGCAGCCCATGATGCGGCGGTGCAGGTCGATGTCCTCGCTATGGCCTACATTGCCTGTCTGTATGAACTTCTGCGTAATGACACGCTTGCCGCTCTCGGCCAGCCGACGAGCCAGCCAGGCGGTACAGTAACTCTTTCCGGCATCGGTATCGATGCCACTGATGAAATATATTCCGTTCTTCATAATGAATCCGATTTTTTTTGTGCGATGATGTATATAGGGTGATAAGTCAGTACGACCCGTCCGTCGGCTCTGCTGTACTGACGGATGTATTCGTTGCAGAAGGCTTGCAGCCGGCCGCGTGTCCACACTCGCTTCTCGGTGCCCGTCACACCTGTCTCTTTCAGGTGTTTCAGGACGGCTGTCGGATGCTCGAAACAGAGGGTTGCCCGCTCTTCTTCGGCATGAAGCAGCCGATAGTGTGGAGCCAGCATGTCTGTCAGTTCGCTCAGCGAGGGGTAGGCGAGTCCGTTGCCTGTCAGCTGCTTGATTTCTATCAGGTTGTCGGGGCCGAAGGTGCTGAATGCCAACAAGCCTCCCGGCACCAGTGCCTCGTAGCAATGGCGGAAGAAGGCTTCGGGATGTACGAACCATTGGAGGGTGGAGCAGGAGGTAATCAGTCGGGTATCGCATGGCAGGGGGAGCCCTTCGGCATCGCCTGCCAGAAAGCGGGCGGGAAGGTCGCTGACGCACTCCTCCATCTCGGGGCAGAGGTCGTTCAGCAACAGCCGGTGCGGATGCAGCTGCTGCAGCAACATGCGCGAGTAGACTCCCGTTCCGCATCCTATCTCCACTACCTGCCGGCCATGCTCTTCGCGACAGTAGGGCAGCAGCAGGCGCAGCATTTTGGCGGCTACCTCACCCTGCACTTTGGCTTCGCGGTTGTAGGTGCTGCGTGCCCGGGCAAAGCGTTCGGCAATCAGTCGTTTGTCCATATATCCTCCAGATAGTGTTTGAAGATGCGTTCCGTGTAGTGAGCCTCGTCCGACAGGCATATCTCGGCACCGGCCTCCTCCCAGGCGCAACGTTGGTTGGCGGGCGGGATGATGCGGTCGTTGGCTCCGATGAAGGCCTCGCGGAAGAAGGTGGGGTCGGGCAGCGGTTGTTGTGCCTCCTCTCGCTGCAAGGTGGCGGCCAGCTCCTCACGCAGCTCCTCCAGCGGGCGGTGCGGGCTTACCTCCAAGAAGCGTCGGAAGGCAGCCGTGTCACTGCACATGCGGCGCAGGAACTTGTGGAGCGAGACTCCGTTCAGTCCTTCCAGCGTACCTCGGAAGATGGCTTCGGGGATGCCGCGGCGGTCGTCCATCTGATAAGGCGTGCCGTTCAGGGCAATGGTGCGGCCGATGGGCAATGCCAGCGGTGGCACGACCCGTGCTGCTGCCCATACGCCCATGGACCATCCTACGACGTGAATCTCCTGGTAGTTGTCCGGCAGAGAGGGGTCAAATTGCAGCGAACGGTAGTCATAGCAAATCATGTAGTCACTCCCTGCCGGGTGATAGTGGCAGAAGGGCGTCTCGTCAGCTCCCCATCCGGCAAAGAAGAGCAGCAGGCGGGGGTGATGTTCGTGTATGAGGTACAGTTGTTTCATGTTCTGAGTTTAGAGGTTACGTATCAGTTCGGCCAGCTGTTCCACCTCCTCCCGACGGATGTCGGCCGTCAGCGAGAAGCGGATGCGTGAGGTCCCCTCGGGTACCGTAGGCGGACGCACGGGCAGTGCATAGAACCCGTGGCGCTGCAGCAGTTCGGCACGCAGGATGGTGTCCGCACTGGCACCTACAATCATCGGCACGATGTGGCTCTGGCTGGGGCAGGTGTAGCCACGCTCCAGCAGTGCCTCCCGAAGCAGCCGGCTGATGGCTGTCAGGTGTTGGCGGAGTGGCTGCATCCGAGCCAGACGGCGGACGATGAAGAGGGTCCACGCCACATTGACAGGCGGCAGGGCGGTGGTGAAGATGAAGGTGCGCATCTTGTTGACCAGGTATTCGCGGATGGCTTTGCGGCAGACGATGTAGGCGCCGGCCGAAGCGGCGGCTTTGCCGAAGGTGCCTACCAGCAAGTCGATGTCTGCGATGCACCGCTCCTCCTCGGCCAGTCCCAACCCATGCGGCCCGCATACGCCGAAGGCATGGGCTTCGTCTACATAGAGCAGCACATGGGGATATAGGCGTTTCAGCTGTACCAAGGTGGGCAGGTCGGCCTTGTCACCATCCATGCTGAAGAGGCTTTCGGTGACAATGATAATCTGTCGGTAGGATGCCTGGTGCTGGTGTAGCAGACGCTCCAGTTGCGACAAGTCGTTGTGCCGATAGCGGATGCAGCGGGCCGGCGAGAGGCGGATGCCGTCAATCAGGCTTGCATGCACCAGCTTGTCAGCCAGGATGAGCGTCTGCGCATCGCTGAGGGCAGGCAGGATGCCTGTATTGGCGTGGTAGCCGCTGTTGAATACCAGCGCGGCTTCGGTGCCGAACAGGTGGGCCAGCTCTGCTTCCAGCTCTTCGTAAACGGTGAAGTTGCCGGTGAGCAGGCGTGACGACGACGAGGTGGGCAGAAACGTCTCTGGCATCAGTGTGGCCAGAAACTCCCGACGAAGGGAGAGGTCGGCTGACAATCCCAGATAGTCGTTGGACGAAAGGTTCAGCATCCGCTGTCCGTTTACCACCACCTCTCTGCCATCGTGTACCATCTGCGGCAGGCGGCGCAGGTTGCTGCTTGCCTCTAAGGTATGCAGCTCCTCTTGTATGTAATCCATTATATTCATGTGCGCATCATTGGTTTCGTCTTACATCTCTTTCACAATCTTCAGCAAGCCTGTAGTGAGTCGGGTCAGCTGTTCGGGCGCGATGATGAAGGGCGGCATCAGGTACACCAACCGGCCGAAGGGACGTACCCAGATGCCCTCTTCTACAAAGCGGCGTTGCATCCATGCCATATCCACCGGCTGCTTGACCTCTATCACGCCGATGGCTCCCAGCACCCGCACATCGGCCACTTGCGGGAAGTGACGGGCGGGAGCCAGTTCGTCACGCAGTTGCCGCTCGATGCGCTTCACCTTGCCTTGCCAGTCGTATTCGGGCGAGGTGAGCAGGCGCACCGATGCACATGCCACGGCACATGCCAACGGGTTGCCCATGAAGGTAGGCCCGTGCATGAAGCAGCCCGGCGTGTGGTTGGAGATGCTGTCGGCCACCTCGTTGCTGGCCAGTACGGCCGAGAGGGTCATGTAGCCTCCCGTCAGTGCCTTGCCGATGCACATGATGTCCGGCTCCACCCCTGCGTGCTCCCAGGCAAAGAGCTTGCCTGTGCGTCCGAATCCGGTGGCTATCTCGTCAAAAATCAGCAGCAATCCATATTCACGGCAGAGCTTGGCCGCCTCGCGCAGGTATTGCGGATGGTAGAACCACATGCCTCCTGCTCCCTGCACGATGGGCTCCAGTATCAGTGCCGCCAGCTCGTGGTGGTGCTGCCGGATGGTTTGCTCCAGCGGCAGGATGTCGTCGGGGTTCCATTCGCCGTCGAAGCGTGACCGAGGCTGAGGCACAAAGTGACGTACGGGCAGGGCAGGGCCGAACAGAGAGTGCATGCCGGTGACAGGGTCGCACACGGACATGGCATTCCACGTGTCGCCATGATAGCCGCTGCGGATGGTGACGAAGTTGTTCTTGTGTGCCAAGGCCGACGCATCGGGAGCCGAGAGGCTCTTGGCATACCAGTATTGGACGGCCATCTTCAAGGCCACCTCTACCGCTACCGAGCCCGAGTCGGCGTAGAATATCTTCTGCATGGAGGGAGGCACCAGCGGCAGCAGCAGTTCGCCCAGCCGGATGGCAGGATCGTGCGTCAGTCCGCCGAACATGACGTGCGACATGCTGTGCAGCTGTTCCTCGGCTGCCCGGTTCAGGACGGGATTGTTGTAGCCATGCACCGCGCACCACCACGACGACATGCCCTCTACCAGCGTGCGTTCGCCTTGCGGTGCTTGTGGGTCGTCCAGCGTGATGGTTGCTCCCTGTGCCCGTTTCACCTTGTACACGGGCAGGGGATGGGTGGTGGATGTATAGGGATGCCACAGATGTTCGCGGTCGAAGGCAGACCCGCAGAAGTCGTACCCCGCTTCCTCAATCAGTGCCTTGTCGTCCGACACCTTCGAGCCGAGGGTGGTCAGCAGGTCGCCCACGATGGCCGAGTTGATACCTATATATAATGCACGCTTCACTGCCGCCTGACTGAGTTGCGACCGTCCGCCGGCAAAGCGCAGATAGGCAGTGGGGTTGATGAAGCGGAACAGCGCGATGGTGGTAAGGACCTCTTCTTCGGTGAGTGGAGCCTGATGCTCCAGAGGAGTGCCGGGTATGGGGCTGAGCAAGTTGATGGGGATGGATTGGGTGTCTAACCGTTTTAAGGTGAAGGCAAACTCGATGCGTTGCTCCAACGTCTCACCCATGCCGATGATGCCCCCGCTGCATATCTCCATGCCGGCACGGCGGGCCGCTTCGAGGGTGGCTATCTTTTCTGCTTGCGTATGGGTGGTGCAGAGGGTGGAGAAGTAGGAGGGAGCCGTCTCCAGGTTGCAGTGGTAGCGGGTGATGCCGGCTTCGTGGAGTGCCTGCAATCCGGCTTCATCCAACAGGCCCAACGAGGCGCACAGATGGATGGACGAGTGACGGCGCATGTGGCGTGTGGTTTCGCAGAGCTGCTCCAGTTGCTTGGAGGTGGGTTTGCGGCCGCTGGTTACCAACGAGAAGCGGGCCACATCCTGCCGCTCGTTGTAGAGTGCCTGTCGCAGACATTCCTCTTTGTCAACCAGGTCATATACATCGGCCTTCGTCTGGTAGTGGGCCGACTGGGCGCACCACTTGCAGTTTTCGGGACAGCGTCCCGACTTGGCGTTGATGATGGAGCACATGTCAAACTCGTGTGAAGCACGGGCACGGGTGATGTCATGTGCGGCATCGTAGAGCGCCTCTTTATCGGGTTGGGTGGCCAGCCACAGCGCCTCTTCTTCGCGGATGTCGGCTCCGGCCATCACTTTCTCTTTCAGTTGTTGAATGGTCATATCTTTCAGTCAATAGGTTGTCAGGGTTCATCATGTCCATGTAGAGAGCCTCCTCCTCATTCCGCCGGCCGAGGCGGACGGTGCCCTGCTTCTGCTTGCTCAGCGAGCAGTCGGCCACGTTCTTGCGCAGGCAGCCGATGGTGACGCAACGCCCCATGCTGGCAAAGGCAGCATAGCGCTTGCGGCTCCAGCGGCGGAAACGCAGGGTCTGGCGGATAGGAAGGCTCTTTTTCATGACCATGTACAATCTTTACGAAACCTCAGGCTATGCCGTGAGCATTGGCTTCCTTGTCAATCTTCTTGATGAGGCCCTGCAGTACGGCGCCGGGACCGCATTCGGTGAAGTCGGTAGCACCGTCGGCTATCATGTTCTTGACCGTCTGTGTCCAGCGTACCGAAGCCGTCAGCTGAGCCACCAGGTTCCGCTTGATTTCGGCAGCGTCGGTGTGAGGCAGTGCGTCTACATTCTGGTATACGGGGCATTTCGGCGTGTGGAACTCAGTGGCGTTGATGGCGGCTTCCAGCTCTACTTTGGCAGGATCCATCAGCGGCGAGTGGAAGGCACCGCCCACCTTCAGGGGCAGGGCACGTTTGGCACCGGCAGCCTTCATCAGTTCGCAGGCTTTGTTGATGCCTTCAATCGAACCCGAGATGACAATCTGACCCGGGCAATTGTAGTTGGCAGCCACGCAGACTTCTCCTTCGGCGGCTACCTGTGCGCAGATCTCCTCTACCTTCTCGTCGGGCAGAGCGATGATGGCGGCCATGGTAGAGGGGCGTGCCTCACAAGCCTTCTGCATGGCCATGGCGCGTGCATACACCAGTTTCAGTCCGTCTTCGAAGCTCAGTGCGCCGGCAGCTACCAGTGCCGAGAATTCGCCCAGCGAGTGGCCGGCAGTCATCTCGGGCTTGAAGTCGTCGCCCATGCAGAGGGCAGAGATGACAGAGTGCAGGAATACGGCCGGTTGAGTGACCTTTGTCTGACGGAGGTCTTCGTCCGTACCCTCAAACATAATATCCGTAATGCGATATCCCAGGATATCGTTTGCTTTCTCAAAGAGTTCTTTGGCCAGTGCAGAGTTCTCGTACAACTCCTTGCCCATACCTACGAATTGGGCACCTTGGCCCGGAAATACAAATGCTTTCATCTTTTTACTATTACAATACCTTATTAAATAGGCCGCAAAGGTACGCTTTTTTTTTGAATCTTGCTTGCAATCGGTTATAAAACTCGCAAACTTGCATCGGGGTGGGGGAAGCAGCGCCCATGTAGTTTAATTTAAAATTTAAAGTTAAAAATTTAAAGTGTGTTTTTGATGGTGTGGAACCCCACCCGTAGGGGCGGATCTATGTGTCCGCCCTGAATGCCTTTCGCCCCTGCAATCATTCAAATTCATTGCGTGCGGGGGTGGGCAGACACATAGGTCTGCCCCTACAGTTCGGCTGCAATGTATCATTCGCGATGAATGCGCCCGTGTGCGGGGTGGGCGGAAAATGTTCCGCCCCTACGACTCGTAGCTCGTAGTTCGTAGCCTGTCACTCGTAGCTTGTAGCTCGTAGCTAATAACTAACTCACCCCAACGGATTCTCGTCCGTGTTGCCGTCGCTGCCGCCGCCACCGCTGGTGCCGTTATCGGGGTCGGTGCTGTCGGGGTCCTCCACGGTGCTGCTGTCGCCGCTGGTCACCTGCTTGACGATGTCGCCGATGGCGTCCCACGCCGCCTTGATGGTGCCGCGTCCGATGCCCGCCCGCA
>JBJEHI010000080.1:0-42277 GCA_051875915.1 Bacteroides sp.
GCAGGATGAAATGCGCCGTCCCATGATGCTGATTGTATCGGCCAACAAAAAAATGAATAGATAGAACTAAAACACCTATAAGGTATAAATGGAGGCAATTTATGTTTAACCTGCATTATTCATAGCCGCCACGCTTTGTCTTCGCAGTAACCGTTCGATCAGTTCGGATTTTCCCGGAGCCACACAGATTTTATGTCAAAATCCGTTCGATGTGCCTGAAGGCAGCACTCGAAGATGGTCAGAAGGCACAGGATTGCGCGATTTTTCAAGTGCGGAGCGCAGCAGTGCTTCCCCTGCCGGGGTTACGCAACGGATATTTGGACCATTACTCTGTCTATGACGGTGGCAGGTGTCGCAGTCTGGTCAATACGGACACCATTTCGGGGAGCATCAGAGCCTTATGTGAGAAGCGAATGCGTATGCAGGTCTTCTTCTCGTCGATGGACACCGCGCTCAGGAGCAGTTTCTCCCTCATCGTGGTGATGGTGCTGCATTCAAGTTCGGTTCCCGCAAGCATATCGGCCTGGAACGAATGCAGGATTACGTACGCTGCGCAGTGCAAATAGAGCCTGAACTGGTTGGCGGTGAACTTGCTGCAGGACATCCTGTCGGCCTTGAGGCCGTTCTTGAGTTCAGATATCATCTGCTCCATGCGTCCCCTGTCGCAGTAGCAATCAGAATATATGAAGCTGGAACGCTGCCCCTTGAAGTCCGTCACGACATATCTGACATTTGTTCCGAGATTGTTCACCTCGATTTTGACCACAACTCTTTGCTGATGCTTCCAGGAAGCGGCCTTGTACATAAACGAATGGAATATACGCACTTCTTCACCGATGGCCTCGTAGGAGGCAATCGCAGTGTCAAGCCAGTTTGCAGATATCCTTTTGAGTTTCACGTTCCCTGCAAGTCCGGTGATGAAGTGGATGCCGTCCTGACGGTCTGTGGCCCAGTCCATGAAGTCGTGGGAGCAGAAGTGGGAGTCGCCCCGGACTATTATCTGAGTGTGTTTCCACTTTTTGCAGAGCTTGAGTATCAGCCTCTTGAGAAGACCTGCAATGTTGATCGCCTTGTTTCCCCGACCCGGCCTGAGGATGGGAAGGATGAGCTTTCCGCTGCGGCCTTCGAACAGAAGCAGGGGCATATAGCAGTATTCCCCGTAATAGGCGTTGAACAGCGTGAGCTGCTGCGCGCCGTATGTGTCGGCATTCGTATCATCGGCATCGATAATGATGGAATCTGGCTCCGAGTCATACGAGGCGATGAAGTCATCGATGAAGGCCTCTCCGATATCGAACAGTTCCTTACGGGACAGGCGGTTCTCAAGACGCGTCATCGTTGGCTGCGATGCAAGATTGGTTTCATCGGTCGCGGACCTTCCTGCACACATCTTCAGGATACCGTCACCACAGAGCCTGTCGCAATCGTCGGCATCTTCGAAGCCGGCCATTATCTGGTATATTCTCTGGCGGAGCATTTCCGTCTGGCTGTGTATAACCATCGGTTCCCAGCGGGGGTCTTTGATGCAGGATTCGATGCGTTCTATGATGCGGCTTGACGATTTTTCGTATTCGCGAACGAGTGTCAATCCGCCAAGCGAGGAGAGTTCGGGTGCAGAGAAATCGACCGTCACTTTCTTGCCGGCCACGGGCTCAAGTTCAAACAATGTCGGAAAAGTTTGGTAATCTGCGGGAGATGAAGTAATTTTGCTCATGAAGTAAAGGAAAAATGTTTTTGTAACGGCATTACAAATACAACATTTAATCCTCTGATTACCAAATAATTATGTGATCTTCTTTACTTTCTTTATGAATAATTCAGGTTAAAATGAACAGCATGATAAATGACAAATCATGCATCATATTCCAGAGATTTTTAGTAAGTTTGCAGCATCCATCCGGACGGAGCGAGCCGTACAACCTCTGCACCGTGAGGGAGGAAAAGATTTTGAGAAACATGTAAAACCAGCATCATCATGAGCGTAGCATCCGAAAAGTGGGGAATCATCTACAACCCCAAAGCCGGTACCCGAAAAGTACAAAAACGATGGAAGGAGATAAAAGCCTACATGGACAGCAAGGGCGTAAACTACGACTACGTGCAGTCCGAAGGCTTCGGATCGGTAGAACGTCTGGCGGGCATCCTGGCCAACAACGGCTACCGCACCATCGTGGTGGTGGGAGGCGACGGAGCACTGAACGATGCCATCAACGGCATCATGCTGTCCGATGCCAAGGAGAAGGAGTCGATTGCCATCGGCATCATCCCCAACGGTATCGGCAACGACTTTGCCAAATACTGGGAGATGAGCTCGGAATACAAGGAGGCAGTGGATTGCATCATCAAGGGACGCCGTCGCCGCATTGATGTGGGCACCTGCTACTACTACGACGGCCAGCGGCACCTCACACGCTACTTCCTGAATGCCATCAACATAGGACTGGGAGCACGCATCGTAAAGATTACCGACCAGTGCAAACGCTTCTGGGGCGTGAAATACCTCTCCTACTTCATGGCACTGCTCTCCATCATCTTCGAGCGCAAACTCTACCGCATGCACCTGAAGGTAAACGGCGAACATATACGCGGACGCATCATGACGGTGTGCATCGGCAGCGCCTGGGGATACGGACAATCGCCCAGTGCCGTACCCTATAACGGATGGCTGGACGTATCGGTTATCTACCGGCCCGAACTGCTGCAGCTATGGTCGGGACTGTGGATGCTGATTCAAGGCCGCATACTCAACCACAAGGTAGTAAAGCCCTATCGCACACAAAAGGTGAAAGTGCTGCGTGCCCAAAATGCTTCTGTGGATTTGGATGGACGCATCCTCGACCGCCACTTCCCGCTGGAAATAGGCATCCTGCACGAGGCCATCACCCTGATTATACCCTGAAACAGGGAACAAACGTGACCCAATAACCGACTAAAAAAGAACAAGCATCATGATAGACCAACTGAAAAACAATGCTGCTGGCAACTTCTTCCTGCTGGCAGGACCCTGTGTCATCGAGGGAGAAGAGATGGCACTACGCATTGCCGAACGCATCACTGCCATCACCGAACGACTGCAGATACCCTATGTCTTCAAGGGATCGTACCGCAAGGCTAACCGCTCACGTCTGGATTCGTTCATGGGCATCGGCGACGAAAAGGCACTGCAAATACTGAAGAAGGTACACGACACCTTCGGCATCCCTACAGTGACCGATATCCATGCCGCCGACGAAGCAGCCATGGCAGCAGAATATGTGGATATCCTGCAGATTCCCGCCTTTCTGTGCCGGCAGACGGACCTGCTGGTGGCAGCCGCCCGGACGGGCAAGTGCGTGAACATCAAGAAGGGACAGTTCCTCTCACCGATGGCCATGCGCTTTGCTGCCGAAAAGGTGGCTGAGGCAGGCAACAAGGAGGTGATGCTGACCGAACGGGGCACCACCTTTGGATACCAGGATTTGGTAATCGACTACCGGGGCATTCCTGAAATGAAGTCCTTCGGCTATCCCGTGATTTTGGACGTAACCCACTCGCTGCAACAACCCAACCAGACGAGCGGCGTGACGGGAGGTATGCCCCAACTGATAGAGACGGTAGCCAAGGCTGGCGTGGCTGTAGGAGCTGACGGACTTTTCATCGAGACACACGAGAATCCGGCCGTAGCCAAGAGCGACGGTGCCAACATGCTGCGACTTGATCTGCTGGAGGGATTGCTGGAGAAACTAGTACGTATCCGTCAGGCCATCAGAGACTAACGGACTTCATGTTTTCCAACAGAAGAACGTTTCATCACTTGTAAGTCGTAACGAAAAAGAGAACAGACATGTATATAGAACTAAAACGAACCGCCCTGGCAGCCCTACTGCTGACGGGCGGCATCTGCATACAGGCACAGAACCTGAAGGATTGTTTCCGAGAAATGCCCGACTCACTCTGCCCGTTACTTTCGGCCATCAACCGGGCTGACTGCATCGACTTTATGGAGAGCGGCATGAAGGCAGAAGTGACCAACAATCTGGGTGGAAAATCGGAGATGACCATGCTGACACCCGACTATCTGGCTCTGAAGATGAGTGCGCAAACTTTCTGGCAGATGAAGATGCTGACACTATCCGACAGCACACAGGTGATATGCACCGTATCAACGGCCTGCGCCGCTGCATGCGACAGCCACATTGCCTTCTATACACCCCGATGGGAACCGCTGCCCGCTGCCCGTTTCCTGCCAGAAAGATGGCCCGTAGCAGATGACTTCATTGCCGAAGCAGCAGACACCACCTCCTTCTACCGCTATCAGGAGGCACGCCGGCAAGCCGACATCACGCTGCTGAAGGCAGAACTGAATCCGAAGGAACCCCTGTTGACGCTGACCTTCAGCACACCCGACTACATGGCAGCCGAGGCACGCGAGACCTTGACGCCCTATCTGAAGCAACCGCTGACACTGGTGTGGAGAGAGGGACGGTTCCAGCCATAAGAAGAAACGACCCTCCTCTCACTCTGTCTACTTGATGTGGTCAAAGCCCTTGCCGTAGACACCGATGACGGCACTTTGCGAGACGAAGGCATCGGGGTCGATGTCTTTGATGAGACGGAAGATGATGGTAGATTCGCGCTTCTTGGCCAGTACGAACAGCATACTGACCTCACGCCCTGTGTAGAAACCGGATGCGTGGATGACAGTGACTCCACGATGCGGGTGCTCGTTGATGAGCCGCCCTATCTCCTCGTACTTCTCACTGATGATGAAGAACTGTACTGACTGGCGGGCACTGTTGACCACCTGATCTACCACAAAGCTGCAAATGTAGAGGGTGGCATATCCATACACCACCTTCTCCCAATCCTGCAGCACAAAATAGCTAGAGGAGATGATGACGAGGTCACACATCAGGATGACCCGTCCGAAGGTGATATCGCGATACTTGTTGATGATAGCTGCAATGATATCCGTTCCTCCCGTACTTCCGTTGTTGGAGAAGGCAAGACCCACTCCACCTCCACAGAACGAGGCACCAATGACACAGGCCATAAAGGGCTGGTCCTGCAGCAAATGGAGATCTGCCGTGAGTCGCTGAATCAAGGAAGTAAGGAACGTGAGCATGAAGACGGCATAGATGGTCTTGATGCTGAACTTCCAACCCAAAATGTAGATGGCCAGCAACAGCAGAAAGAAGTTGATGCCAAAATAGGTATATTGCACAGGCAGTCCTGTGGCAAAGTAGACGATGGAGGCGATACCCGGTACTCCACCCGTAGTGATGTTGTTGGGAAGCAGGAACACTGTCCATCCCACCGCATAGAATACCATGCCCAAAGCTATCATCACGTAATCACGCAGCTCACGCATCGGATTGAGACGTAGAGCCATAGATACTTTATTCTTCATTGCTTATTTGTATTTTGGAGCGCAAATATACGGCAAAAACAGATGCCAAAGAAGGAAAAAGATTCGTTTTTTATGCACTTTTTGCGCACTTTATTCGTCATCCGGTTCCAGATTGTCTACATCGAGGATGCGCAGTTCCAGCGCACGTACCACCAGCCGGGTAGCATTGACTCCACTCCGCTCGGCCGGTGCAAAAAGACGACCCACAAGATCGTTCTGCCGCTTCTCAAGCGACTTTACGCCGAAGGGCATTCCCTTGAGGTTAGCAATCATATCCTTGGTATACCCCAAAGCCAAATGGCGCAGGAAACGTTCGTCGTACTCGTCGATGTCGTAGCTGATGATGGCCTCCTGACGCTTGGCATCATTGAGCACCGCACGGCGGAAACGAGCTACTATCTTCTCCAGAATGGGATAGTTGAACACCAGCCTCTTGCCGTCCATCACAGCTTGCACATCGGTTTGGGTGAGCAGTTCGCCGGTCTTCAAGATGATACCATCGGCACCTGCATCCAGCACGTCCACCCACAACTTCTCGTTGAGTATCTCGCCAGTAAATATCAGCACATGTACATCGGAATACTCTTTAGAGAGACGGCGGCAGATATCCACTCCGATGGTGGTAGAGCCTCCCAATCCTAAATCGAGCAGCACCATGTCGGGGCGGCCGGCCTCCATCAGCGGCCAGAACTCCTGTTCGGTCATGGCGGTGCCTATTACCTCCGCATCGGGTATCTCGTGACGGAATATCTCTTCCGTTCCTTTCAGTTCCAACTTCACATCTTCTACGATGATAACTTTAAATTTTTTTTCTTCCATGTGGAGCAAATAAATATGTAATAAGTAAGTGCAAATATAAAATATAAATTTGTGTTGTTCAATGAAAACAGAAACTTTCGTTGTAAGCTGCACATCACTTGCTAACGGATGACATCGGTCTGCCCTATTCGCCACTCAAAGCAAAAGTCCTAACCAGCCGGCAAGGTGAAATACACGGTAAATCCGCCCCCTTCCGCCTCTTCGGCATTGATGCGGCATCCTCTGCGCCCTGCAAATTCGTCGTGGTCGCGGATAATCTGCTTGCACACCAGATACTCCGTTCCCGCCAAAGCCTCTTCTCCATCAACCGTCATCCGTTCGCGGTCGGGATAGAAGAGCCTGTTCAACTCCTCCTGGCTCTTGGAACGCCTTCTGTCCGTGAAGCGGAAACGCACAAAGCCATTGTCAACGACTGCATCCAGTAGCAGTGTCCCCTCCTGCTCCACAGCCAAAGCTTCATCCAGCAGGTTCTCCAGCAGGAAGTGCAGCAGGTTAAGGTCGCCAATGACGCGGGCATCAATGGGATGCACCTGCAAGCAGGGCACCTTCATCTTTCCCCGGCCTGCCTTACGCAGGTACTTGCAGGCATAGTCGGTGAGGTGCGTCACGGCCACGGTGGTACGACGAAAGGTCACCTCCTCCAACTGGCGGGCGGCACACGAACTCAGAATGGTAAAGACCCCCTTGTAGTACTCTATCAGTTCACCGATAGCCGCCACAGTCTCGCGCTCCTCCTGCTCCGTCAGACAACCCGCACGTACCCTGCCTATCAGCTGTTTGATACGATTGGGGTAATAGACGGTTTCGTGCTTGATGGTGGAGAGGCAGTTGTCCAACACCATGTTCTGCACATGCAACTGACTCTCTTCCCACGAAGCACGTCGAGCCTCATCCTGCGCCGTCTCAATGTCGCGATACTTGGTAGCCAGCTTCACCACGGCATTGTACACCACAATAGCCATGTAGTTAGCTATCAGCTCCAGCAGCAGACGGTCACCCTCTTGTCGGCGCGGATAGCGACTCTCTATGCAGAGGATACCTACACAACGCGAGACACCTCCTGCCTCTATCACCAAAGGGTGAAGCAGGCGATCACCCTCCGTATGCAGTATATGCTCTTTGTAACAACAGGCACCCCGTTCACTCCACCACCTCTGTTCGTCGTCTGCTGTCAATGGCGGATAGAAGCTGAACTCCAACCGATGGTCAGCATCGTTGCTGACGGCTATGCCCAGCCGCTCGATGCTCCACAACTCGTCCACGGCACCGAAAGCTTCGCTGACAATGCGTCGGGGAATGCCCCTCCAGGTGGCCTCTTCGAGCAGCAAGGCATCGGTTTGGTCACCTGCCTCGGGCAACGAAGCGGCCGACACCTGCCGGTTGATTTCCAACACCTGTTCCAAATTCCAACGGTAAACCAACCGCTTGCGGAAGTAGAGCAGGTAGAAACCCATGACCAATGCCACCAGCAGGAACAAAGCCAGCAGAATGCCCACCATTTTGTTGTTGGTAGAGCGTTCCAATCGGAAACAGTACTCTTCGAGCGACTGGTCCTCGCCCAACAGCTTATAGAGTGTAGTGTAAGCATCGTTGTTATAGGCGTAAGCCTCCCATTGCTTCAGCGCCAGAAAGGCTACCGCCGCCTCGTTGCGGATATCCAAGATGACATGAAAATCAGAGTTGAAAGGTTCGTCCCACCACTCCAGTTCGGCCGGCCTTCCCTCCTCTTCATTCCACAGCGACATGTAACAGCGAGGGGAGAGGGAGAAGCGTGCGTAGTGTTCGTTCAAACAAGCGATGGCCGAGTCGGCATAGAGAATGGTAGCCTCGTAGTCGCCCTCCACATTGGCATAATAGGCCGCATTGGCATAGTCGGACGCGATGTCCAACCACTGTTCGAAGTCAGCAGAAGGCAACGTATCGGTTGCCACCTCCCCACGGAGCAAATCTGCCTCTCTGCCTGAACCGCACGACGAGGTGAGCACCGTCAACAGCAGGAGCAACCCCGTCATTACCTTCCGCATCCCCTGCGGCAGACGGAAGAAGAAGCGGCTTTCCTCGCCCAAACGACTCTCCACGCTGAAGAGGCAGACCTGAAACAACGGATTGCTCTTCTTATATTTTTCGATGATGCCCTTGCAGTTCATCAGGCCGAATCCGCTTCCTTTGTTACCCAATAATTCTTCGGGATTGGCAGCGTCCTTCAGTCCGATGCGTTGCGAGTCGTACACCTTCTCGCCCAGCAGACAGGCGATATCCTCGGGCGAGAGACCGCGTCCGTTGTCCTCCACCGACACTTCCACGTACTGCTCCGTAGCGCGGGCATAGATGCGTACCGTTCCTCCCCGAGGGGTGTACTTGCGAGCATTCTCCGCCAAGGTATTAATCATAAAGAGGGTCAGTGCCCTGTCAGCCTTCACACAGGCATCGGTCGGTTCCACCTCCAGACGCTGTTGCTTCATCTCGAAGGCACGGCCTCCTTTGCGTATCAAATCGAACAACTCGTTCAACGCAAAAGTCTCTACATGCAAGCTCAGTGTGCCTTGCTTCATCTTAATCCAGCGGGCCAATATGTCGTTGTAGTCGTTGATGGTAGATACCAGTTCGTCAATGTACTGATACTTCTCCTGCTTGATGACAGCATTATTCAAATACCCTTTGGCAGTCAGCTTCCGCACCTCGTTCAGTATGCGGTCTATGTAGGGAGTGATGCCGTTGACAATGGCCAGACAAGCTTTTTTCAGCAGATTTTGCCGTTTGTTACCGGCAATGTGCTGCTCGTACACATAGCGCAGTTTCTCCAGACGGCGGCGTTCATCGACCAGCGAGACAGAGGTCATCCCATTCTCCAATGCCCATTGCAGGTAAGGGGCTATCACCTGTTTCATCGCCCGCTCCTCCTTGTTGGCACCGTGAGGAAAACAGAGGCGACCCTTCTCGTCCAACAACACCCTGCCCACTCCGAAGAGCTGCTCCAGCCCATTGGCCACCGCCTGACGGATGGCTTCGATGATATCCTCTTCCGACTGCGCCTCCGAGGGTATGGAGGATGTTATCTGCTGGCAGACATCCAGAAGCAATTTCAACCGGCGCAAATGCTGGCGATGCCTCAGCTTGGAGCGGCGGTTAAAGAAACCGAACGATCCCACCACCAGCACAATGCCCAGCAGCACCAGAGCAAGCAGCCAGTTGAGTTGTCTCGATTCCAGCTCCAAGGCCTGATAGCGGCTCTCCAGTTCCTTGTCCTGACGGGTATCATCCAAGATATCCAGATAGATATTGCGGTTGTAATCCGATAGTCCCTTCATCCCCAAACCGGCATACGATACGCTCAACTGTTCGCGTATGCGCGAAATCCATTCGGGCACCGTCATCAGTTTCTGCTCCATCCATCGTCGTTCCGTCGACAGCGTATCGGAACGTCCGAACGGCTTCAGTCTGTCCAGCGTATCAAGGCACTGGTAGTAGCGGCTATGATGCGTGTTCACACAAGCCAACGCCCGTTGCAACGTGTCCAAGGCCTCGGCATAGCGACCGTGCATGTTCAGGTATTTTCCGATGGTCACGTAAGTACCTGCTATCTGATACAGGTCATCGTAGGCACGAAACTTCTGCAATGCAAGCTGTCCCAAGCGCAAGGGCAACAGGGAATCGACCGGATAACCTAACTGAGCCATCAGGTGCGGCCGACCATCTGCCAAATACTGGTAGGCGGCCGGCATCGTCATCAAGTTGGCCAACCCTTGCACGCTGTTCCCCTCAAAATAGAGAAATCCCTTCCGCCGTGCCAGACGCCACGTGTCATACAGTTCGTCAAAGCGGCTCAACAGACGATCGTCGGTATGCTCCCCCTCCATCAGATCCGCCGAACTACGCACGTAATGGGCATAGAGCCATTGGGCGGTATCGGCTTGCCAGGCTGCATCGGAGAGCGAGTGCATACAAGCCACCGCCTCCGGTTGCTGTTGCAGGTAGTAATAGTAGATGGCCGACACGATGTAGAACTCCGAACGTGCATATTCCAGACGCTGCCGTTCGTGCCTGTCTACAAAAAGTCCGTCGTCCTCGCCGATGCGCTTCATACGGCGCAGGGCACTGTTGCGATAGTCGTAGAACTCTTTGTTCATAGCAGTCCGCTGACACACCTTCATCAATCCGATATCGGCCACCAGCAGCTCCAGTTCGTTTTTGGTGAGCCTATATACATCCTTGTGCCACTTCACAGCCCCCTCAAAATCCATACGCATGAAGGCGCAGAAGCCCAGGTGGTTGCAGGCCTCTGCCTTGCCCGACTTATACAGATGTACCGAACGATAAGCCTGCTCGGCCGCCTGTCTGGAAGCCTCCAGTTCCTTATAGCGCAGGGCATAGGCCACTTGATTCAACGAGTCGATGAGGCGCACCTCCCTGTCGGGAGCCGTCCCCATGCACGAAGCCAGCAACAGGCTCATAGCACATCCCAAGTATTGCAGAACAAATCGTTTCATAGAGCAAAGCTACGAATAAATTCGGTAATGAGAAGCCGAAAAATAATTTTTATACAACAACTATTGTTTTATGTAGACAGAAATTCATACCTTTGCCTTCAAATTAACAAAAAGGTAACATCTATTATACAATGAGCGAAAAAGCACCTTTTATGGTATTCTCGGGAACAAATTCGAGATACCTGGCAGAGAAAATCTGCGCCAGCCTAAACTGCCCTTTGGGAAAGATGAACATCACCCACTTCGCAGATGGAGAGTTTGCCGTTTCCTATGAAGAGTCTATACGCGGCTCGCACGTATTTTTGGTTCAATCCACCTTCCCCAACTCGGACAACCTGATGGAGTTGCTGCTGATGATTGATGCAGCCAAACGTGCATCGGCCAAAAGCATTGTTGCCGTCATCCCCTACTTCGGATGGGCACGGCAGGACCGCAAGGACAAGCCGCGCGTGTCTATAGGTGCCAAGTTGGTGGCCGACCTCTTGTCTGTTGCAGGCATTGACCGCCTGATTACCATGGACTTGCACGCCGACCAGATTCAAGGCTTCTTTGACATACCGGTAGATCACCTTTACGCATCAGCCGTTTTCCTGCCTTATATCGAATCGTTGCAATTGGAAGATTTGGTAATCGCTACGCCCGACGTGGGTGGTTCCAAGCGTGCCAGCACCTTCTCCAAATACCTGGGCGTGCCTCTGGTACTCTGCAACAAGACACGCGAAAAAGCCAATGTGGTGGCCAGTATGCAGATTATCGGTGATGTGAAGGACAAGAATGTAGTGCTGGTAGACGATATCGTAGATACGGCCGGTACCATTACCAAGGCTGCCAACATCATGATGGAAGCCGGAGCCAAGTCGGTACGTGCCATCGCCAGCCACTGTGTGATGTCCGATCCCGCCTCATTCCGTGTACAAGAGTCTGCACTGACTGAGATGGTATTCACCGACAGCATCCCCTACTCCAAGAAGTGCGCAAAGGTAAAGCAACTAAGCATTGCCGATATGTTTGCTGAAACCATCCGCCGGGTGATGAACAACGAGTCCATCAGCTCGCAATACATCATCTGATTGTAACGGACAAGACAGACGTGATACTCTATGGAAGAGGGTTGTATCGCATAGGTACAACCCTCTTTCTCTTTTCACACCTCATTTCGGAATAACTTTTTCATGCAAGCATGAAAGTTCTTCGCTCAATTTGCACTATCTTTGTCCCCTGAAAACAGCCGGCCGGTCTGCCGCTTGCGTCCCCAGTGACGTATGAGGAAAGTCCGGGCAACATAGGGCATCCTACTTCCTAACAGAAAGCTGTCCGCAAGGGTAGAGTAACGCAGAAGAGAATAACCGCCCCGGCTTCAGCCGGAGCAAGGGTGAGAAGGTGGGGTAAGAGCCTACCAGCCTTGTGGCGACACAAGGGCTGTGCGTCTTAGGAGTTGTAAGGTCATGTAAACCGACGTTAAGAGAGCTGCCCGCTCCATGTCGGAGGGTAGACCGCTACAGTCGATATGGTGACATGCGACGTAGATAAATGGCAGATGCCTTCGCAAGAAGGTACAGAACCCGGCTTACAGGCCGACTGTTTTCTTTTATTATGTACACACACACTTTTTTTGAACATGAACAGAAGATTTGCCGCCCTCTGGAAATTCCTGACTTACGACATCTGGCGCATCACAGAAGACGAAGTCAATCGCACCACCTTCTCCCTCTATACCATCATCAAGACCATCTACCTGTGCATCAACCGCTTTACCAACGACCGACTGGTAAACAAGGCTTCGGCACTGACCTACAGCACGTTGCTGGCCATTGTACCGATTCTGGCCATCCTCTTTGCCATCGCACGGGGCTTCGGATTTGACAACCTGATGGAGAGCCAGATTATCAACGGCTTCGGCGGACCGACGGAAACGACCGAAGTCATCCTACAGTTTGTAGACTCCTATCTGTCACAAGCCAAAAGTGGCGTGTTTATCGGCATCGGTCTGGTGATGTTGCTATGGACCGTACTGAATCTGGTGAACAACATGGAGATTACCTTCAACCGCATCTGGCAGGTGAAGAAAGCACGAAGCATGTACCGAAAGATAACAGACTACTTCTCCATGTTGCTGCTGCTGCCTATCCTACTGGTATTGAGCGGTGGTCTGTCGCTCTTCATGAGCACGGTGCTGAAGAATACCGAAGACTTCACCCTACTGGCTCCCATCGCCAAGTTCATGATACGTCTGATTCCCTTCGTACTGACCTGGCTGATGTTTACAGGACTGTACATCTTTATGCCCAACACGAAGGTCAGGCTTCGGCACGCACTCATCTCGGGCATCCTGGCCGGTACGGCCTATCAAGCCTTCCAGTTCCTCTACATCGGCAGCCAACTATGGGTATCGCGCTACAATGCCATCTACGGCAGTTTTGCCGCCCTGCCTATGTTACTGCTATGGCTTCAGATATCGTGGACCATCTGCCTGTTTGGTGCCGAACTGACCTATGCCGGACAAAACATACGCAACTTCAGTTTCGACAAAGACACACGCAACGTGAGCCGACGCTACCACGACTTTGTGGCTGTACTCATCTTGTCACGCATCACCAAGCGTTTTGAACAGAACGAGCCGGCCTACACTGCAGAGGAGCTGTCGGAAGAGTGTCAGATTCCCATCCGGCTGACAAATCAGGTCATCTACCAACTGCAGGAGATAGGGCTGCTACACGAGGTGGCTACAGACACAAAGAGCGAGGACATTGCCTACCTGCCCTCGATGGACATCAACCGCATCAACGTAGCCATGCTGCTGGACAAGCTGGATTCACACGGTTCGGAAGAGTTCAAGATTGACCGCGAGCATACCTATAACGACGAGTGGAATGTGCTGCTGAAAGCCCGTCAGGCCTACTACCAAAGTACGCAGCAGGTACTATTGAAGGATCTGTAGCCCGTACCCCTGCTCATTTTCAATGCTATCTCTTTGGTTTTCTCCACTTTTTACCTACTTTTGCAGAACAGGAAGATAATCATTTAAAAACAACGAATATGTTACGTAAAATCAGGCTCGTTTTTGCCTCCATCTGCTTCGTGCTTATCACACTGCTGTTTCTCGACTTTACGGGAAGCATCCATGCGTGGTTCGGATGGCTGGCCAAAATCCAATTTCTGCCGGCAGTGCTGGCACTCAATGTAGGGGTCGTGTTGGCTCTGGTCGCACTCACTCTGTTGTTCGGTCGCATCTATTGTTCCATCATCTGCCCGCTGGGGGTATTTCAGGACATCATAGCCTGGATAGGCCGGCATCCCAGAAAACGTCGTAAACTTCCCTATGCCTACTCTCCCGCCCTTTCATGGCTGCGGTACGGTGCCTTGGGTCTGTTTGTCGTCGTGCTGCTGGCCGGATTCGGTTCATTGGCAGCCTTGATAGCTCCCTATAGTGCCTATGGGCGCATGGCCTCCAACTTGCTGCAGCCGCTCTGGATATGGGGAAACAACGCATTGGCACAGATGGCCGAACGGGCCGAGAGCTACGCCTTCTACGAAGTAGATGTCTGGCTGAAGGGCCTTCCTACCCTGGTGGTGGCTATCGTCACCCTGGTGATTCTGTTCGTATTGGCATGGCGCAACGGACGCACCTACTGCAACACCATCTGTCCGGTAGGTACAGTGCTGGGATTCCTCTCGCGCTTCTCGCTGTTCCGTATCGTCATCGATACCCAAAAATGCAACAACTGCACACTCTGTTCGCGCCATTGCAAAGCGGCCTGCATCAATGCCAAAGAGCATCGGATTGACTACAGCCGATGCGTAGCCTGCATGGATTGCATCGGTGAATGCAAGCATGGTGCCATCAGCTATCGGATGAGAAGAAAGTCTACCCCAGAAGAGGCGAACGGCACGGCATCGGCAAGCCGTCGCGGATTTCTCTCAGCCTCCCTGCTGCTGACCGGCACGGCCTGGATGAAGGCACAGGAGAAGAAGGTGGACGGCGGATTGGCTGCCATCACGCAGAAACAGAAACCTGAGAGGGCTACCCCGCTGACTCCTGCCGGGTCGTGGAGTGCCCGCCATCTGGCACAACATTGCACTGCTTGCCAACTCTGCGTGTCAGCGTGTCCCAACGAGGTACTCCGCCCCTCAACCGATTTGACAAAGCTGATGCAACCCGAGATGTCGTACGAACGGGGATATTGCCGACCGGAATGTACACGCTGCTCGGAGGTATGTCCCACCGGTGCCATCCGCCGCGTGACAAAAGAAGAGAAATCGTCCGTACAGATAGGACATGCCGTATGGGTAAAGAAGAACTGTATACCGCTGACCGACGGTGTGACGTGCGGCAACTGTGCCCGCCACTGCCCGTCAGGAGCCATCCAGATGGTGCCCAGCGACCCGGAGGATGAGCAATCCATCCGCATACCGGTAGTCGACACAGAGCGATGCATCGGATGTGGTGCCTGCGAGAACCTCTGTCCCGCACGTCCCTTCAGTGCCATCTATGTGGAAGGACACGAACACCATAGAACGGTATAATCCGCCTATGAAAGATTTCATCCATCAATCAACGTCAAATCAAGGAACTATGGATATAGAGAAGAATCACAACGAAAATATCGGCCGTCGCGACTTCCTGAAGATGGCCGGACTGGCTACAGCCGCAACGCTATATGGCTGTACACCCTCTTCCACAAAGAATGGAGTGACATCGGGCAACGGCTCACCGGCAGATGTGCCTGTGGGAAAAATGACCTACCGTTCATTCCCTGCCACCGGCGATGACAAGGTATCACTGCTTGGCTACGGATGTATGCGCTGGCCTACCATCCCCAATCCGGAGGGGAAAGGAGATATCATCGACCAGGAGACTGTAAACGAACTGGTAGACTATGCCATCGAGCACGGCGTGAACTACTTCGATACGGCACCCGTCTATTTGCAGGGTATGAGCGAAACGGCTACCGGTATCGCCCTCAAACGCCATCCACGTGAGTCGTTCTTTGTGGCAACCAAACTGTCAAACTTCCACCCGGACTATCAAAGTCGTGAGGGAGCGATAGCCATGTATCGGGATTCATTCAAGAAACTGCAGGTAGACTACATCGACTACTATCTGCTTCATGCACTGAATGCCGACACCGATAACTTCCGCCGCCGCTATATAGATAATGGTATACTGGATTTTCTGGTAAAAGAGCGTGAAGCGGGACGCATCCGCCGTTTGGGATGGTCGTTCCACGGAGACTCCGATTCGTTCGATTACTATCTTTCCTTCCACGACAGCGGACAGGTGAAATGGGACTTTGTACAAATCCAGCTGAACTATCTGGATTGGGAACACGCCGGAGGTCCCTCGGCCAAGCATCAGTACGAGGAACTGGAACGCCGAGGCATCCCCGCCATCATCATGGAACCGTTGCTGGGCGGACGTCTTTCGAAAGTACCCGACCACATCGTAGGCCGCCTGAAACAGCGTGAGCCCGAGAAGAGCGTGGCCTCCTGGGCCTTCCGCTTTGCAGGATCGCCTCAAGGAGTACTGACCGTACTGAGCGGTATGACCTACATGGAACATCTGAAAGACAACCTGCTGAGCTACTCACCGTTAGTACCGCTGACTGATGAAGAAAAAGAGTTTCTCTACGATACAGCCGACCTGATGGCTCAATATCCTACCATTCCGTGTAACGACTGCAAGTATTGTATGCCTTGTCCTTATGGCATCGACATTCCCTCCATTCTGTTGCACTACAACAAGTGCGTCAACGAAGGCAACGTACCCGAAAGTCGGCAAGATCCCAACTATCGTCGCGCACGTCAGGCCTTCCTTGTAGGATATGACCGCAGTGTACCCCGCCTGCGACAAGCCGACCACTGCATCGGATGCTCCCAATGTGTATCTCACTGTCCGCAACGCATCAAGATTCCGCGTGAGTTGAGACGCATTGACGAATTTGTAGAGAAGCTGAAACAGGAGACGCTGTAACAAAAAGAATGTTATATATGTAGCTATATTTGCACTTTTATGGAAAATCCAGACGGGCTTCTGAAAAAAGTGGTTATATTTGCAACGGTCGCGAATCGTGATTCCGACCCGAAACAATGATCAATAAATCGTAAACAAGAGAATGATTATGAAGAAAAACAGCTTAAAGATGATGGCTACAATCATGATTTGTGGCTCATTCTTTCTCACCTCGTGTGTCGGTTCATTTGGCTTGCACAGCCACATTGCTTCCTGGAACCAGACCATCGGCAGCAAGTTTGTCAATGAACTGGTGTATCTGGCATGTAACATCATACCCATCTATCCGGTATGCTATCTGGCCGATGCTTTGGTAATCAACGCCATCGAATTCTGGAGTGGAAGCAACCCCATGGCCAGCATCGGTGATGTAAAGAAAGTACAAGGTACTAACGGAAATTATCTGGTAGAGACGCTGGAAAACGGATATACCATCACCAAAGAGGGCGAGGCAATGTCTATGTCGCTGATTTATGACAAGGAACTGAATACGTGGAATGTCGTGGCCGACGGCACCAGCCAAGAACTGCTGCAAATGAACGAAGACGGTACTGCCCGGCTGAATCTGAACGGTGAAGAGATGACCGTTTCATTGGATGCCCAAGGCGTAGCTGCCGCCCGTCAGGCTTGTCAGGCTACCTACATGGCTTGCAGATAAGCACAGACTCGCAACCATAGCACAAGGGGGCGTATCATTTTCGGATGATATGCCCCTTGTCGTTTCTGCCCGCTCACGGCATCAGAAGGGATAGCCTACTGCAAAGTGAAAGGCAAAATCACGGCTGAAATTGGGATGAATCAGCGGATAATGCTCGCGCTGGGTGGTGTAGGCCGGATTGACAGCCTTCATACCGCCATCGAAGCGCAGGATGAAAAAGTCGAGGTCGAGACGCAGACCCAGTCCGTAAGCCACCGCCAGCTGCTTGTAGAACTTGTTGAACTTGAACTGACCGCCAGGCTGGTCCTTGTAGTCGCGAAGCGTCCAGATATTACCGGCATCTACAAAGAGTGCCCCCCGGAACTTCCAGAAGAGGCGGGTACGATACTCCACATTCGCATCTAACTTGATATCTCCCGACAGGTTCATGAAATTATTGTCACCGGGAAATGTACCGGGGCCTAAGTCACGTACCGACCAGCCACGCACACTGTTGGCACCACCGGAGAAGTAGCGTTTCTCAAAGGGCAGCATCGTGGCATTGCCATAAGGGATGGCCACTCCCAAACCGCAATGGAACACCAGCGAGTTGCGGGCATCTATCTGCAGGTTACGGGCATAGTCCAAGTCCATCTTGACGTATTGGGCATAGGGAATGTTGAGCAAGGTGTATTCATCGTTCTCGTTTGTCTGCTGATGGGTCATCTTGGAGAAAGCATAGAGCAGATTGCCGGCTGACTCCAGATTGAACCGCACGGTATAGGAGTTGCCCACCGTGGTATTGTTCATCAGCGAACGCCCCGAACTGTTGTAAGTATAGCTATAGCCTGCGCGTACGATCAGACGATCCTCGTAATTATACTTCAAGATATAGTTCTGGTCCTGATCCAGATAGAGTTCCTTGAACTGTGCGTCAATCCACGGCATGTAGAGGTAGTTGACATCCAGCAAGTCAATGCGATGTTGGGCACGCTGACGATGCACTCCCCACTTGTAGCTCCAACTGCCCGAAGCCACGATGCGGGTAAACTCGGGACGCATCTGATAGTTGTATTGCAGACCGAATTCCGTTGTAGCCCGTATCTTCCGCTTGAAGTCATTGGAGAGGAAGGGAAAGAGGAACCGTGGAAAGTTGACCGTGGCCTCGGCACCCAGCTCGGTATAGTTCTGGTTCAACCCGCTCTGCAAACCGGAGACAGCCTCGTAGGCTCCACGCAGCTTCACCATGAAGGCCTCGGAGCCCTTGAACAGGTTGCGATGGTTGAAGGCCACAGAGGCAGCGGCTCCCAAGTCGCCGGCCGAGTTGGTGCCCTCGACCTCGAACGATATGGACTGTTGCTTGCCGCGGGTCAGCAAGACATAGGCATTCAGCAACGACGAGTCGTTCTGCTGCACTTCGTAAAAGCGGATGTTAGTGTACTTGAGTGCCTGCAGACGTCCGAAGTTGGAATAGGTTTGCTGCACCTCTTCGGCATTGTACAGGGCACCGGGTGTAATGCGCAGATTATCCGTCAGCACCTTCGGCCGCAGATAGAGCTTGTCCTTGAAGTAGATGGGTATGCCCTTGTAGTGCAACGAGTCATCCACCTCAATGCTGTTGCTCAGGGCCGATGACTGCAGCATGTTGTAGTCGGTGACAAAGTTGACCTTATTCACCGCATATTGGCGGTGAGGGAGGGAGGCATCTCCATTGGGCTGCTTGACAAGTGACAGATGGAGGGTCAGATCGACCTGAAAGGTGTTGCGCACCGTGTCAGCTGTATACGAAATATAGTCTTTGTTGAACCGGTAATATCCCTGTTGCAGCAGGGTGGAGACTATGCGCTGACGCTCTGCATCGAGCACATTGACGTCAAAATACATACCCTCGGACAGCAACGTGGCCGCCGTGTCCCGCTCCAGATAGGTACGAATCTGTTCATCGGGTATATCATAGTGCAGGCTGCGCACCTTATAGGGCTGTCCCGTGGTGACCTTATAGGTCAACTTCATCTTCTTCTTATTCACCTCGCGCAGAGGGGTCACGGTAGCCCGCATATAGCCCATGTTCTGTACCGCCTTGGCTATCTCCTCACGGGTACGCTCCATCTCCTTCTCGTTATAAATGACGGGAGCATCACCCATACGGCGCAGCACACGGTTCACCCATTTCGTAGAATCACTCCCCGACCAGTTGTAGACGTAGAGCTGCGTTTTTATCAGACTGAACCACTTTGAATTGGGAGTCTGCCGCAGATAGAGTGAGAGGTTGGAAGGCTTCACCTCCTTGTTGTCTGTACGGATGTGTACCTCGTCCAGCAGATAAGCACCGTCGGGCACATACTTGGTGGAAGAGCAGGCAGCCGACAAAATAAGCAGCAGTAGATATATCGTGTAACGAAGTAACTTTCTCATATCATCTCATAAAACCGCTACAAATATACTTCTATTTTTTTCTTTACCGAAATAAATTCCATGCAAGAGTGGTAAGAGCCTTTGATTATGTAGAAATAATCGCGTACTTTTGCAACGCAGTAAGGAGCTGTTTCACCTGTTCCTTACCCAAGCGACCCGATGAACCTAAAAGAAAAGTGACATGACACTGAGCAAAAACCGAATCAAGTATATCCACGCACTGGAGATGAAGAAGACCCGGAAGGCCGACCGCGTGTTTCTGGCTGAAGGGCCCAAACTGGTGGGCGACCTGCTGGGACACGTACCCTGCCTCTTTCTGGCTGCCACGGCCGAATGGCTGGCACAGCATCCCCATACCCAAGCCGAGGAAGTGACGGAGGTGGACGAAACGGAGCTGGCACGTGCCAGCCTGCAAAAGGCTCCCCAGCAAGTGTTGGCCATCTTCCGGCAACCGGAAGAGATTTACAAAGTGGAGGAGGTACGCCGGTCGCTCTGTCTGGCGCTGGACGACATACAGGATCCGGGTAATCTGGGCACTATCATCCGTCTGGCCGACTGGTTTGGCATCGAGCACATCTTCTGCTCACCGGGTACGGTGGATGTCTACAACCCCAAAACCGTCCAAGCCACCATGGGTGCCATTGCCCGGGTGAAGCTGCACTATACTCCCCTGCCCGAACTGATCCGCTCGCTGGGAGCGGAGATGCCTGTATATGGCACCTTTCTGAATGGAGAGGATATGTATGCCCGACCCTTGACGAGAAACGGACTGATTGTGATGGGAAACGAAGGAAACGGCATCGGACAGGAAGTGGAACAGCTGGTCAACCGAAGACTGTACATACCGAACTACCCGGCCGACCGACCGACTTCAGAATCGCTGAACGTAGCCGTCGCTACGGCAGTAGTCTGTGCCGAGTTTCGCCGACAGGCTGCAGGAGGGTAAGGTCGAAAGGGGTTACGTGACAAGCCATGCGGTGAATCAAGGTGGAGGCTACCGACGAAGGCAGGCCTCCCGACCACGGCAGCAGCGGTACCTGAAAAAGAGGCTGTACGGTGCAAGGCTCCTCCGATAGACGGTACCATTCATCGGCATCGGGCAACGCAATCAGCCCGGGCAGCCATACCGTATCTTCGCATTCGTGCATCAAAGGAAAAATACGCTTCACCCTTCCTCCGGCCAACTCCACAGCCATCTGCTTCAGATAGCCATATCCGGGCAACAGGAGAAAATGCGAAGCGTATCGGGTATGTGATTCCATCATTTCTTATGTGTAGGACGAGGACGTACCGGCAACGGACGGGACTGACCCTCCACACTGTCGGCAGCCAGTCTGCGAGGCTTTTCGGCAAGCACGGCAGGCTGTCTGGCTTCTTGTCGGCGGACAGGTTCTTCGGTCACAGCGGTAGTATCTTCTGCTGCAGGCGTTTCCAACGCCCCCTGCGCATGATAGCGCATCAGCGAGATGCCTTCGAGCAACAGCGGATGCGACTCCGAGAGGGGAGCCGGATAATAGATAAATCCACGTACGGTCTGTATGCGTCCCAAGGTATCGGCCCATACATTGAGCTGATACCTGCCCGAAGCCGGAATCCGCAGGGAGGCACTGACGGTGGTATCGTTCTTTTCATACACCATCTGCAAAGCCATCAGAGGGGCATGAGCGGAATCGGGCTGTTCACCCAGAAAGCGGAAGCCGACACTCCAGCGCACCGTATCGCGGGGATAGAAGTTCGTATCTACCGCCATGGAGAACGCCAGTCGGTTGTCCATCGGTGTACCGCTCAGACGACAGATGCGTTCCTGCATCCATACGTCCACGCTGTCGCCCCCCTTCGTTGCCTGCGGCTTGTTGTCGCGCAAGGCTATCAGATGGTTGATGCCGTCGCGTTCGCTCCTCAGCCGTTTGTTGACCCGTTCGTACACCTTGGCCAGTGCATCGGGATGGCGGGCATACCACACCATGGTGGTATCAAAGTCGGCTTCGGTGATACCATGCTTCCTGTACACCGACTCGATGTAGAGTGCCTTCTTGTAGTTTTCGCCCCGCGAGTACTCCTCGCCCACCGCTTTGGCCAAGTGATAGTCGTAGAGCACGGCCTCCATCTTGCTGTCGGGCAGCACTTCGCTCGGCCGCTTCACCTCGCAGGCTGTCAGTCCCCATGCCAGCAGCAGGAGGGTTCCCCAGGACATCCGCATTCTACTGTTCATGACTTCTTCAGCTCGTGATAGGTTTCGTTCAGATACTTGCCGTAGAACAGCAGCAGGGCAATGATGCCACAGCTGATGGCTGCATCGGCAAAGTTGAATATCGGACTGAAGAAGACGAAATGCTCACCACCGACGAAAGGCATCCATAAGGGCCAGTGCGTGTCGATGATAGGAAAATAGAACATATCCACCACCTTGCCGTAGAGCAAGGGCGCATATCCGCCCTCAGCCGGCAAGAATGAAGCAATCTGGGAATGGGTGCTGTCGTTGAAAAGCACACCATAGAACACACTGTCAATGATATTGCCCAACGCCCCCGTCAGGATGAGTGAAATGCAGATGATATAACCTGTCTTCAGCCTCCTCTTGACAATGCGGTACAGATACCAGGCAATGAACGTCACCGCCACGATACGGAACGAGGTCAGGAACAGCTTCCCGATGACCTCCATGCCGAATGCCATGCCTCTGTTCTCCGTAAAGTAGATGTAGAACCAGTCTGTGACGCGGATACTTTCATGCCAGAACATATGCGTCTTCACCCAGATTTTGATAATCTGGTCGATAATCAGCCCCGAGAAGATGACGAGCAGTGCAATCCGTCCCTTGGTAAATACGCCGTTCATCACTTCTTTCCGCTATTCTTGGCTTCGATGCTCAATGTGGCATGAGGTACGGCACGCAGACGTTCTGCCGGAATCAGCTTGCCCGTCTCGCGACAGATGCCATACGTCTTGTTCTCGATACGTACCAGAGCAGCCTGCAGGCCTTGGATGAACTTAAGCTGACGCTGTGCCAGACGGGTCGTTTCCTCCTTGGAGAGCGTATTGGCACCCTCCTCCAGCACTTTATAGGTAGGGGATGTATCGTCGGTATCGTTACCGTCGGCACCTGTCAGACTGGCCTTCAGCAAGTCATAGTCACGTTGGGCCAGCTCCAGCTTCTCCATAATGATAGCCCGGAATTCTTCCAGTTCTGCATCTGAATATCTTGTCTTTTCTCCCATACTGTTTTTTAGTTTTATTAAATTACATATCTGTAGGGGCGGAATAACTTCCGCCCTTCCATTACAAACTATAGGTTCTATATTTATCGTTTCTTGTTTTCATTGCTTGCATACCGCAATCTGAAGCGAGAAGTCGTCAAACTCCAGTTCGGTGCCATTCTCCACCTGGTCGGCCAGCGTGAGCGAGGTTCCAAGAACTTGGTTGCAAATATACTCCTTATATTCCGTTACGGCATCATCCGTTTGCGGATTTTTAGATAAGGTAATATTAATTTTGTCAGTTATCTCAAAACCACTCGACTTGCGGATGTTCTGTATGCGGTTCACCAGCTCGCGGGCTACACCTTCGCGGCGCAGTTCTTCCGTCACAGTCACCTCCAGCGCCACGGTGAGCCGACCTTCGTTGGCCACCAGCCAGCCGGGGATATCCTCGCTGATGATTTCCACATCGGCAGTCTCTATCACCGCCTCGGCCCCGTCGGCCAGCGTCAGAGCGAAGCGTCCCTCCTTCTCCAAAGCGGCGATAGACTCTTGCGACAGTCCGGCCACGGCAGCAGCCACGGCCTTCATCTGCTTGCCGAACTTCGGGCCCAGCTTCTTGAAGTCACACTTCACGCGCTTTACCAGCACGCCGGCGGCACCTTCCACAAAACGGATTTCCTTTACATTCACCTCGTTCATGATCAATGCCTTCACAGCCTCGATGTGGGCACGCTGCAGGTCGTCTACAACCGGTATCATGATGCACTGCAGCGGTTGGCGCACTTTGATGTTCACCTTGCGTCGCAAGGCCAGTACCATGGATGTGATGTCCTGAGCCACCTGCATACGGGCCTCCAGCTCGTCATTGATCAACTCTTCGTGACAGGCAGGGAAGTGTGCCAGGTGTACAGACACGACCTGGTCGCGACCCGTCACGCCAATCAAATCCATGTAGAGCATGTCTGCATAGAAGGGAGCGATGGGAGCCATCAGCTTGGCTACTGTCTCCAGACAGGTATAGAGTGTCTGATAGGCCGAAAGTTTGTCAGCGGTCATGCCGCCGCCCCAGAAACGTTTGCGGTTCAGACGGACATACCAGTTGGAAAGGTTGTCGTTCACGAAATCCTGTATCAACCGGCCGGCCTTTGTGGGCTCGTAGTCGTTGTAGCAGGCATCTACCTCCTTCACCAACGTGTTCAGCACCGACAGAATCCAGCGGTCAATCTCCGGACGTTCGTCCATCGGCACGTCGGGTTCAGTATAGGTAAATCCGTCCACATTGGCATAGAGGGCGAAGAAGGAGTAGGTGTTGTACAGCGTTCCGAAGAACTTGCGGCGCACCTCTTCCACACCGTCCACGTCGAACTTCAGGTTGTCCCACGGCGACGAATTGGTAATCATATACCAGCGCAAGGGGTCAGAGCCGTACTTCTCGATGGTAGAGAAGGGATCTACCGCATTGCCCAGACGCTTCGACATCTTGTTCCCGTTCTTGTCGAGCACCAGTCCGTTGGAGATGACCGCCTTGTAGCTGACGCTGTCAAACACCATGGTAGCGATGGCATGAAGCGTAAAGAACCAGCCACGTGTCTGGTCAACACCCTCGGCGATGAAGTCGGCGGGATATACCTGATGGTTGTCCAGCAGTTCCTTGTTTTCAAACGGATAGTGAATCTGTGCATAGGGCATGGCACCGGAGTCAAACCATACGTCAATCAGGTCAGACTCGCGCTTCATCGGCTGACCGTCGGTGCTGACCAGCACAATCTCGTCCACATACGGGCGGTGCAGGTCTATCTTGTCATAATTCTCTTGCGTATATATACCGGGCTGAAAGCCGCGTTCCTTGTAGGGATTGCTCTGCATCACACCGGCGGCCACAGCCTTCTCCACTTCGTTGTACAGCTCTTCCACCGACTCGATGCACTTCTCCTCGCTTCCGTCCTCAGTGCGCCAGATGGGCAGCGGCGTACCCCAGTAGCGCGAGCGGCTCAGGTTCCAGTCGTTCAGGTTCTCCAGCCACTTGCCGAAGCGGCCTGTACCGGTGGATTCGGGTTTCCAGTTGATGGTCTTGTTGAGCTCCATCATACGTTCCTTGCAGGCTGTAGAGCGGATGAACCAGCTGTCCAGGGGATAGTACAGCACCGGCTTGTCCGTACGCCAGCAGTGCGGATAGTTGTGTACATGCTTCTCCATCTTGAAGGCCTGATGGGCTGCCTTCATCTTCATGCAGATGTAGACATCCAGACTTTCGGCTGCCTGGGCAGCCTTTTCATCGTACTTGCCGTCTACGGTGAACTGCGGGTCGTAGGCATTCTTCACCCAGCGCCCCTCATACTCTTTGTACGCCTCTACGTCCACACATTCGCTGACGAAGCGTTCGTCCAGTTCGTCCAGCAGATAGAACTTGCCGGTCAGATCCACCATAGGTCTGGTTTCACCCCGCTTGTTAATCATGAAGAGCGATGGTATGCCGGCAGCACGGGCCACGTTGGCGTCGTCGGCACCAAAGGTAGGTGCGATATGTACGATACCCGTACCGTCTTCGGTAGTCACATAATCTCCGGGAATGACGCGGAACGCCTTGGCCGATGCGTCCTTCCAGTTGCCGTCAGCATCTACCTCTACGGGCTTCACCCAAGGCATCAGCTGCTCGTACTCCATGCCCACCAGTTCGGGACCCTTATACTCGCCTACCACCTTGAAGGGTATCAGCTTGTCGCCCGGCTTGTAGTCCTCCAGCGCAATGCCTTCAGCCTTCTTGTTGAAGTGTGTATACAGCAGGGGCTTGGCCAGCACGACGGTCATCTTCTCGCCGGTGTAGGCGTTGTAGGTCTGCACGGCCACGTAGTCAATCTTCGGTCCCACACAGAGAGCCGTGTTGCTGGGCAATGTCCAGGGTGTGGTGGTCCATGCCAGGAAGTAGGGTGTGCCCCAAGCTGCCATTTCGGGCTTGGGCTGCTTGATGCGGAACTGTCCCACTACGGTCAGGTCCTTCACGTCGCGGTAGCACCCGGGCTGGTTCAGCTCGTGCGAGCTCAATCCGGTGCCTGCAGCGGGCGAATAGGGCTGGATGGTGTAGCCCTTGTAGAGGAGCCCCTTCTTGTAGAGTTGCTTCAGCAGCCACCACAGCGTTTCGATGTAGCGGTTGTCGTATGTGATGTAGGGGTGCTCCAAATCCACCCAATAGCCCATCTTGTGAGTCAGGTCGGTCCACTCCTTCGTAAACTTCATCACATCCTTGCGGCAGGCCGCATTGTAGTCGGCCACGGAGATGGACTTACCGATATCCTCCTTCGTGATGCCCAATGCCTTCTCCACGCCCAGTTCCACCGGCAGTCCGTGGGTGTCCCATCCGGCCTTCCGCTTTACCTGATAGCCCTTCATGGTCTTGTAGCGGCAGAAGATGTCCTTGATGGAGCGGGCCATCACGTGGTGGATGCCCGGCATACCGTTGGCCGAGGGAGGCCCTTCGTAGAACACGAATGAAGGAGAGCCTTCACGTTCTGTCATACTTTTGGCGAAGACATTCTCTTCGTCCCATTTCTTCAACACTTCCTTGTTGATGTCCGAAAGATTAAAACTCTGGTATTCAGCAAATTTCTTACTCATATATGTTTTATTTTCTCTATCTTTATCCTCTTTCAGCCGGGAGCGGCACACGGCCTGCAACCTACCGTTCCCAATTAGGGGTGCAAATTTACAAATAAATTGGATATTAGAGAAGAAATCGTTTTTTTTCCCTCTGTTTTAGTAGAAATTCCGTCCCGAAAAGGATTTCTCTTCTCTGTCAGAACGTGCGGGAAAAGGGCAGAAGGATGAAGGCTCTTAGGGACTGACATTCACTCAGTCCTATAGGAAGATACACTCAGTCGTATACTGATTATGTTTCAGTCGTATACTTAGATACCGTTCACCGTTCGGTGAACGAGCGTTCATCCCGGGGTGAACAAGCGTACACCGCTCGGTGAACGAGCGTTCACCCCGGGGCGAACGATAACTAAGTATACGACTGAAATAAGCTAAGTATACGACTGAAGCCATCTGAAGATACGACTGAAACAAGTTCGGAATAACCCATTCATTTTTCACCCATTGAAATGAAGCCGAAACGGGACTAAAGCAAGTGCTATGACAAGAAATTCAGCCGCCCTCTTGCATTTCTCAGACAGATGCGCTATCTTCACCCCGTGAAATGCGAAAACGTCTTTGAAACGTTGGATTTATGTTTTGAAGAAAGAACTCAGTTTTTGAACGTTTGCCAATGAAACATTGGAAACGCCCATGATACTCTTGATACATAATTAGACTTATGGATTTTGATAGAACACTCATAAACAGGCTATCCCAAGGTGACCATGCTGCATTTAATGCAATCTTCACCCAAGCATACCTAAAGGTATATTCTTTTGCTTTGGGTTTCCTAAAAAACACCTTTGATGCCGAAGATGTAGCGCAAACGGTATTCACGAATTTATGGGTCAAACGGCAGACACTGGATAGAATCATCAATTTAGACTCCTATCTTTTCATCATGACGCGCAATGCCATCATGAATCAGATTATTTCGTATCATAATTATCACTTGGATTTGTCAGACATCGACGATGTAGCATCGACTGATTGTTCAATAGAAAAAGATTTTGAGGCCAAAGAACTACAATTATATATAGAACTACTTGTAGAAAAGATGCCTCCCCAAAGACAACAGGTTTATCGGCTCAGTCGTGAACAAGGGAAGACGATTGCAGAAATCGCAGAAATCATGCAACTGAAGAAGAAAACGGTAGAAAACCATCTGAATTTAGCACTAAAAGAAATTAGAAAATTAATAAAAATCTTTATTTTATTACTGGGCAGTTGGGTATAGTTCCTTGATTGTTTGTCATATATAATAAATGGTAAGAAGTTATGAGTAAATATAAAAAGCAATTAATCTCCTACTTTTTCAAGCACGAAGTGAGCGATGAAATGAAGACAAAATTTCATCGCTACCTTCTTGCACAAAGAAACAGTAATGAAACGAATGATGAGCTCAAGTATATCTGGGACTCGCTTGACCAAATGGATACCGACACCAAGACGACCAACGAGGCCTATCAGTCCATAGCATCCCGTCTTTTTGCCAACAAGCCTCCTCATTCAAGATTCCATTGGCTTCGCATCGCTGCTGTATGGTTTCTTCCCATCCTTTTGTTTGGCACGTCATGCTACCTATTCACTCAGCTAAGAGAACAACGCGACATCATTGCTACTGCTGATATCTGCTCCTTATCAGCAGCATACGGAGAGCGCGACTCACTTGTCTTGTCCGATGGCAGCAAAGTATGGCTGAACAGCGGAAGTACCATCGTATACCCCTCTACTTTTTTATACGCTGAACGCAAGGTCGCATTAGTTGGAGAAGCTTTCTTCGAAGTTCAAAAGGACAAGAAACCGTTTGTAGTGGATGTGGACGGCATGACCGTGGAAGTATTGGGTACTTCATTCAATATCGCTTCATATCCATCCGATTCGCAAGTCACCACGACCTTGGAGAGCGGACGGATTGCCGCGTGCATCAATGACAATCCCAACAAATATCTGCTCAATCCCAACGACCAGCTCGTTTATAATCGGGAAACCGGATATATCAATATCTCTCAAGTAAATACTCATGACTTCTCCAGCTGGCGCAACGGCACACTTTCCATAAGCGATACGCCTTTTAAAGAAATAGCCGAAATGCTTGAACGCATATATAATGTCAAGATACATATACTCAACGAAACATACAACGAGCAAACCATTCATGCCGAATTCAAGTATGACGATGAAATTAGGGATGTAATGGAAGTTATCAAGATACTGATACCTGGATTAACATACACTATTTGCAAGCAAAATATATACATCAAATGATTACGGAGAAAATCTATCAGCGGATTTCCTCCTTCCGCCATTTGGCCATTAACCTGCTTTAACACACGATGCGTTGGGTGCTGTTTTGGTTTTGTTTGTCTTTATAATGAGTTAATCATTAACAACGAACTAAAAACAGTAAATCTAACATGAAAAAGAAAAGAAATTTCATTTTCAAAGCGATGGCCATGCTGTTACTAAGTTGCAGCATGACGCTTGAGGCGCAAAACGTTTCGTTCTCAAACGAGAAGATTTCCCTCAAAGAAGCATTCTCCAAAATCGAAAGTGTGAGCAAGTACAAGATTGCCTACAATTCGACACAACTTGACGTAAACCGCATGGTGGTTCTCCCACAGAAAGACATGCCGGTACTTGATGCGGTCAATGAACTGCTCAAGGGTACAAACTATGCCTATGAGCTCAAAGGTGACCAGATTATTGTCTTCGAAAAGAAAGAGAGCTCCACACCCAAAGATGGCAAGATGAAACCCATCAAAGGAACGGTGGTAGATGCGACGGGCGAACCGGTCATAGGTGCCACTGTCATATTGAAAGGCACAACCATCGGATGCACCACTAACTTTGATGGAGAATTCTCCTTTGAAGCACCCGAAGAAGGAGTGTTGTCCGTGTCATACATCGGATATAGCCCACAGGAAATTCAGTTGAAAGGACGCGATACATTTAATGTAGTGCTGCAGGAAGACAGCCAACTGCTTGCAGAGGTGGTTGTTGTGGGTTACGGCTCTCAGAAGCGCGTCAATGTAACAGGAGCCGTGGCAACAATCACGTCGGAAGATATCAACAACCGCCCCGTAGCCACCGCAGCCAGTGCCCTGCAAGGAGCCGACCCCTCGTTGAACCTCAGCTTCGGATCGGGTTCGCTCGACAGCGACTACTCAATCAACATCCGTGGCGTGGCTTCGGTCAACGGAGGTACACCACTTGTATTGTGTGATGGCATGGAAGTGAGCCTCAGCCAAATCAACCCCAATGATATCGAGTCTGTATCCATTCTCAAGGATGCCTCTGCTTCGGCCATCTATGGTGCCAAAGCCTCCTCGGGCGTTGTGTTGGTTACTACGAAGAGTGGCAAGAATTCTGATGGCAAGGTCAGCGTCAGCTACAACGGCCGTGTGGCCTGGCGGCAAAACACCACTTCTACCGATTTCATTTCTACCGGATATGACCATGTGAACATCGTGAACCGGTTTTATGAAGTGTATCAAGGAAAACTGATGTGGGGATACACCGATGATGATCTGGCCATGCTGGAAGAACGTAGGTATGACAAGAAAGAGAATCCGCAACGTCCGTGGACGGTAGAGCGTGATGGGAAACTATACTTTTATGCCAACTACGACTGGTACGACTATTTCTATCGGCAGAGCCGTCCGGAACAGGAGCACAACATCTCCATCAACGGCGGTAACAGTAAGGCAAACTATTTTGTCAGTGGCCGTTATCTGGAACAAGATGGTATATTCAACATTTACCACGACAAATACAAGAACTATTCATTCCGCGGTAAACTGAATGCAGAACTATTCCCGTTCATGCGACTGACGACCAATGTCAACTTCAACTACAACAACTACAAGTATGCAGGTTACTACGATGAAGAGATGACGATTCACAGCCTTCAATCAAACGTGAACTCGGCAGTGATGCCACGCACTCCCGACGGGCAGGTAGTACAATACGTGAACACAATGACAGGAGCCAACTCGCCGCTTGGTGCCGGTCATGCAGGCTTCCTTACGGCCAACCAGGCACGCAACTCACGAGGCAAGAAGGATTTCATCATATCCAACCAACTTGATATTGACCTGATGAAAGATTTGGTGCTTACAGCATCATACGCCTACAAATACCGAAACCATACGATTAATCGCAGAAGCATGCCGTTTGAATATCTCGATAAGAGTGGATCGGTGAAGACGTTTACATCAGGCTCCATCACAGACTATTATCAAGAGCTGCATGGCAACACTAACCACCATGCCGTCAACATGTATGGCACCTACGAACATACATGGAATAACAGTCACAATTTCAAGGTCGTTGCAGGTATGCAGTATGAAGACCAACGTTTCACCCAATTGTCCGTCAAGAAGAACGATTTGCTCAGCGACGACCTCAGTTCGATGAGTGTGGCAACCGGTGATGCCATCGTGACCGAAGAGATTTCGGCATGGCGCACGTTGGGATATTTCGCCCGCATCAATTACGACTATCAAGGCAAGTATCTGCTGGAAGTCAGCGGACGCTTTGATGGCTCCTCCCGTTTTGCCTCCAGCGACCGTTGGGGCTTCTTCCCCTCTGCTTCACTGGGATGGAGAATGAGCGAGGAGAAGTTCTGGCAGCCCCTGAACAGCTGGTTCAACAACAGCAAGCTGCGTTTCTCCTTTGGTAGCCTGGGCAACCAGCAGGTGTCTAATTATGCCTATTTCGATAAGATTTATACAGACAAGGTGATGCAATATACCTTCGATGGCAATGTAAAAGCTAATTATGCAGCGGCATCTGACCCACTTACATCCAACCTGACATGGGAGACCGTCCTGACCTACAACATCGGTCTGGATATGGGATTCCTGAAAAACCGTCTGAACGTCACGGCTGACTACTTCATTCGTCAGACGAATGACATGCTGACTCACTCCATCACTCTACCCTCGGTATTCGGAGCCGATACCCCCAAGCAGAATTGTGCTAATCTGCGCACCAACGGTTGGGAACTCAGTGTGAACTGGAAAGACAATTTCAATCTGGCAGGTTCGAAATTCGAGTATGGCATTACCGCCACCATCGGTGACTACAAATCGAAAATTACCAAATTCAACAACCCCGACAAGCTGATTTCCGACTATTATGAAGGAATGACCTTGGGTGAAATTTGGGGTTATAAGGTGGATGGCCTGTTTGCCACCGACGAGGAAGCAGCCGCCTATCAAGCCGAGATAAACGACAAGGCTGTCAACAACCGCGTGTATAACTGTAAGAAGGACAACCATCTGATGGCAGGTGATGTAAAATTCAGAGATTTGGATGGGAACAAGAAGATTGATGAAGGTTCGGGCACTGTAGATGATCCGGGTGACAAGCGAATTATCGGCAACTCACTGCCGCGCTATAACTATTCATTCCGTCTGGATGGAAGCTATCGGGGATTTGACATCTCTGCATTCTTCCAAGGCATAGGCAAATGTGACTGGTTCCCCACAACCTACGCATACGACTTCTGGGGTCCCTATTCATTCCCATCATTGTCATTCATTCATAAAGACTTTGAAAGTAATTGCTGGAGTGAAGACAACCGGGGCGGCTACTTCCCGCGTCAGAGAGGCTATCAATCCTACAGCGGCGGCTCACTGAGCGTACCGACCGACCGCTATCTGCAGAATGCGGCCTATCTGCGACTGAAGAACCTGACGGTAGGCTATAATGTACCTTTGAAGAGCAAGAAGGTGATTCAATCACTGCGCGTCTACTTTAGCGGTGAAAACCTCTGGTACACCTCACCGATGAAGAAGTATTCCAAGACCATCGATCCGGAAATGGCAACGGCTACATCGACCTATAACTCTGGTTCGGGTGTGGGATACAGTTATTCAAAATCATTCTCTTTTGGCTTAGATGTTAAATTTTAATCAGTATAACTAATATGAAAAGATATATATGGCTTTTATCGCTTGCGGTAGCAACGCTTACCTCGTGTGACCTGGATATGGCACCAGAGGATACCATGAGTCCTGAAACCTATTTTAAGTCATCGAAGCAGATGGAACTGTGGTGCAATGGCTACTATACACAATTTGACGAAGCAGCCGCCGCCATTGGGACCAATGCTGATGACAACATTGACAACCTGCTGGGCGATGTCATGATGGGCCAGCGCTCTGCTGCCGATGAGAGCGGTTGGAACTGGACCATGCTCCGTAAAATCAACTACTATTTTGAATACTCCAAAGACTGCAAAGACGCTGCCGCCAAGAAACAATACGATGGTGTGTCTCACTTCATGCGGGCTTACTTCTACTGGGTGAAGGTACGCCGATATGGTGATGTGCCTTACTATGACCAGGTGATTCCCGACAACGATATGAGCATGTTACGTAAACAACGTGACGACCGTGGCTTTGTGATGGACAAAATCATGGAAGACCTTGATGAAGCCATTGCCATGCTGCCTACCAAGAAAGACATTGCGCATGTGACGAAGTGGACTGCACTGGCCATCAAGTCGCGTATTGCTCTGTTTGAAGGTACGTATCGTAAATATCGCGGTATGGCCGATGCCGACAAGTTCCTGGCTCTGGCTACTGAGGCTGCCCAGAACTTCATTGACAACAGTGGGTATAAGCTGTATACCACCGGTGCTGAACCCTATCGCGACTTGTTCAGCAGCATCGATGCAAAAAGCGACGAAGTGGTGCTTGCCCGCATCTATAGCGTGACGGCCAATGTGATGCACTCTGCGCAATTCAATATATCGAATGACAGACAAGGATTCTCCAAGAGATTCATCAATCACTACTTGATGGCTGACGGCTCGTTCTACTCTTCACAAGCCGATTATGCCACCAAAGGATATGTGGAGGAAATGAAGGACAGAGACCCGCGATTGGCCCAGACGGTGCTTTGCCCGGGATATATTCAAGTCGGCGCATCGAAAGTGACCGCCAATTCGCTCAATGCTCTGACCGGCTATCAGCCCATTAAGTTTGTGAACGCAGCAGCCTATGATGGCTCCAACAAATCCTATACGGATTTCCCCCTTGTCCGTGCTGCTGAAGTCTATTTGAACTATGCGGAAGCCAAGGCAGAACTTGGTACACTGACGCAGACTGATTTGGACAAGTCCATCAACAAAATCCGTACTCGTGCCAAGATGCCTGCTCTGAGTATGAGCTTTGCTAACGCTAACATCGACCCGCTGATGGACGAATACTATCCCAATGTGAATAACGGCAATAATAAAGGTGTCATCCTCGAAATCCGCCGTGAACGCACCATCGAGCTGGCCATGGAAGGTTTCCGCATTTGGGACATCATCCGCTGGAAAGAGGGACAGCAGCTGACCAAACCGTTCTACGGATGCTATTTCCCAGGAGCCGGAGAGTATGACATGGATGGAGATGGAACCAATGACCTGCTACTCTACACGGACAACAAAGGCTCGTTCAAAGGTACGGCTAAAAAAATTGGGAAGGATGTCATATTGACCAATGGTACTTCCGGCTATATTCATGCTATCCCGACCATCACTGTGATTTGGGACGAAGGCCGTGACTACTTATGGCCCATCCCTGCCAGCGAACGTGTCCTCTCAGGCGGTGCACTTTCACAGAATCCCGGCTGGACTGACAGCACCAATTATAATTAACCTCTGAAAGCCAACCTTCTGCAAGAGGAGGAAGACGCTTTCCTCCTCTTGCCTTTCAATCCATAGCCCATGAAACGGATATTCTATCTGCTGATATGCTTGCTTCCTCTGTCAGTTTGGGGGCAGGATTGTCGCGTTGATACCCTGCTCTCATTACTGAATCGGGGCAGCAAGAATCATCACGTGATGATTTTTGCTCACAGGGGCGACTGGAGGTATGCTCCCGAAAATTCTATTCTTTCCTACCAACGTTGTATTGAAGAGGGATTGGATGGAATAGAGGTGGACGTACAATGCAGCAAAGATTCGGTACTGGTGGTGATGCACGATGAGACCTTGGAGCGTACAACGACAGGCTGTGGTCGGGTGTCAGACTATACAGTATCGGAATTGAAGCAGCTCTATCTGAAATCTCCCATCGGGGTAGTGACCAGACAAAGGATTCCTACCTTTCGGGAGGTGCTCCAACTGGCTAAGGGAAAAATCCTCATTCAGGTGGACAAATGGCCTCCTGTGAAGGATCTGGTCATTGCAGAAGCCAAGCGGTCAGGTTGCCTGAATCAGCTTATCTTCCGCAGCTCCAAAAGAAGCGAAGAGGTGAAAAGGATATTTGGTGATGAACTCGGGTGCATCAATTATATCCCCGTATTGGTTTGTAATTCCAAAAACAATAACGAAAAATTGGATGATTTTATCACAAACCTGACGGTAGGTTGCATCAGTTTCTCATTCAAGGCAGATGACTGCAGAGTGCTTCAGAGAATCTCAGAAGTAAAAAGTGAAGGATATAAGATATGGCTCAACTCGCTGTGGGAAACATTCAATGGGGGTCACGATGATGAATTGGCCTTGACTGATAAAGAAGCCAGTTATGGATGGCTCTTATCATTAGGGGCTGACGTTATCTTCAGTGACCATCCCATGCTATTAAAAAAGTATTTAGAACAAAAAGGACTTAGACAATTTTAATTTTTTGACGTATGAAGAAGATGTTGTTTTCGCTGCTCCTGTTGTGCAGCGCAATCGTAATAAACGCACAGACCCGTGTGGAGGTAATTCGCCAGAAACTCCTCTCATGTGACGAATCAAGTGTACTGGTGGCTTCGCATCGAGGCGATTGGCGCAATTATCCGGAGAACTCCTTGGCTGCTATTGATAATGCCATTAAAATGGGAGTCGATATCGTGGAACTGGACGTGCAACGCACAAAGGACGGTGTATTGATTTTGATGCACGACCCGTCCATTGACCGCACCACTACGGGTAAAGGCAAAATAGCCGAAATTACTTGGGACTCCATTTCAAGCCTGAAATTGAAAAACGGCTGCGCCATCCGCACCATCCATAAAGTACCCACACTGGAAGAAGCGCTCATTCATGCAAAGGGAAAAATCATGATTAATCTTGATAAGGCAGACCGATATTTTGAAGAAGTATATGCCCTGCTCAAAAAAACAGGTACCGAGAAACAAATTATCATGAAAGGCAACAAATCGGCAGAAAATGTCAAGGCTCAATTCGGCAGTTACCTCAACGATGTGATTTATATGCCTATCGTAAACCTTGACAAAGAGAATGCCGAGAATCAAATCGAGATGTTCATCAGAGATATGAAACCTGTAGCATTCGAGTTGCTCTATAAAACGGACGAGAACAAACTTCCCTTGAAATTGAAAACCTCCTTGAAGGGACGCACGCTCATTTGGTACAACACGCTTTGGGATACCATGGCAGGTGCTCACGATGACGATGCCTCTCTTCGGAGTTTTGACGAAGGGTATGGTTACCTGATTGACAAGTTGGGTGCGCGTATTATTCAGACCGACCGTCCCCAATTCTTGATTGACTACTTACGTTCGCGTAATCTGCACGATTGATTGAGAAAAGGAGGACGATATGCTACGCAAAATACTCTCTTTCTATAAGATTTCTGAGCCCAATTATCATTCAGACATACCCGCATCAGCCTTCAAACGCATCCGTCTGACTACGTTCTTGACAGCCACTTGTGGATATGCCATCTACTACGTGTGCCGATTGAGCATGAATATCGTCAGAAAGCCAATTGTTGACGATGGCGTGTTTTCTGAAACGGAATTGGGCATCATCGGTTCATGTCTTTTCTTTGTATATGCCATTGGGAAATTAGCCAACGGATTTCTGGCTGACTACAGCAACGTGAAGCGATTCATGGCCACAGGCTTGCTCCTTACGGCCATCGTCAATTTGGTACTGGGATTCACCGACCTGTTTATCGTATTTGCGGTATTGTGGGGACTGAACGGCTGGTTCCAATCAATGGGAGCACCAGCAGGAGTGGTGTCGCTGAATCGTTGGTTTAGTCCTAAGGAGCGTGGAACCTACTACGGCTTTTGGAGTGCAAGCCACAACTTAGGTGAGGCTCTCACCTTCATTATCATTGCATTGCTTGTCAGCTGGGCTGGATGGCGATATGGAATGATAGGAGCCGGTATCATTGGATTGTTAGGCTTTGCGATGCTTTATTTCTTCATGAGAGATACACCGCAAAGCCAAGGTTTTCTGCTCGATCAACAAATAGCAACTCAAGGAGGTAGTACCAAAGGCAAGGCTGATGAGGATGTATTCAAAAAAGCGCAACGTGCTGTGCTACGCAACCCTGCCATCTGGATATTAGCCTTGGCCAGTGCCTTTATGTATATCAGCCGCTATGCTGTGAATTCATGGGGTGTATTCTATCTGGAAGCACAGAAGGGGTACTCTACACTCGATGCCAGTTTCATCATATCAATCAGCTCGGTATGTGGAATCATAGGGACTGTAGCTTCCGGATGGATATCGGATAAGTTCTTCCGCAGCAGCCGTAATGTACCGGCACTGGTTTTCGGGTTGATGAATGTGGCAGCTTTATGCCTGTTTCTGTTAGTTCCCGGAGCACACTTCTGGGTAGATGCCACGGCAATGGTTCTCTTTGGTCTGGGTATTGGTGTGCTGATTTGCTTTTTGGGAGGATTGATGGCAGTAGACATAGCACCACGAGCAGCTGCCGGAGCTGCGCTGGGTGTAGTAGGAATCGCGAGCTACGTAGGAGCCGGACTACAGGACGTAATGAACGGAGTACTGATAGAAGGACACAAAACGGTTGTGAATGGAGTGGATGTTTATGACTTCACCTATGTCAATATGTTTTGGATAGGTTCTGCCCTGATGTCTGTTTTACTGACCTTACTCGTGTGGAATGCGAAACATAGCGATAACTAACAGTAAGGTCAGTTGATTGTGTTTTTAGGATAATTGCAGCTACCGCGCAAGCGGTGGCTGCATTTTTTTCCTCAGCACTGTGCGTATCTACTGACTTTTGATGCTGGCAGATACATCTCACAACGGCAGGATGAAGACAAAACGGGCTCCTTCGGTATAGGTGGTATCTACCTTGATTTCGGCATGGAGGCAGTCGGCTATCAAACGGCAGATGCTAAGCCCCAACCCGTTGCCCTGCACAAAGGCATCGAGCTTCGTGAAGCGTTTGAAGATTTCCTCGGCCTGCCCTGCCGGAATGCCCCTGCCGGTGTCGGTGACTGAGAAGGTAAGACGGCCCGGATGCTCGGCAAGTGAAAGATGCAGACGGATTTCGCCCTTTTCGGTAAACTTCTCGGCATTGACCAGCAGATTGACCAGCACCTCTCTGACACGACGGCTGTCGGTAGTAACGGTAAAGTCATCGTCGACCTCGGAGGTGAAGCAGAGCCTCACATGAGCCGGACAGCGGTGGGTGACGGTAGCCAATGCTTCGCGGCACAGCACGTTACAATGTACCTGTTGATTGATGATTTCGTACTTTCCGCTCTCCAGTTCGGAGAGGGCCAACAGGTCGTCTACCAAAGTGGTCAGTAGATCCGAATTATGAAGGATAATCTGGCTGAACTCCCGCCGTTCGGTCTCTTCTAATTCCGTCTGCTGGTCGGCCAGAATCTGGGTGAAACCTACGATGGAGTTCAGCGGGGTACGTATCTCGTGGCTCATGTTCTGTATGAACATGGTCTTCATGGTGTTGGCCTGCTCGGCCCGCCGTTTCTGTTCTTCGGCTTCATGCAGGGCATCCTCCATCTGTTCGCGGGCCTGATGCAGCTCCCGGTTCTGTGCCTTCAGCATCCGGGCAGTCCGGATGCGCTTGTGCACGTAGATGACCAGCAGAAGCATCAGCAGCATTAGCACGCCTACCAGTATGGTGACGTTAGTGGTGCGGTAGCGGTTGTGCATAATCTGCTGCTCCAACTCGTTTTTCTGCTGTTCGTGTTCCAACCTTTCCCGTTCGCTCTCAGCTTGCTGCAGACTGGTTTCCACCTTCAGCTGCTGCAGTTCCAATTCACGGTTCTGCAAGGCCAGTTCCTTGTTTTCCGAGGTGCTCCGCTCCAGTTCAATCTGTTGCTGCATCTGCTTCAGTTGCAGTTCAGAGTTTTGCAAGTCAAGCAACATGTTCTCGTGTTTCAGCTGTTCCGACTCTAACTGTGCGTTGAACTCGGCCAAGTCCATGGTCTGCAACTGTTGCTGCACCGAGTCCCTCATGGCTTCCCTCCTGCGTTCCAGTTCGAGGGCCTCCTTGTAACGTCCCATTTTCTCCAGAATCCGGACTTTGTACAGCATCATGTCCAAAGGATGTCCGATGGAGTCAACATAAGCGTAGGCCAGCTGATAGTCCTGATCCAAGATAGCCTTTTCTACCTGTGCGAAATAGTAGTGGGCCGAAGGCAGCGCCTTGTTCTCCCGGTGAAGCTGCATCATGCGGTCGTATGTGTCGCGGAATTCCTGATACCGTTTCAACTGGTAGAGTAATTCGGCCTGCAACTCCACTGCCTGTATCTTCATCTGCATCACCTTGGAAGTCTTTTCTGCCTGGATGGCATATTCGAGACCCTTTGCCGGATTGGGACTGGTTCCGATGCTATAGGCTCTGGCCAGCGAGAAGTAAGAATCGGCCGGTGACTCAAGCGGCAGGTAATTCAGCTGATAGTCGAGTGCCTGCTGGAGGTAATCGAGTGCCTGCACATTGCTCAGACGCGAGTAGTAGATTTGCCCCATAATGCGCAGGCAGTTGAAGATGCCGTAAGGGTCGTTTTCGGCATAGGCCTCCTTACGCATCTGTTCGCACCGGTGCAGAGCCGACACAAGCATACCGTGGTTTATCAGCCACACCATCTCCAGCTGATAGGCATAGTAGTAGTAGCGGGGGAAGTCATTGCGTCGCGACACTTGGCGCAGGTTTTCCGCTTCACGCTCCATGGCCTGCCGGTCGATCCCTCGCGTAAAGTGCCTCAACCGCAATACGGCACCCAGGCATTCGGCCTTCTGGTCGCCTTCGCGCACCGCCTGCCGGCTGAGGCTGTCGGCCCACATCAAGGATATGGGGTGCCGCAGATTGGTGTGCCCTTCCATGTAAAGCGCATAGAGCGAATTCTTAATCTTATACGGATTGTCCTGACCCGACAAAGGAAGGGCCGACACTGCACAAAGAAGGCAGCAGAGCAGCAAGCGAAGGTTGGCAGAGCAGGACATGACGTAATCAAATTTGCGTGTTTTGTTTGATAGTTGGCGCAAATATAAATACTATTCTTCAATTATCAAATGGTTTGTACCTATTTTCGTTGCAGCTTTCCACAGGGCTCATGTCGGGCACGAGAAGGGGGCGAACCCTCCGGCTCGCCCCCTTCTCGTAGCAGTTTCAGTAAATCAACCACACCGGCATCACTTTCCCTCACCCTCTTTCAAGCGATGATAGAGATAGAGCATCCAGGCATGGACATGGGCACAAGCAATGGCCGTTTCTGAATAGGAGGCCGTCTGGTCAGGCAATCCTTCCGAACGCACCAACGATGACTCAATGTTGTCTGCAGCCGACCAATAAGCTGTCCAGTAGTGGGGGAACTGACGGGCAGCATTGGCCAGTGACATCTGCTTGAGCAGCCGCATCGCCTCGGTGGAATCGAACGTGTTGACACCTACTATCACCGGACCGTTAAGCGAATACCAGAATCCACCGTTCTCGCGCGACCCATAGTCCAGATCGTCACTGGTCAGTTCCGGCCTCTCCTGCTCGCGGGCACCCAATTTCTCGCCCACATAGAGGCGTTGCTGCATCTCTCCATAGAGAGCACGTCGACGTGCTTCGGGTACATCGCGCATCTGCAAGGTGAAGCCCAGATGCTCCAAGAAGAGATTGTCCTCGCCAAACTGTCTGCCGGCAAAGTACATCCGTCGCGGGAAAGCACGGTCGCCCCAGTCGCGCATATAAGCCTCGTACAGCTGCTGCCGCCACTGTCTCATGCTTTCTACCAAACGGGAATCAGCCTGAGCCCGTTCCAACTGGTCGGCCAGTACAGGCAGGATGGTCAACGCCATTGCCGTATTCATGTGCGATTCTCCCTGAGGCTGCACCACATTGTAAGGAGCGGATATCGTGTAGAAAATACCGTCGCACCAGTCGGAATTGAGCAATCTCACCAATCCATGACTACCCGTACCCACCTGATTGCGCAGATAGTCGAAGCAATGGGTGGCATGTTCAAGAATGGTATATTCCGGCATCTCCTTCACAGGATAGCAGGGCACCTTCTCGTTCAGGAAAGCATAGTCGCCCGTGATACGCAGATACTCCGACAAGAGCAAGAAGAACCACAGTTGCTGGTCGCTGGTCTGGTAGCAGGTAGGTTCGGCATAGCCGTTGCCATACTCAATCAACATCACGTCTCCGCTGGGCAGCGTACGCTTCATCATGTAGCGTATGATGCTCTTTGTCAATTCGGGACGATAGTAGATGGTAGGCAGCGCGTGCTGGAAATTGTCGCGGGCCGAAGCATGCTGCCCCCAGTAGTAGTCGTAAATGGTACCCTGAGGAATCTTCGTCTCATGGTAGTAGTCGCTATAGGTGGACATAGCCTCCAGCATGTGGGCATGCCACGTCAGTTCGCGTCCCAACTCGGCATCGGATTCCTCGTCATAGCGGGGCAACAGCTGCCGCCACTCTTCAGCAAAAGAGCCGGGGCGAGTCAGTTCATCATGTATCTGTCCGATGTTGGAATATGAACGCTCCATACTATAGCCCACAATCATCCGTACTTCACGCCGTTCACCCGGCCGCAACGTCAGCTCGTATGCATAGCCCAAATCATCGGCCGTACAGCTGGGACGGCCCTTGCCGGAGAGGTCTTCGACAAACAATACGGGCGGAAAGCCTTCGTATTTCGAAAGATCGTCTTTGCTTTGAAACAGCATCGGATCATCCGTCAGTGCACTGAATCGGGCAACCACCCGTGCATTCTGCGCCTCAATGGCAGGCCGATACTTCACTTTTTTCCATTGGGACGGCATCAGCTGCTGCATCATGGTTTCGTAGCGGGCACGGATGCGCTCTACATAACGTATGCGTTGTGTACGTGACGAACGGTTGCAGACAGCTACGGTCAGTAAAAAGGCGGAAGCCCCGCCACCTACTTGTTGCGAAGGACGTACACCCAGCGTACGACTTACCTCCACGGGCTTTGTCAGATAATCATAGCGTGCGTATCCGCAACCAAAGGTACGGCGGCACAGTTCCGGATGGGCAGCCAGCGACTCCATACCTGTCAGCCGAAGGGTTTCCGTCGGTTCTCCCTCTTTGTCGAGCAGTTGCAAAAAAGCCTCGTTAGCACCCGTATTGATACGGTCACCCTGATTTAAACGGGCCCACGCTCGCTGTCCGCTAATCAGCTCCAGCTGTCCGCTCACATGGGTAAACAGGGTGAGCTGTGCATTTCCCAACACGAACCACGGGTCGGGATCGACCTTCACGCTGTCTCCATTGTCCAACGTAGCCCTATAGGGCAATGTACCTGTATATCGGAAAGCAGGCAAGCCCTGACGGTCCGTTTCCCACTCACCTATTTCACTGAATTCTTTTTGTGCCCGGAGTGCGACAGTACAGGCACATACAAGCCAAACGGCAATGATTGCTTTTCTCATAATCCTCAAATCCGCAACCTCCCTCACAAAGTGCTACAGCCATGAAGGGAAATGTT
>JBJEHI010000081.1:0-2545 GCA_051875915.1 Bacteroides sp.
TGACTCTTCTTTTGAAAACCATTGAAGAGTATGACAATGTTTCCACCGTCAAGTATAAAAAATACACGATAGATATTACCGTTGTGGTTTGCCCTCAATTCGAAGAGACCATCACGGATGAATTTCACAAACTTTTCATTCCATCGTTGCTCTGTCTTGATGTACTGTAGCACATACGCTATTTTAGCGTTGCACGGCAAAATCTAACGAGTTGTAGAAATCTATGAAATAATGCTTGTAGTATTTAATTTCACGATTCATGCTGCAAAAGTATAAACAAGTTTATATATATGGAAACTTTTATCATGATTTGTTTCGCTATTTTGAAATATTTAACCTGTCATTGGCAATGTGATACTGCTTGTCCTGTTTCGGACTATTCCATTCTTTTAAATTTGATTTAGACCGTCATAGATATGAACAACGGTATACTTATACATACAAGATTAATATGGTAATGATGTTCGAGTCGTAGATTCCGTTGAAGACAAAGGCTATGGCTGGTGGTATCCTGGTGAACCAGAAAGCGGTAAACATAAACGACAAGAAGCATTCTGAACCGAATTAATCACTCTTTAAAAAGGGGCAGACAATACACTCGTAATGAAGATTGTCTGCCCCTCACTGTAAAGTATGCTTATTGGGAACGTGAGTAGACGCTTTCTGATAGCAATCACTTGGAGCTGTATCTTTCTATCTTACAGATATGCAGCTTTGTCTCCTTGTCATAGTTGATTCCTACAAGAAGAATGTCACCTGTATATTCGACCAGCTTTGCCGGATAGTTCTTCTGCTTAATCTGACTGATGGCAGTATCGGTTGTGTGGTTGAACTTCAGCTCGATGACGAGTGCCGGTTTGTCGACTTGACGACGGGGAATCATCACCAGATCGGCATAGCCTTTACCTGTGGCATACTCGCGGTGGATGATGTATTCGTTCTTTGCCCAGATGTAGGCAATGGAAAGCACGCAGGCAAGCGAGTTCTCGTCGTTGTAGGCAAGGATACTTGTATGCTCGTCGTGAGCCTGGTCGATGCCTCGCGCCACAGCTTGCTCGTTGCCCGAAATGGTAGCATCGAGAAGAGCTTTGGAATTTTGTATCGTTTTTATCAACGGTTCCCAAGAAGTAGCTTTTACGGCGTTGTTCATTTCATCCGCCACCTCCTTGTTCGGTATATAACACTCTTGGGCATCACCATTGTATGCCAGATAACCGAGATGAATCAGCACGGTGAGGACATCGTTCTTGCTCCTTACGACCCGCATGTCATTGAGGAACTCTGTGGTATCTACATACACATGTTCTCCCGACAGCATCCTGATGATGTCGTCCTTCAGTCCTTCGAAATTCATCTGGATGTAGGTCTTCACCGAGTCGTAGGCTCCCGTGGTTGTCCAATAGCTCTTGCAAACGCCACGCTGCAGGGCTTTCATCACAGAATAGGGATTGTAGATGGATTTCACCTTGCCGATATTATATCCGTCATACCACAGTTTCAGATTTTCCATGGAGGCATCATGCCGCTTGGCCAACATTACTACCTCCTCTTCAGTGAATCCATAGCACGAAGCAAGATTGGCTGGATCTATCATCGAATACTCGCAGAAGTTGTTCAGTGCCGACTCTGTATTGTATTTCTTTATCGGCAGGATGCCAGTAAGGTACGCACCGGCAAAGACAGTGTTTGAACCGGAACCCTTGAAGAGGCGGCGGAGCAAATCGACGTATGCCGTGGTTATGTAGTCATCCGTTCCCATTTCACGCAGGATGGCATCCCACTCGTCAATGATCATCACAAATCGCTCGTCCGTGCTCTCGCTGATGCGGTAGAGGATGTCCATCAAGTCGTCATCCTCTTGTCTGGTAATCTGGTGGAACTCTGCCAGAACATCGTTTATGATTCTATTTTGAATTCGCTTGACTATATCCTTCTCGTACCTGTATTTTGTGGTGAAATCCGTCATGTCAACGCATATCACATAGTACTTATTCAGAAACCGCTCATACGACTCATCCTTCTCGACGCTTAAGCCGGAAAACAGCTCACGCGAATCACACGACTTGTCATAATAGGCACACAGCATTTTGGCCGCCATCGACTTGCCAAATCGACGGCAGCGGGTCACGCAACTGTAACGGGACTCGGAGTTGAGCGTAGCGTTGATTGCCGGAATCAGCGATGACTTGTCAACATACTCGTGAGACAAGATGTCGCGAAACTCCCTGTTGCCTTTGTTGATGTATACACCCATAGTTTCTCTTCTGTTGCAGGAGAGGTAAGCCTGAAACAGTTTACAAAGTTACGACTATTTTCAGAAAACATCAAAAAGTATAAAAATAAAACGAGAATCTCTATCGGCAAAAGAAAGAATCTCTTTACGTGTACGCTCTCACTCTCTCTCACGCGCGCGCGCGTGACAAATTTTGTTTATCTGCCATCTGCCACACACTTTCTGTTAATCTCCTTTATATAAAAGGATTAACGGCTAAAAAAGTGTGGCAGATATTTTGAGTTTTACACTCATTAACACAAAAATGGCCCT
>JBJEHI010000082.1:0-41286 GCA_051875915.1 Bacteroides sp.
ATATAATTGGGCATTCTAACTATTTTTTAACACTTTTCTTATCCAAAACTCAGGTCAATCAGGTCGGTCATGTAGTAGCAGATGGCCACCCGGTTCCGTTTATTCGATGCAAACCCCATATAGAAGGCATCAGCCCGCTCCGTCTCCGTATACTCGATGGTGCAGGGAGGGAACTCCGCCAGTTCGGCCACCATCTTCCCGTTCCCGTCGAAGGCAAAGAGCTGGTGTTCCTTGAAGTAGGAGTGGCCTATCAGCCTGTCGCCGACCTGCTGCATCTCCGCACAGACCTCCCCCTCCAGCTTACAGGTAGAGAGGGGTTGTGGAGCATCCTGGTGTATGAACTCCTGTACATCGTACCGATATACGGTAGACGTGGCCATGTCAACCACCTGTATGGATTTGCCGTCATTGTTCACAAAGGCCGGCATCAGCATTTCGCCGGGCCCTTGTCCCTTCTTCAGGCGTTCGCCTATCTTGCGGCGGGTTCTCAGGTTGTACAGGCAGCACACCGCATCTCCCTGACTCTCCATGGTCACCAGTATGGTGTCATAGACCTGTATGTTGTAAGGGCTCATGACAGGCGTGTCAAACGGTACGGTCATTCCGCTCAACCGTTTACGGAACCTGAAATCGTCAAGGCTGAACGGGACAGTGCCTTCATAGCTCTCTTTCGTGGCACAGGAGATGAACAGACATCCCCACAATAGCATTTGTAAAATCCTCATTGTTGCAATTAAAGTTTGATTTGTATCAGACAAATGTATCGTAAAATAGTATATCGCCCAAGAAAATAACGGGGAAAACGAGCATTCTCAGCAATTAATGATCAGCGTGCCAGTATATTCACAATAACTCTGCGAATCTGACTACATTCATACTACACTTCCTCTTCTCTCGCTCACTCGTTTTTTGCACTATCTGTCCTTTAAAGGAAAAACTCTTTCTTTATCCAGCCGATGTAGAATCTCGCGGATTTTATATACTTTTGTAGTCAAATCAAGAAAGGAATCGATTATGAAGTACCCCATCGGAATACAGAGCTTTGACCGGATTCGTGAGGAAGGCTATCTCTATGTGGATAAAACAGCCTTGATATATAATCTTGTTTGTAATGGAACGATTTATTTCCTGAGCCGTCCCCGCCGGTTCGGGAAGAGCCTGCTTATCTCTACCCTGAAGCACTACTTCTTGGGGCACAAGGAGCTGTTTGGTGGGCTGGCTATTGATGCGCTGGAGAAGGAGTGGACAGTCTATCCGGTATTCCATATTGACTTCAATGGGGGCAACTTCACAAAGCAAGGTGTGTTGAGAGAACGACTCTGCCACTACCTCTCTGTTTGGGAGCAGGAGTATGGCATGACGGGTGAGGAACAGGACTTGGGCTTGCGCTTCAGCCTGATACTCCAGGAGGCTCACCGACAGACGGGTCATCGTGCTGTGGTGTTGATAGACGAGTACGACAAGCCGATACTTGATGTGCTTGATACCGATGCCTCGTATGTGGATGAGGGTGGCAACCGTATCCGCCTGGAGGACGACCACCGCAACATTCTGAAAGGTTTCTACAGCACCTTCAAGGCAGCCGATGCCGACCTGCGCTTCGTGATGCTGACAGGCGTGACGAAGTTCTCGCAAGTGAGTGTCTTCAGCGGATTCAATCAGCCGGACGATATCAGTATGGATGAGCGCTACGAGGCCTTGTGTGGAATTACGAAAGAAGAACTGGAGGAGGTGTTTGCCGAACCTATCCGACAGATGGCAGGGAAATTCAAGGTAGCAGTCGATGAAATGAAGGCCATATTAAAGCGCCAATACGACGGCTACCACTTTAGCCCTGCCATGCTGGGTGTCTTCAATCCCTTCAGCCTGCTGAATGCCTTCGCCAAGCAGATGCTGCGCGACTACTGGTTTGCCTCGGGCACGCCTACCTACCTCATCCGCCTGTTAGGGCACAGCAACGAGCAAATCAACGAGCTGACGGGCAAGTACTACGATGCCTCGGAGTTTATCGACTACAAGGCCGATGTGGAGCGTCCGCTGCCCATGATTTACCAGAGCGGCTACCTCACCATCAAGGATTATCGTCCTATGACCGAAACTTTCCTGCTCGATTTCCCCAACAACGAAGTGCGCAAGGGATTCCTCACACTGATTGCTTCCAACTATTTGCAGTCAAGGGCAGACCGTTTCTCCTCTTGGCTGACCGATGCGGTAGAACTGCTGAACGTCGGCGAAGTAGAGCCCTTCTGCGAGTCGCTCACCGCCTTCCTCTCCAGCATCCCCTATGACAGTCACGAGGCATTGAAGGATATCAAGGCCACGGAGAAGCACTTCCAGTACACCTTCTACCTGTTACTACGCCTGATAGGAGTCTATTGCCAGGCCATCAAGGTGGAAGACCGCCAGAGCTATGGCCGTGTGGACTGCACGTTGGAGATGAAGGATTACGTCTATATCCTGGAGTTCAAAATGGATGGCAGTGCCGACGAGGCTCTGCAGCAGATAGAGGCCAAAGGTTATGCCAAGCCCTACGCCACTGATAAGCGTCAGGTCATCCGCATCGGCATGAACTTCTCCTCAGAGACCCGCACCATTGCCGAGTGGAAGATACAGAACTCTTAGCATACGCTTCACTCGTTCCTGTAATCAAGCTGCATACCAGAACCAATTATGCGGATTAATGACTATTTTTGCACCCGCTAAATGAAATGGAGGATGATTTATGAATGATAAAGCGAAAGGTTATCTGTTGGGTGCAATTGCATCGGCTTCCTATGGCATGAATCCGCTGTTTGCCTTGCCTCTGTACGAGGCGGGGATGAATCCGGATTCTGTCTTGTTCTTCCGTTACCTGATAGCCATTCCCTTGCTGGGCGTGATGCTGAAGTGGAGGGGACGCGACTTCAGGCTGAAGCGTAACGAGGTGATGCCCTTGGTCGGGATGGGCCTTTTGGTGGCCTTGTCGTCGCTGACGCTCTTCGGCAGTTACAACTATATGGATGTGGGCATTGCTTCTACACTTTTGTTTGTCTATCCCATTCTGGTGACACTGATTATGTGGCTGGTATACAAGGAAAAACTGACTTTGCAGGTGACACTCTGTATGCTGCTTGCCTTGGGTGGCATTGCACTGCTCTATCAGGGAGGCGACGGAGCTACGCTCAGCCTGACGGGGGTTGCCTTGGCGTTTGTATCGGCACTCTCATACGCTGTCTATATGGTGGGCATCAACCGTTCGGTGCTGAAGGAGATGGCTACCCTGAAGGTGACGTTCTACGTGCTGTTGTTTGGGGTGTCGCTCTTCTTGGTCCGGCTTTTCTATGCCGATAGCTGGTGCGTACCTGCTGCCGACCAGTGGTTCCTGTGGGGTAATCTGTTGGGTCTGGCTCTGTTTCCCACAGCCGTCTCTTTTCTTTGTACGACGGGTGCCGTGCAGTACATCGGCTCTACACCGACCGCCATTCTGGGTGCACTGGAACCGGTGACGGCGGTCATCTTTGGCGTGATGGTTTTTGGTGAGGTACTGACACCCCGCATCTTTGTAGGGCTGCTGCTCATCATCGGCGCCGTGACGTTGGTTGTTGCCGGCGGAGGTATCACCAACCATCTGATTCGTTTCCGCAAGCTCTTTCCTCGTCTGACACTGCACCCTAAGCACAAGAACTGACACAGAAGCCGGAGTGCATCGCGTGCATTCCGGCTTCCGTGAATGAGGTGTTTGGTGCTGCGTCAATGTGCCTCCAGCCAGTTGGCTCCCCATCCGCAATCGGCCTTCAGGGGAACCTGCATGGGGTAGGCTGCCTCCATCTCTTCGATGACAATGCGCTGTACCACCTCCTTCTCGGCAGGTGGAACGCTGAAGTTGAGTTCGTCGTGGACTTGCAGTATCATCTTCGTCTTCAGCTGCAGGGCCTGGAAGCGCCGGTAGATGCGTGCCATGGCTACCTTGATGATGTCAGCGGCACTGCCTTGAATGGGGGCGTTGATGGCGTTGCGCTCGGCATAGCCCCGCACCACGGCATTGCGTGAATTAATGTCCGGCAGGTAGCGTTTGCGGTGGAAGATGGTCTCAACATAGCCCTGTTCGCGGGCCACCTGGATGCTGTGGTCCATATACTCCTTTATCTGCGGATAGGTTTCGAAATACCCGTCTATCAGTTCTTTGGCCTCTTTGCGGTCTACCTCCATGCGTTCGGCCAGTCCGAACACGGAGATGCCGTAGATGATGCCGAAATTGGCCGTCTTGGCTTTGCGGCGCATGTCGGGGGTGACATCATGGATGTCTACCTTGTATATCTTGGCCGCGGTGGCGGAGTGTATGTCGTGCCCGCTCCTGAAGGCCTCTATCATGTTGCGGTCGCCGCTGAGATGCGCCATGATGCGGAGCTCGATCTGCGAGTAGTCGGCCGAGAAGAATGCACACCCTTCGTCGGGGATAAACGCCTTTCGTATCTCCTTGCCGTCTTCGTCGCGGATGGGGATGTTCTGCAGGTTGGGGTTGCTGGAGCTGAGACGGCCCGTAGCGGTCACTGCCTGGTTGAACGAGGTGTGTATGCGGCCTGTCCGTGGGTTGATGAGTTGCGGCAAGGCATCAATGTAAGTGCCCAGCAGCTTCTTCAGTCCGCGGTGCTCCAGAATCTTGCCGATGATTTCGTGTTTGGGACGGTATCCCTGCAGTACCTCTTCCGAGGTGACGTATTGGCCGGATTTGGTCTTCTTGGCTTTTGTTGCTATCTTCAGCTTGTCGAACAGGATTTCGCCTACCTGTTTGGCCGATGCGATGTTGAATGTCTCGCCGGCCAGTTCGTATATCTCCTTCTCTATCTGTTCCAGCCGTTGGGCAAAATGAACCGATGAGAGCTTCAGGGCCTCTGTGTCTACCAGCACGCCGTTGCTTTCGATGTGTGCCAGTACGGGCACCAGCGGCATTTCGATGTCGTAGAAGAGTTGCTCTGCCTGTTTCTCCTTCAGCTCCTTTTCCAATATGTGTTTCAGCTTGAGTGTGACATCGGCATCTTCGCAGGCATATCGGTAGACAGCTTCGGGCGGAAGGTCGCGCATGTTGCCTTGGTTTTTTCCGCGGCTGCCTATCAGTTCGTCTATATGGATGGTGCGGTAGTGCAGATAGATTTCGGCCAGATAGTCCATGTTGTGTCTCAACTCGGGTTGCAGTACGTAGTGAGCCAGCATGGTGTCGAACAGTCTGCCTTTTACCTGCACGTTGTAGTTTTGCAGCACGATGAGGTCGTACTTGATGTTTTGCCCGATTTTGCCGATTCGTTCGTCTTCCAGCAGACATTTGAATTCGGAAACAATCCTTAACGCTTCTTCACGATTTGAAGGAACAGGTACGTAGTACGCCTCGTTTTCGGTACATGCAAAGCTCATTCCCACCAATTCCGCCTCCATCGGATTGGTGCTACTGGTTTCTGTATCTATTGAGAGAAAATCCGTTGTCCGTAATTTTTGAATAATTTCTTTTCTTTTCTCTTCTGTATCAATAAGTTGGTAATTCGTCTGGATGGTTTCTAAGCTTTCCAGATTTGAATTTCCGTCGTCTCCTGTCCCTCCGTCCGCGAATTCTGCAAACAAATCGCCTTGGGTTTCGCTGTTTTTTTGCGTCGGGTTGTTGTCTGGTGTGACCGGGGCTGCGAACAGGGTGCCGGCAAAAAGGTCGGGTGTCTGATTGCCCGTCATGCTACTGTTCGGCATGGAAGAGGGTAGGGGAGTGCCGGTTTTCTTCAGCACCCGTTCAATCAGTGTACGGAACTCCAGTTCCTCGAACAGTTGGCGCAGCCTCTCGGCATCGGGCTCTTCACGAACCAGTGCCTGCATGTCCAGACTGATGGGCACGTCCGTCTTGATGGTGGCCAGAAATTTGGAGAATCGGATTTGTTCGCCGTTCTCCTCCACCTTCTTCTTGAGTGCGCCTTTCAGTTGGTCCGTATGTGCCAGCAGCTGTTCGATGCTGCCAAACTGAGTGACCAGTTTCTGTGCCGTCTTTTCACCCACGCCGGGACAGCCGGGTATGTTGTCGGCGGTGTCGCCCATCAGTCCCAGCATGTCGATGACTTGCGATGTATGTTGGATGTCGAACTTTGCTTTCACCTCTTCTGCTCCCATCACCTCGAAACCGCCGGTGTGTTTGGGACGATACATGTAGACGCAACCTCCTACCAATTGGCCGTAATCCTTGTCGGGTGTCATCATATAGGTGCAGATGCCCTGCGAACCTGCTTGGGTAGCCAGTGTACCTATCACGTCGTCGGCTTCGTAACCCTCTACCTCCAAGATGGGGATGCGGTAGGCTTTGATAATCTCTTTGATGATGGGTACAGAGAGGCGGATGGTTTCAGGGGTCTCTTCGCGTTGTGCCTTGTACTGTTCGTAAGCCTTGTGCCTGAAGGTGGGGCCTGAGGGGTCAAACGCTACGCCGATATGGGTGGGATTCTCCTTTTTCAGCACCTCTTCCAGTGTATTTACAAAGCCCAGTACGGCCGATGTATTGAAACCCTTGGAGTTGATGCGCGGGTTTTTGATGAACGCATAGTAAGCCCGATAGATGAGTGCGTATGCATCGAGCAGAAACAGTTTATCGTTTGAATTCATATAAATACCTCTTTTTTCTCGGTAAAAGTACAAAAAAATACGGTATTAACCGTTTTATTACTATTTTTGTGCTCAAATTATGCGTTGCATGGACTACTTATCAAAGATAAAATCTCCGATTGTTTCGGAATTGGAAGCATTCAACCGGTTATTTGAAAGCACCCTCTCCAGTTCTAACCCTCTGTTGGACTGTGTCGTAGCACACATCCTGCAGCGGCAGGGGAAGATGATGCGCCCCGTTCTGGTGCTACTCGCTGCCAAGCTGTACGGTGAGGTTTCGGCGGCTACATTGCATGCGGCTGCTTCGTTGGAACTGCTTCATAATGCCAGTCTGGTTCACGATGACGTGGTGGACGAGAGTTCGGAGCGGCGTGGCCAACCCTCGGTGAATGCGCTGTTTAATAATAAGGTTGCAGTGCTGTCGGGCGATTATCTGCTGGCTACCTCGTTGCTTCAGGTGGGAATGACCCGGCATCTTTCGCTGGTTCAGCTTGTCTCTGCCTTGGGACAGGATTTGGCCGACGGTGAGCTGCTGCAGCTTGCCAATGTCAGTAACATGGATTTCTCGGAGGAGGTGTACTTCGAGGTCATCCGTAAAAAAACGGCCGTCCTCTTTGCTGCGTGTACCCAAGCCGGTGCCCTCTCGGCAGGAGCTTCTGCTGACAGGGTAGAGGAAGCACGTCTGCTGGGTGAGTATATCGGCCTTTGCTTTCAGATAAAGGATGATATATTTGACTACTATGACAGCAAGCAGATAGGCAAGCCGACCGGTAATGATATGATGGAGGGCAAACTGACGCTGCCGGCACTGTATGTGCTTCGCACAGCTTCATCCGACTGGGCTCAGGATGTGGCTGTCCGCATAAAGAAGGGTGATGCTTCTGCCGACGAAATATCCCATTTCATCGAGTTTGTCAAGCAAAGGGGAGGCATAGAATATGCCACCCGGGTGATGCACGATTATCATCGACGTGCCTGCGAACTGCTCTCTTCACATCCGGATACGGAGGTACGTGCTGCCATGATGACTTATCTGGATTATGTGATTGAACGTACGTATTGAGATTGATACATCCATCCCATAAAACGAAAACGGGCGGAATTTTCCGCCCGTTTTCATGTGACATCATCCTTTCTTTATCAGAAGAATTTCGTCTCTTCTCCCAGGATGTCGGACAGCAACAGGTTGGCCAGCCGACTGGTACCCAACCGGAAGTATTCGTTGCTGAGCCACTCGTCACCCAAGACCTCTTTCACGATGGTGTAGTAGACGATAGCATCTGCCACTGTGTTGATGCCTCCTGCCGGTTTGAATCCCACCTTGTTGCCTGTCTCCTGGTAATACTCCTTAATAGCCTGACACATGACGTATGCAGCTTCGGGGGTTGCCGCAGGCTGTTGCTTGCCCGTCGATGTCTTGATGAAGTCCGCTCCTGAATACATCGATAAAATCGAGGCTTTTTTGATGTTTTCGGCACTCTTCAGGGCACCGGTTTCCAGTATCACTTTCAGGTGATGCTCTTTGCAGGTATCCTTCAGTTCTTGCAGCTCGTCGCACATTCCTTCGTAGTCGCCGGCCAGGAACTTGCCCACAGAGATGACCACATCAATTTCGTCTGCCCCCTCCATCAATGCCATGGCTGTTTCTGCCACTTTCACTTCAATAAAGGTTTGTGATGAAGGAAATCCTGCCGATACACACGCTATCTTGACCTCTTCTACTTCCAACGTATCCTTTACCACCTCCGCAAAGTAGGGATATACACAGATGGCCGCTACATTCTTCAGGTCGGGATAGGTCTCCTCAAAGCGGTTCACATTTTGCACGAACTGCATGACGCTGGGGTCGTTGTCGGTGCTGTTCAGTGTCGTCAGGTCGATGCAGTTAAAGAGGAATTTCTTCACTGCTTCCGTATGGTTGGCAGGTGCCTTTTCTTCGATGAGTTGGGCTACTTTTGCTGCTATCTCTTCGTCGTTCAGACGGGTGTTGTATTTAGCTAAAGCGGCTTCATACTTACTCATTTTAGGTGTGTTGTTGTTCTCCATATCGTTTCGTTTTTGAGTTATTTCAGTTTGGGGTTGTTCAGGTGTCGCTCCTTGTCGCGCGATGTCTTTTTGGCCAGATTTCTGCGAAAGGCCTCTGTCAGGTCTACGCCTGTCTGATTGGCAAGACAGATTAGTACCCACAGTACATCCGCCATTTCATCGTCCAGATTCTCCTTCTCGCCTGCTTTGAAGGATTGGTCTCCATATTTGCGTGCCATGATGCGTGCCAGTTCGCCCACCTCTTCGGTCAGTATGGCCATGTTGGTCAGCTCGCTGAAGTAGCGCACGCCGTATGTCTTGATCCATTCATCCACTTGCCGCTGTGCTTCACACAGCGACAGTGCATCGCTCTTTTCTGCTGTTTTCATCGCTTTTTTATTCTTTGTTCTTCGTATCTATCCAGATGGTTACGGGACCGTCGTTCAGCAGCTCTACCTTCATGTCCGCTCCGAATTCTCCCGTTCCTATTTCTTTGCCCAATGCCTGGCTCAGTTCGCGGCAGAACGCTTCGTAGAGAGGTATCGAGATGTCATGCTTGGCAGCACGTATGTAGCTGGGCCGGTTCCCCTTTTTGGTGGATGCATGCAGGGTGAACTGGCTAACGACCAATATCTCTCCGTCGATATCCAGTACCGACTTGTTCATTACTCCGTTTTCATCGTCGAAAATGCGCAGATTTACTATCTTCTTGCATAGCCATTCCACATCCTCCTTCCCGTCGCTCTCTTCAATACCTACCAGTATCATCAATCCTTTTCCGATGGCAGACTTGCAGGTGCCGTTGATGGTGACCGAAGCATGTGCGGTTCGCTGTATTACTACTCTCATATTGAATCATTGTTTATGGGTACATCCCTGTTTTATTCTATTGCAAACATACGACTTATTTCTGGTATTTCCTCTTTTTCCTTTGGGAAAATCTCGTCTATGTTTCTACGATGCTCTTTTTATCAATTTGAGTTTCAGTTTTACATCAACAGATTGATAGAATGGTTGTTATAACTGTAGGGGCGCAACATTTTGCGCCCTGCACCCGCTGTTGTGCGGTTTTGGGCAGGCTATACCTTAGTATAAAATAATAGATGTTGTTTTGAGCGAAGCTAAAATGTTCTGCCCTTACATATGTCGGATAATTCACTCACCCTATTCATATCCGTCTGTTTATGTAAATACGAAACTTGAGTTATCAATTTATTCAGAAACAGATTTGGAAATTGTTTGACAAACGGGACGATAATAGTATAAGAAATAAAGGGAGCATGATTCAGTATACGACTGAAATGGTTTCAGTATACGACTGAATGTATTTCAGTATACGACCGAAATGGTTTCAGTATAGGACTGAATGTTTGCTTATCTAAGTATCTTATTATCAATATGTTGTAAAATTGATTTTTTAGAATCGTTCTCAATTGTGGTTTTAAATAATAGTTTACAAATCGGGACTGCCATACAGCTATTTGAGCACCTCATTATGATTGGATTCTATACTGATTTTGTCGGGGTCTGACGTTGCACTTGTCTTGTTGATGATTGACCGCCGATGCAGCTTTAATGCAGACTGAGGAGAGCAACTATAATATAATGGTATAGTCGCATCTGCCGTGGTAGCTATATGGGTTTGCCCCTATGGTGGCTGATATCAGTTGTCTGAACCGCAATGCTCCTTCAGGCGTTTGGCTTTGGCCTGTCCGATTACTTCTGAGAGCTCTTCCACGGATGCCTCCTTTATTCGTTTGAGGCTTTTGAACTTTTGCAGCAGCATTGTTTTGGTTTTCTCTCCGATGCCGGCTATTTCATCCAATTCGGATGCAGTCTGCCTTTTGCTACGTTTGTCCCGATGGAAAGTGATGGCAAAGCGATGTACTTCGTCTTGTATTTGGGTGAGCAGGTGAAACAATGGGGAGGTTTGCTTCATGCCCACCGTTTGTGGAGGAAAGCCGAACAGCAGTTCCGAAGTGCGGTGCCGGTTGTCTTTGGCCAATCCCGCAATGGGTATATCCAAGCCGAGCTCGTCTATCACCTCCTTTACTACGCCCATTTGTCCCTTTCCACCGTCAGTTATCAACAGGTCGGGTAGGGGAGTGCCTTCGTCCATTGCCCTTTTGTAGCGTCGGCGTACCACCTCTTGCATGGATGCGTAGTCATCGGGTCCCACCACCGTCTTGATGATGTATTTCCGATACTCCTTTTTAGCCGGTTTCCCTTTGATGAATACCACGCAGGCTGCCACTGCATCCGAACCTTGGATGTTGGAGTTATCAAAACACTCGATGCGTAGGGGCATTTTCTTCAAATGCAGCTGTTCCTGTATCTCTTTTAGCAGGCGCGTAGTCCGTTGCTCGGGGTTCAGCTTGTCCGACTGTTTCAGTCGGTCGGCTCTGTATTGTTTGACGTTCAGGATGGAGAGTTCCAGCAATTTCTTCTTATCTCCCCGTTGAGGTACGGTAAACACCACGTTGTTCAGTTCGATTTCCGGTTCAAACGGCACAATGATTTCGCGCGACAGACTTTTGTATCGTTCGCGCATCTCCACGATTCCCAATGCCAGCAATTCCTCTTTGCTCTCCTCCAGCCTCTTTTTGTATTCGAAGGTGAAGGCTTGGTTGACGGCTCCGTTGGTAATGTGCAGATAGTTGATGAATGCTGTCTTTCCATCGCTGTCTTCTTCTATCGAAAAGACATCTATGTTGTGCAGGATGCTGCTTACCACCTCCGACTTTGCGCAGTAGTTCTCAATCAGCTGGTATTTCTCCTTTATCTGCTGTGCCTCCTCGAAGCGCATCTCTTCGGCCAAAGCAATCATCTGTTTGTAGAGTGTCTGCCCTATTTCCTTGGTGTTCCCCCTAAGTATTTCTTTGATTTCAGCGATGTTTTTCTGATACTCTTCCAGACTTTGCTTCCCGATGCAGGGACCGGCGCAACGTTTGATGTGATATTCCAGACAGACCTGGAACTTCCCTGCCCGGATGTTTTCGGGTGTCAGATTGTGCTTGCAAGTACGCAGTGGATACAACTGTTTGATGAGGTCCAATATGGCATACATGGATGGAATGTGACTGTATGGGCCGTAGTAGCTTGAACCGTTACGTATGATTCGTCGTGTCTTGAATACACGCGGAAAATATTCGTTCTGCACGCAGATGCTCGGATAGGTCTTGTCATCCTTCAGCAGTACGTTGTATCGGGGTCTGTATTTTTTGATGAGGTTGTTTTCCAGCAGCAATGCGTCTTCCTCTGTCTTCACAACGATGTAGCGGATATCTGCTATTTTGCCGACTAATACGCTGGTTTTTGAGCGTCCGTGGTCTCGGTTGAAGTAGGACGATACTCTCCTTTTCAGATTCTTCGCTTTCCCTACATAGATGACAGTGCCGCCGGCATCTAAGTATTGGTAGATGCCGGGGCTGTCAGGCAGATTCTGTACGATTCCTTTCAGGTAGTCGTTATGTTCCAGTATGTCCATCTTCTGTTCTATCTGCTGGTTCTCTTGCTCGTCTTTTGTCTGTTCGCGATGGTTGGTTCAGAGGCTTAATACACTCTGCACTTCGATATCCTTGTCGAATACGGCTTTCCCGTTCAGCTCTTTCAGCTCTATCAGAAAGTTGACAAACATCTTTTTCGGGTTCATCTGTTTCACTAAGTTGCAAGCAGCCTTCATCGTTCCGCCTGTAGCCAACAGGTCGTCGTGCAGCAAGACAACGTCGTTCTCTTCGATTGCATCTTTGTGCATCTGGATGGTGTCCGTTCCGTACTCTTTGTCGTAACTCTCTTCGATGGTCTCTGCAGGCAATTTACCGGGCTTGCGGATAGGAACAAATCCGGCTCCCAAGCGTGTTGCCAGGATAGGACCCATGATGAATCCCCGGCTCTCAATGCCTACTACTTTGGTGATGCCTTTCCCTTTGTACATGTCATACAAGGTGTCCGACAGCTCTTGCAATGCCTGTGGGTCTTTGAACAGGGTGGTGACATCGTAGAACAGGATGCCGGGAATGGGAAAATCAGGTATTTCCCGAATGCTTTTTGCAAGTGATTCTTTGCTCATAATCAGTTTGTTTACTATGGTTAATGAATTCTTTTGTTTCACGTGGAACACGCATTGCTTCCTTCTCTCTTACGATGCTGGTCTATCTCCCGCAAAGCACCAGCAATACGTTGATGTCGCTGGGCGACACGCCGGGGATTCGGCTGGCTTGTGCAATGGTCTCGGGGTCTATCCGCTCCAGTTTCTGTCTGGCTTCTGTAGAGAGTGATTGCAGCGAAGCGTAGTCAAATTTCCCTTTGATTTTGATGCTTTCCAAGCGGTTCAACTTTTCTGCAATCATCCGTTCGCGACCGATGTAGCCTTCATACTTCATCAGAATCTCGGCTGCTTCGATGATTTCTTCTCGGCGTTCCGTCACCTGCTCCAGCTCTTTGCGGAAGGCGGGTACGTGCTCGGCGATGTTTTCTACAGTCACTTGTGGACGATTGATTAGTTCTACCAGTTTGCATCCTTGACGTAACGGGGTGGTGCCAAGCGATTCGAGTGCCGGATTGATAAGAGCCGGTTTCATGGAATAATTCCGTGCAAATCCGATGATGCGCTCGATGGATGCCCGTTTTTTCTGCAGCAGTTCATAGCGGTCGCTCTGTGCCAGACCCAGGCGGTACGACTTTTCCGTCAGTCGCATGTCGGCATCGTCCATGCGTAACAAGATACGGTATTCGGCACGCGATGTAAACATGCGGTACGGTTCGTCCACTCCTTTTGTTACCAGGTCATCAATCAACACGCCGATATAGGCTTCATCGCGTGCCAGTGTAAAGGGAGCACCTCCGTGGCAGTTCTGGTGCGCGTTGATGCCAGCAATGATGCCTTGTCCTCCGGCCTCTTCGTAACCGGTTGTCCCGTTTACCTGTCCGGCCAGGAACAGATTCTTGATTTTCTTTGTTTCCAGCGTGTGCTTTAGCTGGGTGGGGTCGAAGTAGTCGTACTCGATGGCATAGCCCGGCCGGTAGATGACCATGTCGCGGAAGGCAGGTATCTGCTTCAGGGCTGCTATCTGTATCTCCATGGGGAGTGATGAAGAGAATCCGTTCAGGTAAAGCTCTTGCGTGTTTTCACCTTCCGGCTCCAGAAAGAGCTGGTGTTGTGTCTTGTCTGGGAAGGTGACGATCTTCGTCTCTATGCTGGGACAGTAGCGGGGGCCGATGCTCTGAATCTGTCCGTTGAACAGGGGCGATTCGGGCAGTCCCTCGCGTAAGATGCGATGCGCCTCTTCGTTGGTGAAGCAGGTCCAGCATGGCAGCTGCCGGAGATGTCGGGTACCGGTGTCCATGAATGAGAACTTGTGGAAGTCGGCTTCTCCCTCTTGTATCTCCATCTCTTCGTAGTGTACGCTTCGTCCGTCTATTCGTACGGGCGTGCCGGTTTTCATTCGTCCATAGCTGATGCCTTCTTTGGCGATGGATTCAGTCAGTTTGTAGGAGGCAGGTTCGGCCATGCGTCCGCCGGGCAGCATCGTGCGTCCCACGTGCATCAGTCCGTTCAAGAAAGTGCCGGCTGTCACTATCACGCACCGGGCCTGAAAGGTGACTCCCCATACCGTTTTTACTCCACGTACCTCGCCGTTCTCTACGATGACCTCCTCTACCGTATCTTGCCAGATGTGCAGGTTGGGGATGTTTTCCAGAATTTCGCGCCAGGCCCAGATGAACTTGCCCCGGTCACATTGAGCCCGCGGGCTCCACATGGCAGGTCCTTTTGAGCGGTTCAGGATGCGAAACTGGATGGCTGTACGGTCTGTCACCAAGCCCATGTATCCGCCCAATGCATCTATCTCGCGTACGATTTGCCCTTTGGCGATACCTCCTACGGCCGGGTTACAACTCATCTGCCCGATTTTGTTCATATCCATGGTGATGAGACACGTCTTCGAGCCCAGGTTGGCGGCAGCGGCAGCAGCTTCACAGCCTGCATGTCCGGCACCGATTACAATCACATCATACTTGAATTCCATTCTTTTCTGTTACTGCTTATTAGTTAACATTTCGCGCGTTCATGCTCTTGCAGAACCCTTACCTTCCCCTTCTGTTTGTAAGGGAAACTGGCGGCATTCCTTGTAGAATGTCCGCGCAAATTTACACAAATCGTTGGAAATGCGAAAGAAATGATGTCTTGTAGTACAATCAACATGATTTTTTCTTCTGTCAGATAATAATGTATAAATTATATCTGATTTCTGCATTTTATAGGAATAATAATTCAAAACGAAACTTTTTTGACCAATTTCGATGACTTTATGAAAAAGATAGCCTATCTTTGCGGCGCAAAAAAGATTAAAGACTGTTTTGATTGACTAATTTTAAGGAGAAAAGATTATGAAAAGGAAATTCTTCTTGTGGCTTTTCGCTTGCCTGTGGGCAGGTGTTGGAGCCGTGGCTCAAACGATGACTGTCTCGGGCACTGTATTTGCCGATGACAACCAGGAGCCTATTATCGGGGCCTCGGTATTGGTGAAGGGTACCACGCTGGGTGCTGTGACGGACATTGCTGGTCGGTTTACCATTCTGAATGTACCCACATCGGCTAAGACGGTCGTCGTCTCTTACGTGGGAATGAACAAGGTGGAGGCACCTATCAAACCGGGGATGAAGGTGATGATGACAGCCGATACCGAAGTGCTTGACGAGGTGATGGTGGTGGCTTACGGTACGGCTAAAAAGAGCAGTTACGCCGGTTCGGCCTCGCTGGTAAAGGGAGATGCGCTGAAAGATATCCCCACCACTACGTTTGAGAATGCACTGAACGGAAAAGTGGCTGGACTGCAGCTGACCAACAATTCGGGTCAGGCCGGTTCGGCACCTGCCATCCGCATTCGTGGTATCGGTTCGATGAATGCCGGCAACGAGCCGCTCTATGTGGTAGACGGCGTGCCGGTGTTGTCGGGCAATACGGGACAGATGAGCGGTGAACTCTACTCTACCAACAACATCATGAATACGCTGAACCCCGAGGACATCGAATCCATCTCGGTATTGAAGGATGCGGCGGCCTCTTCGTTGTACGGTTCGAGGGCTGCCAACGGTGTGATTCTGATTACGACCAAGAAGGGTCAGATAGGCAAACCGGTGGTGACGCTGAAGGCCGAAGTCGGATTTACCCCTTGCTGGGCTACGGACAACTACGAGACGGCCAGTGTGCAGGACAACGTGAATATGCTCTACACCGTCTTCCACGACTATGCGACAGCCGGTGAGGGCGACAGCGATGCCGATGCCAATGCGTATGCCCTGAAGCAGCTGAACAAGAAGTTCAACAAGCACGGATATCAGTTTGCCACCAACGGAACGGGAGCGCGAGAGAATGTCATCATCTCAGAGTATGACAACTCCGGTCGTGGAGGCACGTATTACGATTGGGACAAAGCCTATTTCCGTACAGCCGTCTATCAGACGTATGACATGAGCGTGAGCGGTGCGACGGAGAATACCAACTATTATACCTCTCTGTCATATACCAAGGATGAAGGACGACTGAAAATCAATAGTTTCGACCGCGTGTCCGGACGTCTGAACCTGACACAGAAGGTAGGACGCTGGCTGGAACTGACTACCAACGCCAGCCTGGCACGTACCAAGAAGAGCGGCTATAACGATACGCGCAGCACGGGTGCCAACTACTTCATGCAGACCCGCAATCTGTTGTGGGGACTCTATTGGCCTACCGACTACAAGACGGGTGAAGCCTGGACTTCGCGCTACGGAAGCTATGCCTACAACGGCCTCTATTACGACAACGAGTGGGAGAACAGTTCCGTCAGCCAGAAGATAACGGCAGCAGAAACGCTGACGTTGCATCTGCTGCCAGGTCTGGATGTGCGCTCTATCTACTCGTATGACCATACGTCGGTCAAAGACCATATTTATTATAGTGCCAACCATTTCTACGGTTCGTCGGACAACGGCAGTGTGACAGAGTATCGTACGAATTATGAAAAGATGGTCTCTTCGACTACGGCCAACTATAACAAAGCGTTCGGCAGCCACTCGTTGGGTGTCATGGCCGGTTTCGAGGCAGAGAAGAACAAGACCGACTATGTCCGGGCTACGGGCACCAATCTGCCTGTCAGTACGTTGCACACGGTATCGACGGCAGGTACGCAGACTTCGGCCGGCTATTCCTGGGGGCATTCCATGGTCTCCATCCTCTCCAAGGTAGACTACAACTATGACGAGCGTTATTTCCTCTCCGCTTCGTATCGTCGCGACGGTTCGTCCCGCCTCAGCAAGGAGGAGCGGTGGGGCGACTTCTGGTCGGTTGCAGCTGCCTGGAACTTGTTGAAAGAGAACTTCTTGAGCGATGTCTCTTGGCTGAGTGCGCTACGCTTGCGTGCTTCGTATGGTGTGAACGGCACCTTGCCTTCCAGCAATTATGGTTACATGAGTCTGGTCAGCTATACGGGCAAATACATGGGCAATCCCGGCGGTGTCATCACGACGGTGGGCAACGACAAACTCTCGTGGGAGACAAGCTACAATACCAATATCGGTCTGGACTTCGGCCTCTTCAAGCAACGGCTGCGCGGTACCATCGAGTACTTCAACCGCGACTCGAAGAACTTGTTGCAGGATGTGCCCATCTCCATGGTGACCGGCTTCTCGTCTACGCTGCAAAACATCGGGCGCATCAACAACCACGGCATCGAGCTGGAGCTGAATGGTGACATCCTGACCAAGGGCGACTGGAGCTGGAGTGCCGGGGTGAATGCCACTTTCCTCAGTTCGAAAGTGAAGGAGCTGTACGGCGGTGCAGACATCATCTGGTACGATCCTACGGGCGGCGATGACCGGGCCCAATATGTCTATCGGGAAGGTGAATCGACACTGGCCTTCTACGGTCTGGAATGGGCCGGCGTAGACAAGACGAACGGAAAGAGCGTCTATTATGTCAACGACCCCGACAACGACCAGAACGGCGACTTCATCTACAACGGCCGCGGTGCCACGTACGATTACGACAGCGCCAACTATACCATCATCGGCAGTGCCACTCCCAAGGTGTATGGCGGACTGAATACGACGGTGGGCTACAAGGGGCTGACCCTTTCGCTGGGCTTTACCTATAAGATTGGCGGCAAGTTGTACGATGGTGCTTACAAGGATGTGGCCGACGACGGTTACTATTGGGAGCGTATACGTGCCAAGAACTATTGCGACAACCTGTGGACGCCTGAGAATCCCAACGGCACCGAACCTGCCATCTCCGGTCTGGACCTGACGGATGCGATGGAGTACAGTACACGTCACCTCTTTGATGCCAGCTATCTGCGTCTGAAGAACCTTTCGCTGGCCTACAATCTGCCCAAGGCTTGGACACGCAAGGTGGCCATCGAGAATGCCCGCCTCTTCGTCAGCGGCAGCAATCTGTGGACGCTCTCCAAGTATAAGGATGCCGATCCCGAGGTGAACGAATATGGCACACGCGGCTGGGAGACGCCGCTTGGCAAGTCGTTTGTCATCGGTGTGGAACTCAAATTCTAAGCTCTAACTCAAAATACTTACATGCAATGAAAACAATCTATATATTGGCACTTGCTCTGACAAGTGTGCTGTCGTTCACCTCGTGTGACGACTTTCTGGACATGCAGCCTACCAATGCCGGCAACTCCGAAGGAGCTGTGGCTACGGTGGCCGATGCACAGGTGGCCATGAACGGTGTGATGAGCGCCATGACCTCCTCACTTTACTACGGACGCAACCTCTTCATGTATGGCGATGCCAAGGGAGGCGACCTGACCATCTATGCAGCCGGACGTGGGCTGGATGCCCTCTACTCCTTCAACCATACGCCCAACAGCGGTAGCTATTCAGGCTTCTGGAGCCGGGGCTACTATTGCATCTTGCAGGTGAACACCTTGCTGGCCAACATCGAGAAGCTTCAACAGGCCGGTACGGAAGAGAACTTCGACTTCATCAAGGGGCAGGCTCTGACGCTGCGCGCGCTCTTCTATTTCGATTTGGTCCGTCTGTACGGCCTTCCGTATAGCTATGACAAAAGTTCCTATGGAGTGCCCAATGTAACCGAAGCCATTTCGGTAGAGGCACAGCCCCTTCGTGCGACGGTAGAAGAGAATTACCGTCAGATTTTGCAGGACCTTTCTGAAGGTGCCACACTGATGAGCGGCAACAAGTCGCGCCAGAACGGCTATGTGGGCTACTACGCCAACATTGCCTTGCAGGCACGTGTCAAACTCTACATGGAGGATTATGCCGGGGCTCTTGCTGCCGCCAAGGAGGTGATAGAAAGTGGTGTGTACAGCCTCTATAAGCCCGATGAATGGGTGGAGTCATGGAGCCGCCAGTTCGGACCGGAGTCTATCTTCGAGTTAGGCATCACCACCGAGGAGTCCGACCTGGGTACCGGTTCGCTGGGTTTCTACCTGATGCGTTACGGACGGGTGAAGGGAGCGCAGGGCTGGTTCCTGGCCAGCGATTACTTCCTCAATCGCCTGGGCGAAGACCCTACCGACGTGCGTTGGGGCGTGATGGGCAACGACGAATACTGGGTTGATACGGATGAAGAGCGCAAGGGAGCCTGCTATAAGTACATGGGTGGGCTCGACTTGCCGGGCGACGGCAAGGCCACCAATACGGCGGTCAACATCAAGATTATCCGTCTCTCCGAGCTCTATCTGATTGCTGCCGAAGCCGCTCTGCACAACGGCGACAAGGAAGCTGCCGCCGGTTATCTGAACGCCATCCGTTGCCGCGCACCGCAGTTGGCTCCTGCCACAGCCGCCACCATCAGCGACGACCTGATTCTGGACGAGCGGAGCAAGGAGCTTTTCGGTGAGGGACACCGCTTCTTCGACTTGATGCGCATGAATCGTTCCATCGAATACAACGACGACTTCCAGAGCGTACCTGTCAGCCAGCGCACGAAGGTCATCGACCGCACGTTCTATAAGATTGTGCTTCCCATCTCGCAGGACGAGCTGAATGCCAATCCGGCATTGGAGAGCCAGCAGAACAAGGGATATTGATCCGTTGTAGGATAGTGATAGAGGGAGAGCAAGCGTTTCAAGACGTTTCCTCTCCCTTTTTCGTTTTTTCACTGCCGCACATACTCGCTGGGCGTACAGCCGAACTGCCGCTTGAAGCTGGCCGAGAGAGACCCGGTGCCGGGATTCTCCCAACCGTCAGTAAGAGGTTGCGCTTCGCCCCTCGCTCATTCACTGTTCTCCCTGCGGATATGAGAAAAGGGTGCATCCCGGCAGTTCGTTTGCCAAGATGCACCCTTCTTCTTGTGCAGGCGGGGCGGGTTACGTCCGCTCTGTCACGTTTCTGTCTCTTACAGAGCCTTTTCCTTAATCAGCCATTCAGCTATCTGTACGGCATTCAGGGCGGCACCCTTCTTTATCTGGTCACCCACAATCCAGAAGGTCAGTCCGTTCTCGTTACTCAAATCCTTGCGGATGCGGCCTACGTAGACGGGGTCCTTACCGGCCAGGAAGAGCGGCATGGGGTACTCCTTCTCTGCGGGGTTGTCCATCAGCACCAGACCTTCTCCCTTGGCAAAGGCTTCGCGGGCTTCCTCTACGCCGATGGGGCGTTCGGTCTCCACCCAGATGCTCTCCGAGTGCGACCGCAGGGCTGGTACCCGCACACAGGTGGCGCTGACACGCACGTCGCTGTGCATGATCTTGCGCGTCTCGTTATACATCTTCATCTCTTCCTTCGTATAGCCGTTGTCTGTGAAGACATCGATTTGCGGAATCAGGTTGAAGGCCAGCTGATAGGCAAACTTCTCTACCTTCACCGGTTCACCGGCCAGCACCTGGCGATATTGTTCGTACAGCTCGTCCATGGCTGCGGCACCTGCACCGCTGGCAGCCTGATAAGTGGACACATGTACGGTCTTGATGTGTGAAAGCTGCTCGATGGCTTTCAGAGCCACTACCATCTGGATGGTGGTGCAGTTGGGGTTGGCAATGATGCCGCGCGGACGGTTCAGCGCATCGGCAGCATTTACTTCGGGTACCACCAAAGGCACGTCAGCATCCATGCGGAAGGCACTGGAGTTGTCTATCATCACGGCTCCATACTTGGTGATGGTTTCGGCATACTCTTTAGAAGTACCTGCGCCTGCGGAAGTGAAGGCAATGTCTACCCCTTTAAAGTCATCATTGTGTTGCAAGAGTTTCACCTCGATCTGTTTACCGCGGAAGGTATATTTGGTTCCCGCGCTGCGCTTCGAACCGAACAACACTAATTCATCCACCGGGAAATTCCTCTCATCGAGCACTCGCAGGAACTCTTGTCCTACGGCTCCGCTTGCTCCAACAATTGCTACTTTCATTTCTTTCTTTTTTTATAGTTAGTAAATACGTTATGTTTTGAATAGACTGTAAATGGGCTGCAAATTTATACATTTTGTAGCAAATTATTTTAAGTCTGTGCACTTTTTTTCAGCAATCTCTGTTTTAGTGCTTTGTTTCTTTTGGATGTCTGTTTTTGTTATTCATGGTTTTTCTCTATTTTTGTACCCAAAGAAAAGGATACCGCTATGTTTGATATACATCTTCCGATCACTGATCCCACCTGGATTTTCTTTCTGGTGCTGGTCATCATTCTGTTTGCGCCGCTGTTGCTGAGCCGGTTGCGCATTCCTCACATCATCGGATTGATATTGGCCGGTGTGCTGGTGGGTGAGCATGGATTCAACCTGTTGGAGCGCGACAGCAGTTTTGAGCTGTTTGGTAAGGTGGGTATCTATTATATCATGTTTCTGGCCGGGCTGGAAATGGATATGGGCAACTTTGCGCGGCATGGCCGACGAGGAATGCTCTTCGGGCTGCTGACCTTCGCCGTCCCCTTTGTGGGCGGTTTGCTGGTAGGCTTCTATGTGCTTCGGTATTCGTGGATGACATCGCTGCTGCTGGCCTGTATCTTCTCGTCGCATACGTTGGTGGCTTATCCCATTGTGGGACGTTACGGCATGGGCAAGCATGTCAGTGTGGTGCTGTCGGTGGTAGCCACTGCCTTTGCCGCTTTTGTCTCTTTGCTTATTCTGGCAGGTATTGTCGGGGCGCATAGCCGGGGTGCCGACGGCATGTTCTGGGTCTGGTTTGTTGTTAAGTTCTTGCTATACGGTGCGTTTGTCATTCTGCTTTTCCCTCGTCTGGGACGCGCCTTCTTCCGTCGTTACAACGACAGTGTGATGCAATATATATTTGTATTGGCACTGGTCTTCTTGAGTGCGGCATTGGCCGAACTGGCCGGGCTGGAGGGTTTGTTGGGTGCTTTTCTGGCAGGTTTGGTCATCAACCGCCTGATACCTCATGTGTCCCCCCTGATGAACCGCATCGAGTTTGTGGGCAACGCGCTCTTCATTCCCTATTTCCTGATAGGAGTGGGGATGCTCATCAACGTACGCATCTTGTTGGGAGGATGGGAGACACTGAAGGTCATCGTGGTGATGATAGTCACGGCGGTGCTGACCAAATGGTTGGCTTCCTGGTTGATGCAGCGTCTGTTTGGCATGGACAGTGATTCGCGACGGATGATGTTCGGACTGACCAATGCCCATGCGGCAGGTGCATTGGCTATGGTGATGATAGGTACTCAGTTGCAGATTGCACCTGGGGTCTATCTGATGGATGATGTGGTGCTGAACGGTACGGTGATGGTGATTTTGGCCTCTTGCATACTCAGTTCGCTGGCTACGGAACGTGCTTCGCGCAGCATTGCCATGTCGGATGCTTCATTAGAGCAGAACCGGGGCAGCAATCATGGGCGATGTATGATTACCTACTCCAATCCGTTGACAGTAGATATGCTGACCGAGTTTGCCATCATGATACGCAATCCGCACATGCCTGAAAGTCTGTTGGGATTGAGTGTATCGTATGATAACGATGGGGATGAGCGCAAGCGTCAGCAGGGCAAGATGAATCTGGAAAAAGCCGTGAACATTGCCGCAGCGGCTGATGTGAAGATGAAAGCCATCAGTCGGGTAAGCAACAACATTGCCTCAGGCATCATCCACACCATGCGTGAGTACGAGGTGGGTGAGGTGGTCATCGGGTTGCACCACCAGACGAACATCGCCGATTCGTTCTACGGACTGATTGGTGAGAATGTGTTGAAGGGTACGCACCGCGAAGTGATGATATTGCGCAGCCTGATGCCGCCCAATACGTGGCGGAAGGTGGTAGTGGCCGTACCGTCCAAGGCGGAGTATGAAGTGGGATTCTACAAGTGGCTGGAGCATCTGTGCCGTATGGGAGGCCAATTGGGGTGCAGGATGCAGTTCTTCACCCAGCGGGAGACAGGACGCTACATCGAAGGATATGTCCGGAAGATGCACGACAACCTGCGGACGGAGTTCTGCGAGTTGGAGGAGTGGGACGACTTGCTGCTGCTGACCGGGCACGTCAGCTACGACCATCTGTTGGTCATCGTCAGTGCCCGCCGGGGATTCATCTCTTACCATCCTTCGTTTGACCGTCTGCCGAGTCAGGTGTCCCGCTACTTTAACAACAACAGTGTGCTGCTGCTCTATCCCGACCAGTACGGTGACCCGCAGGAGAATGTCTCACTCTTTGCACCCAGCCATCACGAGGCCAGCATCCGTCGTTACGATTCGGTAGGCAAGTGGTTCTACAAGTGGTTCCGGCCGAAAGGAAGCTGACCTTTTCAGGACCATGCTGCGGGCGTAAGGAGTCATCAACTGTTTTTTTTGAATGCGATAAACGAACAAGTTATCATGATACGATTAGAGAAAATAACCAAAAGCTTCGGCTCTCTGCAGGTGCTGCGTGGCATTGATTTGCAGGTTGGGCGTGGTGAGGTGGTCAGCATCGTGGGCCCCAGTGGGGCGGGAAAGACCACATTGCTACAGATAATGGGCACGTTGGATGCACCCGATAGCGGGTCGGTATGTATCGACGGTATTCAGGTAGATAGGATGAAGGAGCGGGAATTGGCTGCTTTCCGCAACCGGCACATCGGATTCGTCTTTCAGTTCCATCAGTTGCTGCCCGAATTCACAGCTTTGGAGAATGTGATGATTCCGGCCTTTATCGCCGGAAAGAGAGAAACGGAGGCCAGGAATGCAGCTTTGGAAATACTGGAATTCATGGGACTGGCAGATAGGGCCGGGCACAAGCCCAATGAACTCTCTGGAGGAGAGAAACAGCGGGTGGCCGTGGCGCGTGCGCTCATCAACAGACCGGCTGTGGTACTGGCCGACGAACCTTCGGGCAGTCTGGATTCGCACAATAAGGCAGAACTGCACCAACTCTTTTTCGACCTGCGTGACCGTTTCGGGCAGACCTTTGTCATCGTAACGCACGACGAAGCCTTGGCTCGCATTACCGACCGCACCATCCACCTGAAGGATGGGGCTATCAGCCCTTCAGAAGACCCAGCTCGTTGATGAAGATGGCTGCAATACCTATCGGAGCGATGTAGCGCAGGACAAATACCAGCGTCTTGTAGAAAGCAAACTTCAGTGTGCCGTTGTTGGTCACCTCCGATCGGAAAAGCTGCTTGTCCAGGTACCAACCGGTAAACAGCGCAATGAAAAGGCCTCCCAATGGCAGCATAATCTTGGCAGTCAGGAAGTCGAATACGTCGAACAGCGTCAGCCCGAACAGCGTATATTCCTTGCCTACTCCAAGCGAAAGCGAGCAGAAGATACCCAGCAAGATGCAGCCGCTTGTCACCAGTCGGGCCGCCTTGCTACGTGACAAGTTGAATTCTTCGTGCAGGTAAGCCGTCACCACTTCGTGCATGGAGATGGTAGAAGTGAGCGAAGCCAATGCCAGCAATACATAGAAGAGCAGTGAGAGCAGCACAGCCAGCCATGGCAACGAACCAAAGGCCTGCTGGAACACGTTAGGTAGGGTGATGAAGAGCAGACTGGGACCGGCATCGGGTTGTATGCCTACCGAAAAGGCAGCCGGGAAGATGATGAAGCCGGCCAAGATGGCTACCAATGTGTCGATGGCGGCCACGTTGAAAGCGGTACGGGGCAGGTTCGTGTCATCCCGAAAATAGGATGCATACGTGCAGAGACATCCCATACCCAAACTGAGTGAGAAGAACGCTTGCCCGGTAGCATTTAGCAATACGGTGCTGTCCACCTTGCTGAAGTCCGGTTTCAGCAGAAATTCAATGCCTGCACCGGCACCCGGCAGGGAGATGGAGCAGGCCGTCAGTACCAGCAGCAGCAGGAAAAGGACAGGCATCATGATTTTGGCAGACTTCTCAATGCCTTTCTCCACCCCTTTTACAATGACGTAGTGAGTTGCCAGCAGAAACAGCACCAACCAAAGGAGCGGTCTGAACGGATGGCCTACAAAGCCATTGAACGAGTCGATGAATTCCCCCGCCGTTTTGCCGGCAAAGCCGTTGACAGCAGCTTCACCGATGTATTCAAGCGTCCATCCTGCCACGACAGAGTAGTAACTCAGAATCAGAAATCCGGCCAATACGCCCATACGTCCTACCCAGCGCCATTGGGTGCCCGGAGCCAACCGCTGGTAGGCCCCAGCCGTGTTGGCACGCGAATGACGTCCGATGGAGAATTCGGCAATCATGATAGGTATGCCCAACAGCAATACACAGACCAAATAGATAAGTATAAAAGCTGCTCCTCCGTTGTTCCCCGTTTCGAAAGGAAATCTCCAGATATTCCCTAAACCGACAGCCGAACCTGCCGAAGCCAGTATCACGCCCAATTTGCTACCGAAGTTAGCTCTGTCATCTCTTGCCATAAACGCCTTCGTTTCTTTCAGATTGTTATTTTTAGCTATAAAATTGCGCAAATATAGAGATTATTTCTTATTTTCGCCCGCAAATCGTTTATAAATCGCCTGTTTATGTTATATTATATCCGAAAGTATCCTCTTTCACTGCTTGTTATTGCAACTGTGATTTACCTCTCTTTCTTCCGTCCGCCCTCTACTCCGGTGGATGATGTGCCCGGCATCGACAAATTGGTACACGTAGCCATGTATTTCGGTCTGTCGGGCATGCTGTGGTTAGAGTTCTTGCGTGCCCATCGCAACGGTGTCCTTCCGATGCGTCATGTGTGGATGGGAGCTTTTCTCTGTCCCATCCTTTTCAGCGGTGTCATCGAATTGCTGCAGGAGTATTGCACTACCTATCGGGGTGGCGACTGGCTCGACTTTGCTGCCAATGCCACCGGTGTGCTCCTGGCATCCTTGGTAGGCTATCGGATGCGGAACTGCTGCAGGAAATGCTGAGCGGACATAGGTAGAAAAGCAGTTTATACTAATTGCATATTACGTCCGTAGCTTGCGTATGTCCGTTCCAAGCTTTCGGATGTCCGTTCCAAGCTTTCGGATGTCCGTTCCAAGCTTGCGAATGTCCGTTCGAAGCTTTGGAACGGACATTTCAGCCGCCTTCGTGTGAATATGAACTGCATTGGAAATGGAACTCTGCCAATGATGCTATTTAATTACAGATGGCAAAACAGTTTGTTGTTGCCTTGCAGGCTTACATTCTTAGCTTGGTTGGTACAGAGACGAACTGGCTTACGCTTCTTCTATCTTCCAGTCGCTGATGGTGTGTCGTTCGGAATCGAAGTTGATGCCAATCTTGATGACGGGTAGTCCTGCAAGGGCAAAGCGCGAGGCATACTCCTTCAGGTCAATCTGCCGCATGGCGGCTTCGGCACTCTGATTAAGTTTTAGCTCGAAGAGGTAGAGGGCTTTGGCCGTGCGCATCACCATATCCACACGACCTGTCGGCGTGTGGACCTCTACGTCCACATACCGTCCCAGCAGGGAGAAGATGATGTAGAGCATCTGCTGGTAATGCCCTTCGGAGTCGGTCTGGTTGCAATAGGGTACGGTGAGCAGATAGGCTTGCAGGAGGCGGAGCATCTCATTCAGATTGTCTTGAAGCAGAGCTTCATACATCTCTGCAACGGTAGTTGTTCCCATCCAAGCTTGAGATTGGGCATAGTTGGGCAAGAGACTTTCCATCAGTCCGATGCTTATCTCTTTGTTGGGGATATCCAAGGTATATAGAGAGGTTGCGCGGACATAATTCTTTATAGTGATATAACCGCTCTGATACAATAGCGGAATGATGGATGTCATATTCTCCGTGGGAGCGTCGAAGGCCGATGCCATGGCCTTCATGGGTCTGATTTGCGATGGCATGATGTGGAATTTCCGCATCATCTCCAGCAGATAGGTGGGCGTGCCCGAAGCAAACCAGTAGCTGTTGAGCTCCCGGTCCTGCATGGCATTGAGCAGGCTGAAAGGGTTGAATACATCGGGCGAAGGCCAGGTGAAGTGATAGCCGTCGTATTGTCGGCGCAACGCCTCGATGGCTTCGTCGCGGGTCATCTCCTGATAGGCGGCCAGGTTGTCGATGTAGTCTGCCATCTGGTCAATCATCTCCTTCTTGCTGATGCCGCAGACCACGGCATATTCGGGCAGCATGGAGATGTTCTTCAGGTTGTTCAGCTCGCTGAAGATGCTGAGCTGCGAGAACTTGGTGATGCCGGTCAGGAAGACAAACTTCAAGTAGGGGTCACATGCCTTGAGCGGAGAGTAGAAGTTGCGCATCACGTTGCGCAGGATAGGCAACTGCGTCTCTTCGTGCACCACGTCGAGCAGCGGGGCGTCGTATTCGTCGATGAGGACGACCACCGGTCGTCCGGTCTGCTCGTAAGCCGCAGAAATGAGATCGGTTAATCTGACGTTGTTATCAGCAGCCGGTTGATTGATGCCATATTTCGGCTCGTACACGGCCAGTCGCGAACCGAGGTAGCGTTCCAGCTGCTCCTTCTCCATGTGCTTGCCTAACGACATGTCAAATCGCAGTACGGGATAGGCTATCCACTCCTGCTCCAGCCGTTCGATGGCCAGTCCCTTGAACAGTTCCTTCCGCCCCTCAAAGTAGGCTTGCAGGGTAGAAATAAGCAGGGACTTGCCGAAAAAATACGATAAATGGTTGAGATTAGCAAGCAGAAGCCCTCTTTTCATACTCCTCGCAAAGGGTGTCTATACCGCCGGCAAACTGTTGCCGTTGATCTTCCGATATAGGTCGAGGGCAAAGACGTCGGTCATGCCCGAGATGTAGTCGAGCACGGCCTGTATCCGTTCGTAAAGCGCGGTTGCGTGGATGCTGTATTGGCTGGAGACGCGGTCTATCAACAGGCGCGAGTAGGCCTTCTCCGGCGAACATACAGCCTCTATCATCAGTTCGAGCAGGGTACTGATGACCCGGAAGCCGGCCAGTTCGATGTCCAGGACATCGCGTGAGCGGTAAATCTTCTGCAGCGAGACCTCGGCGCATCGCCGGTAGGCTGAGGCGGGGAGAGGGGCGATGTGGGCGATGAGGCTTCCCTCGAAGGTGCCTTCCAGTATCTCCTTCTCGTGCGTCACGAATACCTCCACACACTCCCGTATGAGCAGTCCGATGACGCTGGAACGCAGGTAGGCTATCTGTTCGTTGGTATCACTGACGATACGTAGGGTTTCCAACCGATGTTGTTGCCGTTCCGGATGGAAGTAGGAGAGGAGCAGTCCTTTGGTCTCTTCGGTAGTCAGCAATTTCAGCTTGTGTGCATCCTCAATGTCCATCAGTTGGTAGCAGATGTCATCGGCCGCCTCTACCAGATACACCAGCGGATGGCGTGCATAGCGCAGGGGTGCGTCTTGCAGCTGTTTCATACCCAGCTCGTCTGCAATCCGTCGGAAACTCTCCTCTTCGGTGGTGAAGAAGCCGAACTTCGACTTCTTGCCTGCCAGGCTGGAGGCGTATGGATACTTCACGATACTGGCCAGCGTACTGTAGGTCAGTACGAATCCGCCCCTGCGCCGCCCTTCAAATTGATGGGTAAGCAGACGAAAGGCGTTGGCGTTTCCTTCAAAGTGCGTCAGGTCGTTCCATTGCTCTTCGGTCAGTCCTTCCTTCAGTTTGATGCCTGCTCCCTCGGAAAAGAAGGTAGAGATAGCCCTTTCTCCAGAGTGGCCGAAAGGAGGATTGCCCAAATCGTGTGCCAGACAGGCGGCTGACACAATGGAACCGATTTCCGAGAGATAGCTGTCACTCAGTTCGGGGTGTAGGGAAAGCAGTTCTTTGGCAACGTCATTCCCCAATGAACGGCCTACGCAAGATACTTCCAAACTGTGTGTCAGCCGATTGTGTACGAAGATGCTGCCCGGAAGCGGGAAGACCTGCGTCTTGTTCTGCAGCCTTCGGAAGGGGGCTGAGAAGACCAGCCGGTCATAGTCACGTTGGAACTCTGAACGGTTTTCGTGCCGTTCCAGATGAAGTTCCTCCAAGCCGAAACGCTTGGCAGATAGAAGGGTATGCCAGTTCATGATGTGTCTCTTTTTATTATTTAACTGCAAATGTATCACTATTTTGGGGCAAAAGCAGTATTTTCGCCCAATTAATTGAAAACTTTCGTTTCGTGTGTATATGGACAGACGAAACGCATTTAATAAGGATAGATATGCAAAACGTACAAATCATCAATAAATCGAAGCATCCGCTTCCGGCTTACGCCACTGAGTTGTCTGCAGGCATGGATTTGCGTGCCAATCTTACCGAATCTGTCACGCTCCAGCCGTTGCAGCGTTGTCTGGTTCCGACAGGACTTTACATTGCCTTGCCTCCCGGTTACGAGGCACAAGTGCGTCCGCGCAGCGGCCTTGCCTTGAAGAAGGGGATTACAGTACTCAATTCGCCCGGTACGATTGATGCCGATTACCGGGGAGAAATCTGTGTGATACTGATTAACCTGTCGCAAGAGCCGTTTGTGATAGAGGACGGCGAGCGTATTGCACAGATGGTGATAGCCCGTCACGAGCAGGTCTGCTGGCAACCGGTTGAGGCTTTGGATGAGACAGAGAGGGGAGCCGGTGGCTTCGGACATACAGGAAGAATTTGAAAATGGATTTGAAAGGTTGTCACATGAAACATCTCCGGTGGGTTTTATTGATAGGGCTCTGTTCGTATTTCCTCTCTTCGTGCAGTGCGGTGGCAGGTGCTCTTGTGGGTGGAGTGACAGGAGGGGTTACCCCCGTCATCACCTCTCAGGTAGCTGCCAATACCACGAAGATGAAGCAGAGCAGGAAGCGGAAGAAGGTGGCTCCGTTGCCCCCTGCCACATTGACGGAAGAGGAGCAACGCCGGTTTGACTATTTCTTTTTGGAGGCCGTACGCTTGAAGAACAACAAGCAGTACGATGCTGCTTTCGGATTGCTGCAGCATTGTCTGGCCATAGCTCCCGATGCCTCCTCGGCACTGTACGAGTTGTCACAGTACTACATCTATCTGAAGCAGCCCCAACAGGCTCTCGCCTTGTTGGAACGGGCTGTAGCGAATGCACCCGATAACTATTGGTATGCACAGGGGTTGGCCAACCTCTATATGCAGCATAACGAAACGGAAAAGGCTACCGTGTTGCTGGAAGAGATGGCCCTCCGGTTTGCAGACAAGCTGGAACCGCTCTACAACCTGCTTGATATCTATAATCATGCCGAGCAGTATGACAAAGTGATTGACATCTTGAACCGGTTGGAGAACCGGATGGGTAAGAGCGAACAGCTCAGTATGGAGAAGTTCCGCATCTATCTGCAGAAGAAGGACGACAAGTCCGCTTTCCGCGAGATAGAGAATCTGGTGAGTGAGTATCCCATGGATATGCGTTATCGGGTGGTGTTGGGCGATGTCTATCTGCAGCATGGTAAGGCCGACGAAGCATACGCCATCTATCGGCAGGTGCTGGAGGATGAGCCGGACAATGCCATGGCACTCTATTCGCTGGCCTCGTACTATGAAGAGACGGGGCAGACCGAACTGTATGAGCAGCAATTGGATACGCTGCTGCTAAACAAAAAGGTGCCTTCGGATGCCAAGTTGGACGTGATGCGCCGCTTCGTTGTTCGCAACGAGCAGGCCGGCAGGGACAGTACACAGGTCATCACCCTTTTCGACCGAATCATGGAGCAGGAACCTGACGACCCGGCTTTGCCTTTGCTCTATGCCCAATACCTCTTGTCGAAGGGAATGGATCAGAAAGCGTACCCTGTATTGGGGCAGGTGTTGGAGATTGATCCCACCAACACAGCTGCACGCATGACGCTGCTGGGTGAGGCCATACGCAAGGAAGACTATCAGGAGGTGACCCGCCTTTGTGAAATCGGTGTGGAGTCCAATCCCGACATGCTGGAATTCTACTTCTATCTGGCCATCGCTTACAACCAGGCCGAACGGACAGAGGATGCGCTGGCTGTCAGCCGGAAAGCTTTGACGCACGTCACCAAAGAGAGCAAGAAGGAGGTTGTGTCCGATTTCTATACCATCATCGGCGATGCCTGCCACTCGCTCAACCGGAACGATGAGGCTTACGAGGCTTACGACCAGGCTTTGCAGTACAATCCCGAAAACATACCGGCCCTCAACAACTATGCCTATTACCTTTCGGTAGAACGCAAGAATCTGGACAAGGCTGAGGAGATGAGCTACAAAACCGTCAAGGCCGAGCCTGATAACGCAACCTATCTGGACACGTATGCCTGGATTCTGTTCGAGAAGGGCAACTATGCGGAGGCCCGTCTCTACATTGACAATGCCATCAAGAGCGATCAGGACAAGAGTGCGGTCATCATGGAGCATTGTGGAGATATCTACTATATGACGGGTGATGTAGAGGCTGCCGTCGGCTATTGGAAACAGGCTCTGGAGATGGGAGGTACCTCTGCCTTGTTGAAGGAGAAGATTGCCAAACGAAAATATATAAGTGAGTGATTGCCGGAGAACGGCAGGATTGATTAATGAATGTATAAAGAGTTAGATGATGATGAATAGAAACAGATGTACGGGCAGTGTGGCATTGGTCTGGATGCTGATGCTCCTTCTTTTATCCGGATGTAAAAGTTCGCGTCTGGCGACGGGGATGGCAGAGAGTGGTTACCTCTCCTCCAAAGTCCATCTCACCTTGCCGCAGAAGGAGGGAAGCATCACGGTGAGTGGCAACATGAAGCTGAAGAGTGGCGAGCGGATGCAACTCTCTTTCCTGATGCCGATTCTGCGTTCGGAAGTGGCTCGTCTGGAAGTCACGCCGGAGGAACTGCTGCTGGTAGACCGTATGGGGAAACGCTATGTGCGTGCCACCCGGAAAGAGCTGAAAGGTGTACTACCTAAGAAAGCCACCTTCGCCCGGTTGGAGAAGTTGCTTTACGAAGCGGCTACACCCGACGGGAAGAGGGCGTTGACCGCTCAGGAATTGGGCCTCCCTTCGCTGAAAAAAGGCAAGATAGAGCTGTCCGATTTCTCAGACAAGCCATTTACGATGACACCTACGCAACTGTCGAAAAAGTACGAAGAGGTGTCGCCGGAAGAGTTGCTTGAGATGCTTGCCCATTTAATGAACTGAATTATAAACAAAGAGACTCATCTATGAAGCGTCTACTATCTGTCTTGATACTCTGTTGTTGGCTTGCGGGCACGCTGTTGGCCCAGTCGAACAAACTGATTAAGGAGCTGGAAAACAAGCGGGGAACTCTGCAGAAACAGATAGCAGAGTCTGAATCGCTGTTGAAGAGCACCAAAAAGGATGTGGGCAGCCAGCTGAACGGACTGGCTGCATTGACGGGGCAGATAGAGGAACGCAGACGCTACATCCTCTCCATCAATCGCGACGTAGAGGCCATCGACCGCGAACTGTTGTCGCTGGAGAAGCAGCTCGGCCGCCTGCAACGTGACTTGGCCGATAAGAAGAAGAAATACGAGTCGTCCGTGCATTACCTCTACAAGAACCGTTCCATCGAGGAGAAGCTGATGTTTATCCTGTCGGCGGACAATCTGGCACAGACCTATCGGCGTATGCGTTATGTGCGCGAGTATGCCACCTACCAGCGTCTGCAGGGCGAAGAGGTGCTGAAGAAGCAGGAAGAGGTCAACCGCAAACGTACGGAACTGAAACAGGTACGCACAGCCAAGGAAGGATTGCTGAAAGAGCGTGAAGCGGAGAAGGCCAAACTGGAGGAGCAAGAGAAGCAGAAGAAGACGCTGGTGGCCAACCTGAAGAAGAAGCAACGGGGCTTGCAGAACGAAATCAGCAAGAAACGTCGCGAAGCCAACCAGCTGAATGCCCGCATTGACCGGCTGATAGCTGAAGAGATAGAGCGTGCCCGCAAGCGGGCAGCCGAGGAGGAACGCAAGAAGACGGCAGCCAACCGGAAGACAGGCAAGGAGAAGAGTACCACTGCCGTCGGCACGAAGAAGGGAAACACCGCTCCGTTGGAAGCCTACTCCATGAGTAAAGCCGACCGCGAGCTGTCCGGCACTTTTGCCAACAACCGGGGCAAGCTGCCCATGCCCATCACCGGCCCTTACATCATCACCAGCCATTATGGGCAGTATGCCGTAGAGGGGCTGCGCAACGTGAAGCTGGACAACAAGGGCATCGACATACAGGGAAAGCCCGGTGCGCAAGCACGTGCCATCTTCAACGGTAAGGTGGCGGCTGTCTTCCAGTTGAACGGCCTCTTCAACGTGCTCATCCGCCACGGTTCCTACATTTCGGTCTATTGCAACCTTTCGTCAGCCAGCGTGAAGCAAGGCGATGAGGTGACCACCAAGCAGACTATCGGTGCAATCTTCTCCGACAAGGCCGATGGCGGTCGCACGGTACTCCATTTCCAGCTTCGCAGGGAGAAGGAAAAGCTGAATCCGGAGCCGTGGCTCAACCGCTAATCAGGCGATATCCGCTCCGTCCAGCAGTTCCAGATAGAGGCGGATGGCCTCTTCAATCTCACGTACGAAGATGAACTCGTCTGCCGTGTGCGAACGGCTGCTCTTGCCCGGCCCCATCTTGAGAGAGGGGAAAGGCATCAGAGCCTGGTCTGAAAGGGTGGGTGAGCCGAAGGGCGTGCGCCCCATGCCGACGGCCCTGCGTACCAACGGATGGTCGGCCGGTGCGTGCGACGAACCAAGCCGGAAGGAGCGTGCCTGTGCCTGGCAGTTGATGTGCCGTTCGATTTCGGCAAACAGTTCCTCGTTGGTATAGCATTCGTTGCTGCGGATGTCCACTACAAACGTACAACGGTCGGGAATGACGTTGTGTTGCGTACCGGCATTCACCATGGTGACACTCATTTTCACCGGTCCCAGCAGCGGAGAGACCCTGTCGAAACGGTAGTCGCGAAACCATCGGATGTCATCCAGCACCTTGTAGATGGCGTTGTCGCCCTCCTCGCGTGCGGCATGTCCCGACCGTCCGGTAGCCGTCACGTCCAGCACCATCAGTCCTTTTTCTGCAATGGCCGGTTGCATCTCGGTAGGTTCGCCCACCAGAGCAAACGTGATGGGTGGCAGTCCGGGCAATACACTTTCAATGCCTCCCTTGCCCGATACCTCCTCTTCGCACGAAGCCAGAAACAGCAGGTTGTACTTCTGCGTTGTGCGACACAGGGTCAGGAAGGTCTGTAGCAGGCTCACCACACTGGCGCCGGCATCGTTGCTGCCCAGTCCATACAGCTTGCCGTTGCTCTCCAGCGTGGGGCGGTACGGCTGTTTGCGCCAGCCTGTCACCGGTTTCACGGTGTCGATGTGCGAGTTCAGCAGCAGGGTCGGTTTCTTCAGGTCAAACATGGGACTGAGGCACCATACGTTGTTGCCTTTACGTCCTGTTTCCATGCCTTGTAGTTCGATGTATTGTTGCAGGCAGTCGGCAGCTTTCTCTTCCTCCCGGCTGACGGAGGGTATGGCAATCAGCGATTGCAGCAGGCCGACCGCTTCAGAGGTCAGTGTAGGTAAATCGTAATTCATATAAGTCATTCATTAAGTAGGTTTACTGTTGCAAACTTAGGGAAAAATCTCCGATAACTCTTCTTTTCTCCTCTAAAAAACAGTTTCAGCCGGAAAATGGCGAGAGAACGGAAAAACAGTTCCATCGGAAGACAATAGTTTCAAATGAAACTGCTACCTTTGTACCGGATTAAAACTAAAAACAATCAATATGGCTTATCATCATTTGTCCGTCATGGTTCATCGGCAGGCGGAGAAGTATGGAGAGAAGATAGCCCTGCGCTACAGGGATTACGAAACCTCGCAGTGGAAGTCAGTATCGTGGAATGAGTTCTCGCGCATCGTCCGCATCGTGTCCGATGCCTTGCTTGCCATGGATGTGAAAGTACAGGAGAATATCGGTGTCTTTTCACAGAACAAGCCGGAGTGCCTGTACATGGATTTCGGTGCTTATGCCGACCGGGCGGTGACCATCCCCCTCTATGCCACCAGTTCGCCGGCTCAGGTGCAATACATTGTCAACGATGCACAGATTCGCTATCTTTTTGTAGGTGAGCAGTTCCAGTACGATGCTGCATTCCGGGTGCTGGGTCTTTGCTCTTCGTTGCAGCAGATTATCATATTCGACCCGGCCGTCAAGCGTGACCCGCGCGACCGCACCTCCATCTACTTCAGCGAGTTCCTGAAGCAGGGCGAAGCACTCACGCATCGGGCTGAGACGGAGCGACGCTGTGCGGAAGTGACCGATAAGGACATCTGCAACATATTGTATACGTCGGGTACTACGGGCGAGCCGAAGGGTGTATTGCTGATGCACTACAACTATCTGGAGGCATTCCGCACGCACGAGATACGCATCCCGCAACTCACCGATCAGGATGTGTCGATGAACTTCCTGCCGCTGACGCACGTCTTCGAGCGTGGCTGGACGTATGTCTGCCTGCAACGGGGAGCGCAGGTATGCATCAATCTGCGTCCGCAAGATATTCAGACCACCATCAAGGAGATTCGTCCTACAGCTATGTGCAGCGTACCCCGCTTTTGGGAGAAGGTCTATCAGGGGGTACACGAGCGCATCGAACAAGAGACGGGGCTGAAGCGGGCCATGATGCTGGATGCCATCAAGACGGGAAGGACGCACAACCTGGACTATCTGCGCTTGGGCAAGACGCCTCCCATGATGCTCCATCTGAAGTATAAGTTCTATGAGCGTACGGTCTATGCACTGCTCAAGAAGACCATCGGTATCGAAAACGGCACGTTCTTTCCTACCGCCGGTGCGGCAGTCTCCAACGAGGTCTGCGAGTTTGTCCACTCGGTAGGCATCAACATGGTGGTGGGTTACGGACTGACGGAGAGCACCGCTACGGTTTGCTGCTACCCGCGCACAGGCTATGTGATAGGGTCGGTAGGCGAAATCATGCCCGATTTGGAGGTAAAGATTGGCGAGGAGAACGAAATCCTGCTGCGTGGCAAGACCATTACCCCCGGCTATTACAAGAAGGCGGAGGCCACGGCACAGGCCATCGATGCCGATGGCTGGTTCCATACGGGCGATGCCGGACGGCTGGAGGGACGCACGCTCTACCTTACCGACCGCATCAAAGACCTGTTCAAGACCTCGAACGGCAAGTACATCTGTCCGCAGGCATTGGAAACCCAGTTCATCATCGACCGTTACATCGACCAGATAGCCATCATTGCCGATCAGCGTAAATTTGTCTCTGCACTCATTGTGCCTGCCTACGAGGCGGTGAAGGGGTATGCGCAGGAGAAAGGCATCGTATGCAGCAGCATGGAAGAGTTGTTGCAGCATCCCAAGGTACAGGCACTCTATCGGGCTCGCATCGACACCCTGCAGCAGCAGTTTGCCCACTACGAGCAGGTGAAGCGGTTTACCCTGCTGGCTCATCCCTTCAGTATGGAGCGTGGCGAACTGACCAATACGCTGAAGCTGAAGCGTTCGGTCGTAGCCCGCAACTATAAGGAGATTATCGACAAGATGTACGAAGAGTAATGTGAGTTGATTGTCTATACAAAAAAAAGAGAGGCACCCGCCTCTCTTTTTTTGTATAGACAATCAGGCACGTTCGCCCAACAGTATCTCGGCCCGTTCCAGTGCCACGTTGATGTTGGGGCAGATGTTCTCCTTACCCAGCAGTGCGTAGAAGTTGGCCTTCTCCAGCACTCGGTGTACCTTCTCGTTGACGCCGGACAGTACAATGGTGATGCCCTCCTTCTGCGACATCAGGCAGAGGTTCTCCAGATTGTGTATACCGGTAGAGTCAATGAAGGGAACCTTTCTCATTCGTATCACGCGCACCTTCGGTCGGTCACCTAATTGCGCCATCATCTCTTCAAACTTTGTGGCGATGCCGAAGAAGTAGGGACCGTTGATTTCATATACCTCCACTCCGGTGGGGATGACCAGATGCTCCTCGTGCGTCGTGATGTCCAGTTCTGCATTCGGGTCAATCTCATCCTTGATGACAGAGATTTCTGTCGTCTCCATCACGCGGCGCATGAAGAGGACGCAGGCAATCAGCAGGCCTACCTCTATCGCTACCGTCAAGTCGAAAATGACCGTCAGCAGGAAGGTGATGATGAGCACGGTCACATCCGACTTCGGATTACGCATCAGGGCACGGAAGGTACGCCAGCCGCTCATGTTGTACGATACCACCACCAGTACGCCGGCCAGACAGCCCATCGGGATGAAGCGTGCCAGTGGCATGAGCAGCAGCAGAATCAGCAGCAGCACCGCTGCATGGATAATGCCGGCTACAGGTGTGCGTCCGCCGTTGTTGATGTTGGCCATGGTGCGGGCAATGGCTCCCGTGGCCGGAATACCGCCGAAGAGCGGCGTGATGATGTTGGCAGCACCTTGTGCTATCAGCTCGGTGTTGCTGTCGTGCTTGTCACCGATGACACCGTCGGCCACCGTGGCACTCAGCAGCGATTCAATAGCGCCCAGCACGGCAATGGTCACGGCTACGGGGAAGAGCGAGCGTACTGCCTCCCAGTCCAGTGCAGGCACCACGGCATCGGGCAGTTCGGCCTTGATGCTGAACCGGTCGCCGATGGTGTCGATACCCTCAATGCCTCCATACATCTTCATCAGCCATACCGCTACCGTTACCAGTACGATGGCCACCAGCGAGCCGGGTATCTTCTTCGACAGGCGGGGAGTCAGTGCGATGATGACGATGCTGGCGATGCTGACCAGTGTGTTCCACCAGTTGACCGAGTCGATATGCGCTGCATAGCATACCCATTTGCCTAAAAAGTCACCCGGGGTTTTCAGAGGTGCAACTATTTCCGTTCCGTCTATACCCATCACGGTTTCCGTCAGTCCCAGCACATCGGCTATCTGCGTAGTGAAGATGGTGACGGCAATACCGCTGGTAAATCCCACAATGACGGGGTAGGGGATGAACTTCACCACAGCCCCCAGCTTGAATACGCCCAGCAACACCAGCAGCACGCCGGCCATCAGGGTGGCTACAATCAGACCCGATTCGCCATATTGTTGGATGATGCCGTAGATGATGACGATGAAGGCACCCGTAGGTCCGCCTATCTGTACCTTGCTTCCTCCCAGCAACGAGATGACGAAGCCTGCGATGATGGCAGTGATGATACCTTTTTCGGGCGACACACCCGAAGCGATGCCGAAGGCAATGGCCAGTGGCAGTGCCACGATGCCCACAATGATGCCGGCCATCAGGTCGGCCATAAACAAGTCTTTCGAATAATTTTTCAGAGCCGTGTAAAGTCTCGGCTTAAAGTCGAACGCTTTCATTTGCAATCTTTTTTTGAATCTATATATACCTATTGTTATCAATCTATCCGGAAAGCGACTGCAAAATTAGGTAAAATAGTGCAAACAGTTGCTACTCGACCGTTTTTTTATCACTTTTGACCGATTTTTAGTTCCAAAGTCATGTTGATTTCTAAAAATGCACTATATTTGTTTGGCAAAATCCCGAGGAGGGGTGGGGGAATGAGCAATCAGCCTTCCCGTCCTCACGGAATGCAGAAGAACCATTTATCATTAAAAAAACAGTTACTACTATTATGGCAAAAAGCATCAAAGGTACCCGTACCGAGAAGAATCTGCTGACCTCTTTCGCCGGAGAGTCACAGGCACGTATGCGCTACACCTACTTTGCAAGCGCAGCAAAGAAAGAAGGATATGAACAGATTTCGGCCATCTTTACCGAGACGGCCGATCAGGAGAAGGAACATGCCAAGCGTATGTTCAAGTGGCTGGAAGGCGGATGCGTAGAGATTACGGCCAGCTATCCCGCCGGTGTCATCGGCAAGACGCTGGACAACCTGAAGGCCGCAGCAGCCGGTGAGAACGAAGAGTGGACATTGGATTATCCCAAGTTTGCCGACATTGCCGATGAAGAGGGATTCCCCGAAATAGCCTTGATGTATCGCAACATTGCCGTTGCCGAGAAGGGGCACGAAGAGCGTTACCTGGCTTTCGTCAAGAACATCGAAGAGGGCAAGGTGTTTGCCAAGGACGAAGTGGTGGTATGGCAGTGCCGCAACTGCGGTTTCATCTATGAAGGCAAGGAGGCACCCGAGCTTTGCCCTGCCTGCCAGCATCCGCAGGCCTACTTCGAGGTGAAGAAGAGCAATATGTAATCAGGAACCGGTACCCCGCCGATACGGCGGGTACAGATAGAGCAAAGGGGCGGAAAAAACTTCCGCCCCTTTGCTGTCAACGGACTTCCGTCCGCGGGTAGTCAATGGTATAGTGCAGGCCGCGGCTCTCCTTCCGTTCCATGGCCTGTTTGGTGATGAGGTAGCCCACGTTTATCATGTTGCGCAGTTCGCAAAGCTCGCGTGTGGCCTTGCTTCGCTTGAACAGAGCCTCCGTCTCTTCGTACAGAATGTCCAGGCGGTTCCAGGCGCGTGTCAGTCGGGCGTTGCTGCGTACGATGCCCACGTATGCCTCCATTATCTGGTTCACCTCCTTCATGCTTTGTGTAATCAGCACACGCTCCTCGGTCGATATGGTTCCTTCGTCGTTCCATTCGGGTATGTCCTCGTTGAAGTCGTAGCGGTCCAGTACGCTCAGCGCGTGCTTGGCTGCTGCATCGGCATATACCACCGCTTCAATCAGCGAGTTCGAGGCCAGTCGGTTGCCTCCGTGCAGTCCGGTGCAGCTGCATTCACCGATGGCATACAGTCTGCGGATGCTGCTCTGTCCGTCCAGATCCACCTTGATGCCGCCGCACAGGTAGTGTGCAGCCGGTGCCACCGGGATGTAATCCTTGGTGATGTCGATGCCGATGGAGAGGCACTTCTTGTAGATGTTGGGGAAGTGGCGTTTGGTCTCCTCCGGATTCTTGTGCGTCACGTCCAGATAGACATGATCCTCTCCCCGCTGCTTCATTTCGTTGTCGATGGCACGTGCCACGATGTCGCGCGGTGCCAGCGACAGGCGCGGGTCATATTTCTGCATGAACTCCTTGCCGTCCTTGGTGCGGAGCACGCCGCCGTAGCCGCGCATGGCTTCGGTGATGAGGAAGGCTGGCCGGTCGCCCGGATGGTAGAGGGCAGTGGGATGGAACTGGATGAACTCCATATCCTTCACGGCACCCTTGGCCCGATATACCATGGCGATGCCGTCGCCTGTAGCCACCAGCGGGTTGGTGGTGTGCCGGTATACCGCTTCGCATCCGCCCGTAGCCATGACGGTCACTTTCGACAGGAAGGTATCCACCTCGCCCGTCTTTTCGTTCAGCACGTAGGCTCCGTAGCACTTGATGCCCGGTGTATAGCGGGTGACGATGATGCCCAGATGGTGCTGGGTGATGATTTCTACGGCATAGAAATCGGTGAAGACCGTGATGTTGGGATGCTGTTTCACTGCCTTTATCAGCGAAGTCTGTATTTCGGCTCCCGTATTGTCTTTATGATGCAGAATGCGGAATTCCGAGTGTCCTCCCTCTTTGTGAAGGTCAAACTCTCCGTCCTCCTTCTTATCAAAGTTCACTCCCCACTTGATGAGTTCATTAATCTGTTCAGGAGCATTGCACACCACCTTCTCCACAGCCTGGCGGTCGCTTATCCAGTCGCCCGCTATCATGGTGTCTTCAATATGCTTCTCGAAGTTGTCTACTTTGAGGTTGGTGACCGAAGCGATACCTCCCTGTGCAAAGTAAGTGTTGGCCTCTTCCAATCCGGCTTTGCAGATGAGGGCCACGGTTCCTTTATGCGCCACTTTCAGCGCAAAGCTCATACCGGCTATTCCGGAGCCGATGACGAGAAAATCGAACTTTCGTACCATAAATAATAGTTTAAGCGATGCAAATCTACAAAATAACTGCATTCCTTGTGCACGTTTCCGCCTAAAAGTTTTTCTTGATACGTTTCTGCTTGTCGTTACGGCATCATACCCGTTCTATTTAGAGCCTTCATCATGCTATCCGGAAGGCTCTCTATCTGTCCATGCTGATATTGGCCGGGTTGTTCAGCTTGCTGAAGATGCTCATCTCTGTTCCATACATGCAGGCTCTGTTTACAAGTGGAAATCATCCTCAATTCTGCAAGTGTATAAAAACTGCGAGAGTCTCTATCGGCGGGAGACAGAATCTCTTTGCGTGTACGCTCTCACTCTCTCGCGCGCACGCGCGCGTGACAAGTTTTGTTTATCTGCCATCTGCCACACACATTCCGTTAGTTTCCTCTATATAAATGGATTAAGCAGCAAAATAGTGTGGCAGATATTTTAAGTTTTACATTCATTAACACAAAAATGACCCTTTTTTGTGAAAAAGTGCATCCTATTATCCTCGTTTTTGGGCATTTTTTTGC
>JBJEHI010000083.1:0-2401 GCA_051875915.1 Bacteroides sp.
AAAGTATTGTCAGTGACCTGCGCTATTTGCAGTTGTTGTCACGTAGCTTCCCTACTATCGCAGATGCAAGTACGGAAATCATCAATTTGGAAGCCATCCTGAATCTGCCTAAGGGTACAGAGCACTTCCTCTCCGATGTCCATGGAGAGTACGAGGCCTTCCAACATGTGCTGAAGAACGCTTCGGGCGCAGTGAAACGCAAGGTGAACGAGATATTCGGCAATACGCTGCGCGAGGCCGAAAAGAAAGAGCTGTGTACGCTCATCTACTATCCGGAGGAGAAACTCCGTCTGGTAAAGGAGCATGAGACGGATATCGACGACTGGTACCTCATCACGCTGAACCAGCTGGTCAGGGTGTGTCAGAATGTCTCCTCCAAATATACCCGTTCCAAGGTGCGCAAGGCGTTGCCCAAGGATTTCTCGTACATCCTGCAAGAGCTGTTGCACGAGTCCAACATCGACCCCAACAAGCATGCCTACATCAATGTCATCATCAGCACCATCATCTCCACCAAGCGTGCCGATGACTTCATCATAGCCATGTGCAACCTGATACAGCGTCTCACCATCGACTCGCTGCACATCGTGGGCGATATCTACGACCGCGGTCCCGGTGCACACATCATCATGGATCTGCTGTGCGACTATCACAACTTTGACATCCAATGGGGCAATCACGATATCCTGTGGATGGGAGCCGCGTCGGGCAACGAGGCCTGTATGGCCAATGTCATCCGCCTCTCCATGCGTTATGCCAACCTCTCTACGCTGGAGGACGGCTATGGCATCAATCTGTTGCCGCTGGCCACCTTTGCCATGGAGACCTACGCCAACGATCCCTGTACCATCTTTGCTCCCAAGATGGACTTCTCGGACGGCAACTACAATGAGAAGACATTGCGCCTCATCACCCAGATGCACAAAGCCATCACCATCATACAGCTGAAGCTGGAGGCCGAAATCATCAGCCGTCGGCCGGAGTTCGGCATGGAGAAGCGCCGGCTGCTCCATCTGATTGACTATGAGCGGGGCCTCTTCTGCTACGAGGGCAAGGAATATCCGCTGCGCGATACCAACTTCCCCACCATCGACCCGGCCGATCCCTATCGGCTGACGGACGAGGAGCGCGAGCTGATGACCAAGATTCACGCCTCCTTCATGAACAGCGAGAAGATGAAGAAGCACATGCGTTGCCTCTTCACCTACGGCGGTATGTTTACCGTATGCAACAGCAACCTGCTCTATCACGCCTCCATGCCGTTGAACGAGGACGGCAGCTTCAAGCACGTCCGCATCGGGAAGAAGGAGTATTGGGGACGCAAGCTGTTGCTGAAGACCGACCAGCTGATGCGCACGGCCTACTTTGACGAAGAGGGCGAGGAGAAGAATTTTGCCTTGGACTACGTCTGGTACATGTGGTGCGGTCCCGATGCCCCCTCGTACGACAAGGATAAGATGGCTACCTTCGAACGCTACTTCGTGGCCGACAAAGAGCTGAGCAAGGAGACCAAGGGATACTATTATGCGTTGCGCAATCGGGTAGATATATGCGACCAGATACTGCGTGAGTTCGGTGTAGAACCCGGTCCGCATTCCCACATCATCAACGGACACGTGCCGGTGAAGACCATCAAGGGGGAAAAGCCGATAAAGGCAGACGGCAAGCTGCTGGTGATTGACGGAGGCTTCTCAAAGGCATACCAGCCCGAGACCGGCATTGCGGGATATACGTTGGTCTACCACAGCCACGGCCTGCAACTGGTACAGCACCAACCCTTTGAAAGCACACAGAAGGCCATTGAGGAGGGGCAGGACATCAAGTCTACCACCATTCTGGTGGACTACAGCACGCAACGGGTATTGGTGAAACACACCGACAAGGGACGTGAGCTGGTTACCCAGATTGCCGACCTCAACAAACTGCTGGTTGCCTACCGAACCGGTTTCATCAAAGAAAAGGAGTAGGGGCCGTGTATATTTTCCAATTCCTCAAGTCCGAAATAGAAACGGGCAGAATGGCATAAACAACGTAAATGCACACTCCGCCAGATTGTTTATACGAACATCTGGCGGAGAAGATAGCTTTTGTATTTCATCAAATGCCCACTTCTTATGACAATTTATTCTTTTGATTGAGCTTGATGTTCTGCTCTCGTCACGCCCATTTTTTCTCCCCAAGCCCTTGCACAATTCAAAATAAAGTCATATCTTTGCGCCGTCAGTCCTCGCCAAGCCTCTTAACAATGCTCAACCGACGACAAACCGAGAGCAATGTCAAACTTGTTTGAACATTGCCGAGGTGCGAAGGAGGTAGAGATTATTAAAGCTCAAATCGTGCGAGGCGTTTTTTGTTTATGGCACATCTCATTCCATTCATAAAACAGTTCTCTTCATCAGCA
>JBJEHI010000084.1:0-39189 GCA_051875915.1 Bacteroides sp.
GGAGACAGCTACACGGGCCAAGCGCTATCTTATAGATCATTTCTACGATGCTGAATACGGTGGCATCTACTGGTCGTTAGACTATTTGGGCCGCCCGTCGGACACCAAGAAGCAGATTTATGCAATTGGTTTTGCCATCTATGGATTGAGTGAATATGCACGTGCTACAGGCGATGATGAAGCCCTTCACTATGCAATCCGTCTTTTCGAGTCGATAGAGGCGCATAGCTTCGACCCTGTTAAAAACGGCTATTGCGAAGCATTGACCAGAGAATGGAAGGAACTGGCAGATGTCCGGTTGAGTGACAAGGATGAGAATGAACGGCTGACCATGAATACGCATCTGCACATTCTGGAGCCGTATACCAACCTGTATCGGGTCTGGAAAGACGAACGTCTGGAACGTCAGCTGCGCAATCTGATACATATCTTTACGGACAAGATCCTCAATCAGAAGACCGGCCATCTGGAGCTCTTCTTCAGCGATAGTTGGGAAAGCAAATATCGCATTGTTTCCTATGGCCATGACATTGAAGCCTCTTGGCTGCTGCACGAGGCCGCACTGGTCTTGGGTGATGCTCAGCTGCTTCGTCGTGTCGAACCGTTGGTTGAATACATCGCGGCAGCGGCAGATGAGGGCTTGCGTCAGGATGGCAGCATGGTGTACGAAAGTTTTCCGGATCGTCAAGTGACGGATACCGACCGTCACTGGTGGGTACAGGCCGAAAATGTGGTAGGACATCTCAACCTCTATCAGCATTTTGGAGACGGTGTGGCCCTGCAGAAGGCTGTCCGTTGCTGGTTGTTCATCAAGCAACATCTCGTAGACCATGAGCATGGTGAGTGGTATTGGAGTATCCACGAGGATGGTACAGGACGTACCGAAGGCGATAAGGCCGGTTTCTGGAAATGTCCTTATCACAACAGCCGGATGTGTATGGAAATCATAGAGCGTTGGCCGGAGATCGGCTAAATAAAAAGGGGTGTATCAAGATTCCGGTACACCCTTTTTCATGACATGCTGTAAACTATAACGACCTTACCGTTTCATCACATGTCATCGATGGTATAAAGCCGGGATTCTATTTCATATCCGGATAATATCTTGGCTCTTATGTGCTCGATTTTAGCCATGAACGACTTGTTGTCATAGTTGCGGGCATTGCGCTTCACTTCGGCGACGAGTGCGGATTTCCCTTCTGTCCGTATACCTACTATGTCTACCTCATTGGCTTCCTTCCCGGCCTTCGCTTCCCACCATGAACCCATTTCGCGGAATCCCCCTTCTTCCGTCAGCTTCTGCCGGAAATACTTTTCAAGCATCAGGCCGGAGTAGGTCGGATAATCCCGCATGACAATCTCACACAAATCGTCATAGTTGTCAAGCTCAATCATGGAACGGTTGCGCTCTATAAAGTGGAACCAGAACTGCATGAAATTGTCGCTTATGCGGAAACGCACGGAATTCTTGCTCCCGGGTTTTGACATGACAGGACGGAATTTTGATAGTATATTATAGGTGTTCTCCAGCCGTTCAAGATGGCCGCCGATAGCCATTCCACCCAGAGCCGCAGTGATTTCAGCCTGGGATGTGCGTCCCTGCGCGATGGCGAGAAGGATGGAAAAATAGGTGCCGTAATCACGTCCGAACTCCGTAATCAGCAGATTGCGCCCTTCGTCAATAAGGGGAGACATATACGATACGGAGAAGCGGAGCATGGACTCGCCCGTCACACGACCGTTGTCACAAAAAAGCTCGATATATTTCGGTATGCCACCTGTTATGGAATACAATGCCAAAAGATCCTCGTTGGTGTATTCCGGATTGTAATCCTTCAGAATCTCCTTCACAACCTTTATTCTGAAAGGCCGCAGGTTGATGATGTTGTCGGCTCGTCCGAACAGCGGTTCGTGCGCATCGGTAAAAATGCGGCGCATCATCGACATGACAGAACCGCTCAGGACAAGGTTCATCCTTGTATCGGAACGGTAGCTGTCCCACAGGTTCTGCAGGTCGCTGAACACAGATGGATTGACTGTCATGAACTCCTGAAACTCATCAATGACAAGAGTGAACCTCTCGGTCTTTGCAAGTTCAAACAGATGTCTCAACACTCCTGTCACCGACCTCAGACCTTCCGGCACATATCCGTGCAATTTGTCGTGTATCTCCCGGACAAAATCATCTACAAGAGCGACTTCGGCCTTGCGTCCGGTAAAGAAATACAGCATCGGGGCATCACTGTCCTCAAACGCTTTCTTTATCAGGCTCGTCTTGCCGATGCGCCGACGCCCCGTCAAAACCGTCATGCGGGAGTTGTGCGTAAATGCCAGATTGCATATACGCTTCAACTCGGCTATTTCGTTTTCTCTGTTATAAAATCTCATATCTCACTCATATTTGCAACGGCGGTTGATTCAACCACGGTTGCAAATATGGCCATTTTCCTGTAATTATACAAGGAGTTGGCTCATTTTTAATAGAATAAGCACGTATATAGTACGAAACGATTAAAGACATAAAAGCAGAGAAATAAAAAAAGGGAGGTAAAAGCCTGTAATCAGCGTTTACCTCCCTTTTTCAGTCAATTTGTGCAACGTTATTTGGCTGCCTCAATGGTGTAGTGGGACATGCCCTCACACAACGGATATAGCTTAATGGTATATCTGCCGGGAGCTTCCTTCAGATTTGCACCGTCCTGAGTCAAGTTGTCTTTCTCACCGCCCCAGTTGATTCCCCAATCTTTGTTTGCGCGGAACTTGAATTCACCTTCGCCTATATCGGTAGTCACTACCCAGCAACGATTCTCCTTGTCGTATTCCATAGGGGTGTCTTCAGACCATCCACCGGGTGTAGCATCACCAATCAGTCCGATGGTAGAGATAGCCGTCAAGGCATAGCTCTTTTCATTCAAATCTACGATGACCTGATAGAAGCCTTCGGGCTCAGACATAATGATATTGCCTGCATCGCCTGCCGTACTGAAGTCCGCTCCATAATTGGTTCCATTCCAGTTCGCTTCCGTGCAAAACTTAAAGCCATTCTGGTTCAGGTACATATATCCCTTGTAGATGTTGTTGAAGGAAGGACTGGAAAGCGCGTCTACATGGCTCCATTTATTGGCATCACCGGCCATATAGAGATAGGCTTTGGCCGGAGCGATGGAATAGGTGAAGTTGACAGCATCCAGTGTGACTTGAAAATGTCCTTGCCCCGTGATGGTAGGACAGTTCAGGGCAAAGACGTCGCCACGCCATACCAGGAAGTTCTCGCTGCTGTCATCGCCGTTTTTCTGGCAGCCCATCTCGCCCTTGTTGGCAGCATCCCAACCTCCGGCGGGGTCGAATCCTTCGTAAAACTTGAACCAGTTGGATCCTTCATTCTTTGTCTCAACCACAGCCTGAAAGATGCCCTCTTTGCCAGATACAGGCAACATTACCACAGGGGTACTGGGATCCCAGCCATTGCCGTTCTCCACAAAATCACCCAACAGCATGTAGCTGTCACAGGCATTGGGAGTGGACACCGGTATCAGTGTAGCACTGGTAGTGCCTTGTATGTTGACCGCTTGTCCGTCTACGAGTTTTGCAGAAGCGTTCACATCAATTTTCAGCACACGCTCGACGTGCGCCCTACTGAAATAGGCGGCGCGTACAATCGAATCAAGCTCCAAGGTGTTCACCTTTACAGCATTGCCAGCGGTCAATGAAGCAGGCATGGAAATTCCGTTTATCTGAATTCCATTCAAGAGAATCGAGGCAACCTTGGCATCAGAGGCCGACATTTTGACAATCTCAACAGAATCTGTCTTACGCTCTTCTTCAGCTACCGTAGTATAAAATTCGTCCATATCCACGGTTGCATCAGTGCCCGCCGAGAAATTGATTTCGAACTTGGCAGCTGCATCTTCCGGATTGTTGGATTGGGGCTGGGCCCAATCCGTAAAATCATCGTCCGTGCAAGCAGTAAATGTCATTGCCGTCAGAAACATTGCTGCAAGTATATGATATTTTTTCATAATGCTTATTTGTTTTTATAGTTCATCATTCATGATTACTTAATCTCACCCAGATCATCGGCATCCACACCGGGCGTACCAAAGTTGACGTAGAGCTTTTGGCCGGCAGCAGGTACCACACTATACTCAGGACCAACATCATCAGCCCAGTTGGAGGCAACATTCATGGTACGCCAGAAGAGTTTGCCTTCGAAGAGTGTGAATTCTGTACGCCACCAATCGAATGTACCGACTTTTACATAGGCACGCAATTCGCCTCCGGCTGCAAATGCAGGCGAGATGAATGCACCGCTTCCATCGGCAGGCGTTTCACACTTCCAAGCAGGATTGGAATCTGTCCAGTCACCGGTAGTATTACCGATAACGTATACGGCTGCCGGATAAGTGTTCAATGTGTAATCGATGACTTCTCCATTGATTTTTGCCTTCACCATGAGAACATACCAGCCTCCCTTAGCGGCTTTGATGTTACCTCCGTTGTCGGACAATCCGATTCCGGCCTCATCGTTGTAGCTCTTGAAGTCGGCATAACCCAGCCATTGTTCGGGGTAAGTTCCCCATTTGAATTCTGCGCCATCGGCAAGATAGACAACGGTGAAGTAGTTGCCTTCCAGGCCGTATACCGGTGTAGTCGGCTTCCAACTCTTCCAGGAATTTCCGATGCTGCTACCGCAGAAGTAAAGTGTTTCCGGTAATGTAATGCTCGGAGCCACATAGGTAGCTACGACCTGCAACTTCAACACATTGGAGTAACTGTGCCCTCTGTCCATGTTGTTGATGTTGGCATGAAGGCGTACATAGATGTCCTTGGTCTCTCCCGAAGGATAGGTCACACCTTCATTGGCCTCTTGAAACATGTTGACGATGGCATCGTTAAACTTCTTTCCCGTTACAGAGATAACGGTAGAAGTGGCGCTGGTTAAAACCGTATAAGCCGATTCGTCGGAAGAAAAGTCATCAAACGAAATTTGCAAGTCATAGTTTACGCTCAATGGAATGCCTCCATAATCGGGCTGATTCGTCGTGAAAGTGAGATTGTCTGTCGCCAACAAATCTAAGACGTTGTTTGCTGCATTGGCTGGCATATTGAGAACAAATCCTGAGGTGTTCTCTTGGAAAGTAGGATTGCTGTCAATATCCTTCTCACATGATGTCGTCATCATCAGTGTGAAAATGGAAAGCCACAGTCCTGAGAATATCTTTTTCATATTCATAATTGCTTATATATTAGTAAGATTCATACGATTAATAGTTGGGATTCTGAGACAGATTCGGGTTGCCGTTGATGTCGTCTGCCGGAATGGGATATACATTGAAGTAATCCTGCACGCCTCGTCCTTCGAATACACCTCCCTTGAAATGCCAAAGGTAATTGTCGCCTGTAAACAGGCCGAAACGAACCAAATCGCTGCGACGACGTCCTTCAAAGTAGAACTCCCGTCCCCATTCATCAATAATATAACGTTCGGTAATCGTAGCCGGAGTGGAAGCACCGGCTCGGTTGCGTAACACCTCGATATCTGCACGTGCCTGCTGGGGATTGCCGCTCAGACGATATTTGGCCTCTGCACGAGTCAGATATACTTCTGCATAGCGGAACAAGGGGATATCTACATCAGGAAACTCGTTGTGAGAGGTTGCTGCACCATCCGTACGGATGTTCTGCCATTTTACAATGGAGGCTCCGGACAGGAATCCGGTAATCTGTTCGGCTTCCAACGTACGTAGACCACCTCCACAACCGGTATAGAACAGGGCGCGTTGGTCGTTTGCCTTACGTTGGACATCCTTTGTCGTAGTACCTGCGGCTTCGTCCAAAGCGATGATGTCAGATTCAACGGAGCCTTCGGGTGCTTTACTTGTAGCTACCGGACAATCGTCAATGCTTGAGAAGAACAACTTCACTAACGAGGCACGAGAGAAATTGCAGCTCCAGCCGTTGGATGTGCCCATATACGGCATACCGGAATTACGGGTAGAGCTGACCAGATAATTGGCTCCACTGTAGCACTTCGTTTTCACGCCATCCTGACGGATTGCAAAGATAATCTCGCTCATGGCTTGCGGGTTCTCGTCGTTGTCGGCCATAAACACCTGCTCATAGCCGGTATAGCCGTTCTTCGAGTCTCTGGAGAGTGTATATTTGCCTTCCAGCTTGTCGCAATAGTCGATGGCTTTCTGGTAATCCTTCACAGCTCCCTTGGTGTAGACTTCTGAATTGAGAGCCAGACGGGCGTGCAGCATGTAAGCGGCACCACGGTCGGCACGTCCGAAGTTGGCCGTGTTGTTGAACTCTCCTACTTCCGCCATTTGAGGCTCTATTTCGGTAAGTTCCGCGTCTATCCAGTCATACAGTTCCTTGCCGGCTTTCTCCACAGGAAGCTCGTAGATGTCGTACGTGGTCTTGAAAGGAGCTTTTCCCCAAAGGTCAAGGAAGTACCACAAGTGAAGCGCACGCAAGAAACGTACTTCGGCACGGTACAGCTTGTAATCAGGATCGTCCGCTTTTTCTTCCGTGTTGGTCAGATAAAAGTTACACAGTGTCACGTCGAATGCCAGACGCTGGAAAGCCCATTGCACACGCATGGATGAAGACGTCCATTCGATGTTGGTGATGGCTGGCATATCTGCATCGGTCTGCCATGCCCAATAGCACTCGTCGGTACCCAGTTCCTGCAGATTGAAGGTGGTACGGTAAAAACCGCTTTCACCCTCATCGCTGCTGATGTCTCCGTTGCCGGCAGGTCCGCGCTGTCCTGTAGTTCCCAATGTGCTGTATACTTTTGCCAGGAGTTCCATGTCACCGTAAGTAGAACTGGATTGCGGGTCGATGGACGAAATATTCAAGTCGTTGACACAGGATGTAGCCACTCCTCCCATCAATAGGGTGGCCACAACAGTCTTCAAAAATATATGTTTCATCTTCGTATGTTATTAATTGTTTAGAAATTCAGGCTCAGACCCACTTGGATGCTGAAAGGACGCGGATAAGGATTGGAGTCGATACCGCTGGCCACTTCGGGGTCAATGCCTTTATACTTGGTGATGATAAATGGGTTTTGTGCAGTAACGAATGCACGGCCGGAGCAGCTTTCACGTCCTGCGATTTTGCAAAGTGCAGGGAAGCTATAGCCCAATGTAATGTTTGAGCATTTCAGATAGCTGGCATTGCGTACAAAATAGTCGCTCAGGTAGTTGTCATTGCCTACACCGATACCGGTGAAGCCCAATTCAACGGCTTCCGGCGTTGTGTTGTGCAGTGCGCTGTTGGTATAAAGACCACCTTGGCTGACGATGGCATGACTGGAGAGGTAGTCATAGTATACATAGTTACCCAGCGATGCGCGGAATGCCATGCTGAAGTCCCATGACTTGTACAAGAATTTGGTTGTCATACCCATGATGACATCGGCAGAGGGCTTCTTGTAGAAATAGCGGTCGCCATTGTCAATACGTCCGTTACCGTCGCGATCCACATACATACCTTCGATAGGTTTGCCGTTCTCATCATATACCTGCTGGTAAACAAAGAATGAGTTGGCCGATTCTCCTACCGTATTTGCTTGAATTCTTGTGTTGTTACCGCGGCTGATGCTGTTCCCTGTCCAAGTGTAGTAACCGTCATCCCCGTCTACCAAATCTGTAATTTCATTGCGGTTCCATGCAATGTTGTAGCTCAGGTCCCAAGTGAAATCTTTCGTCACGATAGGTTTGGCGTTGATGGAGAACTCCACACCATAGTTTTTCAGCGATCCGATATTCTTCGTCAAAGTAGAACCGAACTGCATACCTACCGGAATGGTAATGGTGTTCAGCAGGTCTTTCGTCTCACGGTAATAACCGTCGATGTTGGCACTGATACGGTTGTTCAAGAATCCCAGGTCGATACCGGCGTTGTAGGTCGTAGTGGTCTCCCACTTCAAATCGGGATTGTAAGCCGACGGACGCATCGTGCTATAGTACTTGTCGCCAAAAGGATATTGGGCATACTGATCGCTGGTGGTATAGTGCGTCTCATAGCCGAAGTCGGAATTGATGTCCTGCTGACCGGTTTGACCCCATCCCAAGCGAAGCTTGAACTCGTTCCACCATTCGATGTTCTTCATGAACGCTTCATCGTTAATCTTCCAGGCAAATGCAACAGAGGGGAAGTATCCCCAACGGTTGCCTTCAGCGAAACGTGAAGAACCGTCGGCGCGGAATGTTGCTGTCAACATATAGCGACCTAACAGTGAATAGTTCAAACGTCCGAAGAATGATACCAGCGAATTGTGGGTTGCCCACGCTTGCTCGCTGCGTAGCGCCGTATTGTAGGCTTCACCTGAATAGGGGTCAGTTCCCTGGCCATAGTTGTAGCCGCTGCGATGGAAATGGCTCTCCTCGGCACCGGCCATGATGTCGATGTTATGAGCACCCAGCTCTTTGATGTATTGGGCATACGCATTGGCTGTGATGCTGTATTTGTAGGTTTGTGTCACACCGTCCCAACCGTAGTAGTTGTTTCTGTTTGAGTACTTGGAGATTACGTCATCCTGCTTGGCCTCCGTATATTGTCCGCCGTAGCTGGCATGCAGATGCAGGTCTTCAAAGCCATGAATCTTGTAGTCTACGTCCAGATTGCCTGTGAAGTCGCTGGTCGCAGCCTTGCAGCTATTCAGATTCAGAAGTGCCAAAGGATTCTGCGGAGCATTCGGATTGTTCGTGTATTTCCAGGCCGCATTGAGGTCTTTCGGTGACTGCGAATGTTGGAAATACCCACCGAAGAACTCGGCACGCGGGTCATCGGCATCGAAATATACAGGTTGGGTGGGATCCATGGAGAGTGCAGCTCCAATCGCTCCGCCGGCATCTGCATAGCGGTCCTTCTCATAGGTATATTTAGCTGTCATTTTCACATTCAAGTGGTCGTCGAAGAAGGACGGAGAGAGATTTAAACTACCGTTGGCACGACGCATCCACGAGGTCTTTACGATACCGTCGGATGAGTTGAAGCCGACACTTACACGATAGGGTATGTTCTTCACGCCTCCCGATACGGATACATTGTGGCTGTGAGAAATGGCCGTACGGAAGATTTGATCCTGCCAATCGGTATTGGCATTGCCCATACCGACTTCGCCGGACTGCTCACCCCAAAGGTTCTGTACCAGCTGGCGGTATTCATCCCCGTTAAGTACGTCATACTTCTTCTGAATCATAGAGATGGTCATGTCGCCATTGTAGGCAACGCGGGGTTTCTGTCCGCTTTTGCCCTTCTTGGTTGTGATGATGATGACGCCGTTGGATGCACGGCTACCGTAAATGGCAGTGGCGGATGCGTCTTTCAGAACTGTAAAGGTTTCGATGTCATTCGGATTGACCATGGCCAGAGGGTTACTCATGCCGGTAGGCGTATTGTTGTCGATAGTCAATCCGTCAATCACAATCAGCGGATCATTGCTGGCATTCAATGACGAACCGCCACGTACACGAATCTGGGCACCCGAACCCGGTGTTCCTCCCGAGGTGATGACATCTACGCCGGCCACCTTACCTACCAACATGTCTTGGGCATTGTTGGTGATACCCTTACTGAGTTCATCCGGCTTGATGGCGGTCACCGAACCGGTCAGGTCATCCTTTTTGGCACGGCCATAACCTACTACCACCACTTCACCCAGCAACTCTGCGTCATCCTTCAGCTCCACCACCACTGTCGGTGCAGCCTCGACTTCGGCTGTTTTGTAGCCGATAAAAGACACCTTGGCGTGTCGGTCGAGGACATTGCTGCCTAAGTCTGTTTCGCAAACACTTCAAAGTCTTTGGAAAGCTTGTTTAGTGTAATGCGTGCATATAGTTGAGTGGTGGCAATCTTCGTGTGCCCCAAGATGCGGCTTACACTCTCTATCGGCATCCCCTTGCTCAATGCCAATGTGGCAAACGTGTGGCGGGCACAATGAAAGGTGATAGGTTTCTGGATGCCGCATGCAGCCATGATTTTACGTAACAGCCGGCTGGTTCGTTTATAACCATACTTAGGCAGCAGAGGGCGGGAGAGTTCATCGCCTTGTGATGCATACTCTTTTAAGATGGCAAGCGGAACGTCCAACAGCTTAATTTGAAATAGCGTCTTGGTCTTTTGCCGATGTCCGATTATCCACCAGGAGTCGTCCATCTCAAACAGTTGCTCTCTGTCCAAATGCTGCAAGTCGACGAATGACATTCCTGTCCAACATGCAAATACAAACAGGTTTCGCACATCACGCAAGGCTTGCAGTTCGAAAGGTTGCTGCATCACCTTCATCAACTCCTTTTCGGTCAGGAACTGGCGCTCTTTTACAATCGGGGTAACATGGCAACGTGCAAAGGGATTCTTGCTAATCAATCCGTCTTGATGGGCATGAGCTGCGATGCGTTTCAGTGGAGCAGTGTATGCCCAGACGGTAGCCGGTGCCAGTCTGCAATCAAACTGGAGATACAGACAGAAATCTCTGAAGAAAGTACCGGTCAGGTCTTGCATAGGCACGTCTTTACTTTGATAGAAACGGCCGACGAACGCATGAAGATGTTTGTTTACGGTCACCAACGTACGATAGCTGGCCGGGGCACGGTCTTTTCCTACCCTTCTGGCAAAGTCGTTCACTTCTCTGTCAAACGATGCCAACAACATATCACATTCATTTTGCATAGACTACACTGTTTTAGGGTTGTACTTATTATGACTGATTCATGTTTTGCTTCCCCGAAGATATTAATTACTTCGGAAGCACCTTCTCCCCTTCGTTGGATGAAGGCTCCTATAGGAAGATGCTTTCAGTCGTATGGTTAGACTATTTCAGTCCTATGGTTAGATTATTTCAGTATACGACTTAAATACCGTTCACCGTTCGGTGAACGCTCGTTCAACGGACGGTGTACGCTCGTTCACCCCGGGGCGAACGCTTGTTCACCGAACGGTGAACGGTAACTAAGTATACGACTGAAATAAGCTCAGTATACGACTGAACCAACCTAAGGATATGACTGAATCAAACATCACATAAACAATCTGTTTTTCTCCTCCGTACCAGACTCGGTGAATCTCCTTCTGTTTGCCTTACAAATAACACGAAGAATAGTCGAGTCTTGTAGGGAGCAGGTAGGGCGTTGGTAGGGAGCAGGTAGGGAGCAAGTGCATGAACGGATGAGCAGCAGAACCGTTGGGTAAGAGCCAAGGGTGGAACGAATGCAAAATATGTTGCGCAATCGTTTGCACTGTTCAGTTTGCAGATTTCGCCTCCTCCCTCTTCCGCTTTCTCGATGAATCTTATACTTTTGCTGCGGTTTAGTGTCCCTTAGCGTGAGGGAAGTTGCGAACCGAATAGAGATAAATATGTTTAATAATTAATATTGTTAACTTTAATTTGTAAATGCATGAAGCAAGTTAATCTGAGAATCATTCAAATGGTTCTGACCCTAACATTAGGGTTATTCTTGTCTGTAGGCGCTTACGCACAAAACATCACCGTGAAGGGGCATGTCAAAGACTCCATGGGTGAGGTGATAGGCGCGAATGTAGTAGAAAAGGGAAATCCGTCGAACGGTACCATCACCGACCTTGACGGTAATTTTACCTTGAGTGTTCCTAAGGGAGCTATCCTCCAGGTGTCTTTTATCGGCTACAAAACAGCCGAGGTCGAGGCTGCACCGACAGTGGTGGTGGAGCTGAAGGATGACGGCGAGCTGCTGAACGAAGTAGTGGTCATCGGTTACGGTGTGGCCAAGAAGAATGACTTGACCGGTTCGGTGACGGCTGTGAAACCTGACGAGATGAACAAAGGTCTTGTCACCAATGCACAAGACATGATGCAAGGTAAGATTGCCGGTGTGAACGTAACCAGCGACGGTGGTACACCGGGTGGTGGTGCTGAAATCCGCATCCGTGGCGGCTCGTCACTGAATGCCAGCAACAAACCGTTGATTGTCATCGATGGTCTGGCTATGGACAACGATGGCGTGAAAGGTATGTCAAACCTCCTGTCAATAGTGAACCCTGCTGATATCGAAAGCTTTACCGTGTTGAAGGATGCTTCGGCTACGGCTATTTATGGTAGCCGTGGTTCGAACGGTGTCATCATCATCACAACCAAAAAAGGCCGTGCCGGTCAGAAGGCTAAGGTGGCATACAACGGCAATGTATCGGTCAGCATGAAGAAGAAGACCGTTGATGTGTTGAGCGGTCAGCAATTCGGTGAACTGATGGAGGAGTACTACGGTGTGGGAAGTACAGAATGGAATCTGGCTGCCGGTCTTCAGTCGGATGGCTCGTTGGCATACGCCCGTCAGGACGCAAACGGAAAGTATATCTACAACAATACGGATTGGCAGGATGAGATTTATCGTGAAGCCATCAGCCACGACCACAATGTGACCGTTTCCGGCGGTTTGAAGAATATGCCTTACCGTGTTTCACTGGGCTACACCAACCAGAACGGTATCTTGAAGACTTCTAACTTCGAGCGTTACACGGCATCGGTCAACGTATCGCCCAAGTTCTTTGACGACCATCTGACAGTCAACCTGAATGCCAAGGGTATGATTGCCAACAACCGTTATGCAGACGGTGGCGCCATTGGCGCTGCAGTTTACATGATTCCTACATGGAACGTACGTTCCAACGACGCTGTCATGAAAAACTGGTTCGGTGGCTACAGCCAATGGACCGCCGATGGTACTGCCCTCGACGACCCCACATGGACGACAACCTCTAACCGCAACGCCACCAAGAACCCTGTGGCTACCCTCGAACAGAGAGACGATACGGCAAACTCGAAGTCCTTTATCGGTAATGCGGAGTTCGACTACAAGGTACATGGTCTGGAAGACCTTCGTCTGCACATGAATGTCGGCGGTGACTTCTCTACCGGTAAACAGACGACCGTCGTTTCTCCCTATTCGACAGAGAATAACTACTACGGCTGGGACGGCTGGGAAAAGATTACCAAGTACAACAAGATGTTCAATGCCTACGCGCAGTATTACAAGGACTTCAACAGTGCACATCACTTCGACATCATGGGCGGTTATGAGTGGCAGCACTTCTACCACAAGGGCGAACGCGACGGTTACGGACTCTATCGTGACACCAACAACGATGCATCCAAGCGTGGTACACCCTACAACCGCAACCAGAGAGTATGGAAGAGCGAGAACTATCTGGTATCCTTCTTCGGACGTGCCAACTACACACTGCTCGACCGCTATATGCTGACGGCCACCGTCCGTTACGACGGTTCGTCACGCTTCAAGGACCACTGGGCTCTCTTCCCCTCATTCGCTTTCGGTTGGAGAATCAATGAAGAGGCATTCTTGAAAGACAATGAGGTAATCAGCGACTTGAAGCTCCGTCTGGGTTATGGTCAGACCGGTCAGCAGGATGGTATCGGTGACTACAACTACTTCGCATCTTACAATGTCAGTGATGTTGTCGGCATTCCCGGCAGTGCCTATCCCATCATCGGCGACGGTACGCTCTATCGTCCTGATGCCTACAACAGCGACCTGACTTGGGAAACTACCACCACTTACAATGCCGGTATCGACTTCGGCTTGTGGAATGGCAAATTGAGCGGTAGCGTGGACTACTACTACCGTAAAACGACAGACCTGCTGAATAACGTCGATGTACCTGTAGGCTCCAACTTCCGTACGAAGGTGAACAGCAACATCGGTTCGCTGAAGAATACCGGTGTGGAGGTCAGCCTGACCTATCGCCCCATCCAGTCTAAAGACCTCTCATGGGAAATCACAGCCAATGCTACCTACAACAAGAACGAAATCACCGAACTGATTGGTGGTGAGGATTACTTCGTAGCAACGGGTGGTATTTCTGCCGGTACAGGCGGTAACTGCCAGGCTCATGCTGTAGGCCATCCGGCCAGCTCGTTCTATGTTTACCAGCAGGTTTATGACAAAGACGGCAAGCCCATCGAAGGTGCATACGTCGATCGTAACGCCGACGGTATCATCAACGACAGCGACAAGTATTTCTACAAGAGTCCCGCCGCTCCCTGGACTGCAGGTCTCTCCTCGAAGATTATGTGGAAGAACTGGGACTTCGGCTTCTCGCTGCGTGCCAGCTTCGACAACTACGTATATAATGACCTGGAGGCAGGTTCGGCCAACGTCAACAAGGGATATATCTCTCGCTTGAACTTCGTCAGCAACGTGCCTGTCATGTCTGTTCAGAAAGGCTGGCAAACCAATGATGCCGTGTTGTCCGACTACTATGTACAGAACGCTACGTTCTTGAAGTGCGACAACATCACTTTGGGTTACAGTTTTGACAAGTTGTTCGGCCACAACATCAGCGGCCGTATCTATGGTGCTGTTACCAACGTCTTCACCATCACCGATTACAAGGGCATTGACCCCGAAGTGTTTGGTGGTATAGACAACAATATCTATCCCCGTCCGTTCACGGCACAGTTGGGATTATCACTTAATTTCTAATAACCCATTAACCTATATATATAGATATGAAATTTAGTTTTCTGAAACATATTGTTCCTGCGACTGCATTGCTGCTGTCGATGGGATTGGGTTCGTGTGTCAATGATTTGGATGTCACGCCTATCGACCCCAGTACAAACATGACTCCGGACTACGACGGCCTGTTCGCAAAATGTTACGCCAACATGGCTGTGGCCGGCAATGGCGGAGCCAACGGTGACTGCGACGTTGACGGTCTGGACGGTGGTACCACAGGTTTTGTTCGTCAGCTTTGGAATGCCAACGAACTGACAACGGATGAGGCTATGTGCTGCTGGGGTGACGAAGGTATCCCCGCATTCAACTACAACCAGTGGGGTGCCAGCCATCCGATGTTGCGCGGCTATTACAACCGCTTGTATATCGGCGTGACGTTCTGCAACTTCTACCTGACGGAGGCGGCTGATTATGATGCGACGATGACGGCAGAAATCCGTTTCTTGCGTGCCCTCTACTACTATTATCTGATGGATGGTTGGGGCAATATCCCCTTCCTGACTGCCCTCTCCTCGGAGGCTGCCCCTCAGGCCAGCCGCAAAGAGGTATATGATTTTATCGAGAAGGAACTGCTGGAGTGTGAAGCAGATATGACTGCTCCGTTGGCCAATACCTACGGACGTGCCGACAAGGCTGCTGCGTGGATGCTGCTCTGCCGTCTCTATCTGAATGCCGAGGTCTATACAGGTACAGCCCAGTGGGCCAAGGCTGCCGAATATGCCAAGAAGGTGATGGACAGCGGCTACAAACTGCACACCACCGGCGAGGGTAAATGGACTGCCTACCAGATGCTCTTCATGGGTAACAATGGCGAGAACGGTGCACAGAAAGAGGGTATTCTGCCGCTGCTGCAGGATGGCAAGCTGACTACCAGTTGGGGTACGACCCTCTTCCTGATGGCTTCTACTTTCCAGAAAGATATGAATCTGGACGGTTCGGGTACGAACAACACCACAGAAATATGGGCAGGTAACCGTTGCCGTCCCGACCTGATTAAGAAGTTCTTCCCCAATGGTGGCATCCCCAATGGCGATACATGGGAGATGATTGCAGCTGCCGGTGACGACCGCGCCCTCTTCTGGGGTAAGGATCGCGAGCTGGACATTACCGATGTGACAGTGTTCGAGAATGGATTCTCTTGCTCCAAGTTCAACAACTACTATTCCAATGGCGGCACGCCCAAAGATCCTCAGTTCCCCGACACCGACTTCTTCTTGATGCGTGCAGCAGAGGCTTACTTGTCATATGCAGAAGCTACAGCCCGTCAGAACAATGGTACAACTACAGCAGAGGGAGCTTCGGCCATCAACGCCATCCGCAGCCGTGCCAACAACAAGGACACCAAATCATCTTATACGCTGAATGAGATTTTGGACGAGTGGGGACGTGAGTTCTACTTTGAAGGACGTCGTCGCACAGACTTGATTCGTTTCGGCAAGTTTGGTGGCTCTTCCGACTACAAATGGCAGTGGAAGGGTGGTACGATGGATGGAACGAACTTCAGTGCCAACCTGAATGTATTCGCCATTCCCGATACAGATATGAATGCCAACAAGAATTTGGTTCAGAATCCGGGATATTAATCGTCTGTGATTGTTTAACAAGATTATAGCAAAACAAGATATGAAAAAATTATCTATTTACAGTTTGTTGATTGCAGGCGTGATGGGACTGACTGCCTGCGAATCAGACAGGGATTCCAATCCTACGTTGCAGGAGCCGACTACGTTTGTGCTCAACACTCCCGCATACGTCAACTCTATCTATGACTTGAGCAGTTCCACGGTCGTGGAGCTGACCTGCTCACAGCCTGATTTCGGCTACACAGCCCCGACCGTCTACAGTGTAGAGGTATCGCTCTCGCAGGACTTTGGCAACAGCACCGTGCTGGATACGAAATATACTACAGCCAAGATGGGGGTGGATGCTTCGGAAATGGCCGTCGCTTTCACTAATCTGCAGTTGGCCGCAGGTAAGACCGAGGCCGATTTCCCCATCACCAGCGAATTCTATGTACGTGTCATTGCCGAGCTGACTTCGGCTGGTGGTACCATCGCTTCCATTACATCCAACGTGGTGAAGCTGCCTACCGTACGCTCTGAGTTCGCTCTGCCTCCTGTGAAGCTGCCGTCGAAACTCTACCTCATCGGTCAGTTCTGTGACTGGGCTTGGAGTAACGCTCCTGAAATGATTCCTGTTTACGATGGTACTACAGGCGTATTCTGGCGCATGGTCTATCTGCCTGCTGGAAAGGGCTTCAAGTTCAATACTGCAACTGCATGGGACGGTGGCGAAAAGGGATATGCCGGAGCCAAGGTTGTAGATAACAACAAGGCTGATGCCTTTGATGACGGTGGCAACATCGGTGTCACAAAGGGTGGCTGGTATCTGGTTGTAATCCGTTCGGCTGTCAATGGCCGCAACATCGACTATACAGTCGAACTGAATGAGCCGAATGTATGGCTGATTGGTGGTTGTACTACAGACGGCAAATGGGATGAACTGATGGATGGCTGGAAGTTTGAGGTGCCTGCCACGGCAGACGATTACTTCGTATCGCCCGCATTCGCTCAGGATGCTCCCGAAGGTCCTCGTGCATACGTCAAGATTGAAGGCTACGACTGGTGGAAGTCTGAGTTCATGGTATTCGACAAGAAACTGACCTACCGTGGTGCTGCTGGTGACCTTGACCGCATCGTCACCAAGGCCGGACAGAAGATGTATCTGAACTTTACGAACGATACCGGTAAGATTGAGTAATAACTGAACGGGAACAGCAAGTCCCGCGCTTGCTGTTCCTTGAAACATAAACATTAAATAATGAAATATATGAAACAATACATATTGTTCTCGTTAATGGGAGCCGCAGCTTTGCTGTCGGCTTGCAACGAAGACTTCAACGAAGATGTGGCAGATCCTCAGGCATGGCCTCAGGAAGAAGCTGTTACAATCCCGGGCTTCTCGGTATCTGCCGTGGCCTCCAATGACTTGGCAAAGGCCGGCGAAAAGGTTGCCGTATTCTCATACACCCAACCCTCCGGTATGCCCGAAGGTACTACCATCGAAAATTTCCGTTTGGACATCACACCCGAGGGAGTGGCCGATGCCAAAACAACCCAGCTGAAAGCCGATGAAAACGGTCAGGTCTCGACTGCCGAATTGCAGGCACTCATTGAAGAGGCTTATGGCAAGCGTCCCACCGAGCGTACACTGAATGCCAAAGTGTATGCCAATCTGATGAAGGAAGGGCAGGCTTCGCTGCTGACTTGTGATCCCATCGTCATCAAGGCAACGCCCAAGGCACCCTTTATCTCTAACGGATATTACCTGATTGGTAACATGAACGGATGGAGCGCAGACGCTATGTTCCCCTTCAGCCATAGCGATGCGGATGTATATGACGACCCCGTCTTCACCCTGATGTTCAGCACTACGGGAGATAACCAGTATTGGAAAATCATTCCTCAAAGCAATGTGGATGGTGGCGACGTATGGGCCGGCGGCGAAACCGGTGTCGTTGGTGTGGAAGTAGATGGCGACAGCAGTCTGTCGGGCAAACTGATAACCGACAATCCGCAAGCCGGTAAGATTGAGAAGGCCGGCATGTACATCATGACCCTGAATATGATGGACTATACTTACAGCATCAAGGAAGTGGCTCCTGAATACTTCATCGTTGGCGCTATGCAGGACTGGAACAACAATCCCGCAACGGGCAAGACCTGTATGCTCTATCCTACAACAGCCATGATTCAAAGCTACACCACCAAGTTTGTCGGTGATGCCAATCTGAAGCTGTGGCTGAACAGTGACTTTGGCACTTGGTCTGCCTGCTTCGGTGCAGCTGTGAATGGCGCAACCGACGAGACCGGAGCAATCGTCAGCAGCAATTCGGGTGCGATTGTTTGTCCGGAGAAGGATGCTTTCTATACCTTTACCGCCGATTTCAGCACCATGACCTATACATGGACGAAGTTGGAGAACCAAGAACCTGCAGAGTACGAGTTCATCGAGCTTCTGGGCGGTTTCAACGGCTGGCCTGGTAATGATGTTAAGGGCTTTGTGATGACACAGGTTAAGAAGGCTCCGCACAACTGGTATTCGGGTGAGTTCGTGCTGGATGCCGATACAGAACTCAAGTTCCGTGCCAATGCCAATTGGTCGGTCAACTGGGGTGCCGATGTGGATGTAGCAACGGACAAGAGTGGCCAGGCTACTCAAAACGGCAGTAACATCAAAGTTCCTGCAGGAACATACAATGTCTATTTCAATGACATCACCGGACAATTTGTTTTCGTGACCGTTGAATAATCCGTCCCTTTCGGATTCAATAGCAGAAAAGCAGGATGTGTCGAATTTGAAAGATACATCCTGCTTTTCGTGATTTCAGAGGCTGATTACATGTGGTGATATTTCTATTTTTCTTCCTCAAAATCTCCATTTTGTTTTGTGGTTCAAGAAATTACTTCTATCTTTGCGCCCGATTTGGTATAGACAACATAATGTCTCACTTAATTAAAACGAGTTAAACAATTTATTTATTAATGGAAAATTTAAAGAATGTGGCTCCTATTGAGGACTTCAACTGGGATGCCTATGAGAACGGCGAAGCCGTAACAACTGCAAGTCATGAGGACTTGGAGAAGGCGTATGACAATACGCTGAACAAGGTTAACGACCGCGAGGTAGTTGACGGAACCGTTATCGCAATGAACAAGCGTGAAGTAGTTGTGAACATCGGTTTCAAATCGGACGGTATCATTCCGATGAGTGAATTCCGTTACAATCCTGATCTGAAGGTCGGTGATACCGTGGAGGTATATATCGAGAATCAGGAAGACAAGAAGGGACAACTCGTTCTGTCTCACCGCAAGGCACGCGCTACTCGCTCTTGGGATCGTGTGAACGCTGCTTTGGAGAACGAAGAAATCATCAAGGGTTACATCAAGTGCCGCACGAAGGGTGGTATGATTGTCGACGTATTCGGCATCGAAGCCTTCTTGCCGGGTTCACAGATTGATGTGAAGCCTATCCGCGACTACGATGTATTCGTAGGCAAGACCATGGAATTCAAGGTTGTGAAGATCAACCAGGAGTTCAAGAATGTCGTTGTTTCGCACAAGGCTCTTATCGAAGCCGAGCTGGAACAGCAGAAGAAGGAAATTATCAGCAAATTGGAGAAAGGACAAGTTCTCGAAGGAACTGTCAAGAATATCACTTCCTATGGTGTATTCATCGACTTGGGCGGCGTAGACGGTCTGATCCACATCACCGACCTCTCTTGGGGCCGCGTAAGCGATCCGAAGGAAGTGGTTGAACTCGATCAGAAGCTCAACGTGGTTATCCTCGACTTTGATGACGAGAAGAAGCGTATCGCTCTGGGTCTGAAGCAACTCACTCCGCATCCTTGGGATGCACTCGATCCGAACCTCAAGGTGGGCGACCACGTGAAGGGCAAAGTCGTTGTGATGGCCGATTACGGTGCATTCATCGAAATCGCTCCGGGCGTAGAAGGTCTGATTCACGTATCGGAGATGTCTTGGAGCCAGCACCTGCGTTCTGCTCAGGACTTCATGAAGGTAGGCGACGAGGTAGAGGCAGTCGTTCTGACACTCGACCGCGAGGAGCGCAAGATGTCTCTCGGCATCAAGCAGCTTAAGCCGGATCCATGGGAAACCATCGAAACGAAGTATCCTGTAGGCAGCAAGCACACTGCAAAGGTACGTAACTTCACTAACTTCGGTGTATTCGTAGAAATCGAAGAGGGTGTAGACGGCCTGATTCACATCTCTGACCTCTCTTGGACAAAGAAGGTGAAACATCCTTCTGAATTCACGCAGATTGGTGCCGACATCGACGTACAGGTGCTGGAAATCGACAAGGAGAACCGTCGTCTGAGCCTCGGTCACAAGCAGCTCGAAGAGAATCCTTGGGATGTATTTGAAACCGTATTTACGGTAGGTAGCATCCATGAGGGTACCATCATCGAAATGCTCGACAAGGGTGCCGTTGTTGCTCTGCCTTACGGCGTGGAAGGATTCGCTACTCCCAAGCACCTCGTTAAGCAGGATGGCTCTCAGGCACAGCTCGATGAGAAGCTGGAGTTCAAGGTGATTGAATTCAACAAGGATGCCAAGCGCATTATCCTCTCGCACAGCCGCATCTTCGAAGATGCAGCCAAGGCTGAGGAACGCGCAGAGAAGAAGGCTGCAAAGAAGGCCAACAGCAAGAAGGAAGAGACTCCGGTAATCCAGAACCAGGCTGCTTCTACTACGCTGGGTGACATCGATGCACTGGCTGCTCTGAAGGAGCAGATGGAGAAAGCTAAGAAGTAATCGAAATTACATAGCTTATTCATATATATTATAGGTGGGTTCTCTCTCTTTAGGGGGAATCCACTTTTTTTGTCTCTACACTGCACAATGGTTAAATTCGTGTTAAAAAAAGCACCCGCTCTTGACTCGTCCCTAAGGGCAGGCTCTATCTTCGTACCGGAAACAACAATCGCGCGATTATGAGAAGTAAACTGAAATTGAAAATCGGAGAGTTCTCTCAGCTGATGCAAGTGACGGTAAAGACACTGCGCCACTATGAACAGTTGGGAATCTTGCTGCCGGACGAGGTGGATGAATGGACGGGATATCGCTACTATCGGGTAGACCAGATGCAACGTCTCAATGCCATCCGCAATCTGAAGGAGGTAGGATTCTCGTTAGAGGAGATCAGGGAGTTGTACGAATCGTGCTCGCACATACCGAGTATCGCACAGCTGAACGAGAAAATCGGAGCCTGTGAGCGTGAACTGGAACGGCTGCTGCTGCAGCGTACACGCTTGCAACAGTGGGTGGACTCTCGCAACCAGATTAAAACAATGGAGAAATTTGAAATCCAATCACTTCCGGCCATCATTGTGGCCTCGCATCGGACAGTCATCAAGCAGTACGCCGACCTTGGTCCGCTTTGCGTAAACGTCATCGGCCCTGAGATGCACCGTCTTGGGTGCAAATGCCCGCTGCCCGGCTATTGCTTTACGGTGGAGCACAACAAGGAGTATAAACCTACGGATATCGACATCGAGTATTGTGAACAGGTAGAGGAGATGGGGCAGGACTCACCCCTCATTCGGTTCAAACGGATGGAGGAGGTGCCCATGGCCTTGTGCATGAAGCATTATGGACCGTATGACCGCTTCTATCAGTCGTTTGTCGAAGCTTTCCGATATATCGACGAAAACGGTTATCGGGTAGCAGGTCATCCGCGTACCGCTTATATTGACGGTTGCTGGAATCAGGATGACCCCGAACGTTGGCTCTCCATCATCCAGATTCCGGTGGAGAAGAGGTAACGGAGAGCAGAGAGTCTGTTTTAGGGGCGCAATCGTTGCGCCCCTTCACAATTATTTGGCGATTTGAGGGAAAGATTGTATTTTTGTAGGGCACAACCTAAAAACTGTAGAATCATGAAACAACTTGCGCTCATTCTGGCCATGTGCTTGCAGGTGACCTTCGTCGTTGCCCAGCAGGTGTTTGAGAACAAAGATCTCTCTATCAGCAAGCTGAAAGAGAACGTCTGGGTGGTGGAGACCACCGACAAAACTACGATGTATATTCTGGAAGGTACCCGGCGGGCTCTGCTGATTGATACAGGTACCCAATGTGACGAGCTGGATAAGGTGGTTCGTCGCATTACCGACAAACCGTTGGACGTGGTGCTGACCCATGTGCATCCAGACCATGCCGGCAACATCTACTATTTCAATACCATCTACATGCATCCTGCCGATACGCTTTTGCTGCATCCCGACAAGGCGACGGGAATGCCCGACTACCCTTATAAAGGAGAAGTACGTTATCTGAAGGACGGACAGCTGTTTGATTTGGGTGGCATGCAGATAGAGGTTGTCCATACGCCCGGTCATACACCCGGCTCTATCTGTTTGCTGAACCGGGCTACCGGCGACTGCTATTCGGGCGATGCCTTCGGCTCCGGACAACTTTGGATGCAGCTCAAGCCTCATGTGCCGATGGCCGTCTACCTGAAGTCGTGTGAGCGGATGGAGAAGCTGATGAACGAAGAGGGTATCAAGTACCTGTGGTGCGGCCATTATCCCTATGTGAAAAACTATTTTGATCTCTCCTATATCCTGAAGATGAAGAAGTTGGCCACCCGGCTGATAGCCGGCGACCAGGACGGAGCCAAGCCCTTCCACATCTCAGTGCCCGAGATGGACCGCAAGGGCACCTATCGCATCCTGTCGGATGCTCCTGCCGAGATAGTGTACAACGCTGATTGCATCAACTGACCCATTGCTTGCACGCTTGAAGGTATCATGGAGAAGTTCGAACTACATATTCTGGGATGCGGTTCTGCGCTGCCTACCACACGCCATTTCCCCACCTCGCAGGTGCTGAATGTGCGCGACAAGCTGTTTATGATAGATTGCGGCGAAGGGGCGCAGTTGCAGTTCCGCAAGTCCCGCCTCAAGTTTTCGCGTCTGAACCACATTTTCATCTCCCACCTGCATGGTGACCATTGTTTCGGTCTGCTGGGACTGATATCAACGCTCAACCTGTTGGGGCGGACGGCCGATTTGCACATCTACTCTCCGAACGGGCTGGAAGAGCTGATGGCTCCCATGCTGGCCTTCTTCAACCGGGAGATGACGTACCGCCTCTTCTTCCATCCGTTTGAAACTAAGGAGGCTACGCAGATTTACGAAGACCGTTCGCTCACGGTATCTACCATCCCTTTGCGCCATCGCATTCCCTGCTGCGGATTCCTCTTTGCCGAGAAGCCCGGTTTGAACCATATCGTACGCGAAATGGTGGATTACTATCAGGTGCCTCTCTACGAGCTGAACCGCATCAAGAACGGAGCCGACTATGTGACGCCGGAGGGAGAACTGGTTCCCAACAGCCGGCTGACCCGTCCGGCAGCACCTGCCCGCCGGTATGCGTACTGCTCGGACACCCTGCCGTTAGCATCCGTCAGAGAGCAGGTGCGTGGGGTAGACCTTCTGTTTCACGAAGGCACCTTTGCCGAAGAGGCCGCTCCGCGTGCCCGTGAGACCTTTCATACCACAGCCGCCCAGGCTGCAACATTGGCCCGTGAGGCCGGTGTAAAGCGGCTGGTGATAGGCCATTTCTCGGCTCGTTACGAGGACGAGTCGCTGTTGCTGCAAGAGGCGATCCGCATCTTTCCGGACACCGTGCTGGCTCGTGAGACCCTGTGCCTCTCTATCGACGGGGCTGAGAAAACTTAAAAACTCCAAAACGGACTCGCATCAATTAAACTTTTTGTATCTTCGCTCATCTTATTATCAAACGTACAACAAGCGAACAGAAAACAGTGTCTATGGCTTCAACCTACAACGAACGTGAGGTATTGGCTCTATTGCAGGAGGAGAGTACGCAGCGTCGCGCATTCGAACTGATTGTCAACCAGTACAGTGAACCGCTGTATTGGCAGATTCGGCGTATGGTGCTCTCACACGAAGATGCCAATGACTTGTTGCAGAACACGTTTGTCAAGGCATGGACAAGCATCGACTATTTTCGGGCCGAGGCCAAGCTCTCCACCTGGCTCTATCGCATTGCATTGAACGAATGTCTGACCTTCCTGAACAAGCAGAAGGCACTGGCTACCGTCTCGCTGGACGACCCGGAGGCCGATGCCGTGAAGCGTCTGGAGGGAGACGACTATTTCTCGGGCGACAAGGCGCAACGGTTGTTGCAAAAAGCACTGCTCACGCTGCCCGAAAAACAGCGCATGGTATTCAACCTGAAATACTATCAGGAGATGAAGTACGAGGAGATGTCCGACATCTTCGGCACGTCGGTGGGAGCCTTGAAAGCCTCGTATCACCATGCGGTGAAGAAAATAGAAAAATTTTTGGAAGAGGAGGATTAAACCTTGGACCGATTATTGTGTCTAAACAAATGAAAGGAGAATGCTTATGAAAGAAGAAGATAACATACTGAAAAGGGTGGGGAAGGAGAATCCTTTCCGTGTACCCGACGGTTACTTCGAGCATCTGACTTCGAAGGTAATGGACAGTCTGCCGCAGAAGGAGGCACCCGTTCTTTTGCAGCGTGAACCTACCCGCTGGGAACGTATCAAACCGTGGCTCTACATGGCTGCCATGTTTGCGGGAGCTGCGCTGATTCTGCGGGTAGCTACATGGGGCGAAAAGGAGATTCCTACAGGAACTTCCTTGGCAGCGGATGACTCGGAGACGGAAGAGCAATACATCAGCACGGTGCTGGACAACTCCATGCTCGATGACTATTCGCTCTATGTCTATCTGACAGATGCCGACTCCGAATAACCGATACCCGATGTGTATGCGGTGCCCGCAATCCGTTTACTCGAATATTCATTGTTTTTATGTAAGATATGAAAAAGCTGATTCTACTGATTTTGATAGTGTGTGGAGCAAACGTTGCCGTGCGGGCCACGGACGGCTGCAACCAGCAGCGCATGACACCCGAGGAGTTCCGTGCCAAGCAACAGGCTTTCATTACGGAGAAGGCGCATCTCACCAAGGAAGAGGCGGCCAAGTTCTTCCCCGTCTACTTTGAATTGCAGGACCGGAAGAAACAACTGAACGACGAAGCCTGGAAGCTGCTGCGTGAGGGAAAGGAGGAGAACCTGTCTGAATCGCGTTACGAGGAGATACTGGAGCAGGTATATGACATACGAATATCCACCGACCGGTTGGAAAAGACCTATTTCGAGAAGTTCAAGAAGATGCTCTCCTGCAAGAAGATTTACCAGATACAGCACGCCGAGATGCGCTTCCATCGCGAACTGTTGAAGGGGATGAACAAAAAGGAGGGCGACAAACCGCACCGCCCCCGCTAATATACTTTGTTTTCAAATAGAAAGCCCGCCTCGGTAAGAGAGGCGGGCTTTCTATTTGAAGTTGTCAGAGGATGCGTCTGCTCTCTCCCTCTTTCAGACGGATCGTACGCTCCTGTCCGTTGCATCGCAGGGTGGTCTTCCCATCCTTGCGGGCGGTGACGGTGAGTCGGGTGACACGTCCCTCTTTCCACGTCATGTCTACTACAAAGCCGCCACGGGCACAGAGCCCGGTTACACTTCCCTCTTTCCAAGGCTTGGGCAGTGCAGGGAGGAGGGTGATGCTTCCGTCGGTCGACTGCATCAGCATTTCGGCTACACCGGCACATCCGCCGAAGTTGCCGTCAATCTGGAAGGGTGAGTGGGCATCCAGCAGGTTCGGATACGTACCGCCGCCCCGCTGTGCATCTTTTCCCTTATACTTGTCCGGACTGATGTATCGCAGCAGTTTGCGATAGATGTGGTAGGCATTTTCGCTGTCCAGCAGGCGGGCGTAGAGGTTGATGCGCCATCCTGTGCTCCAGCCCGTGGTCTTGTCGCCTTTGATTTCCAAGGTGCGGGCACATGCCTTGGCCAGGTCGGGGGTAGCAGCCACGGAGAGGTGATGGCCCGGATAGAGTCCGAAGAGATGCGATTGATGGCGGTGTTGAGGTTCGGCATCTGCCCAGTCGTGGAACCACTCTTGCAGGTTGCCGTTCCTTCCCACTTGATAGGGTAGCAGGCGGGCCAGGGTGCGGTCAATCTCCTTCTGCCACTCCTTGTCCACATTCAGGGTACGGGCGGCTTCGCGGGCATCCAGCAGGCACTCGCGTGTCATGGCCAGATCGGAGGTGCTGCCGTAGGAGGTGGCACCTGCATACCCGTCGGGGGTGAGGAACTTGTTCTCGGGCGAGGTGCCGGGCGAGGTGATGAGCCGACCCTCCTTCTCAACTAACCAGCGGAGGCAGAACAGGGCAGCTCCCTTCAGCAACGGGTAGTTGGCCTGCAGGAAGGCACGGTCCTTGGTAAACAGGTAGTGTTCCCAGATGTGGGTGCTCACCCAGGCACCGCCCATGTTCCAGTTGGCCCAGCACGGGTCGCCGTCGTTCAGACCTACCGGACAGGTCATGGCCCAGATGTCTGTGTTGTGTCCCAGACACCACCCCTCCTTCACGTCGTAGTAGGACTCGGCTGTAGCCCGACCGGTAGCCTGGAGGTTGCCGATGAACTCCAGCAGCGGACGGTGCATCTCGCTGAGGTTGGTCACTTCGGCAGCCCAGTAGTTCTCCTCTAAGTTGATGTTGCTGGTATAGTTGCAGCTCCAGGGTGGCAGCAGCATTTCGTTCCAGAGTCCTTGCAGATTAGCCGGTACGCCGGGAGTACGCGAGCAGGAAATCAGGAGGTAACGTCCGTATTGGAAGTAGAGTGCTTCCAGTTCCGGATTCTGCTGTTCTTTCTCTGTATAGAGGCGGAGTTGGCGGTCGGTAGGCAGGGCTCGGATGGCGGCATCGGTTTCACCCAAATCCAATGTGACGCGATCAAAATAGTGGCGGTAGTCGGCATTGTGAGCCTTGTACAGCTCGTCGAAACTCTTCCTTTCGGCCTGTGCCATCCGTCGGCTGGCAACCGTCCGATAGTCGCGTCCCTCCTTTACGGGGTCTTTGTCGAACCCGTTGAAGCTGGTCACGTTGGTCACCAATATCAGGGCCTCGCTACTGCCTTCTATCTTCAGGACACCTGTCGGGTAGCTGCTTACGTTGCCGTCGGGTGTGAGGACGCGAATCAGCGTCTGGAAGTGGATGCCTCGTTCCGGGTCGTACACATGCTTGTCCTCCTCCTTCAGCTTGTCGTAGTAGCCGGGGTACGAGTGGTAGGCAGCATAGCCTTCTGCAGCCAGTTCGTTGCCGCGGGTCGTCACGGCATGGGGCAGCAGGGAGGAGAAGGAGAGAGCGGCCTGTATGCCTTGGGGCGCGTCTGACTGCAGACGGATGACGATGACCGAGTCGGGAGCCGAGGCAAAGTAATCGCTGCTGAACTTCCGTCCGTCAATGGTGTAGCGCGTGCTGGCCAGAGAGTTGCTGATGTCCAATGTGCGTTGGTAGGCCGATAGAGGTCGGTCGTGGTGCCCAGGGTAGCTGATGGTCAGTGTGCCCAGCGGCTGGTAGTTCTCGCTGTAGTGGCCTTGTACCTTTTTATAAGCTTGGTCAGCTTCCGGATAGGCTTCACGCTCCAGCAGTTCGCGGATTTCGGGCAATGCCTTGCCGGCATCAGGTGTAGTGACTTGGCGGTCAGGCTCACCGGTCCAGAGGGTCAGGTCGTTCAGGGCAATCTTGTCCGATTGTGTACCGCCGTAGATGGTGGCACCCAGTGTGCCGTTGCCTATCACCAGTGCTTCTTCAAAATAGGCAGCCGGTCGGTCGTAGTGCAGCGTCAGTTCCCGTTGGACGGTCTGTGCGCCGAGGGGCAGGGAAAGGGCCGCCGTCAGCAGCACTCCCGTTGTTTTTTTCATCCAAGTGATGTTTTTCATGTTCGTTATAAGTAAGTTTGAGTTTGATTGTTCGGTTGTCTGTCTCTGTCGGGCAGATGGCTGGTGTAGCCCTGTAGCAGTGCGCTATAGTCCCAGTTCCTTGGCCTCCTCCCATAGCCGGTCCATCTCCTGCAGGGTCATGTCGTGCAGGTTTTTGCCCTGTTTGATGGTATGCTCTTCCAGGTAGTTGAACCGGTTGATGAACTTCTGGTTGGTATGCTCCAGAGCATTGTCCGGATTGATTTTGTAGAGGCGGGCCGCATTGATGAGGCTGAACATCACGTCGCCGAATTCGCGTTCGGCCTTCTCCTTGTCCATGTGGGCCACTTCGGCCTGAAACTCGCCTATTTCCTCCTTCACCTTCTCCCATACCTGTTCGCGTTCCTCCCAGTCAAAGCCTACGTTGCGGGCTTTGTCCTGGATGCGGTATGCCTTGATGAGTGAGGGTAGGGCGGCAGGTACCCCGCTCAACACCGACTTGTTGCCGTCCTTCTCCTTCAGTTTCAGTTGTTCCCAGTTCTGTACCACCTGTGCCGCATCTTCGGCTTTGGCATCGCCGAACACGTGCGGGTGGCGGAAGATGAGTTTCTCGCACAAACGGTCGCACACGTCCTTCATGTCGAAGTCGCCCGTCTCCGAGCCTATCTTGGCATAGAAAGCCACATGCAACAGCACGTCGCCCAGCTCCTTGCAGATGTCGTGCTTGTCGTCGCGCATCAGGGCGTCGCATAGTTCGTAGGTCTCTTCTATGGTGTTGGGACGCAGGCTCTCATTGGTCTGCTTGCGGTCCCAGGGACACTTCTCGCGCAGTTCGTCGAGGATGTCCAGGAAGCGTCCGAAGGCTTCCATCTGTTCTTGTCTGGTATGCATGGTGTGATATCTGTTTTTATCAGTTAGCGTAAACTTTGCCGAAATTAGGTATTCTTCTTCAAACCGCCAAACGTTGAAAGGGAAAAGTCTTCAATCTCCCACAGTCTATCGGTTCGGATGCTCTCAGCAGGCGAGTCGACAGAGTGGGTGAGTCCCGCAGGTGCCTGAACTTATATTGCATAAACTGTGCCTGAATATTCCTTGTCTTGATGCTTCTTCTGTGTGGCAGCGCATATAGGTTGCTTGTATTGAATAGGTTTAAAACTTCCCGCAGTTTTCTTTAAAACTTCCTGCCCAAAAGTTTAAAACTTGCGGACTGGAAGTTTAAAACTTTTTGGGTTACGCATCCGTGGCTTGTCTGCAGGATGGTGTCACCTGTAGTTTGCATAAGGATGAATGCACGTAAACTGCCATTAAGGCGGTTCTGTTTATTGCTTGTTATAGAAATCTTGTTAACTTTGCAACGAATTGCAGGCTAATCTCTCCTGCAAGCAGACGAGAACGTATGGGCATGTACATCAATAAGGGGAATGGCGATTTTCGCGACATCGTGCTTCATGAGTATGTAGACAAGTCATCGCTGATACCGGCAATCAATGCCACGCTCCATTCCGAGCGCCGCTACAGTTGCGTGAGTCGTTGCCGACGTTTTGGCAAGTCGATGGCGGCTAAGATGCTGTGTGCCTACTATGACAAGTCGTGTGATTCGCGTGCACTCTTTGCAGGGTTGGATGCCGGGAAGGATGCCTCCTTTGAGACGTACCTAAACAAGTACTATGTCCTGTGTGTCGACATGACAGACTTCACTACAAAGTATAGGAAGGACAAAGAGATAGTCAAGCGGATGCAAAGCCGAATAATGGACGAACTTCTGAATGTGTTCCCTCAGATTGAAGTACGGGAAGACGATGACCTGATGGATCTCCTCTACCGTATCAGCGAGGCGACGGGCGAACGCTTCGTGATGATTATTGACGAGTGGGATGCCATTTTGCGCGAGATGGGGTCAGACGAAGAAATCGTCGCATCATACGTGGATCTGCTTCGCCGTCTGTTCAAGGGTTCCGGCTCGAACACCGTGTTTGCCGGGGCATACCTTACGGGTATTCTGCCCATCAAGAAGTACAATACCGAGTCGGCATTGAACAACTTCCGCGAATACTCGATGGTGAGTCCGGGCAGGATGGCTGCAGCACTGGGCTTTACGCATGAGGAGGTAGAGATGTTGTGCCGCAAATACGATATGGATATCCGGGAGATGGAACGCTGGTATGACGGCTATCGCATAGGCGATGTCTCCCATATTTTCAACCCTTATTCTGTCATGAGGGCCATTGATGAAAACCGCTATCAGAGTTATTGGTCTACCACGGGAGCCTACGACTCTGTCAAGACCTATATCCAGATGAACTTCGACGGTCTGAAGGATGACGTGATAAGGATGTTGTCGGGAGAACGTGTGTCTGTAAACACGCTTAAGTTTCAGAATGATATGCGCATGGTAAGAAGTAAGAATGATGTCCTGACAGTGCTCATTCATCTCGGCTACTTAGCATACAATGACGATTTAGGAGAGTGCTATATTCCGAACAAGGAGGTTGCCGACGAGCTTCTGAATGCAGTCGAAGATACTTCATGGACACGACTGGTCGATGCGATTACTGCTTCACAGAACCTTCTCGCAGCCACCATCTCCGGCAACGAGCAAGCCGTAGCGCAAGGCATTGACCGGGCTCACGATGAGCATACCAGCATCCTTGCCTATAACGATGAGAACTCGCTTGCCTGTGTGCTGTCAATAGCTTATATATGGGCGAAGAATGAGTACATCATTCACCGTGAGTATGCATCGGGCAAGGGGTATGCCGACCTCGTGATGATTCCCCGTCGCAATGTCGCCAAGCCGGCACTCATCATCGAACTGAAATACAGTGGCTCAACCGATACAGCCATCTGGCAAATCAAGCAGAAGAACTATCCCGCCAAGGTGGCTGAATACACGGGCGATATCCTCCTGGTAGGAATCAGCTATGACAAGGCATCAAAGCAACATACCTGCAAAATAGAAAAGGCATATCGCTAATCTCACATTGGTGCATTGCTTTCCCACGAAAGCAGCAGGCTGATGACTTGCGAGTAGTTCTTGCGCCCGTCCGCTATCTTGTTGCCTCGCAGATAGAGGTCGTAGAACCAGTCTTGAATGCTGCCCAGCGTCGGGCTATACTTGGCTTTCCAGTAGGTGCGGTTGGCCTCGTAGAGGTGTACCACCTCCGGCCGAATGGTACCGGCCAGCTGACGGAAGGTCTCCTCGGGCAGAAGCCGGCGGGCATTGGAGAGCACATGCGGCAGGATGGAGAGATAGCCGCTGAAGCGCAGGCTGGGACTGGATGAGCGGATGCAGACCTGATAGGCGTAGAAGTTGGCTTCGGCCTCGCTGCTGATGCCTTGCAGGTGGGCCAGCTCGTGAGCGTAGGTGGCCGGATACTGGGTAGGGCGAAGGTCGCCGTTGAGGGTAAATTCGCAGAAGAAGGGTGCCATGCTGCCCGTAACCCCCACTTTGGATATCAGCGGGGTGAAGAGCATGGTCTTGACCTGTGGACGGGCATGGAAGGGAGTATGTATGCCCATCGGGGCTGCTATCGTGCGATACCCGTTGATCACCTCGTCCCGGATAAGCTCGCGGTCGGAGCAGGCTGTAGGCGTATAGCTTCGATTCAGACTGTCAATGTAGCGACGGGTAAAGTCCAGAAAGTGCGCTTCCTCGTAAGAGGCCGGCCGGATGCCTGTGCGCTGGTACAGGGACGGCTGCGAATAGTTCAGCCCCCAGGCCAGATAGAACCAGGCATAGATCCACAGCAGATACTCTACCCGTTGCTTCAGCAGCCTCTTCCACCCCTGCTTCAACCTGTAGTGTGCGTACAGGGGGTAGAGGAACAGCCACACGAGGCTAAGGGCAACAAACAGGTCGCCTATGCAGAAGGGAATCCGTTGGGAGAGGCCCGACAGCACGCTACCTATGGATGGGTATAGTATGCGTGCATACCAGTCGCCCCAAGAGGGTAGGTGCTGCGCCAGCACCACTCCGGCCAACAACAGAAACAGCAGGAGGTGCCGGGGGCGCAGGTGATGTCCGATGTGTTTGAAAAATTCCATTTGGATAAATGTGTCTATAAATCTGCGCGAAGATAGTAAAAATAGTGTAAAGCAATGGGATGGAATAGAGGATATTTGTATGGAATTATATATCTTTGCAAGACATTACGACATGTGACACTTTTCACTCAAGAAGAAGTATGGGAAACGAATTTGCAATAGAAGGGAATGTACACGGTACATTGGCGTTCGAATACCTTCCTTGCATCAACTATGCGATGGTACATAACCGCATAGCTACTTGCTTGCGTTTTGCTTTGACCAATCATGACGGTCAGGCATGGAATAATCTATATATTTCGCTGACGGGCGAGGAACTGCAGACGTGCGAACTGAGGGCCGACTCTGTTCCTGCCGGGCAGACGGTCTCCTTCGAAACACTGAAGATTCAGCCAGAGGCCAACCGGTTGCTGACGCTTTCCGAAGGAATCCATTCAGACTTCTTGCTGACCATCCGTATCGGCGAAGAGACGGCTTACGAACAGCGTTTCCCCATCTATCTGATGGCTTTCGACCAGTGGACAGGGCTGGACATCCTGCCGGAACTGCTGGCCTCTTTCGTTACACCCAATCATCCCTTGCTGTCGCGTGTGGCCGTCAACGCATCCCGTTTTCTGGAACAATGGACCGGTTCGTCGGCACTGGACGAGTATCAGACGCAGAACCCCAACCGGGTGCGTCAGCAAGTGGCGGCACTGTACGAGGCCTTGCGGGCCGAGTCACTGGTGTATGCCACGATACCCGCCGGCTTTGAACAGTACGGCCAGCGGGTACGCCTGGTGGACAAGGTGCTGAACGAGAAGCTGGCCACCTGTCTGGATCTGACGCTGCTCTTTGCCTCTTGTCTGGAGTCGGTGGGCATCCATCCACTGTTGGTGGTGATGAACGGTCATGCCTTTGTGGGTGCCTGGCTGACGAGTGACATGTATGCCAAATCCATCGGCGAGGATGCCGCCTACCTGCTGAAAGGGTGCGCAGACGGCATCAACGACATGGTGCTGGTAGAAACTACTGCCCTGACCTCTTCCTCGCCTGTCTCATTTGAGGAGGCGGTCGGACAGGCTCTGGATGCATTGCGCAGAGAGGAGGATTTCCGCCTCTTCATTGATGTATGGCATTGCCGGTTCGAGGGGATTCGTCCCTTGCCGGTGCGGGTGATGCAGGAGGGTGTATGGCAGATAGAAAACGAAGGGGTAGAGCATGTCAATGCCACGCACGAGGTCAGCCAGCTGAGCCGCTATGACCTGAAGCTGGACGATAGTGCGGCCGAGGTGACCAAACAGACCATTTGGGAACGGAAACTGTTGGACTTCTCCCTGCGCAACAACTTAATCAACATGCGGCTGGGCAGGAAGGTAATACCTTTCATTTCCTTTTCCATCGACCGTCTGGAAGACCAATTGCAAGCCGGAGATACCTATCAGATACTGCCGCTGCCGGTCAAGGAGGAGTTCCAGCCCGATGGCAGCGGCATCTACGATTCCCAGCTCTACAAACAGCAGCTGGAGGAACTGATTCTGCAGGAGGGAGAAAACCGGCGGTTGCACTCGTACCTGCATGAAATTGACTTGCAGGCAGCCTTGAAACACCTCTATCGGGAGTCGCGCACGGCCTTGGAGGAGAACGGTGCCAATGCCCTCTTCCTGGTATTGGGCGTGCTCAAGTGGTACGAGACCGCCAAAAGCGAGCGTCCGCGCTTTGCCCCCATCCTGCTACTACCTGTCGACATCGTGCGCAAGCGGGGGGGCATGGGTTACGTCATCCGTTCCCGCGAAGAAGACATCATCCTGAACATCACTTTGGTGGAACTGCTGAAGCAGCAGTTCGGCATCACTCTGAGCAGCCTCCATCCGTTGCCCAAGGACGAGAACGGGGTCGATGTGAAGCAGATATTCGCCATCCTGCGTGCCTGTCTGCGCGAGCAGAAGGGGTGGGATGTAGTAGAGGAGGCCATGCTGGGCCTCTTTTCGTTTAGCAAGTTCGTGATGTGGAACGACATCCATACTAATGCCGACAAGTTGCGTGAGAATCCCGTTGTGGCCAGTCTGATGGAGAACCGCATCGTGTGGACAGACACCGGCGAGGCAGCAGATGCCCGTGAGGCCGACCGCAACATCGAGCCGGCTCGGTTTGCCATCCCCGTATCTGTGGACTCCTCGCAGTTAGAGGCTGTCATCGAATCGGGGGCGGGGAAGAGTTTCATCCTGCACGGACCTCCGGGTACAGGCAAGTCGCAGACCATTACCAACATGATAGCCAATGCCCTGTTCCAGGGCAAGCGGGTGCTCTTTGTGGCCGAGAAGATGGCTGCCCTCTCGGTGGTGCAACGTCGTCTGGCACGTATCGGCCTGGATCCTTTCTGCCTGGAGCTGCACTCTAACAAAGTCACCAAGTCGCACTTCTTGAAACAGATGGAGCGTGCGCTGAACGTGACGCATATCAAGTCGCCCGCTGATTACGAGAAAACCTCGGAGGCACTGTTCGAGCGCAGGAAGAGCCTGATTGCATATATGGAAGCGTTGCACGTGGTGCAGCAGGAGCGGGGACTGTCGTTGTACGACTGCCTGTCGGGCTACCTCTCCATTGAAGGTGATGAACTGGAGCCCGGACAGAAAGAATTGGATTGCCTCTCGGCCGATGAGATACGTCGTGCGCAGGAGCTGTTGCAGGAGGTCGATGTCATTGTGCGTGTCACCGACCATCCGCAAGACCATCCGTTGGCAGGGCTCTATCCGCGTGCTTTCACATCCGAACGGCGTGACAGCTTGCAGATGTCGTTGCAGCAGTATGCCGAACTGCTGGAAGAGTGGACGGAATGCCGTCGTTATGTGGTGGGGCTGCTGCAGAGTGCCTGCTCGGACGACCGGGCCGGCATGGAGCATGTGGCACGGTTGATGGCAGCCCTGCTGAACCTGCCGCTGTTGAATCTGCCGTTGCTGGAGGAGGGTTTCAAGGCCGAACGGATGGTGCGTTGGCGGGAACTGGCTCAGGTAGGACGGAAACGCGACGAGGCACGGAACTACCTGTCGCGCCTTTGTGCCTCCTCTTTTTTGGAGGAAGACTCCTTCCTGCTGAAGCAGGAGTGGAAGGCCATCCAAGAGAAGTGGAGCCTGCTGCGTTTCATCGCCTCCCGCCGTTTCCTGAGGCGGTTGCGCCGTTTTGCACCGGCCCTGCATCTGGATGAAGTCGTGCCGTTGCTGGATCATCTGGAGCAGTATCAGCAACATGCCCGGGCCATTGATGAGGAGCGCGACTCGCTGACCCGTCTTTTCGGCCCTCTGGTGCCGGCCGGCAAAGAACAGTGGGACGACGTGGAAAAACTCTGCCAGGCATTGCCCGACTGCTGTGCGGCCTTGCATGAGTTGTCCGATGCCAACCGGTGCGACCTGCGTACGCTGTGCGACACCCTGCTGAAGCGCATCGACGGACGTTGGGAACTCTTCCTGCAGACCGAATGCTCCATGTTCCGCAGGGTGGTGCAGCTGCAGGAACGTTTCGTTGAGGCCGAGGAGAATCTGCTGGCACAGCTTATGCCCGAGCCTTTTGACGGACTCTCCCTCACCGAACGGTTGCCTGTGGTACAACGCTGGCTGGCCCATTTCTCTCTGTTTAACGACTGGACCTTGTGGTGTCGTCACCGTCAGACGTTGCAGGAGGCCGGTTTGCGTCGTGCCGTCACCTACATCGAACAACATCACAAGAGCGGACAGGAGGCGGCCGATGCCTACCGTAAGGGAGCCTATCACAAGCTGTCGCTCCGCCTGATTGACGAAAACGAGATGCTGAGCATGTTCAACGGCGTCATCTTCGAGGAACAAATCAACAAATACCGTCAGCTGACGCGCACCTTCCAGGAACTGAGCAAGCAGGAACTCTACTGCCGGTTGGCCGCCCGCATCCCGTCGCTCACCATGGAGGCATCCGCCACTTCAGAGGTGGGCATCCTGAAGCGCAACATTGGCAACGGCGGACGCGGCACATCCATCCGCCGTATCATCGACCAGATACCTACCCTGCTTCCCAAACTCTGTCCCTGTATGTTGATGAGCCCCATCTCCGTGGCCCAGTATCTGGACCTGAACAACGATAAGTTCGACCTGGTCATCTTTGATGAGGCCTCTCAGATGCCTACCAGCGAGGCCGTGGGAGCCATTGCACGCGGCAAGTCGCTGGTGGTTGTGGGCGACCCCAAACAGATGCCGCCCACCAGCTTCTTCGCTACCTCGCAGGTGGATGAAGAGGAGGCTGCCTTCGATGATATGGAGAGCATTCTGGACGATTGCATCTCCCTCTCCATGCCCTCCCGATACTTGACGTGGCACTACCGCAGCAAGCACGAGAGTCTGATAGCCTTCAGCAACGCGCAATATTACGAGGGCAAGCTCCACACCTTCCCTTCGGTAGACGACCGTACTTCCAAGGTGACGCTGGTGCAGATAGAGGGTACGTACGATAAGGGACGCACCCGCAGCAACCGCTCCGAGGCCGAAGCCATCGTGCAGGAGGTCATCCGTCGCCTCTCTGATAAAGAGCTGTCTCGTCGCAGCATCGGCATCGTATCGTTCAGCAAGGTGCAACAGAACCTGATAGAGGATATTCTGACCGAGGAACTGGCCAAACGGCCCGAACTGGAGGAACTGGCCTATCAGGGTGACGAGCCCATCTTCATCAAGAACCTGGAGAACGTGCAGGGCGACGAACGCGATGTCATCCTCTTCTCCATCGGTTATGGCCCCGACAAGTATGGCCGGGTGTCCATGAACTTCGGTCCGCTCAACAACAGCGGTGGCGAACGGCGTCTGAATGTGGCCGTGTCGCGTTCGCGCTACGAGATGATGGTCTTCTCCACGCTCCGTGCCGAACAGATTGACCTGCGGCGTACCAAGGCGGTAGGCGTAGAGGGACTGAAGAAGTTTCTTGAATTTGCCGAGCGAGGCACCTCTGTCGTGGCGGCCGGGCAGGTGCAGGCCGGCGAAGAAAGCTCGCTGGTGACGCAGATTGCCGACGAGCTGAACCGACAAGGCTATCAGGTAGATACCTACGTGGGACGCTCCAACTTCAAGATTGACCTGGCAGTCATCGATCCGACGGATGCCAGTCGCTATCTGCTGGGCATCCTGTGCGATGGGAAGAATTACTATGAAACCAAGACCACGCGCGACCGCGAAATCGTGCAGCCATCGGTGTTGCAGCTGTTGGACTGGAACATCATGCGCGTATGGTCCATCGACTGGTTCGGCAACCGCCGGCGGGTGATGAAACGCATCCTTTCGCTGCTGGACGACATACGCAAGCAGCAGAAGCGGAAGGGAACCGTGCAACTGTCGCTCTCTGCCATACCCGAGCCTGTCAAGAAGTTCAACGTGGAAGCAGTCGAGCAGGAGGTGGTCAAAAACCGCTGCCGGCCCTATCATTGTGCGCCGATGCGTCCCTCGCGGTGGGCTTTCTCTGTAGAGGATGTATTGGCCGCCAAGGACAAGGTCAAGGAGCAACTGGCCTTCATCATTGCTGCCGAGCAACCTGTCAACAACCTGTTGCTCTACAAACGCATTGCCCAGGTGTGGGGCTTGCAACGCGCCACGCCGCGCATACAGGCTCTGATTGATGCGCTGCTCAAGGATCAGTATCGCGACGAACTTGAAATGCCGGGCGGTGTGGTCACCTACTGGAAAAGTGCCGCCCATGCTCAAAACTATGCTTACTATCGGGCCGACTCCAGCCGCGAGGTGCAGGAGGTGCCGGTCATCGAGTTCATGAATGCCCTGCTTGATACGTTAGAGCAGCAAGGCTCCCTGCCTCGTGAGGATTTGAAGCGTTTCGTGGCCCATCTGTTGGGCTTTGCCCGTAAGGGAGTGGCCGTAGATGCCGGCATCGAACAAGCCATGGAACTGCTGGAGAGCGAGGGGAAGATACGTACTGACAACGAGATGGTACTGCTTGCGCCCGCTACTTGATTCCGTTTTTTTTCATTGCTTACGGCAGATTGTTCTGTAACTTGAAGATTTTTATTACTTTTGCAGCCGTTATTATAAATATGTAGGATTGTCGGCCGTCGGCTGTAGGGAAGTTGTCGGTGCGACGTAAAATGAAGAATACAACAATGGAATTAGCAAGTAAGTACAATCCCGCTGATGTGGAGGGGAAGTGGTACCAATATTGGTTGGACCACAAGCTGTTCAGTTCGAAACCCGATGGCCGTCAACCATACACCGTCGTCATCCCGCCCCCCAACGTCACCGGTGTGCTCCACATGGGACACATGCTTAATAATACCATCCAAGATATCCTGGTGCGCCGTGCCCGCATGGAGGGAAAGAACGCCTGCTGGGTGCCGGGTACCGACCATGCCAGCATAGCTACCGAAGCCAAGGTGGTGAACAAGTTGGCGGCGCAGGGCATCAGGAAGCGCGACCTCACCCGCGAGGAGTTTCTGCAACATGCCTGGGCATGGACCGAAGAGCACGGAGGCATCATCCTGAAGCAGTTGCGGCGGCTGGGAGCCTCGTGCGACTGGGATCGCACTGCCTTTACCATGGATGAGCAGCGCAGCGAGAGCGTACTGCGCGTATTTGTTGACCTCTACCGTAAGGGCCTTATCTACCGCGGACTCCGCATGGTGAACTGGGACCCCAAAGCGCAGACCGTGCTCTCTACCGAGGAGGTAATATACCGCGACGAGAAGAGTCATCTGTACTACCTGCGCTATTACGTGGCCGATGCCGACACCAACCCCGTGAAGCCCACAGGCCAGGAGGGCGAGGTGCTGCACCGCGATGCCGACGGACGCTACTATGCCGTGGTGGCCACCACCCGGCCGGAGACCATCATGGGTGATACGGCCATGTGTATCAATCCGAAGGACCCTAAGAACCAGTGGCTGCGCGGCCATCGGGTGACGGTGCCTCTGGTGGGACGTGTTATCCCCGTCATCGAAGACCGCTACGTGGATGTGGAGTTCGGTACAGGCTGTCTGAAGGTGACTCCTGCCCACGACGTGAACGACTATGCGCTGGGTAAGACGCACAACCTGGAGACCATCGACATCTTCAACCCCGACGGTACCCTGTCCGAGGAGGCCGGACTCTATGTCGGTATGGACCGCATGGAAGTGCGTAAGCAGATAGCCGTTGACCTGCAAGAGGCCGGCCTGATGGAGAAGGTGGAGAACTACGACAACAAGGTGGGCTACTCCGAGCGCAACCAGGACACCGCCGTGGAGCCGCGCCTCTGCAAGCAGTGGTTCCTCTCGATGAAGCACTTTGCCGACATCGCCCT
>JBJEHI010000085.1:0-9668 GCA_051875915.1 Bacteroides sp.
GCGTGTGGTTCACCACCTGCTTGGTCGGCTCGTGGGGCTCTTTGGGTAAGGGCTTCCTCATGCTGGCCACCGGCTCACCCACTTTCTCTTGAACAGGTGTGATGGTCTTGGCATCGGTAATCTGATTGATTTTCATCTTGCGAGACAGGGCTACGCTGATAGGTTCACCGGGATGGTACTCCACCACCAATACCAAGTCGCGTTTGATTTGGCTCAACGTCGGTTCGATGTCTTTCCCTATGATTGGCAAGATTTCGTCCCGGATGATGTTCTCTTCCGTTTCATTGATTTTACGGATGACTTCAGCGTTCAGCTCCAATTCCAAATCTCTGGAGTTCTCGATGATTGCATATAGCTTTTCTAATTTGGTTGCCATGGTATTATAATGTTGTTCTAATTACAACATAGATGCGACTTGTTTCTCTACGGCGGACTTTATAAACGCATTGATTGAAATCCCCGCTTGTTTGGCAAGGATAGCAATCTGACTATGTATTTCTGGAGAAATACGTATGTTGAGCGAACCTGAGTAGCTTTTACGGGGAGTAATTCCCGCTTCTTTGCAATAGGCCAGATAATCATCCACAGCCCCCTTAAAATCCTCTTTCAGTTCAGATACAGTCTCTCCCTCATACGAAATCATGGTATCTTTGGGTAAATCAAGAACCTGCCCGTATAGGCAATTATCTTCATTGCTTACTTCAATGCTTCCAATATACCCTTTATACGTTAATGTTTTCATATCAATTTGTTATTAGTTAAATAATCAAGCACTTGCTTCATTACATATCCTTTTACAATGCTCCCCGGATGTGGCTTATGGGTTGTATATGAACTTTCTCCTTTTACGAATATGATTCGTGAACCGCTTGTTTTCCCTTTGTTGTCTATCTTGTAACCAAGAACAGAGAACAAACGTACAAGTTCATCCCAAGTGAAATCCTTTGGTTGGCTCCTAAAGCGATTAATCAGCTTCTCTTTCGTACCCATATCCTTTTATATTTGCACAAAAGTAACTATTTTATAGTTGCAAAGCAAGCATTTTCTTGTTTTTCTATTATCAATACTTCCCTCTTATTCATTTGCCTTTTCTATGATGGCTATTTCTTCGTCGGTCAGGCCGTAGAGCTGATAGACGAGTCGGTCTATCTCGGCTTCAAGGGCGGAGGTGTCGGCTTGTTTATCTTTAGATTTGATTATTAATATCTCGTTCACAATTTTTGTTATAGGAGCATAATCTGTAGGGTTCTTGTATGGAAGAGCTTCTATGGTAGCAGCTTTTAATGTATAGGCACCTCCTGCAGTCATCACTCCTATATATTTGAAATAATGATTCATGAGTTTACTGTTAATCCAGCCTAACAAGTACTTTATAGGGACTTCAGTAGAAGTAAGTATATATCCATTGCTGGGAAGATAATGCTGTTTATCATCATAAGCAAATGCCCAGTTGTTTGCGGTTAGTCCCCAAATGATTTTTTCTGTTCTTTCAAACTCTGTACAATAACTAGCAGCACATCTTTGTAGTGCATACCATTCATAACGCACTCCTGTTTCCTCGGGATTTCTGCTTTGAAGTTCTTCTTGATAGTGTAATAGATGATTGTATAGAGAAGGATATTTTTCAGAAAAGGAAGATTCTGCAATAACTGAAGCTCCGCTTATATTAGCAATGGTTTGTAATGGAAAGTGCCATGGTATAAATATAAGATTCTCATCACTTTCATTGTAATACCACTTCCTAATATTTCTTCCTTGAAGCATATTCTTAATTATCTCTCCATTCCGAATGTCTTCTTCAATCAGTTCATTTTTCTTCGTATTGTCAATTATGAAAGCTGGATTGTATCCTGTGGTTACGCCTCGGTATATGTTTATTCCATTCACATCGGAAAGACTTTGTGAATCTTTCTCAATCTTTTGTTTGAGCTTTAATTCGGTCAAGTTAGCAAAAGACCACTCATTCTCATCAAGATATTCTTGTGGATACTTACCAAAGGAATCTGCTCTATTGATAAATTCAGAACGGAATTGTTTGCTGTCAAGCTGATAGAATCGTTCGTAAGTGAACATATTTTTGCAGGTAGGCAATGATTTACGAATATTCAGAATAACGCTCGAAACTAAAATACCCTCAAATACTTCAACCTGTTCAAAATTGATAATGGAGTGGATGTGTTTATCAATCAACATCTTTCTGACAAGTTTTCCATATCCTGTATTAAAGAACTTGTTAGTTGTGATATAACATGCTATTCCATTTGTTCTCAATATATTCATTGCAAGCTCAATGAAATAGATGCTTAAATCTGCGGTTCCACTATATATTGAATAATGACACCTAAGAGTACTGGCAATATACTTCAATTTTTTTGCTTCAACATACGGCGGATTCCCAATCACAATATCAAATCCATCCTTGCCATCGGCACGATTAAAGACATCACTGAACCAGGTGTGCCAAAGGAAGAATTGTTTGTTCCCAGCCAAGTCAAGCTGTTGTAGAAGATTCAATATCCTGTTATCAATGGACAGAACTTTTAGTTGATTGTTAATCCATTTCGCAATTTCTTTGCGAATCAGTATTTTCTTTTCATGGTCTGAACATGTATAATAGAATTGTAATTGTTGAGTAACTAATTTTTGAATAGTAAATTGCATGTCATCGAATAAGGAAGGTTGCAAGTCCTTGATGCTATCTGCTGTCAGCTTACTCAAATCCACACCCATAAAACTTTCAATCAGTGAGTTTCCCTGCATGATTTTGTAGTCGAGGTTGGGCAATGGAGAGGGTGTCTCCTCATCTACCACAATGGACAGCCAGAAGCGCAGACGGGCTATATCTACCGCACCCTTCTCTATATCCACACCATAAATGTTGTTCTGTATGATGCTTTTCTTGATTTCGGCTCGGTCGTACCGCTCACCACTCAACACCTCACGACAATGCAACAGCTCGTTGAGCAAACCCATAGGAAATGCTCCCGAACCAATGGCGGGGTCGCAAATCTTTACCTCCTTGAGGGCGGTCAGCAATTTGTCTTTCTTGTTCTCCGGGATGTCGTTCACTCCTTCCTCGGGTGAGAGCACAAAGCGGCGTATCTTCTCCGTAGCGATGGAAGTGTTTGTATTCAGATAGGCTATCAGCGACTCCTGACACATGTAGCGCACAATCTCCTTCGGCGTGTAGAAGGCTCCTTTGTCTTTGTTGTCCTCCAGCAGGTTCTCGAATATCTTGCCCAGCATCTCGGGATCCACACCAATCTCGGCATCTGTGGGGTCGTTCTCGTCGATGGTGAAATTGTATTCGCTGAAGAATTGGAACAGGTCGCGGAAGTAGCGGGCCGGGAAACGGCACTGGGTGGCGTCTTCGTCGTCGCACTCAAACAGACCTCCGTTGAGGTAGGGTATCTCCTTCCACTCCTCTAACAGCTTCATGTCCCAACCCTGGCCGGTGAACAAGGCTTCGCGTTCGGCGGGCTTTGTGTTCAGGATGCCGAAGAAGAGCGGTTCGAGCACGCTGTCCAGGTAGTCATCTTGGTGGGCCGACTGCAGGAAGAGGTGCTGCAGGTAGTTGAGGTCGCCGCACATCCACCCTTTGCGTTGCAGGAAGTGCAGGAAGGTGAGTCGTCCCATCATCTTCTTCACATAGTCGCGCACGCGCTTGTCGTCCCCTCCGAAGGCTTGCATCAGTGTGGCGTGAGGATGGCTCACCACACGCTCCTCCCACTTGCTACCGCTCTTCACATAGCGTTTGCCGGTGATGTACTGTACGAAGTCGGCGTACTGCTCGCGGTAGCGGCTGAAGAACTCGTCGGACAGCGCTTCCACGGAGAAGGCTTCTCTCAGCTTCGCAAACGTGATACCTTCCTGTTGTAACTTGGTGAAACGCTCAATGGGAGTACGGTAAAGTAGGTCGCGGCTGCCAAACACGTAGGTGAACCGTTTGGGCGAGGTGGCCTCTCCACGGATGTCGCAGATGAACGAGAGACGCCAGTGGGCACCGCTCTCGAAGACTACCAGGGCGGCATCGAACTCACCCCAGCGGGGATTGATGAACGACTTGACCAGGTTGCGCAGTCCCACCCGCTTCTTGACGACCGAACCATGACTGATTTCGTAGTGGAACAGGCCGATGCGGAAGTGGTCGGGGGTGTTGATGGCTCCCAGGTATTCCCCTTTGTCTTGTTCGCAATCCAATGTTTCGGGAACGGCTCTCAGCTCGTCGGCATGGAAGAGGCGTTGCAGGCAGGAGTGCCATTCGGAGGGGTTATAGGAAGTTTGAAAGAGGACTTTCAGTCTGTCGGAGGTATAAGGTGCATTCATGATGTATTTTTATTGGAAAGTTTCTGAAATAATGATTTGAGGGTCGGAAATGTCGCGTGCTTCGTGACGTTGTTCCGGACTCTCCGTCTGATATTCTTGTATCAGTTCGTGAATTTTCGCTTGCAGGCGGTATGCGTCTTGCCTGATTCTGTTGCGGTCATTTTTGTATTCGCGCGAAAGGTCCTTCAGGGCACGAGGCAGCCGGGAGTAGGTACCCTCGTTGATAAAGTGGGTCAGTATCTGGCAATCGGACTGCAGCGCATCATCGGCCACCAGTTGTCGCAGCTGGCGGAGGAAGTTCCTGGCCTGCAGAGAAGTATTGTCCAGGTCTTTCCGCTGGGCAGTGGCTGTGTCGGTGGTTTGCACATATTCCCGATTGTATTGCTGCAAGGCTTGGTTGACGTGCCGGTAGTGAGGGGATTCGGCTGCCATTGGGACTGCTGGCTCCGTAGGCAGGGCTTTCAGTAGGTCGGCTGCATCGAGGAAGTCGATGGCTTCTACCTTTTGCTCAGTCACCCGATAGAACTCTGTCTTCACGTTGGAGGAGACAAAGACCAACGACTCTCCTCGGTGTTGGCCGGTCTGGCGCACGACGCGGCTTTTCGGTGGCAGGTTTTTGATTTTGTGGTAGAGCTTTCGGTCTGTGGTGTATAGCTCCCGTATTTCTCTGAGCAAGGCTATCTTCCTATCCACTTGGTCGCGTACACTGTTGTCGAACAGGCGGAACTGATGGACTATCTCTTCACGCGAATATATCTGAGCATCTTCTCCAAAGGCTGAATGAAAACCTTGCAGCTTGATGAGGGCGTTGTTGTAGAGTTGTATCTCCTCGTCGCCCTGCTGGGAGGGGTAGAACATGTAGTTGTATATGCAGTCGGCCACCGAACCGATGCGGTTCACACGACCGATGCGCTGCATCAACCGTGTGGCGTTCCAAGGAGAGTCGTAGTTGACGATGACGTTGGAACGATGCAGGTTGACTCCTTCGGCCAGTACATCAGAAGTGAGTAAGATGTTGTATTGATGCGAGCAGATGGGGTAGTTGGCATCAAAGTTTTCCTGAATGTCTGTTCCCTGTTGGTTGCGGTTTTTGGCTATGACCATCAACACATCGGCACGCTGCATCACGCCGGTGAACCACTCGTATAGGTATTGGAGGGTATCGACGCTCTCCGAGAAGAGTACCAATTTGCCGGTCCGGTTAATGGATGGATGTAGAAAGTCGGGCAGATGTTGGCTGAACTTGTCCAACTTCGGGTCTTTCTTCATCTGTTCCCACTCCCTGTTGAGCCGTTTCAGAATCTCGCGGTCGTGCTTCAGCATCTCAAGAAACTCCTTTTCAAAATCATCGGCACGGTATAGAATGTCCTCTTTTGTAAATCCTTTGGTCGCCGCATGTTCTAAAATCGCGTCCAACTCCATCCCTTTGCTTTGTAGATCCTTCACTTTCAGTTCAGGGGCAATGATGACTTTGTCTTGCTCGAACATGTTAATCATGTCGTCGGTGATGCGTAGCAGGGTCTTCAGCGACTTCTTGAAGGCGTAGAAGCTGCTCTCTAAACGCTTTACCATGTGGACTCGGTAAATGCCGGCCAGACTCTGTCCGATGTGTACCGCATTGCGGTATCGTTCACGTTTCCCCGGCTTCAGAAACTCTACGGCCCGATAACGGGCATAGTTCAATCCTTGCCCATTGGGTCTCTCCTTTGAGCGCCCTTCCGTCAGTTCTTGTAAGGTGCTATAGAAGAGTCGGCGGGTATCAGCATCCATCTCGTACTCCAGTTCCTGAGGCGGTAGGATGCGGGGAAAGATGATGCCCTGCGACTTGATGTCGGCCCGATAGTCAGGATCGTTGAGGATGTTGGAGCGTGTGCGCCGGATGGTTACCTTGTCGATGACACGTGAGCGTATCTGTTCGTAGATTTGATCCACTTCTCCGGTCACAATCCTTCCGCCCCGTTGCTGCATCAGACTCTTGTACTCCTGTATCAGTGGCGTGAAAAATCCTTTTAGGTTATGAATGCCTTCGATGGTGCAGCTTTGGCTGTCTTGAAACAGTAGCAGCAGGTTCAGCAGGTCATCGGGACGGTTGTTCAGTGGCGTGGCGGACAGCAGCATAACCTTCTTGTGCCAGCTGTTGAGCAATCCTCGGTTGTTGCAAGGCGATTTGCAGATTTTCTGCAGGTCGTCATACCGCTGCGAACCGTCGTTGCGGAATCCGTGGGCTTCATCGACAATCACCAGGTTGAATTCCTCTTTCTCTTTGTACTGGTCACGTCCTTCCAAAATCTTCGACAGGCTGCCGTTGTTGATGAATTGGGTTTTGTTGGAGATTCCGAATAGTTGGAAGGTGCTTCGCCAGTTCTCTTCCAGTGCTGGTGGAAAGACTACCAATATGTTGGTGAATCGCCCGTTGGCTTCGATGAAGCGTTTGGCTATCATGGCGGCTATCATGGTCTTTCCCAGTCCCACTACATCGGCCAGGATCAGGCCGTTGTGCTGCATCAGCATCTGATACCCCTGGATGACGGCATCTTTCTGGTATTTCAACTCCTTCACCCCATCGGGCAGCTGGATGGTGAAGTCGTCCTCCACCTGGTCGCCGAAGGTGTCTATCAGTACTTTGATGTAGAGCTCGTAGGGAGTGGGCTGGTGTCCCAGGTAGGTCTGACGTTTGTTCTCCTCCACATCCTGCAGGCTCAGCGGTACGGCCTGCTCCCAGAGGGTCTGAAACTCGTCAATGCAATACTTCACGTCGTCATAATCTTTCATGGCCACGTTGAGTTCGTACTGGGGAGGTTGCTTGATGCCCAGTCCGGAATCGGATATGTTGGAGGAACCCATGATGACCCATCCGTCACTGTGCTCACTGTGTGCTTGGGGAAGGCAGAGGTAAAACTTGGCATGAAGGTTCTGGGTGGCGTGGATGCGTAACTCTAACCTGCCGGATGTCAAGTCTTCGCACATCTGCAGGATTCCCTTCTCTATGTCTGCCGAGTAGTGTGCCTGCCGGATGTCATTCAGGAAATCCTGTTGGTAGACCGACTTGGCCTTCTCGGGGTCGGCCAGCATCAGCAGGGCTTGGTTGTGCTTGCGGAATATGTCATCGATGTTGATTCCTATCAGAATTTTGATTTCGGATACATCACCCAGCTCACTGCGCAATTTGAAGTAACCCGAAGAACGGAAGAACCCTACCACTGCCAGAAAACGGTCGAAGGTGGTCATGTGCGCCGCAATCCCTTTTAGTTTGTCGAAGAGGGTATTGCCGGTGGTGTTGTTGAAGAACTTGGTGCTCATAGTCCTAACCGAAGGAACAATCGGTTAAGGGCTACGATAACCGCAGGTTTTCTATCCGTAATGAGGACATAAAAAAAGACGTGAAGCCCTGCACTGTCACTCGCTCCACGTTCTGAGGCTCCTAGGAAATGGCCCTGCAAGTCGAAGCGAGCAACGCCGAAGCCCCACGCCGATGCTATATAACAAACCCCCACAACCCCATGTTTGCCATTGGCGTAGGGATACACCAATGGCAATAGGGCATAACAGGGATATGTATAGACCACACCCACGGGGCATTCACGTTGCCTTGTCTTTGACCTGCATTGAAATTTTCCTAGGATTTCAGAACGTCAAAACCAAAGCGTAGTAAACGCCTTCCAATATGTCCGCCCCTCCCAATTGCCATTCCCACAGGGAACGCATCGGCGAGGGACTTTGCAAAGCTATGAAATCTATCTGAGATTTCCTACACGAGACGACAAAAAAGAGAAGCCGTTTGCCCCAATCCACTATTTCTGGATGTTGAGGCTACATCGTTTGGTAATGAAAGGAAGCATCTGTTTGGTCAGGAATAAAATCATTCCTAAATTTGCAGATGGTATCGGGCAAGCAAGCCGGTTGCTTAGAATGGTGTTTGAATGAAATTCTAATGGTATATGAAACGTATTTTAATCTTTTTGGTAAGTGTGTGCTGCGCCGTGGGTATGACTTTGCAGGCACAGGTGCCTGCGGTGGTGGCTCATCGCGGATTTTGGAGAACGGAAGGCTCGGCACAGAACTCGTTGGCCGGCCTGCTGAAGGCTGACTCCATCGGGTGCGAGGCGGTGGAACTGGATGTGTGGCTCACATCGGACGACGTGCTGGTGGTGAATCACGATGCCACCTTCAAGGGAGTCACTATGCAGGAGGCTACGGCGGATGTATGTACGGCGGTCCGTCTGGACAACGGCGAACGTCTGCCTACTTTGCAACAGTTCCTTGAGGCGGCCCGTCCGCTGCATACGCGCTTGGTCATCGAACTGAAGGCGCACCGCTCCGCTTGGCGCGAGACGCAGGCTGTGGAACGGTTGGTGGCTCTGGTGCAGGCTTCCGGATTGGGCGAACGGGTAGAGTACATCAGTTTCTCGCTTCATGCCACGCAGGAACTGATACGTTTGGCACCCTCCTCCACACCGGTCTATTACCTGAACGGTGACCTTCCTCCCCACTTACTGAAGGCGATGGGCTGTGCCGGTCCCGACTATCATTTCAGTGCTTTTCACCAGCATCCCGACTGGATAGCTGAATGTCATCGGTTAGGTCTGAAGGTCAATGCATGGACGGTGGATGATGCGAAAGAGATGGAGTGGCTCATCAGTCAAGGCGTGGATTTCGTTACCACCAACGAACCGCTCACGTTGCAACGCCTGCTCTCTAAGTGAAGATGGAACAACTGTTGCATAGGCCATGTGTCTTTTTTAAAATAAGGTTGACTGTTTGAGTCAACCTTATTAAAAAAAAGACAGTGATAGTAAAATTGGATGTAGTTCATCAGCAATCGAGCTGTTTTGCCGTTGTCATAGGCGCATAAAAAACAATAACCCTGAAGTTTGCTTATTCAGCAGGGACAACAGGGTCTTACGCTTGCAAATATAGGCATTAATTTCTATATTTGCAAGAGAAAATTCATTTTTAAACTTATATCAAATGAAATATGATGAATGTTTGCAGGTGCTATCCCCTGCAAGATTAAATAAATACGCACAAGCAAGTGGCAATGAAAAAGCCAAAACCTTGCGTCTATACCAATATAACATCAAGTTGAGCCAACGTTTTTATGGGGTTATCGGTATGTTTGAAATAATGCTACGCAATGCTATAAACGCTCACTACAAACAATACTTCAATGATGATAATTGGATAATCAACCAAGCAAGACCCAATGGATTGCTTGAACAGGAAACTTCCGAGATAGTACGCATACAGCGCACTTATACAAATATGGGAGTGTACAACAACGATAAGATGGTAGCTTCCTTTACATTTGGTTTCTGGACTTATCTGTTTACAAGACGCAATTA
>JBJEHI010000086.1:0-9630 GCA_051875915.1 Bacteroides sp.
GGGTACGCAACAAGGGAGGAGCCTTGGCCGGCTCTACATCGGGCAAGGTAACGGTGTCAAACGTGACAGTGGATGGGTTCATTCACGACTGCAAAACCGAGATAGGCGGACTGGTGGGAGCTGCAAGCGGAGAACTGCGGGTTGTCAATTATGGATTTTTGTGTGAAGTGAAAGGCACGGAAAAGGTGGGAGGCCTTGTGGGCAGTGCCACCAACGCCACCATCGTGGTTAATAAGATGACAACTATGGATGGCACGAGTGCGGGAAACTTCGCAGTGAATGCCTCTGTGGGGAAAGGCGGTGGCGTGGTGGGCTATGCCGAGAAAAGCACCATCGACCTCCAGTATGTCACACTGGAATGGTCGCTCGATGTAGGTCAGGCTATAGATGTGATTTATGGCGGGAGCTGTATGGGAGGCCTTGTTGGTGAGGCCTCCATACAGGGCAAAAGCATAATATCGCATTGTACCGTCTCCGCTCCGGTAAGCGGCAGCGGAGACTGTGTGGGCGGACTGGTGGGAAAGGCTAAGCTCAATTCCGACCTCATCGTATGCTACAACAAGGAGCACTCTACCGTCAGCGGTGGCACGCATGTAGGTGGCTTCTTTGGCCATCTCACCTGCTCCAGTCCCCTGCAGTTCTCCTCGTTGTTGAAGGATGATACTTCGAACCGTATCGCACAATCCGGCAGCGCAGATATATTTGTTATCGGTGACGAGAATGTAGGAGGGCTGTTTGGCTACCTTCAAGGCACGACCAATGTCAGTGGAATACACAGAATCAATGTCAATGTAACGGCCCGAACGCAACAGGCAGGCGGCATCGTGGGCAGTCTGAAGAGCAACACCCTTGACGTTGCCCACTTTGACCTTTCTGGAAATATGAGGGTGATAGGCCACCAATCCATCGGCGGCCTTGTGGGCTATGCCGAGGAGTGCACCATACAGGGCGGCAACACCGTAGCCTTCGATGATGGCATCCCTGACAGTACAACCTTCAAAAGCAACTATGCAGGTAGTGTGGAATGCGATGCTACCAAGACGGGCACCAACATGGGGGGCATCGTGGGCTATGCAAAGCACTCCTCCATCAAGAGTGTCTGTATCACCGGTCAGGTGGGTGGTACCGGGCGCGTGGGTGGCATCGTCGGTTACTTGCAGGATGGTGAAGGCATGACGTTGAGCCACTGCGCCAGCTGTATAGCTATAGAGAAGGATCTGAACCTGTCAGGCGACGAAATAGGAGGTATAGCCGGCCGGGTGGAAAATGTCAGCGGTACCTTCGAGAACCTCATCAACTATACCAACGTGACCGCAGACAACTACACAGGCGGTGTGATAGGGCATCTCGTCACACAGCTCAATGCGTCGAACAGCGATAGCTTCACCCTGAAGTATGCCGTGAACGTGGGCAAGGTAAGCGGCACCAAGAATGTGGGCGGTGTTGTCGGTTACTCCAGCGGTCAGGACGGCAGAGAGACGATGTTGGACTACTGTGCCAACTATGGCAACGTATCCAACAGCGAGGAGGGCAATGTAGGCGGCATCATGGGACATGGCAACCGGACGAAGACCGGAATCTTCCACAGCGCCAACCACGGAAGGGTGACGGGTGGCCAGAGACCCTCCAAAGTGGGTGGTATTGTGGGACGAATAGGAAAAGACGCCTCCTTTGTGAAGGTGCACTCTAACATGGAGATGGCCGAGTGCTGCAACCGGGGTGTCATCTCGGCATGGCACAAGGATTCGCATGTAGGTGGCCTCGCGGGCTATCAGGAGGAGGGGCACGACGGTGATCCTACCCACTGGATGACGCACGACTGCTACAATGCCGACAGTGTGACAACCAATCATTCCCATGACACAGGCGGTGTCGTAGGACGCATCGACCACTATGGCGAGATTGTGCGCTGCATCAACATAGGCCATGTCATTCATGGCAACGGCGTGGTGGGTACCCACCCCACCGGTGGCATCCTATACACGCACGACCTCTACTATCTGGAAGGTACCGGCAAGCATTGGAAAAATAGGGATAAATCTTTTAAGGCAAGTCAGAAAAAGGATAAGGCAACATTCAATAATTTCGACTTCAATAAGGTATGGGCCATCGACTCGGATGGGACGATGAACAACGGATTTCCGTACCTGCAGGATTGCCCGTTCCAGTCGGTCTATCTCGACAAATAGCCGGATTCGTCTCCCGGCAGTGACATAGAAAGGGGCAGATACGCATCTGCCCCTTTCTGTACTTATTTATACAGCTTGGCCAGTGTCATAGCCATGTAGGTGAACCAGGTGTTGTGCCCGTCGATGCAGAACTCGCCCTGCTGCCAGATGAACGGATACTCCAGCAGTTCAGGGAGGTCCGGACGAATCAGGTTGGTACCCGGTGTGACGCTGCCGGGAATGTAGGAGAAGTCGGCCCGATTGCCGCCATAGGCAGCACGGACACTCTCTGAACCTACACCCGCTACGAAGGATGAACGCCTCTGGCCCGGATGCATCCCCAGGAAGAACTGCACGCAGTGGCTGATGTACGCCGTATCGAACAGGTCGGGATAGGACTCGTGCAGCATACAGTAGACGAAACCGTCGCGCTGAGGCTCCCAGGAACCGGACGAGCGGTTCCCCCGGTCGGGGGCAACACCGTAGGGCGTGGACGTGAGGAAACGGTCGTACATCTCCTTTACCTCAGGCAATGCGGCTCTTACGGCCTTCGAGAACTTCCGGTCTCCCGCCTTCTGGTCGAAGCGGCCGATGTACCAGCCCGTCTGCTGGATGTGGCTGCAGATGTAACGGGTCTGCGAGAGGACAAACGCGCTGTACTCCTCCTTCGCGGTGGCGAGGAACAGTTCCACGGCAGCATGAAGCTTGACGGCAGTCATCCGTTCGCCTTCCGCTGGTGTGGTACTGTACAGGGTCTCGGCTATCTCCAGACACTCCTTGGACAGAGGGTCGTTGTACCCTTTGAGCACCCGGCTGATAGCTGCCAGATAGGCTGCCACCTGCATCTCGCGGCTCGGATTCTCCTCCGTGAATACCCATCGGTCGTCCCCGGTTCCAGTTTGGTGGTCGGTATGGGCAGCCGCATCCCCCAGATGGACATACTGGCGCACGGTGGGGCAGACAATGCCCCTATAGAGCCTTCCGAGTGCCTTCCAGCCGGCCACGATGGTGAGCGCACCGTTCTCCACCTGCTGCAGGAAGTCGTTCTTTCCGTCCGGCTGGTGGATTTCTACCACCCGTCGGTCGAAGTCGATGGTTGTCTCATCCCAGTATGCCTGCAGGTTCTCCACCTCCAGTGCCAGCAGATAGGCCTGGACGGATTGCGACTCGATGCGTAGGTCGTAGTCGCCCGCATCGTGCCATCCTCCGATGTTCAGTCCGGGTACGAGGTCGCCCGGCTGATACTTGCACAGGGTGGACGGACCTTGTACATAGCCGTCCAGGTGATTGAAGTCCAGCGGAGCCATACGGGCATCGTCCTCGTGGCACAGGTCGTGCCATACGCGGTACTTCTCGTTCACCCTGACGTGGCACATCTGGACGGGAAGGAAGTACTCTATCTCTGCCTGCCAAACGCCCTTCTGCCATACGTCGGCAGCGATTCGGAATGGTACGGAGCTGCTACCGGCATATTCAACCTGATAAAGCCCCTCTGTCTGAATCTCGGTGAAGTCGAACACCTGGTAGTTGTATCGGCGGAAACGTCCCCACTGCTGTCCGGCATCCTCCTTCACCAACTCTTTGCCCTGGCCGGTGATGCGATACAGACGGACGGGCTCCGTCACCTCGTCTCTCGGATCCAGCTCAATGACAGCCTGCTTCGGCTGTTGCGGATGGTAACCTACCTGCGAGGTCTGCACCACAGGACGGTATCGCCAGGCCGGATTGGCAGCAGGGCGGATGACCCACTTGGCCACCGTACCCCGGTCGCCGGCCTTGAACTCGCTGCGGAGTACAAACCAGCCGTTGTTGTGATTCATCCGTCCGTCGTACAACTTCAGCGTACCCAGCTGGCTCTCGATGACCACTTTGCCCGTCTCGTCGTGCGGATTGAGCACAAACGTCCGTCCTTCGGCCATTGGTTGGGAGATGATGTCATCGGCCACCATGGGGTTATATACATGCTTGTCATGAATCAGGTAGTCCAGCCGGGCTTTTGTCTGCTTGAAGGTCCGGCCGGGAAACCGGGGATGCTTCCACTCCGGCACGAAGTAGTCGCCCAAGTGCTCCGTATTGGAGGGCTGGCTCAAGGTAGGTCCCATGGCCTGATGGGGAAACATGCCGGGCACTTCGTCCATCAGCCATGGTTGCCCGAAGAGCGTAGAGGGCACTAACTCCAGGTTGAAACCCAGCTTGCCCGCAAAGGTCTCGGGTACCGGCCTGTCAATGTCGACCGTCACCACCACACCATCCGGTTCGCCCTTCACCTGGATGCGGTAGCCGAAGGCAAAGTCGGCATACAGCATCGGGTTGAATCCCGTCTGGTGCTTGATGGAGTCCGGATAGGCCAGTTCCACCGTGATGGTATTGCTCTCCTCATCCACCCTTCGACTCTTTACCTTCGGAAGACCCTGCCACTGGCCGGGTGTCGCTTCGAAGCGTATGTCGCCGCAGGCTGCTCGCCGCTGGCCGGCAGTGACCACGGTGATACCTCCCTGGTGTCCCTCGGGATAGACATCGTCGAACACCATGACGCCGGCTCCCTGTTTCTCGAACCAGCCTGCTGCGTTGATGTGGAAATCCTGCCCCAAGGCCTGCCCTGCTGAGAGGAGCAGGCCGCAGAGGGCTATTGTGAACGTACGTACGGACATAGGCTACTTTCTGTTTACCTTGAAACGGATGCCGTTCAGTTGGGCAGGCTTCTGCACCTCTCCCGAAGCTGTGACGATGATGTCATGCAGTGTACCTTCCGAAGGCAGACAAATCTGACCCTTGGCCGCTGTCTTGGCAGGACTGAAGACGCGCAGTTCCATCTGGCTCCAGTCAATCTCTCCGGTAGATTGGGCCAGCTTGACGTGCGGCAGCACCGTGCCTTGGCGAACCAGCATGATGATGGGCAGCGGTCCGTCGGCCTGGATAGTCTGGTATCCGCCCCGATAGGTCTTGCCGGTCTGGTAGTCGGTCCAGATGCCTTCCGGCAGGTAGATGGTGCGGGCTGTCGTGCCCTCCTCCATTAGCGGAGCCACCAGGATGCTGCTGCCGAACATATACTCCGTCTCCATCTGCCAGGCGGCAGGATCTTCGGGGAACTCTACGAACAGTGCCCGCAACATGGGCAGACCGCGTTCTGTACACTCCTTAGCCTGTGCATAGACGTAGGGCATCAGCTGGTACTTCATTTCGGCGCTCTTCCTGAACACCTCCTGCACCCGCTTGCTCTCATACAGCCAAGGCTCTGTGGGAGGTTCGCCGTGTGCACGGGTGTGCGAGGTGAGGAATCCGAAAGGTATCCAACGGCAGTACAGCTCCTCCGGAGTGGACTTCACGAAACCGCCCATGTCGTGGCTCCAGAAGGCAAAGCCGGAAAGACCGAACGACAGTCCGGCCCGGATGGTGCCCAGCAGACCCGTGTCGGAGGTGGCAGCGTCACCGCCCCAATGCAGCGGATAGCGTTGCGAGCCGGCCCAGGCGGAACGGGCCCACATGATGTGGTCGCCGTGCAGACGAGCCGTAATCTCGTTGACGGCCTTGTTGTAGCGCACCGGATAGAGGTTGTGCTCATACCAACCGCTCTTGCCCGATGCATAGAGGCCGTTGAGGGGTGCGCCCTCGCCGAAGTCAGCCTTGATGGCACCTACTCCCAGATTGAGCAGTCCGGAGAGCTTGCCCTGATACCATTCCACCGTCTGCGGATTGGAGAAGTCCAGGCAGGCATCCTCGTAAGGCAGGGTACCGTTGTCGTTTTTCACAATCAGCTCCTTGTCAATCAGCTCCTTGAAATAGGCATTCTTGGGGGTGAAGTAGGGCAGCTGCCACAGGCAGACGTGGAAACCTTGTTCCTTCATGTCGGCCAGCATCTGCTTGGGGTCGGCAAACCGTTTCTCCGAGAACTTATAGTCGCACTGCCAGTCTACATCGAACCAGCCGGTGTCGAAGTGGATGACGTCGCACGGATATTTTCCCTTCCTTATTTCCGAGGCCACATTCAGTCCCTCCTCCTGCGAGAAGTAGGTGATGCGGCTCATCCAGGTGCCGAACGACCATAGCGGCGGCATGGCCGGCTTTCCTACCAATGCGGTGTATTCGTCCAGAATCTCCTTCGGCCCGCCAAAGAAGAGGAACAGATCCAGATTCTCGTCGCCCATGAACAGCTTGTTCAGTCCGATGTACGACTCGCCAAAGTCGCACGTCACAGGGGCCGATGTGTGCATGAACATGCCGTAACCCCTGCTGCTCATGAAGAAGGGTACCGGCTTGTACATCAGTCCCGTCTCGGGTCCCTGTGGGTCGGTGACGAAGAGGTGTACCTTCTGCCCCACTTTGTTCAGTGCGGTAGGCGATTCGCCGCAGCCCACTATCTTCTCGTCCGCTGCCAGGGTGAATACCGGGTTGAACCGTCGCGCGTTGTCGCTGCCCTTCTTTACGAAGCCGAAAGGAAGCGGTTTCACCTGCGACAGCATGTTGTCGCGGATGCCGGCCGTCTGGGTCAATACCCGGCCCGTCTTGTCCTTCAATACGATGCGCCACGGCTTGCGGATGATTTCCAGTGTAGCATAGGCACTGCTGTAGGTTATCTTCTCCTCCGTCTCTTGCACTGTCCAGCTGTGGTCTACGGGCGGCTGGCCTACCAACATCACCTCGTCCCGGTTCTCCTTGGGCCCCACCGGGGTAGAGAGCATACGGATGCGCACCGCGCGGGGCGATACAAAGTCTACCTTTATCTTCAGGTCGGGGTCGTTTACGTAGGCTGGGGTAGGGAAGTCCAGCATCCGCAGGGGGCGCGGATTCTTCAGGTTGGTGTTGAAGGCCTGACGCGGTTGCAGTTCAAACCGCTTCCAGTTGACAAGTCCTTCCCCCCGGGCCGCATCAAAGGAAGTCAGCTCGTTGGCCAGGAAATAGGTGTTGGCCAGATCGGCGAAGTCTGCGCTCAGGTCCAGCCCCTCGTTCATCAGGTACGACGTACCGTTCGTCACTTGCGTCTGTGCACTCAAGGCCTGTGTTGTCAGCAGGGCACCCAGTGCAATGATTGTTCTCAGTTTTACCATAATGTATTGTGTTTAAAAAGATTGGTTTTCGTTGTCGGATCTTTATCTTGCCGGTTCGGCGGGGTCGCCATACAGTACGCCCCGTCCGTGCGTTCCCACATAGACGCGGCCATACTTCTTGGGGTCTCCTGTGATGTGCAGCACCAGGCCGTACTGATGCCGATCGTCGTTGATGCGTACCCAGCTCCGTGCCCGGTCGTCCGAACGGAAGAATCCCCTCACTCCGTTCACCACGCCTACCAGGTAGAGTGCCGGATAGTCCGAATCGGGAGCCGGTGCACCCATACCGAAGGCATGGATTTCGCGTACCTTGTCTAACGGGATGAAGGTACGTGCATCGGTGGCATGATACAGGCCGTCAAAGGCCGCTATCCAAAGGTCGCCCTCCCTGCCGCTGGTGGCATACACCCTGTCCTGCCCTCCGCGGTTGTCGCCCCGTGCCGATCCGCGTGTGGGGTTCTCGGCTTTCAGATGCAGCGGATGTGCAGTGAATGTGCGGGCACCGTCAGTGCTCTCGTACAGCAGTCCGGCATAGATGTCCAGTGCATAGAATCGGGCCGCGTTCACCTTGTCGGCAATCACCCGGATGCCCTTCCCGATGCCTTCGCACTTCTGCCAGCTCTTTCCACGGTCATGGGTGCGGTACACGTCCATTCGGTCTGGTGTCCACACCCAAGTGTTTCCGTCTGCCGATACGGCCACGTGTCCGTTCCGTCCCTCGGGCAGTGTGTCGGGCGTGAGCCAGGTATCGCCTCCATCCAGCGAGTAGGAGAGGTTCTTCCCCTTGTAGCCTCCATGCACCGTTCCGCTACGTACCACCACATCCGGGTTCCCTTCCGCTCCTGCTACCGCATTCGTGTTGCCGAAGCGCGGGTCGTGGTGCGAGTCTGCGGCAGGACGGTCCAGATCCCTGTGCGTGAAGCCTCCGTAGTCGCCGATGCCGCTGATGAGCCATGCTCCCCGCTTGGGACTGTAGAGCTCCAGCGGTACAGTCTCCTCAATGCCCGTAGCCATCGGTGTCCACAGGGTAGGCTCCTTCCGGTCCATGGCACTCAGGTTGAAGGTCTCCCATCCCCCGTAGCCGCAGGTGAACAGGGCATGGTCTGCATCGTATGGGTCTATCTCTACGTCAAACAACCAGTGGATGCCTGTATGTATGATGTAGGGAGCTTTGGCCTCGTCAAAGGTTCCGCCGTTTGCAAACACTGCTTTCCACGTCCGTCCCCCGTCGGTCGAGCGGAACACCTCCTCGCTGCTGTCGGGTCCCGACATGGGGCGGCCGAAGCTGGTCACCAGCAGATGTTTCGGATTGTTTCTGTCCACGCTCACCCCCACATAGCCGAAGGGTCGCTCAGTCGATGGCTTGTCGGGTGTCAGTTCCTCCCATCGGTTGCGGCCGATGTCGTAGCACCATACACCACCGTCGGTCATCCGGTTGGGCCCCGGATTGGTACCGTAGGTCACGTACATGCGTCTGTCTGTGGCCATCACGCCGTGTGTGGGTCTGTACTGCTGCGGAGCACCTTCCATGGCCTCCCAGTTCGCTCCGCCGTCACGGCTCACAAACAGATTCGCTCTGTTCATTAGCGATACACCGATGAAGATGGTCTGTGAAGCCCCGCTGCTGCCGGCCGACGCTTCGTCAAACAGCACAAAGACAATGCCGTCACCTATCCGTCGGGGGAATCGTTTCATACGCTCTATCTGTTCTTGCGTCATGCCGGGCCGGGGAGTGAAAGGCTCCGGCTCCTCTGTCAGGTCGGGCAGGGTCATCACCTTCTCCCACGTCTCGCCCCGGTCGCAGCTTCGCCAGAGGCCGTCGTTGCGGGTACCCAGATAGATGATGTCTGTGTTGTTCGGGTCTACCATCATCCGTTCACCGTTGCCTCGTCCGTTTTCGTTTCCTCCCATCTTGAAGGGTACATCCACTCGGCTGAAGCTCTTTCCTCCGTCGTGTGAGATGAAGATGGCACCGTTTCCTGCTCTTGCATGGGTGTAGGTGCCGCAGGCCAGATAGACCGTATTCCGGTCTTGTGGATTCACGGCCATGCTTTCTACCCCCATCAGGTTGTTGTCCTCATAGCTGATGAAGTCCAGCATCGGTGCCCAACGGCCGGCATCGGCATCCCATCGGTAGGCACCTCCCATATCCGTTCGAGCATATCGCACATCTTTTGCCTGTGGATGAAAGACGATTCCGTCTACAAAGCCTCCTCCTACAATCTGTACATTCTTCCACTGATAGGGCTGCGCGTTCTGCTTGTTTTGCAGATGCTGGGCGGTTAGCGGACAAGCCAGCAATCCCCAGCATACAAAAGATAAAATTCTGTGTTTCATGGTATGTGTGTTTTTATCCTCAACCTGCAAATATATATAAAATCCGTGAGTTTTACACCGGCAGGATAAAGAAAGTGTTT
>JBJEHI010000087.1:0-2278 GCA_051875915.1 Bacteroides sp.
TCTGCATAGACCTCCTTCTTGGAGTTGGTGCAGAACCATAGCTTCTCATCCTCCAGCACCATATACTGCATCGGACGAACCTTCGGCTTGCCGTCCAACCCTATTGTCGCCAAAAACTGGATTCCGACATTATCCAGATAGTTGGCCACATCGCGTAATGTTATCTCTTGTTCCATAGTTACATTTATTATGCTATTATCTCTCAAGACGTTGAAAGTTCAAGTACTTGTGTTTGTCCACTTCTATCTCCAGTCGCTCCACAAAGTCTTTCACCAATGCAGAGGATGCCTTGTAATGCTCCTTTTCCGAGACAAAGGTCGGCACATATTCCGGCATCGGAGCAAGTCCGCAGTAGAACTTGCCACCACCACATTTCATGGTCGTGTCATCGAAACTTACAGGTTGTCCCTCCCTGACTTTCTCAAACGCAGGGAAGAAACATCCGTTTACTGGCTGCGGCTCAGCTACCGGCTTATCGCTATGCCAAAAGGCGATGGGCAATGCTGCGATTTTGCCGAGCGTTAGCAACATGGGCGAAGCCAATGCTGCCTTCTCGCCAAATGCCTCCTTGTAGTCTTCTATGAATTGTTTATTGTTCATGTCTATTCCTTGTTGTCTTTCTTGTTTATTATCACCCATCGGCCATCCTTGCGACCGCCTTCACGATACAGAATACCATACTGTTTAAGTTGGGCAATATCTTTCTCAATAGTTCTCGTGGTAACTGGTTTCTTTTCCGAAATCTTTTCCGAAATCTTTTCCGAAGTTATAGTGCAATCCTTAGCCATTAATTTAAGTATAATCATCTGACGTTCAGATAGCTCTATATCGTTTTCTTTTCCGAAATCATTCTTGCCATCTTTCTTGCCACCCTCATCAAGCTCCTTCCCAATAGAAGCAAGATAAGCCTTCTCGTCAACAAAAGCCTGGTGTATGGGCATTGTCGCAAGAAAGTGGCCATTCCTGTCATCAGTCTCAAAGATGGGCATGGGCGAATCATTGCGCTTCACTGCCTGGTATATCTTGGGGAAGCCAGTGGAGCGTCCCTCCGTCATGTGCATCTCCTTCAGGAAGTCACCTATGCGGCGGTTGCGGTAATGGCGGCTTACGATACGCGGCTTCTTCAGGTCGGCATTCGTGATGGGTGGCATCGGACCCTCAAAGTTCAGCACCTCGATGCTGTCATGGTTGATGCGCACCTCTATCGGATTTCGGTCGTCCCATGACTTGTGGAACACACTGTTTGCCAAAATCTCTTCCAAGGCCTCGTATGGATAGTTGTAGCAACGCACAGCCTTCTCGTCACCAAGCACCTTGATGACTTTCTCCAACAGCACCTGTTCACGTATATACCTCAAAGCCGCCTCTAATTGCAGATGGATAGGTCCGTGCAATATCTTCTCCGTGAAGCGGTCGCCCACATCATCGAGGAAGTGGACTATCTCAATGCGTGCATAAGGAAAGTACTTTTCAGGATTCTGCGAGAAGAGCAGTAGTCCGACGTTCTTCGGGTGCAAGTCCTCAGAGCTACCCCCAATTATTTGCAAGTGCCATCCCAATTCAGCCATCGGCATGTGCATTATCTCCTCATGCGTCATCTTACTTCCCACACGCTTCAGGAAGTCCTCTATATACATTCTGTCAAGCTCTTCGATGCCGGCAGTCTGGTTGATACGGTCATCAAAAGGCACCTTGTTGCAAAGTCCCATCAGCATTCGTTCTTCTTCCTGGTCGGCAACCTTCGTTACAGAACCCTTGCGCACATAATACACCTTTCCAGCCTTCATGGCTTCCTTGCCGAGAGACTTGGGTGCTTTGTAGGGGCGCACCTCACCGCCCGGCACATAGATGACCAGTATCATACTGCCCATATACTCCACAGGTTCGGCCAGCACGTTGACCGTAGGCTGAACAAGATTGCACAGGTTCACCAGTTCTTTCTGTATGCCGTCAATGGCATGCAGTTCTATCCCGACAGGAGGCAGAACGGGAACACCGTCCTGCTCGTCTATGCCTACTATGATATAACCGCCACCCCAGTTGTGGATGTCGTTTGCGAAAGCACAGGCAGAATGCATCACGTCCTCAGGATTCCATCCATGTTTGAAATCCAGCCGTTCCCATTCCACGGTCTTCCCCCTCAGCAGTTCGTCTATATTTATTGGTAATGCCATATATTCTGATGTTTTTCTTTGTTCGTATTAACGACTTGGACTACATCCTTCAGTTCTTCGCCTTCCTGTTCAATGTCACCCCATACTTGTTCAGTATGCGGAAC
>JBJEHI010000088.1:0-9160 GCA_051875915.1 Bacteroides sp.
GGGTGGCAAAGAACCCGATATTCAGACGCTTAGCCGAGATAGGTGAGGTGAGTGCGCTGAGCAAGGAAGAACGCATTGAGTACGATGCCTACATCCGCATCTTCCGTGATAACCTCTATGCCATGGAGGGCGCGGAAGAAGTGGGGATGAGGAAGGGGCTGGAAGCCGGTATGGAACAAGGACTGGCCCGAGGTCGTGCAGAAGGTCGTGCAGAAGGTCGTGCAGAAGGCGAAACGGCTAAGGCAATGAATATTGCGAAAAAAATGAAATTGGATGGTCTGCCTTTGGAAATCATCCGAAATTATACCGGCTTGTCAGCCGATGAAATCAATGCACTCAATTGATGCCTTCTTCTGAGCCGATATGAGACTGCTGACAGAAGCCGTTGCTATGTGTTTCCTACTTCGCTGGATGTGAGCGAGGCATTGAACGAGATAAAGATTGAAGGCCTGAAGGTGAAATTCGATGCGAAGGTGTATGAATTCAATCGTGAGTATACAGACAAACTGCCACAGGATGTAGACCTCTATATCATGCAATCGCCGGAATATACCATCACGGTGCAGGATGAATAGTAGCAGGCCTATCTGTCTCCTCCCCTCGTCAGCGGTCCGTTTGCAGATTCGGAGTTTTGTGCTTACCTTTGTACCCGTTATATATAATGCAATGACGGGTGCGGCACGCAGGCGTGTTCCCCCAAAAACAACAACGAGACAATGATGAAACCAACGGGAAAAGTGGCCGCACTGTTCGACTTTGACGGCGTGGTGATGGATACAGAGACGCAATACAGTCACTTCTGGCACGGCATCGGAAAGGAGTATCTGGGCATGGATGAGCTGGAAGGACGCATCAAGGGTCAGACATTGACCTACATCTATGACACCTTCTTCTCGGAGGTGCGCGAGAAGCAGGCGGAGATAACGGAACGGCTGAACCGCTTCGAGCAGGAGATGGAGTACGACTTCCTGCCCGGCGTGGTACCGTTTGTAGAAGAGCTGCGCCGGCAGGGCGTAGGGACGGCGGTGGTGACCAGCTCGAACGAGGCGAAGATGGCGGCGGTCTACCGCGTACATCCCGAGCTGAAGCAGCTGTTCGGCCACATCCTGACGGCCGAGATGTTTGCGGCCTCCAAACCGTCCCCCGACTGCTTCCTGCTGGGTATGAAGGTGCTGGGAACGACACCCGACACGACCTATGTGTTTGAGGACTCCTTCAACGGACTGAAGGCAGGCATGGCCTCCGGAGCCACCGTCATCGGGCTGGCCACCACCAATCCACGCGAACAGATTGCGCCGCTGTGCCACTATGTGATGGACGATTTTCGTGGCTTCACGTACGATAAAATGCTGCGCGTGTACAAGTAATCGGAAAAAGCACTACCTTTGCGGGCGCAAACGGGAGGGGAAGACGCTCCTCCCTGAGCTGTACGATGCGTGTAGGGCGGACTATCTTCCGCCCAAAGCCACACGACAGCGGGTTCAGGGCGCAAAATGTTGCGCCCCTACAGCCGTAATACATACACTCAATTAATTTGTTGATGTAAAACGAAAATTTGAATCAGTTAATCAATCGTAATAAGGTAGAGAATATGGCAGGATATATTTCAGATGACACGCGGAAAGTGACGACGCATCGCCTGATAGAGATGAAGCAGCGAGGCGAAAAGATATCCATGTTGACATCGTATGACTACACCATGGCGCAGATTGTAGACGGCGCCGGGGTGGATGTGATACTGGTAGGCGACTCGGCCTCCAATGTGATGGCCGGCAACACGACGACACTGCCCATCACGCTGGACCAGATGATTTATCACGGAAAAAGTGTGGTGCGTGGCGTGAAGCGTGCCATGGTGATAGTGGACATGCCCTTCGGATCGTATCAAGGCAACGAACTGGAGGGCCTGGCTTCGGCCATCCGCATCATGAAGGAGAGCCATGCCGACGCCTTGAAGCTGGAGGGAGGCGAAGAGGTGATAGGCACGGTAAAGCGCATTCTGAGTGCCGGAATACCCGTCATGGGACATCTGGGCCTGATGCCGCAGTCCATCAACAAGTATGGTACCTATACGGTGCGTGCCAAGGACGAGGCGGAGGCCGAAAAGCTGGTGCGCGACGCCCACCTGCTGGAGGATGCCGGCTGCTTTGCACTGGTGCTGGAGAAGATACCGGCGGCTTTGGCCGAACGGGTGGCACGCGAGCTGACCATCCCCATCATAGGCATAGGTGCCGGTGGCGGGGTGGACGGACAGGTGCTGGTGGCACAGGATATGCTGGGTATGAACAACGGGTTCCGTCCCCGCTTTCTGCGCCGCTATGCTGACCTGCATACGGCGATGACGGATGCCATCAGCCGCTATGTGTCGGATGTGAAGAACTTGGATTTTCCGAATGAAAAGGAACAGTACTGACAAACTTATGACGCTGAATTATTGGCGGATATGCATCGCGAATGCGCTGCTGTTTCTGTCCGTCTATATGTTGTTCCCGTTGATTCCGTTCGCCATGGGGAACCGGCTGGACGTGCCGGTAGCGGAAGCCGCATATGTCTTTCCGGTTTTTGCGGCAGGCATGTTTGCCGTAGGCCCCTTCCATGCCTATCTGGGCGATGAATACAAGCGGAAACATGTGCTGCTGTGGGCCATGCTGGCGTGGGTGGCTGCTACGCTGGCCACTGCTTTTGCCGATGAGTACCTACACTTCCTGCTGCTGGCATTGGTGCAGGGCGGTGCCTTCGGCGCGGCTGCCACAGCCGGCATCACGGTGGCCATCGACATCACCACCTCGGCGCGGCGCAGTGCGGGCAATCTGGTGTATGCGTGGGCTTCCCGCCTGGGCATGCTGATAGGGGCAGGTGTCGGCGTGTGGCTGTTCGAGGTGTACGGGTTCCGTACCTTGCTCTATCTGGCTGCGGCGGTGGGGCTTTGCGCCATGCTGTTTGCCATGAGGGTCTATGTGGCCTTCCGCGCTCCTATAGGGATGACGTTGCTGAACGTCGATCGCTTTGTGTTGCCGCGTGCCTGGTTGCCGGCTTTCAATGTGGTGCTGATAGCCTTCGTGCCGGGCGTGCTGCTGCCTATGCTGCTGATGGGTGACCTGTGGCCGGTGCTGGCTTTGGGTCTCCTTGCCATACTGACGCTGCCCTTCACGCGGATGTTTGTCAAGCTGTCGCACCACTGTCAGCGGGGTACGGCGAACACCACGTGCCAGCTGGCCACCGATTTGGGGGTGATGGCCGGCATGACGGTGGCCTGCAGGCTGACGGCCGTGTCGCAAATGCACTATGCCGCTTCGTCGGCAGCCCTCTGTGCGTTGTTGCTATTTATATTGATTACCTATTCTTATTATAAGCGCAAGCGGGTAAGGTAGGGGATGAAGATAATCAGTCCGATGATTGCCGCCGTAGCAGCACATACCAGTACTGCCCCGGCGGCAATGTCTTTTACCCGCCCGGCCAGAGGGTGACGTTGGGGGGAGACCAGGTCTACCAGCAGCTCGATGGCGCTGTTGAAGAGCTCGGCAGCAATCACCAGTCCGATGCAGAGGATGACCAGCATCCACTCGGTACGGGTGATGCCTGCGAGGAATCCTGCGGCTACCACCGTGGGCGTAGCCAGCAGATGGAAGGAGAGGTTCTGCTCCTTGCCCATGCAGCTGCGGATGCCCTTCCAGGCATATCCGAAGCTGCGTAGCTGTTTCTTGTAGTCGTAGTGCATGGCTCTGAGTGCAAGGTTCTCGGTTTCAGTTTCTGCTTATCTGCTTCACGCCCTTTACGGTCCGCAGTTTCTTGATGAGCGCCTCTAAGTGGCCCGTGTCTCCCACCATGATGGTCAGGGTACCCGAGAAGAGCCCGTCGTGCGAGTCGATGCCGATGCTGCGCAGTAGGATGCCCGTCTCTTTGGAGATGATGGAGGTGATGTTGGTGACGATGCCAATGTCGTCGTGGCCCACCACCCGCAGTGTGATGGGGTATTGGGTGCCTTGCGACTTGCCGGCCCAACGTGCCTTGACGATGCGGTAGCCGAAGCGTGCACGCAGGTCGCTGGCGTTGGGACAGTCGCACCGATGTATCTTGATGCCGCCCGACACGGTGACAAACCCGAAGACATCATCTCCGTAGATGGGGTTGCAGCAGCGGGACAGGGTGAAGTCGATGCCCTTCAGGTTCTGGTCGATGACGAGCACATCCTCTTTGGCGCTCCCCTCCTCCTTGCCCGGCAGCGTGTTCTGCAGGTTGTAGCTTTCGGCACTTCGATAGACGACCTCATCGTGCATCTCACTCTCCCGCTTCAGCTCCTGATACTTGTCGATGATACTGTTGGCATCCAGCGTCTCGTCGGCGATGGCCCGATAGAAATCGGTGACCACCTTGTAGCCCATCCGCTTGATGAGGCGCATCATGAGGCTCTCGTCGTAGTCAATCTTTCGGTTCTTGAACTTCCGCTCCAGCGTCTCTTTGGCAAAGGCGTGTTGCCGTGAGGCCATCTCCTTCAGCGCCTGCCGTATCTTGGTGCGGGCCTTGGAGGTGGTGACGATGTTCAGCCAGTCTTGTTTGGGCGTCTGGGTAGTGGAGGTCATTATCTCTACCTGGTCGCCGCTCTGCAGCACTTGGCGCAGCTGCACGTTGCGGCCGTTTACTTTGGCTCCGATACATTTGCACCCCAGCTTGCTGTGGATGTGGAAGGCGAAGTCCAGCACCGTGGAACCCTTGGCCAGCTTGAAGAGATCGCCTTTCGGCGTGAATACGAACACCTCGTCTTCGTAGAGATCCAGCTTGAACTGGTCCATGGTTTCCAGGCCGCTGCTGTCCGAGCTCTCCAATGTCTCGCGGACGGAAGTCAGCCATTCGTCCAGCCCCGATTCGCCCTTCACGCCCTTGTATCGCCAGTGGGCGGCCAGTCCCCGTTCGGCTATCTCGTCCATGCGCTCGGTGCGTATCTGCACTTCCACCCATTTCCCTTCAGGCCCCATCACGGTGATGTGCAGCGACTCGTAGCCGTTACTTTTCGGCACAGAGAGCCAGTCACGCAACCGCTTGGGATTGGGCTGGTACATGTCGGTCACGATGGAGTAGGCCTGCCAGCACTCCAGCTTCTCCTTGTCGAGCGGTGACTCCAGAATGACGCGGATGGCAAAGAGGTCGTATACGCCTTCAAAGGGGCACTTCTGCTTTTTCATCTTCTGATAAATGGAGTGGATGGACTTGGTGCGCCCTTTGATGTGGAACTTCAGGCCGGCCTCTTCCAGCTTCTTCTGTACAGGGGTGATGAAGGAGGCGATGTATTTGTCGCGCGAGGCTTTGGTCTCGTTCAGCTTATCCTTTATATGGTAATATACATCGTGCTCGGTGTACTTCAAGGAGAGGTCCTCCAGTTCCGACTTCAGCTTGTAGAGGCCCAGCTTATGCGCCAAGGGAGCATACAGGTAGGCCGCTTCGTTGGACACTTGCCGGCGGGCTTCGTCGTTGGCCGCATCCTTGATTTGGCGCATCACGTTGACACGGTCGGCAATCATGATGAGGATGACGCGCATGTCCTCGGCAAAGGTGAGCAGTAGGTTGCGGAAATTCTCCGACTCGATGGTTGGGCTCTTGGTGTAGAGGTCGTGAACCCGAATCAGGCCGCGGATGATGCCGGCTACGTCTTCGCCGAACTCTGCTTGCACTTGCTCGGTGGTACAGGTGCCACACCGCACGGAGTCGTGCAGCATCAGTCCGAGGATGGATGCCCGCCGCATACCAATTTCTTCGGCTACGATGACGGCTGTCTGCATATCCTTGATGACAGGGTTCAGGCCGAACAGATCCCGCCGTATGCGGTTGTTCTGTATGGTGTTGATGAGATGGGTCTTCAGTTTCTTGCAATCTCCCTTTTGCAACGTTTCGCCCGAAAGTTGAAGCAGTTTTCGGTACAGCGAAAAGAGCAAAGCCTTCTCATTTGTGGTGAAAAATTCATCTGTTTCCATGACTGTCTCTTTTTTTTCTGCATCAAAGGTAGTTTTTTTCTTCTTTTTTTGAATGGGAGTTCCGCTTTTTTTGTATTTTTGGGCATGAATTAATAAAAGTGGATAGTATGATAACACCCCAAGACAAAGAGTTGCTTGCCAAGAAAGGCATCTCAGAAGAACAGATTGCCAATCAGTTGGCTTGTTTTGAAAAAGGTTTCCCCTATTTGAAACTGTATGCTGCCGCTTCGGTGGACAAGGGCATATTGGCTCCCGGTGCAGATGAGCAGAAGAAATACCTTGATGCATGGGAGGCGTACACACAGACGGATAAGGTCGTGGTTAAGTTTGTGCCCGCATCGGGCGCTGCCAGCCGCATGTTCAAAAATCTGTTTGAGTTTTTAGGAGCTGACTACGATGCTCCGCAGAACGCTTTTGAAAAGACATTCTTTGATCACATCACGCGGTTTGCTTTTTATGACGACTTGAATGCAGCTTGTCAGAAGAACACAGGCCTCGACATCCCCGCCCTGGTGGCCGGCGGCCATTACAAGGAGGTGGTAGCTGCACTGCTCGAATCGGCCGGGCTGAACTATGGAGCGTTACCCAAGGGCTTGCTGAAATTCCATCGGTATGAGGACGGTAGCCGCACACCCCTGGAGGAACATCTGGTGGAGGGTGCCCTCTACGCAGCCAATCGGAGCGGAAAGGTGAATGTACACTTTACCGTTTCACCTGAACACAGGGCGCTGTTCAAGGCATTGGTCGACGAAAAGGCTGCGGCATACGCCAAAAAGTATGGAGTGGAATACAACATCACCTTCTCTGAACAGAAACCCAGTACCGATACCATCGCTGCTGACATGGAGAACAAGCCGTTCCGCGACAACGGCAAGCTGCTGTTCCGTCCGGGTGGCCATGGCGCACTGATTGAGAATCTGAACGATTTGGATGCGGATATCATCTTCATCAAGAACATCGACAATGTGGTGCCCGATAAGCTGAAGGGGGATACCGTATTGTATAAGAAACTGATTGCCGGCGTGCTGGTTGCCTTGCAGCAGAAGGCATTCGCATACCTGCAACTGCTTGACAGCGGTAAATATACTCGCGAACAGGTGCTGGAAATCTTACAGTTCCTGCAGAAGCAGCTCTATTGCAAGAATCCCGAAACAAAGAATTTGGAGGATGCGGAACTGGTGATTTATCTGAAGAACAAGCTGAACCGTCCGATGCGCGTCTGCGGTATGGTGAAGAACGTCGGCGAGCCGGGTGGTGGACCGTTCCTGGCATACAACAGCGACGGAACCGTATCGTTGCAGATATTGGAAAGCTCGCAGATTGACATGAAGGATGCCGAGAAGAAGGAGATGTTTGAGAAAGGTACGCACTTCAATCCGGTGGATTTGGTTTGTGCCGTACGGGATTACAAAGGACATAAGTTTGACTTGGTGAAGCATGTGGACAAGGCAACCGGCTTCATCTCGTACAAGTCGAAGAACGGCAAGGAGCTGAAGGCACTGGAACTGCCCGGCCTGTGGAACGGTGCCATGAGCGACTGGAATACGGTGTTTGTTGAGGTACCTCTCACCACCTTCAATCCGGTGAAGACTGTAAACGATTTGTTGAGAGAACAACATCAATAAGTAGGTTGGTAGGCGTGTAGGGGCGGAAAATGTTCCGCCCAAAGCCGTACGACAGCGGCTCAGGGCGCAAGATGTTGCGCCCCTACAGCTATAATACACGTCCTTAATCTGTGGATGCAAAACCTTAAATAACATAACGGATCTGAATAGAAAAGAATGAAGAAAATACTGTTGTTGGGCTCCGGAGAATTGGGCAAGGAGTTTGTCATTGCCGCCCAGCGGAAGGGGCAATATGTGATAGCATGTGATTCGTATGACGGAGCACCGGCCATGCAGGTGGCTGATGAGTGTGAAGTGTTCAGTATGCTGGATGGCGATGCGCTGGAACGGGTGGTGCGGAAGCATCAACCGGACATCATCGTGCCGGAAATAGAAGCCATCCGCACGGAGCGCCTGTATGAATTCGAGCAAGAGGGCATTCAGGTGGTTCCGAGTGCACGCGCTGTCAACTATACAATGAATAGAAAGGCTATACGAGACCTGGCGGCCAAGGAGCTGGGACTGAAGACGGCTCGCTACTTTTATGCGAAGTCGCTGGACGAACTGAAGGCTGCAGCAGAGAAGATTGGATTCCCCTGCGTTGTCAAGCCGCTGATGTCATCATCGGGCAAGGGACAGTCTTTGGTGAAGAGTGCCGATGAACTGGAACATGCGTGGGAATATGGGTGCAACGGCAGCCGGGGAGACATCAAGGAACTGATTATCGAGGAGTTTATCCGTTTCGATAGTGAGATAACGTTGCTCACGGTGACACAAAAGGATGGGCCTACCCTGTTCTGTCCTCCCATCGGCCACGTGCAGAAGGGCGGAGACTATCGGGAGAGCTTCCAGCCGGCAGCCATTGATCCTGCACACCTGAAGGAGGCACAGGAGATGGCCGAAAAGGTGACTCGGGCATTGACCGGAGCCGGCATTTGGGGAGTGGAGTTCTTCCTTAGTCACGAAAACGGTGTCTATTTCTCCGAGCTGTCACCGCGTCCGCATGATACGGGTATGGTGACGCTGGCCGGCACACAGAACTTGAATGAGTTTGAACTCCATTGCCGGGCCGTGCTGGGTTTGCCTATCCCAGGTATCAAGTTGGAACGCATGGGTGCCAGTGCGGTCATCCTTTCACCTATATCCAGCCAGGAACGTCCTAATTATCGGGGATTGGAAGCTGTTACAAGCGAGGAAGATACCTATCTGCGTATCTTTGGCAAACCTACAACCAGAGTGAACCGTCGGATGGGGGTAGTCGTTTGTTATGCTCCGTTGGGCAGCAGTTTGGACGCGCTGCGTGATAAGTGCAAACGTATTGCCGCGAAAGTAGAGGTGTATTAGTAGAGTGAATAAGGGGGTATGTCATCTTCCAGTTGATGACATACCCCCTCTTCGATTAATTCAGCAAATGGTGTACAGATGTATTTGATAGCAAACATGTTGGGTGCAATAATGCTTGGAGCGGGCATTCAGGAGAATGTGCTGTTGTGGGTAGCGGTTGCTCTTCTTGTCATTTTGATACTGGTCATTGTCAAACTGGTCGCTGACAGGAAGAAGCAGAACGAGGCCTATCAGGAGAAAATCAAG
>JBJEHI010000089.1:0-36709 GCA_051875915.1 Bacteroides sp.
AAGTCCGCATCGCAAGCTACAAGCTACGAGCTACAAGCTACGAGCTACAAGCTACGAGCTACAAGCTACAAGCTACAAGCTACAAGCTACAAGTAGGGGCGGAACATTTTCCGCCCTCACCCCGCTGGTAGTGCCACTTTAAATTTTTAATTGTTAATTTTAAATTGAACAAAACGTGCGGCTGTCTGAGCGAAGCGAGTTCCGCGACGACCCCTTCAGGCAATGTCGGAGTAGCGACGGAGACGTGAGCCTTGAATTTTTCTTTTTGGTACCTTTTTCTTTTGTTTCAAGACAAAAGAAAAAGTACACACCCCCCTGCCCTTACCATATTATATAATAGATACTACAGCTTGACTTTACGAACTACCGACTTCGACTCATTGTGCAATCGGTCGAGCGCAGTCACGACGTAGCGGTAGCGCCTCTTCCCATCCTGATACGGCAACGGATAGAACGTGTTCCTCGTAACAGCTACGATGTGGGAAGCATCTTCCAGATTGATTTCCTCCTTATCATCAAAACGATACACCACATATTGCACCGCCCGATCCATCTCTTCATGATAACGGGGAGCCGTCCAGAAAAGCAGATAGCCGTCGGCTGTCCAGACGGGCTTCACCTTGCGCACCTTGCCGGGAGCCTTGCTATCCATGAACGTGAAGACGGGAGGCAAAGCCGGATATTTGTGATACTCAGCGACCAAGGCATCACGGTAGTTGCCGGCATTCTGTACCACAGCAGCCGCATACCACTGACAGCTTCCCCCTATCGTCTGAAATGCACGCTGCAGCTGCATCTTGCGAGGCAGTTGGTGCTGGTTGGGATTGGCCGGATCGGCATGTTGCACGGTGCGCATCACATCCTGTCCGATGAAGAGCGGACGGTCTTCGGCATGTCGTGCCCACCAGCGCACCAGCGTATCATAGTCGGCAGCCGGATGGCCTATCTGCCAGTAGATTTGCGGGATGTTATAGTCAATCCATCCTTCACGTGCCCACAACAGCACATCGGCATACAGGTCGTCATAATTCTGCAAGCCACGGGTTTTGCTGCCCAGCGGATCGGTTGCCTCGTTGCGATAGATGCCAAACGGAGACACACCGAACTTCACCCACGGCTTGATGCCGCGAATCGTCTCATGCAGTTTCTTGATCAGCACATTCACATTGCTGCGACGCCAATCCGCCTTGTTGCTGAAGCCTCCGCCATAGCGGGCAAAGCTCTGGTCGTCAGGGAAGTCAAGTCCCTGCACTGGATAGGGATAGAAATAGTCGTCCATGTGGATGGCATCTACATCGTAGCGGGCCACGATGTCGCTGACCACCATACAGATGTGCCGGCGGCTCTCGGGCAACGCCGGATCAAAATAGAGCTGGTTGCCATACTGGACGAACCATTCGGGATGGATATGATAGACATGTTCGGGAGCCAGCCGGGTAGTGGTACTTGTCTTTACGCGATAAGGATTGATCCAAGCGTGAAACTCCATACCCCGTTTGTGGCACTCGTCAATCATAAACTGCATCGGATCCCAATAGGGGTCGGGTGCCTTGCCCTGCACACCGGTGAGAAAACGGCTCCAAGGCTCCAAGCGGGAGGCATAGAGTGCATCGGCTTCGGGACGGACCTGGAAGAGGATGGCATTGATGCCTGCTCCCTGCAACGAGTTGAGCTGTTGAATCAGCGTCTGCTTCAACTGTTCGGTAGGTACACCTTGAAACTGACCGTTGACAGCCTGCATCCAAGCTCCACGGAATTCGCGTTTGGGATAACGGGCAGCGGCGGTCTGTGCCTTCATGCCGGTGGCCAGCATGAGGAGCGCACAACAGAGCAAAAATAGATTTTTCAAATTCATGAGTCTTATTCCTATTTATATATATACTATTTATGTTTTGAGAAGTCGGTGATAAATCCTTCCATCAACCACTTGGCCAGTGCCTGACGGTTGGAACTGATGACAAAGCGTTTCTGGTCGAAGCTGTTCTGTATGTTGCCCAGCTCCACAAACAGACCGACCGGACGGGTATTGCGCAGCACATAGAGGTTGCGTTCGCTCACCGTACCCCGAAATCCGCGATTGGGCTGATGCTGTCCATACTTCGACTCAAAGGTGCGCATCATCGTCTGAGCCAGTTGTTTGCCGCTTGCACTACCTGGAGCGTGATAGAAGAAGACATCCGTCTGAGTTCCTTTGCTACGACTGTCCACATGCAGAAAGATGGCACGACAATAGCGGTACTGCTTCTGCTCCTTTCGATAGAGCTTGTCAATCGCCGTACAACGCTGCTGCAGGCGCTCCACCTGATTCAGCGGGATGGGCTGTCCCATACAGGTCTCCCGCTTGCTGTTCGAGAGGTAGGCTTCGTCGCGTATGCCGTCCTTGCTATCCTGAATGATGATGTGTACTTCGGCCCCCTCCTGCATCAGCTGGCGTGCCAGGCGAAGAGCCACATCGTAGGCATACTCATCCTCGTGCAGTTCATGCTTTCCTACCTTTCCGATGGCACCGGGGTCAGGCCCCCCATGTCCACTGACAACGTAGAAACAGGCACCCTTCAGCCGTTTTCCCGTGATTGCCACCTTGGCCAGCCGCTTGCCGAACAACGGTTCGTCGTACGACTTCTGCGCCCCCACACAGAGGGCGGCAGACAAACACAGGAGAAGGGACAACAGACGATGACAGATATTCATTCAGCTCTTTTTTCTGCAAAATTAGGTCCTTTTTTCTCGCCATGCAAGGTTTGCATGAGAAGAAAGTCTAAAAAAACAGCACATTTTGTGGAAAATGAATAGAAAACCGTAATTTTGCGACAAATATATCATCCCTATGAAAAGAACCATAGCATACTCGTTACTCGGTTTGTTCTGCCTCATCCCCCTGCTGACTTGGGGAGACGAAACGGCTCGCGACTCTTGCGACCATTTCAGGTACAAGAACTCCATCCGCGACTCGGTGAGCGCACAAAGTTACGTTGCCGAAGTCAACCTGCAACGCGCCCGCTATCAAGTAGATGAGCTGACCCTGACCAACCAACGGCAACGCACCCGATTTCTCTACTACCTGACCGCCTGCGGCATCATCCTGCTCACCTCCACCGGTGCAGGTACGCTCTACCTCCGCTGGAAGAACCGGCAACTGAAGAGTGCCCAAGCCCAATTGAAACAGGCCCAACAAGCTGCCGAGCGATCCATCCGCACGAAAAACCTCTTCCTGTCCAACATGAGCCACGAGATACGCACACCGCTCAACGCCCTTTCGGGCTTCTCCTCCATCCTGACGGACAGCAACATAGACGGAGACATCCGTATGCAGTGCAACGACATCATCCAGCAGAACTCCGACCTGCTCATCAAGCTGATAGACGATGTGGTTGATCTCTCCAACCTGGAGAAAGGCACCATGCAGTTCCACATGGCCGACCAAGAGTGTGTATCGCTCTGCCAACGGGTCATAGACACGGTAGAGCGCATCAAGCAGACCGCCGCCGCCGTCCTATTCGAAACCGAACTGACGGAGCTGACCCTCTATACCGACGAGGCACGCTTGCAGCAACTCCTTATCAACCTGCTGATTAATGCCACCAAATTCACCCCGGAGGGAAGCATTACCCTGCGACTGGAGATACAGGGAGAGATGGCCCTTTTCAGCGTGACCGATACCGGGTGCGGCATCGCCCCCGAACAGCGCGAGAAGGTGTTCAACCGCTTTGAGAAGCTCGACGAGAACGCCCAAGGCAGCGGCTTGGGCCTCTCCATCTGCCAACTCATCATCCAACGCTTCGGCGGACGCATCTGGATAGACCCCGATTATAGCGGAGGCACCCGCTTCTGCTTCACCCATCCCCTGTCCGAGGGGAGAAAGGAGGCCGCCGTATGAAGCGTTCCCTCTTGACCGTAGTTATCTGCCTGACAACCACATTTCTATCCACCATCCGGGCACAGGAGTTGGAGCAGCACTTCGACAGCCTGCGCCGCGTAGCCTCCGAGATGCCCCACAACCACAACCGTCTGGAGTTGCTGCAACAGATTACTCAGAGTACCCAGTCGGGTCCGGAAGGGGTGAAAGACAGCCGAGCCCTGCTGCAGGAAGCCCTGATACAGAAGAACGACAGTTTGACGGCTCTGGCCGCCACCTTCATCTGTAATCACTTCTACAATTTCGACGAGCAAGCCGTTGACTCCATCCGCTACTGGAAGGAGTACACCCTGCCCATTGCCAAGCGGTGCAAGTTCTGGAAGCCCTATTTTCAAGTCCAGTGGATTATGACCAGCTGCTACATCTTCAACGACCGCTTCGAATATGCCCTTGACGAGGCCCAGCACATGGCCCGTGAAGCCGAGGAGATAGGCGACGTGCAGGGTCTATCCATGGCCTACCTCAACATGGGTATGGCCTACCAAGGTTCCAAGCGGTGGAAAGAGGCCTTGGCCATGTACCGCAAGAACTACGAGCTGTTTGACCAAGGCATCCCCTTCGGCATACAGCTCAACACCATCCTGCAAATGCTGGACTACTATATGGTAAACAAGCACTATGCCAAGATGCGCCCCTACGTGGACGACCTCTTCTGCTTCTACCAGGAGACCATCGCCCAGCAAGGCCCCTCCATAGAGGCCGCACTCTACGACTACTATACCCTGGGCAAATGCTTCTACATATTCTACTACAGTGCCATCGGCGATTTCGCCGAGGCCGGCAAGTGCGTGAGCGAGATCCTGAAGCGGGTCGGACTGATGCAAATACCCAACTATCGGAAGATATTCGAGGATGCCTATAGCTACTACTTTCTGCAGCAGAACCGGTTGCCCGAAGCCTTGGCACAAAACGACACCATCCTGCAACTGATAGAGCGCCACCACCTGCAAGAGGATGACCTCATCCTGGCCCTGGAACGTCGCGGTGACATCTTCTACGCCATGGGCGATTACGACCAGGCACTACAGCTCTACACCACGGCCGATGCCAAGCGCGACTCACTGAACCTGGTCATATCCGAGAATCAGATGAAAGAAATCCGAGAGATGTATGAATTAGATAAGTTACAATACGAGAAAAACCGATTGTACAACCGGAACCAGTTGATCATCAACATCTTCATCACCCTGTTGATGATTGGCCTCCTCTACCTTTTCCTACGGTTGCGGCACATCTACCGCGCGCTTCGCCACTCTGCCAAAGAGACTCGCGCCGCCGTGGAGATTACCGAAGAGGCCAACGAAGCCAAACGCCGTTTTCTGGCCACCATGAGCCATGCCATCCGGGTGCCCCTGAATAGTGTGGTAGGCTTCTCCCAGATTCTGGCTTTGAAAGAAGACCTCACCGACGAGGAACGCCGGGAGTTCGGTGAAATCATCCACTCCAATACGGACAAGCTGATGTTCCTTGTCAACAGCGTGCTCGACCTCTCACGTCTGGAGGCCGGCATGACCAAGTGGCAAATGTCCGACTACGACCTCATACAGCTATGTCACGATGCCATAGGCAGTGCCCAGATACAGAATCCGCAACTGCACATCACCTTCGACTGCGCCACGGAGCAATGCCCCATCCACACCGACACCAACCGCATGATGCAGCTGTTTGTCAGCCTGCTGGCCGGCACAGTCACCTTGCCCAAAGAAGAGCGGGAGATAGACTTCACTCTCCGCCTGCAGGACGCGATGGCCGAAGGCACCGTCAAGGGCAGTCCCCTGGCCGACGTTCGTAACTGCAACCAGGAGACCGACCTGCGCCACAGCATCAACCGCCTGACCTTGGAGTATTTCGGCGGTTCCTATCGGGTGGAGGAAGAGACACAGGCCATAAGGTTTGAATTTAAAATTTAAAATGAAAAATTTAAAATGAATATTGAAGAATGAAGAACGCGACAACACGGACTTCGCACACAGAAGCTCGCAGAATTTATTTTTCTGCGTCGTCTGCGTTCCCCAAACTCATAAACTTAAAAACTTAAAAACTTAAAAACTCATAAACTTAAAAACTTAAAAACTCAAAAACTTAAAAACTCATAAACTTAAAATGAATCAATTGAAACCCGAAACGCTCTGCGTGCAAGCAGGATGGAACCCCAAGAAAGGAGAACCCCGTGTACTCCCCATTTACCAGAGTACAACATTCAAATACGAGACCAGTGAACAGATGGCCCGTCTTTTCGACCTGGAAGACAGCGGCTACTTCTACACCCGGTTGCAGAACCCCACCAACGATGCCGTGGCCAGCAAGATTGCTGCCTTAGAGGGAGGCGTAGGAGCCATGCTGACCAGCAGCGGTCAGGCTGCCAACTTCTATGCCATCTTCAACATCTGCCAGGCCGGAGACCACTTTGTAAGCTCTTCGTGCATCTATGGAGGTACGTACAACCTTTTTGGGGTAACGATGAAAAAGCTGGGCATCGAATGCACCTTTGTCAACCCCAACGCCTCGGAAGAGGAGATAGCCAAGGCATTCCGTCCCAACACCAAAGCTCTGTTTGGAGAGACCATCTCCAATCCGACGCTCGAAGTGCTTGACATCGAAAAGTTTGCCCGCATAGCCCATCAACATGGAGTGCCCCTCATCGTGGACAACACCTTCCCGACACCCATCAACTGCCGTCCCTTCCAATGGGGGGCAGACATCGTGGTTCACTCTACCACGAAGTACATGGACGGACACGCCACCAGCGTAGGAGGAGCCGTCGTAGATAGCGGCAACTTCGACTGGGAGGCTCACGCCGACAAATTCCCCGGGCTCTGCACACCCGACGAATCGTACCACGGCCTGACCTATACAAAGTCGTTCGGACGAATGGCCTACATGACCAAGGCGACCGTACAGCTGATGCGCGACCTGGGCAGCATCCAGTCGCCCGAAAACGCCTTCCTGCTGAATCTGGGACTGGAAACCCTGCATCTGCGTATGCCGCAGCATTGCCGCAATGCACAGGCTGTAGCCGAATATCTGTCGAAGAACGACAAAGTGGCCTGGGTGAACTACAGCGGACTGCCTCAAGACAACTATTACGACCTGGCACAGAAATACATGCCCAACGGCTCGTGCGGTGTAGTCACCTTCGGTCTGAAAGGTGGACGCGATGTGGCCATCAAGTTCATGGACTCACTGAAACTGGCAGCCATCGTCACCCATGTGGCTGATGCCCGTACCTGCGTGCTCCATCCCGCCAGCCACACACACCGACAGCTGAGCGACGAACAGCTGCTGGCTGCCGGCGTACGGCCCGACCTCATACGTTTCTCCGTGGGCATTGAGAATGTCGACGACATCATAGCCGACATAGAGCAAGCTTTGCAACGATGAGACGAATCATTGGGCTGCTGACACTACTTATGCTGACGGTAGGAGTCCGGGCTGAAGCCAAGGACTCCATCCGTCTGAGCCTGCTGACGTGCGATGCGGGCGAAGAAATCTATACCCTCTTCGGACACAGTGCCATCCGCTACCAACACCGCGGCAAAGGCATTGATGTGGTGTTTAACTACGGTCTGTTCAACTTCGGGGCTCCCAACTTCATCTTGCGCTTTGCATTGGGAGAGACCGACTACCAGCTGGGCATGACCACGTATGACCGCTTTGCCGCTGAATATGCCTGGTATGGACGTGATGTGGTGGAACAGGAGCTGAATCTGAACCCAGAAGAGAAAGAAAGACTGGTGGCCGCCTTAGAAGAGAACTACCTGCCGCAAAACAGGGTGTATCGTTACAACTTCTTTTACGACAACTGCGCCACCCGTCCGCGCGACCAGATAGAACGGGCCGTGACGGGCGACATCCGCTATGCACAGCCTATGGATAGCCTCTTGGAAAATGTCACCTACCGCACCCTGCTCCATCGCTACAGCGAGGGGCACCCTTGGTCGAGATTCGGTATGGATCTGTGCATGGGCAGCGAAGCCGACCGCCCCATCACCCGACGAGCCATGATGTTTGTCCCCTTTCTGCTGCACGATGCGTTGGCGCAAGCAGTTGTCCTCGATAACGACAGCACGGAACGTCCCTTGGTATGTAACGAAAGACGACTCGTACAGACCGGATTGACCGCTGCCGACCACCGTTCGGATGACATCTTGACTCCCGATGTCTGCGCCTGGCTGCTACTGGTCGTAGTGATAGGCTGTACCTGGTACGGATTCTCCAAACGACGTCCGCTGTGGGGAATCGACCTCATACTCTTTCTGGCAGCAGGAACGGCCGGCTGCATCCTGGCCTTTCTGGCTCTCTTTTCACAGCATCCTGCCGTCAGCCCCAACTACCTGCTGTGGGTGTTCCATCCACTCCATCTGTTTTGCCTTCCCTGCCTGCTCCGAAGGGTTGCAAAAGGGAAGATAAGTCGCTATTTAGTGGCAAATATCGTTGTTTTAACACTTTTTATTATACTAAAAGGGGTAATACCGCAAGAAATTCCGCCGACTGTCGTACCTTTGGCAGGCTGTTTGCTACTTCGCTCTGCATACCAGGTGATTTTAGCCAAACAAAAAGCCTCGAAATAGAGATATGAAGAAAGGACTGATAACATCCATACTGGCACTGACCTTTACCGGCTTGCAGGCACAGCCTCAGCCCGTGTTGCCGCGTCTGGTGGTGATGCTCACCATCGACCAGCTGCGTACGGATTATCTGGAGACCTTTGCTCCCCTTTATGGAGAGAAGGGGTTCAAGCGTCTGTTGCGGGAGGGGTGTGTCTTCACCCAAAGCGAGTACCCCTTTACCGGTACCGACAGAGCTTCGGCCATTGCTGCGCTCTATACAGGCACCACTCCCTCGGTGAACGGCATCATTGCCGAGAATTGGATGGATGCCGCTACCCTGCGACCTGTCAACTGCGTGGATGACCCCTCCTTCATGGGCAACTTTACCGACGAGAGCAGTTCGCCCACACGCCTGCTGACCTCTACGATTGCCGATGAACTGAAGATTGGCACCCGTAACAAAGGGCTGGTCTACTCCATCGCCCCCTTCCGCGATGCTGCCATACTGAGTGCAGGACATGCGGGAAACGGAGCCTTCTGGCTGAACGAGAACAGCGGCAAGTGGTGCAGTACCACTTACTACAGCGACTTCCCCTGGTGGATGAGCCTCTACAACGAACGCAAATCGCCCGACTGGCGCATCCGCGAACTGACGTGGAGTCCGCTATTGCCCTTTACCAGCTACACCTTCTTGCCCGAATGGCGTACGGACGCTTTCAAATACAAGTTTGAGAGCGAACGCACCAATAAATACCGCCGGCTGATAACCAGCCCGCTCATCAACGACGAAGTAAACCTGCTGGCTGAGGAACTGCTGGCAAAGAGCACCATCGGACAAGATGAGACCCCCGACCTGCTGGCCCTCACCTACTATGCAGGCAACTACAACCACAAAGGGGTACAGGAGTGCGCCATGGAGATGCAAGACACCTATGTACGCATCGACCGAAGCATTGCTGCCCTGCTGGATTTGCTGCAGCAGAAAGTGGGTCTGCAGAACGTGCTGCTCTGCATCACCTCCACCGGCTATACCGATCCCGAACCGGCCGACCCGGGCCTCTATCGCATCCCTGGCGGCGAATTCCATCTGAACCGTTGTGCCACCCTGCTCAACATGTACCTGATGGCGACATACGGCGAAGGGCAGTATGTAGAGGCGTACTACAACCAGCAGATTTATTTGAATCACAAACTGATAGAGAAGAAACAGCTGAATCTGACGGAGATTCAGGAGAAGGCTGCCGACTTTCTGGTGCAGTTCAGCGGCATCAACGAAGTCTATTCGGCCCACCGTCTGCTGTTGGGAGCCTGGTCGCCCCAGATAGATCGCATCCGCAACAGCTACCACCGCCAGCGCTCAGGCGACCTGCTGATTGACGTACTGCCGGGGTGGACACTGATGCAAGAAAACAGTACCGACAACCGGGTAGTACGGGCAGCTGCCATCCCTGCTCCCCTGATGTTGCTGGGGAACGGTATAAAGGCAGAGACTATCCAGACACCCTATAACCTCACACACCTGGCTCCTTATCTGACGGGAGCCCTTCGCATCCGCGCCCCCAACGGATGCAGCAGCAAATAAAAATAATCGGTATAAGCCTGCATTATCTGTAGGAAAATCAGTAACTTTGCACACTGAAATCCGACGGGCGACAGCTGACGGATGCACGTCCGACCTCTTACACCCCGGTGCAGAGAGGAAAGACAACACCATTGAATTAATAATAAAAACAAATCATACACATGGGATTTAATGAATTTTTAAGCTCGATTTTCGGCAACAAATCCTCTCGCGATATGAAGGAGATACAGCCGTGGGTGAACAAGGTGAAAGCCGCCTATCCGGAGATAGCCAAGCTCGACAACGACGGTCTGCGTGCCAAGACGGAGGAGTTGAAAGCATACATCCGCAACTCGGCAGCCGAACAACGGGCCAAAGTGGACCAACTGAAAGCCACCGTTGAAGAGACTGAACTGGAAAAGCGCGAAGAGCTCTTCAACCAGATAGACAAACTGGAGAAGGAGATTCTGGAGATTTACGAAAAGGCATTGGACGAGGTATTGCCCGTAGCGTTTGCCATCGTCAAAGATACCGCACGCCGTTTCACGGAGAACGAAGAGATTGTGGTGACGGCTACCGACTTTGACCGCCAGCTGGCTACAACAAAGGATTTCGTCCGTATTGAGGGCGACAAAGCCATCTACCAGAATCACTGGGTAGCCGGAGGCAACGAAGTGACCTGGAACATGGTACACTACGACGTTCAGCTCTTTGGTGGCGTGGTACTGCACAAAGGCAAGATTGCCGAAATGGCCACCGGTGAAGGTAAGACGCTGGTTGCCACGTTGCCCGTCTTCCTGAATGCATTGACAGGCAACGGTGTACATGTGGTGACCGTGAACGACTACCTTTCCAAACGTGACTCCGAATGGATGGGCCCGCTCTATATGTTCCACGGACTGAGCGTGGATTGCATCGACAAGCACCAGCCCAACAGCGATGCACGGCGCAAGGCTTACCTGGCCGACATCACCTTCGGTACCAACAACGAGTTTGGTTTCGACTACCTGCGTGACAACATGGCCATCAGCCCCAAGGATCTGGTACAGCGCCAGCACAACTATGCGATTGTGGACGAGGTCGACTCGGTGCTCATCGACGATGCCCGTACACCGCTGATTATTTCAGGCCCCGTTCCCAAAGGCGACGACCAGCTGTTCGAGCAGTTGCGTCCCTTGGTAGAACGGTTGGTAGAGGCACAGAAACGCCTGGCCACCCAATACCTGGCAGATGCCAAACGACTGATAGCCTCAGACGACAAGAAGGAGGTGGAAGAGGGTTTCCTGGCACTCTATCGCAGCCACAAATGTCTGCCCAAGAACAAAGCCCTTATCAAGTTCCTGAGCGAACAAGGCATCAAGGCCGGTATGCTGAAGACCGAAGAGATCTACATGGAGCAGAACAACAAACGTATGCACGAGGTAACCGACCCGCTCTACTTCGTCATCGACGAGAAGCTGAACAGTGTAGACCTGACCGACAAGGGTGTAGACCTGATTAGCGGAAATTCATCAGACCCCACCTTCTTCGTATTGCCTGACATCGCAGCCCAACTCTCGGAACTGGAGAACGAGAAAGACCTCACCGACGAGCAACGATTGGAGAAGAAGGACGCCCTGCTGACCAACTACGCCATCAAGAGCGAACGTGTACATACCATCAACCAGCTGCTGAAAGCCTATACCATGTTCGAGAAGGATGACGAATACGTCGTCATCGACGGACAGGTGAAGATTGTGGACGAACAGACGGGACGTATCATGGAAGGACGACGCTACAGCGACGGTCTGCATCAAGCCATCGAAGCCAAGGAAGGCGTGAAGGTAGAAGCCGCCACGCAGACCTTTGCCACCATCACCTTGCAGAACTACTTCCGTATGTACCACAAGCTGTCGGGTATGACAGGTACGGCAGAGACGGAAGCCGGTGAGTTTTGGGACATCTACAAGTTGGATGTAGTAGTCATCCCCACCAACCGCCCCATCGCCCGTAAAGATATGAACGACCGCGTCTACAAGACCAAACGCGAGAAGTACAAAGCCGTCATCGAAGAGATTGAGGCCATGGTACAAGCCGGACGACCTGTACTGGTGGGTACCACCTCGGTAGAAATCTCCGAGATGCTGAGCAAGATGCTGAACATGCGTAAGATTCCGCATAACGTACTGAATGCCAAGCTGCACCAAAAGGAGGCCGACATTGTGGCACTGGCCGGACAGAGCAGTACGGTAACCATTGCCACCAACATGGCCGGACGTGGTACCGACATCAAGCTGAGCCCCGAAGTGAAGGCTGCTGGTGGTCTGGCCATCATCGGTACCGAACGTCACGAGAGCCGTCGTGTAGACCGCCAGCTGCGCGGACGTGCCGGCCGTCAAGGTGACCCGGGTTCATCCGTTTTCTTCGTTTCGTTGGAAGATGACCTGATGCGACTCTTCTCATCCGACCGCATTGCCAGCGTCATGGACAAGTTGGGCTTCAAGGAGGGTGAGATGATTGAACACAGCATGATATCCAAGTCCATCGAGCGGGCACAGAAGAAGGTGGAAGAGAACAACTTCGGCATCCGCAAGCGTCTGTTGGAATACGACGACGTGATGAACAAGCAGCGTACTGTAGTCTACACCAAACGCCGCCACGCACTGATGGGTGAGCGCATCGGTATGGATATCGTGAATATGATATGGGACCGTTGCGTCAACGCCATAGAGGCTCCCGACTACGAGAACTGCAAGATGGATATCCTGCAGACACTGGCCATGGAGGTACCGTTCAGCGAAGATGAATTCCGCAACGAGAAGAAGGAGACGCTGGCCGACCGCACGTTCGATGCAGCCATGGAGCAGTTCAAGCGCAAGACGGAACGTATGGCACAGGTTGCCTACCCCGTCATCAAGCAGGTATATGAACTGCAAGGCCACATGTATGAGAACATCCTGATTCCCATTACCGACGGCAAGCGCATGTACAACATCTCCTGCAGTCTGAAGAAAGCCTACGAAACGGAATGTAAGGAGGTGGTCAAGAGCTTTGAAAAGAGCATCCTGCTGCACGTCATCGACGAGGCATGGAAAGAGAACCTGCGCGAACTGGACGAACTGAAGCACTCCGTACAGAATGCCAGCTACGAACAGAAAGACCCGTTGCTTATCTACAAACTGGAATCGGTCAACCTGTTTGATGCGATGGTAGACAAGATAAACAACCAGACGGTATCCATCCTGATGCGGGGTCAGATACCTGTACAGGAGGCACCAGCCGAAGCACCACAGCCATCGGCTCCCCAGCAGCCGCAAGCACCGCAGCAGCCCCAACGTCGCGTTGAGGTACGTCAGGCGGCACCTGAACGCCGTCAGGACATGAGCCGTTATCACGAACAGAAAGCGGACCTGAATGACCCGAACCAGCAGGCAGCTGCCGCACATGACACGCGCGAACAGCCACGTAGAGAACCCATCCGCGTGCAGAAGACCGTAGGCAGAAACGACCCTTGCCCGTGCGGTAGTGGCAAAAAGTACAAGAACTGCCACGGCAGAAACGTATAATCAACTTTGTGGAGATGTATCAGCAGGAATCAGACCGCTCTGTTCCTGCCTGATACATCTCCTATTTTTCATGTCCTATGTCTAAATATTCCATTCTCCTCTGTAGCCTGTTGCTTCTATCCGCCTGTCAAAGCGTAGAACAACTCTCCATTGATTACATGATTCCGGCCGATATCAGCTTTCCAAACAGCCTGAGACGTGTAGCCGTAGTCAACAACATGCCCGTTGAGTACAACAACCAGAATCTGGGAACCAAGAAGGAACCGCAAGGAGACAACTTGCCGGAACGGATTGTACACTACTATGAAGGTGACGGGAAGCGTACAGCCGAAGCACTGGCCAACGCATTGGCCGACGCAGAATACTTTGACGAAGTGGTCATCTGCGACTCAGCCCTGCGGGAGAAAGCCACCGAGACACCGTCTGAAGCCATCCTCTCTACCGAGCAGGTCAATGAGCTGACAGAAGCGTTGGATGTAGACTTTCTGGTTTCATTGGAGAACATCCAAGTGAATGCGATATGGAAAACCAGCCTGAGGCCAGAATGGGGACTCTACCTGGGTACCGTCGATGTAAAAGTATTCCCTACCGTCAGAGTCTACCTGCCCAACCGCCGAGGAGCGATGGTCACCCTGATAGGCAACGACAGCATCTATTGGGAAGAGGCCGGACAGACCGAAGCACTGGCACACGCCCGCCTCATCAGCGAGAAGGATATGCTACAGGAAGCCTCCGATTTTGCCGGCGGCGTACCAGTCAGACAGATGCTGCCCTATTGGCAACATGCCGAGCGGTGTCTTTTCACGGGAGGTTCCGTCAACATGCGCGACGCAGCGGTCTATGCCAAAGAGGGAAACTGGGAAGAGGCCGGAAAGCTGTGGCAACAGGTGTACGACACGAAGAAGGGGAAGCAGCAGATGTATGCAGCCTACAACCTGGCCTTGAGCTACGAGATGCGCGACAGCATCTCCACCGCCAAGGAGTGGGTCGCACGGGCAGAACAGCTGGCTCTCCCTGTCGGGAAGACACCCCAACAGGAACTGGAAGAGGCCATGAAGGAGGGCCGACGCTCTTACTACCTGCTATTCACACTCTATAAAGAGGAATTGAAGAAACGGGAAGAGGGTCTGAGCCGGCTGGACATGCAAATGCAACGTTTCGATGAATAATTTTCAGCCATTCATAGCCGTGTTTTAATTATTTTCTCTACCTTTGAACTTGCAAAGAAAAAAAGAACAGTATGAAACTCAGCCAAACGTCATTAGCCCTCCTGGAGGAGAGTGTGAAAAAGGCCATCGGCAGATATAACTGCGGAGGCGAACAAACCATCGTTACCGACATCCATCTGCAACCCAAGCAGACATCGGGTGACTTTACCATCTTCAACGACGAGGATGAAAAGCTGGCTCATGCGTACATCGAGGAGTGGATGACCTACGAAGGTGACGACTTCTATGAGAGCCTCGAACAAGACCTGACCTCCCTGCTCAACAAGCTGAAGAACGCCGGTGCCTTCGACAAGCTCAGCATTATGAAACCCTACTCCTTCGTTCTGGTGGATGAAGAGAAGGAGACCATAGCCGACCTCCTGCTGATGGACGATGACACCCTGATGGTCAACGACGGATTGCTGAAGGGACTGGATGAGGAGCTGGATGCCTTCCTGAAAGACTTGTTAGAGAAATAAACACATACATTCCGACTATGAGCATCAAGTTTAGACTCACGGCCATGCAGTTCCTGCAATTCTTTGTATGGGGCGCATGGCTTATTTCGTTAGGGGGCTACATGGGTGGTACCCTGCATTTCGAAGGTGGACAAATCGGAGCCATCTTTGCGACCATGGGCATCGCCTCACTCATCATGCCGGGCCTGACCGGCATCATTGCCGACAAATGGGTCAATGCCGAACGACTCTACGGCGTACTCCACCTGATTGGTGCCGCAGCACTGATTTATGCCTCCACAGCCACCACCTACGACCAGATGTACCGGGCCATGTTGCTCAACATGCTGGTATATATGCCTACGCTTTCGCTGGCTAACACCGTATCATACAACGCATTGGAACGTTACAAACTGGATTTGGTGAAGGACTTTCCCCCTATCCGCGTATGGGGTACCGTCGGATTCATCTGTGCCATGTGGGCCGTTGACCTGACAGGCTTCAAGGCTGATGCCACCCAACTGAAGGTGGCAGCGACAGCCGCCTGCCTGCTGGGACTCTACGCCTTTTCGTTGCCGGCCTGCATCCCTGCCCGCAGCGAGAAGAAGAGTCTGCTCTCTGCTTTCGGGCTGGACGCGCTGGTGCTGTTCAAACGGAAGAAGATGGCTATATTCTTCCTCTTCTCCATGCTGTTAGGTGCCGCCCTGCAGATTACCAACACCTATGGCGACCTCTTCTTAGGTTCGTTTGCCTCCATACCCGAGTTTGCCGACTCCTTCGGCGTGAAGCATTCGGTCATTCTGCTCTCTATCTCGCAGATGAGCGAAACGCTGTTTATTTTGGCCATTCCCTTCTTCCTGAAGCACTTCGGCATCAAGCGGGTCATGCTCATCAGCATGTTTGCGTGGGTATTCCGTTTTGCCCTGTTCGGATGGGGCGACCCCGGTAGCGGACTCTGGATGCTCATCCTCTCCATGATTGTATATGGCATGGCGTTCGACTTCTTCAACGTCTCCGGCTCACTGTTTACCGAGATGGAGGCCGACTCCAGCATACGCGCCAGTGCACAAGGCCTCTTCTTCATGATGACCAACGGACTGGGTGCCATCATCGGCGGCTATGCCAGTGGGGCCGTGGTCGATGCGTTTTCGGTCTATGCCGAGGGAGGCGGATTGGTCAGCCGCGACTGGACACCCATCTGGCTGATTTTTGCCGCCTACGCTCTGGTCATCGGTTTGCTCTTCGGTGCAGTATTCCGCTACAAGCACTCACCTGAACAATTACAAAAGAACCGGTAATGCACGTTTTCTATACCCCTGAGATACAAACCCGTCCCGAGCTGCCCGAAGAGGAGGCGGCACATGCAGTCCGCGTCCTGCGGCTGCAGGCCGGTGACGAGGTGACACTGACCGACGGACAAGGCAACTTTTACCGTGCCGAGATAACAACCGCTACAAACAAGCGATGCCTGGTACGCATCATCGAAACCCTCCCGCAGGCACCGCTCTGGTCGGGTCACCTGCACATTGCCATGGCTCCTACCAAGAACATGGACCGCACGGAGTGGTTTGCCGAGAAAGCTACCGAGATAGGCATAGACGAACTGACCTTTCTGAACTGCCGCTTCTCCGAGCGGAGGGTTATCAAGACGGAACGCATCTCCAAGATTCTGGTATCGGCCATCAAGCAGTCGCTCAAGGCCCGCTTGCCCCGACTGAACGAGATGACCGACTTCAATCGCTTCATTGCGCAACCGTTCAAGGGACAGAAGTTCATCGCCCACTGCCACGAAGGAGAGAAACCGCTGCTCAAGGAGGTTCTCCGACGGGGAGAGGACGCACTGGTTCTCATCGGACCGGAAGGGGACTTCAGCGAAGAAGAGGTGCAACAGGCCGTAGCACAGGGATTCCAACCCATCAGCCTGGGTCCCTCCCGCCTACGCACAGAGACGGCAGCTTTAGTGGCCTGCCATCTGTTGAACCTTGCCAATCAACGCTAACTTAACGCTAACTTATTTGCATACACTCATGAACGTATCTACCACCCTGCACTACAGCTGCCGTTTTCTTCTGACACTCTCGCTGCTTGCCATCCTGGCAGCCTGCACCAGCCAGCGCGAAAAGACAAACTACCTGCACGTGATACCGGCCAACGCAACCGAAGTGGCCATGATTCAACTAAACGAACTGGTTACCAAAGCCGGACTAAGCGGTGAAGAGAGCACAGAGACGACACAGAAGTTGCTGACCCTACTGACCGAAGGGGCCTCTCCTGCATTAGCTTCGCAACTGGAGGCCCTTTTGAAGGAACCTGCCGAGAGCGGCATCGACTGGAATGCACCGGCCTACCTCTTCCAGTCCCCTACCCTGTACAAGCCGGCTCTGACCCTCAAGGTGACGGACTTGAAGAAACTGGAATCCACCCTACGCAACTTAGGGAAAGAGGGACTCTGTACTCCTCCAGCCAAGGCAGACGGTTTTCAAACAACCGACATCACAGCGGCCGGCATCCGCCTCGCCTTCAACGACGGAACGCTGCTGATGCTCTATGCCGGCAGTCAGGCAGAGGCCGAGAAACTGTCGCCAGCCATCACCACCCTAATGAAACAGAAGGCTGAACAGAGTCTGACGGCTCACCCACACTATCAAGCCCTGACGCAGCAGAAGGGGGATGTCCGTCTGCTGCTGACTCCCGACTCCTTGCCTTTCGACCTGCGCGGCATTCTGAACTGGCCGCACGGCACCCAACTGGTAGGCTATCTGCTATTCGAGCAAGGACGCATCTATGCCAGCATCCAGCAGGCCGGGTTTGAGGGAACCACCGGCGAAAGCAACCAGCCCTTCCACCCGCAGAATGCACGCGAACTGCAACAGGCCTTCCTGCGGATGATGCAAGGAATTCCCTTCAACATCGAACTGACCCGAGACGAACTGCTGACAGTGACCAACCTGCACGTACTGATGGAGTTTGCTCCCGACGAACCCGAGATAAAAGCCTTCTACCAACTGATATCCCAAGTGGAGAGCATGAACCTGCGGGGTGACAGCCGTCGAACCAACTTCACCGTCGTACTCACACAGAAGAATCAGAATGCACTGAAACAGCTGGTTGACTTCGGAAAACAATTGATTGGTTTTTAAGCATGAACAGCATCCATCTACAGCATACGCTTCCCCAAGTGTTTGCCGACCGCAACACCGTTGTCTCTGAGGTATGGCATCAGGACCTCATCCTCCGAAAGGGAGAACACTATCTGCTGGAAGCGGCCTCCGGCACCGGCAAGTCTTCGTTCTGCAGCTATCTGTATGGCTACAGGCAAGACTATCAAGGCCTCATCTGCTTCGACGAACGAAACATTCGCGGACTTTCCACCGACGAATGGGTAACAATACGGCGCAGTTCCCTCAGCATCCTGTTCCAGGAACTGCGCATCTTCCCCGAACTGACAGCCTTAGAGAATATCCGGTTGAAGAACCAATTGACGGGTTGGAAAAAGAAAAAAGAAATTCTGACACTGTTGGAGAGGTTAGGCATTGCGGACAAGAAAGACGAGAAAGCCGGCAGACTCTCCTTCGGACAGCAGCAGCGGGTGGCGTTTATCCGCAGCCTTTGCCAGCCATTCGACTTCATTCTGCTGGACGAACCCATCAGCCATCTGGACGATGAGAATGCAGCCATCATGGCACAACTGCTTACCGAAGAGGCCACCCGCCAAGGTGCCGGCATCATCGTCACCTCCATCGGGAAGCATCTGCCGATGCAGTATGACCAGGTGTGGGGACTGTGATTAGCTACAAGCTACGAACTACGAGCTACAAGCTACGAGCTACAAGCTACGAGCTACAAGTTACAAGTTACAAGCATAATAGATTTAGGAGTATGAACAGACTTGTCTGGAAACTGTTACGTCAACACATCAGTGTTGGGCAGTTGGGAGGATTCTTCCTTGCCAACCTATTCGGAATGACCATCGTACTGCTGAGCATCCAGTTCTACCGCGATGTCATTCCTCTTTTCACCGAAGGCGACAGCTTTTTGAAGAAAGAGTATATCATCACCACCAAGAAAATCAGCGCGTTGGGAGGCCTTACCGGCAAGAGCAACACCTTTACGGAGGCAGAGATAGATGACCTGAAGGCACAAGGATTCACCCGCCACGTGGGGGCCTTCACCCCTTCGCTGTTTAAGGTGTCGGCCGGAATGGGGATGCAGCAGGCCGGCATCCGGTTCTCCACCGAGATGTTTTTCGAAGCCGTCCCCGACGAATTTGTCGATGTCAGCCTGCAGAAGTGGGCCTTCGATGAGTCAAGCCACACCATTCCCATCATCATCCCCCGCAACTACCTCAATCTCTACAACTTCGGGTTCGCCCAGAGTCGCGGTCTTCCCAAGCTTTCGGAGGGAGTGATGAGCCTGATACAGATGAATATACGGATACGAGGCAATGGACAGGCAGATGAATTCAAGGGACACATTGTCGGATTCTCCAACCGTCTGAACACCATTTTGGTTCCTTTGTCGTTCATCGAATGGGCCAATGCCACCTATGCACCCGGCCAGACGGCACGTCCCTCGCGCCTGATTGTCGAGGTGAAGAATCCTACCGATACGGCCATCCACGACTACTACACCTCACACAGCTACGAAACCGAAGGCAACAACCTGGATGCCGGAAAGACCACTTACTTCCTGCGCCTCCTCATCGGCATTGTCATCGGCGTGGGACTCTTCATCAGCCTGCTATCCTTCTACATTCTGATGCTCAGTATCTTCTTGCTCCTGCAGAAAAACAGTGTGAAGTTAGAGAACCTGCTGTTGACAGGCTATAGTCCCCGCCAAGTCGCCCTGCCTTACTGGTTGCTCACGCTGAGCCTGAACAGTTGTGTGCTGTTGCTTTCTCTATGCGGTGTCGTTTGGGTACGTGGCAGTTACATAGGAAGCCTCAAACAACTATTCCCGCAACTGGAGAGCAGTTCTATCCTGCTCACCCTCGTTGCGGGAATCGTGTTGTGCCTGTTCGTGTCGCTACTCAACGTAGTGGCCATCCGGCGCAAAGTGAATCAAATCTGGAGGAAACATTGACGCTTACCTCACCCCAGCACGTTTTTGCCCTCGTTCAGCCGTTTCAGACGCAGCAATGCCTCAATGTAATAGTAGTCGGCATAGATGATGGAAGCATCAATCTCAGAACCGGCAGGATGGTGTCCGGTGGAGTGCATCAGGAAGGCCGCCTTACGGTCGCCGCACGCATAGGCATCCGAAGAGAGCGAAGTCAGCATCCGTACCGCCTCTTTCCGATAGCCGTCACCCTTCTCACCAGGCAGAAAGGTAGAGAGTTCCAGCAACGCAGAGGCTACAACAGCGGCTGCCGAAGCATCGCGAGGAGCGTTCGGTATGCGCGGATCGTTGTAATCCCAGTAAGGCACTCCGTCCTCCGGCAAATCCTTCAAGAAGGCATCAGCCACCTGCTGCACGAAGTTAAGATAACGCAAGTCGCCGGTCTCCCGATAGGCCACGGTATAGCCATAGACACCCCACGCCTGTCCGCGTGCCCACATCGACTCGTCGGCATAGCCTTGGTGCGTGCATCCGCGCACAAAATCACCCGTCAGTGTGTCATACACTGCCACATGATACGATGTATGGTCCGGACGGAACTGATACTCCATCGTCTTGTCGGCATGGGAGACGGCAATCTCCTTCAGATAAGGCTTGTTACCATTCTTGGCTGCCCAAAAGAGCATCTCCAGGTTGATGAGGTTGTCCATGATGGTATTGTGTCCACCAAAGGTCGGTACCTCTCTGGGCCAGGAGAGGATGGTGCCTACACGCGGATTGAAGAGGGTGGCCAGCGAATCGGCTGTGTCCAGAATCACCTGCTTGTATTTCTCTTCGTGCGTCACTCTGTAAGCGTTCCCATAGCTGCAGAACACCAAAAATCCCAAATCGTGGTCGTAAGCGGGCATGTGCGACAGGAACTCAAGTGACTCGGTGTACTTCTCAGCCTCTTCCTTCAGCTTGGCATCGCCCGTAAACTCATAGTCGTACCACAGGATGCCCGGCCAGAATCCGCTGCACCACTCCGTCTTGTCCACCTTGCGGCAATGCCACACATTCAGGCTATCCATGATGTTGCGCGGCATCAAGGTATAGTCGAGTACCCCTTCGGCCGTCCTCAGTTCAGACAAGGTACGATGTACCTGCCGGTCACAATACTTCAGAGCATTCTCTGCATCAAACTCTCCCTTGGAGGGAGCACATGCGGCAAGCAGACCGAGTCCAACACTTGCCCATAACACGAATCGTTTCATAATGTATACGTTGTTAACTGATTATTTTTGTTTTTTGATATATACGCTGGAGAACAAATGTTCACTCAACTAATTATAATCTATTAACAGTTACCAGTAGGGGCGCAACATCTTGCGCCCTATAGCTACGAGCTACGAGCTACAAGCTACGAGCTACGAGCTACAAGCTACGAGTTATGAGTTATGAGTTATGAGGTATGAGGTACAAGTAGGGACGCAACATCATGCGCCCCTTCAAAATCAAGACGGGAGACTTCTCGCGAAGTCTCCCCGTCACTATATACGTCTACTTCAGATGTTCACCAGTTCTGAAGTTAAACTTTAAGAAGAGAGTTAATCAATCATCTACTGTCAGGCCGGTATAACGATAACCGGAAACCTTGTACTTGGCATAGCCATACCCGGCAGGATAGGGATCGTCACTGAACGATACGTAGAATACGATGCTATCAGCCGGCGTGCCGTGAGGCGTTGTGGCTGCACCCAGCAGAATTTTACCGCTTTCCAGCGTCACGTCGCAATCTTCGTACGACTGGTTGGGCACAGCTCCGCTGCTCTGGAAGGTCATCGCCTTGATGTCTACGTTCACCTTCAGGCTGAATTCCCAAAAGTTACCATTATCGTTCACCCACATCTCCGTAGGCACATTGGCTGCCGTGTTGTAGGTATTCAGCAGGAAGTGACCTAAGCCGAACACGTCTTCGAACACCAGGTTGCCGCTTTCGTCTACGGCATCAGCCGTAACATACCACTCACCCGCCATCGACTCGGTGGCGGTGGCACCGATTTCATCTTTCTCGCAGGAGGTCATCATCCAGAGACCCACCAGCATATATGCAATATAAATCAGTTTCTTCATATCAATCAGTTCTTATACATAGTTACATAGAAATTAAACGGATAGTCGGTGTACTCCAGGTTATAAGATATGGTACCTGTAGCCGCATCCCAGCTGCTTTCGGTCAGGCTGGTAGCCGAGTCACCCCATCCGGGTACGTAGCTGTCGAGCATCGTGATGGTACCATCGGCCTCAAACGCTACCACACCCTGCATGGCATAGTTGGTTCCGTAACCGGCACGCTGGCAATACCAGCCGCCCAACAGGTCGTCCACCGAATAGGTTCCGTCACCACGGTTAATCACCAGAATCATGAAGCTACGTCCGTAAGCCACAGCTGCACCGTTGTAGAAGCGATAGCTGGTCGGATCCACATAGTAAGCACCTTCCACAGGATCGCTGGCATCCAGCACAATCACCTTGCGCGAAGCGTTGCTGGCGAATCCGTCTTCGTTGACGATGGAATAGCTGACTGAATATACACCCGATTTGGAAGTGTTGACATTCGAAGATACCTGCACCTGGTCGGTCACATCCTCGCCATTCAACAAGGCCGTATAGCCGGGTTCTACAAAAGCGGAACCTTTGTCCACAAAAACGGTCGTAGCACCCTCCAACGTCAGTTCAGGATAATAGGTGATGCGCGTCATGCCTGCCGTACTGTCGTCGTCGCAACTCCAAAAAGCAGTGACGGCCAACAGAGAGAGCACGAAATATAATAATTTGCTTTTCATTGTTCTATTCTTGTTAAATCGTTAAACGAATGGAATTACTTGCCCCAGAATATCGGTGTGGTATAGCCGGGGAACGTCGGTGCGTTGCTGTTGCGTGACGTTGAGCTCTCCGGATAGGGATAACGCTCCAACACCTTGCCGGCACCTACCTGAGCAAAGCACATAATCGGCGTATAGAGCGTGCCGGGCACGTAAGCAGATACGTCGTAGGTATCGTTGGCATCGCTGTAGAACTGATCGCCGGTAGCCGTGCCGAAGGCAGGATAGTTCAGACGACGTACCTCGCAATAGGCCTCGAATGGGTTGGTTCCGGCCAGTGCAATCCACTTGGCCACACCGATGCTCTTCTTCCAGTTGCTGCTGTCATACGGATAGACAGCCAGGAAACCGTCTGCACCGCTTACACCGGCCGAGTTGAAGGAGGCTTCTGCTGCAGCAGCATAGCATTCAGCAGCCTTCGTCGCATTGCCAGTACGGGCATAGTACTCAGCCTTCAGGTATTCCACCTCAGCCACCGTAATCAGATAGACCGGCATGTCGTAGCTGGCTACCGGACGGCAGAGCTTGCCGGCCTTGATGCTGCCGGAGGTACTGAAGTTGGTACCGGAGATACCACCAAAGTATTCACCGCTCTCGTTGGTCTCAAAGAAGGCTGCCAGACGGGGATCCTGGTATTCGATGTTGCCATCGCTGTCCAGCACCTGCATGGTACCGATGATGGCCTGGTTGGCTACCAGGTTCTTCTGCATACCGGGAGCAAAGTCCTCGGCATAGAGCGGACTTCTGTGGCTGGCCTCGTCGGCCCAGCAGTTGGCAAACTTCACGTCCGAGGTCGGGAAGTTGTTCTCGGCAATCAGTGCACCTACGGCTGAGGTCACATCCTTCACATCGGCCATACGCATCAGCATACGCAACTTCAACGCATTGGCAAACTGAATCCAGTTGGCAGCCGTCTTGCCGGGATAGAGGAAGTTGGTACATACCGTGCTGGAGGAAGAAACATGAGACAAGGCTTCGTCCAGCTCGGCCAGCACACCTTCATACACTGCCTGACCGTCGTCGTAGTGCGGAGACAGATTATCGGGATCCAGAGCCTCGGTATAAGGAATTTCTCCGTAGCAGTCGATGAGTGCCTGGTAGGAGAAGGCGCGATAGATGGTGGCGGCCAGATAGGTGCCCCACTGCTCGTCTTCTGCAGACATCTCCAAGACAGTTTTCAAGTTGTACATCACACGCTGCATGAACTGTGTATAGGTACCACTACTGCGGGTAGCCGACATCTCAAAACGGGAATAGTCGAGGTAGTTGCTGGTACCGAAGTAGTGAGAATAGATTTGCGAGAAGTAGCCGCCTGTGATGCGCAGGAAGTCACCGTAGCTTGAGGCGATATTCATCTCGATAGCTGGCATCAACATACCGGTCTCGATATTCTCCGCCGAAGGAGAGTTCGGCGATTCGTTGATGTCCAGATAACTGTCGCAAGAGGCAAATCCTACCCCTAATGCGAGGGCTGATATAAGTAAAATCTTTTTCATTTCTGTTTCCTTTCTTTAGAATTTGACACTCAGGTTGCAACCGAAGATTCGACAAGAGGGATTGGTATAGAGTTCACCGAACTGGGTAGCCAAGTCGCCGTAAGAGGCCTGAGAGATAGTGGTCGATTCAGGATCCACGTAGCGGTTGTCCGAAGCCGTCCAGGTAAACACGTTGTTGCAGAATGCTGTCACAGAGAGTCCGCTCAACGACATGGCCTTCACCCACTTCTGCGGTACATTCCAAGTCAAGCTGATGTTGCGCAGCTTCACGAACGAGCGATCCAGCAGATAAGCCTCACCGCCGTCACCGTAACCGTAATTATTGTAATAGTTCTGATAGCTGCTGTTGGTCATATAGAGCGGAGTGGTATTCTCTACGTAGCCACCGTTTCCATCGGATACCACCGAATTGGGGATGATGAAGGGGCGACGGCTGTTGTAGGTAGTCACCGCACCGTTACCGGTGAACTGCATCAGGTTCTTCGTACGCGAGAACATGTAGCCACCCTTGCGGATATCGAGTGCGGCACTCAGCGAGAAGCCTTTGTAGGTCAATGCGGTCGTCACACCACCCGTCCAGTCGTTGTTCATGTTCTTGCCGGTATCTTCTACGGCTGTGCCCAGCACAGGTTGTCCGTTTCCGTCAACGATAGGCCGTCCGTCGGCTGTGTATTGAGGCAGATAGGTATAGAACTGACCCAGAGGCTTGCCCTCTTCGGCATACATATAGACGGCATCGTTACCTGCCGAGAAGCTGTAGATGGAAACCTTACCGCCCTCCAGGCTTTCGGGCAACGAAAGCACCTTGTTGTTGTTCTTGGCAAAGTTGAAGTCCAGTTCCCAACGGAAGTCCTTGGTCTGCACGGGAACAGTGTTCACTACCAATTCCACACCCTGGTTGCGAACCTTACCGAAGTTGGTCACCATGTAGTAGAAACCTGTAGAGGGGTCAACCGGCAGCGTGAAAATCTGGTCGCTGGTGGTACGGTTGTAATAAGAAACGTCGAATCCGAAGCGTCCCTTGAAGAACTGCATGTTCACACCGGCTTCGAACTCGGAGGTCATCTCCGGCTTCAGTGTAGAGCTACCCTTGGTGGCCGAGGCCATGAAGGCGTTGGTACCGTTCATCGGGAACTCGGTAGTTGTCGTATAGTAACCGCTGGCGTAGGCCTGACGGTAGGTAACACCTGTCAGGTACGGACTGGCATCGTTACCGGTCTTACCGTATGCCAAGCGCAGCTTACCGAAACTCAATATATTGTTTTCAGGAATCAGCTTCGTGAAGATCCAGCTCAATGTAGCACCGGGATAGAAGAAGCTGTTGTTGTCGATAGGCAGTGTGGACGACCAGTCGTTACGGGCGGTCAAGTCCAAGTAGACCATGTCATCCCAACCGATGGTGACGTCACCGAAGAGACCTACCAAACGGCGTTTGCTCTGCGACTCAGCAAGTGTCGATTTCGTGGCACCGTTGCTCAGGTTCCAGAAACCGGTATGGAAGGTCAGGTCATCTGTTTGACCAGACATGCTGGTAGCATACCGTTCGTTCATGTTCACACCCACGTTCACGTTCAAGTCCAGTTTTTCGTTCAGGAACTTACGTGCATAGTTGGCCAGGAAGTCGTGGTTCAACTCGTAGCTGCGACGATAGCTGGCATATACAAAACCATCCTGGTTCATGTTGGAGGGAGCGTAGCCATAGTCCTCGTCAATCAGCGCGTCATCCAGTTCAATCTGCGGATAACCCCACTTCACGTCGTAGTCCGTATAGTCGAAACCCATACGATAGGTCAGCGTCAAATCCTTGATAGGCTTGATATCCAACTGCACCTTACCGTAAATCTGCTTGGCGGCAGTGTGGTTGTAGTTGTTCTCCAACGACCAATAGGGATTGGTGATGCCGTAAGGAGTGAAGTAAGCCTCCGGCTGGTTGAAGGGAGAGCTGGTATCTTTCATGTCGACGATGGAGACATCGCGCGGCATTTCATACAGACCGTCGATAACGGATGTTCCCTGATAGGTACCTACCGCGTCAGTGCTGGTGCGTGCGAAGTTGACCGAAGAGGAGACCTTCAGCCAGTTGGTGGCATCGTACGAGCTGCGGAAAGCGATGGTGTTACGTTCGTACTTGTCGTGATCGCTCGGCATGATACCGTCATCGCCCGTATACGAATAAGAGATGTAGTACGACATCTTGTTGTCGCTGGAAAGTCCGTTCAACGAGATGGTGTGGCTCTGCGAAAGACCCGGTTCAAAGAAGTCCTTCACATTGTCCTTCTTGGCCGAATATTCATGAATCAGCTGCTGGTGGTTCCAGATAGGACCATACACCTGCATGGAGCCGTCGAGGGCGGGACCCCACGAACCGTTTTCGATATAGGTCTGCATACCGTTCCAGCCCTGTCCGAACTCATTCTGGAACTCAGGCAGGTAGGAGACCATACGGGTCTGCACGCTACCACTATAGCTGATGTTGAAGTTACGACGGTCGCCCTTCTTACCACTCTTGGTCGTGATGACCACCACGCCGTTGGCGGCACGGCTACCATACAGAGCGGTAGCGGCGGCACCCTTCAGCACGGTCATGCTCTCGATATCTTCCGAAGCGATGTTGGAGACACCACCGGCAGCCACGTTCTTACCCTGGCCGGAGAAGTAGTTGGTAGCCAAAGGCACACCGTCTACTACATAGAGCGGCTGGTTGCTACCGTTGATGGAGCCGAAACCACGGATGGTGATGTTGCTGACGGCACCCGGATCGCCCGAAGTAGAGCTGACCTGTACACCGGCCACCTTACCGGAGAGGGCATCGGCCACGTTGGTGGTACGTGCCTTGATAATCTCGTCGCTCTTCACCGTGGTGGCTGAGTAACCCAACGTCTTCTCCGAACGCGAGATACCCATCGCCGTTACGACCACCTCGTCCAGCAACTCGGCATCGGTCTTCAGCGCGATGCGCATCACCTTGCCGCGTATAATCGGCAGACTCTGCGACTGCATACCCACGTACGTCACGCGCAGAGTCTTGGCGGAACTTGGTACATTATTAATTGAAAACTTACCATCAATACCGGTTGTTCCACCCAACGTGGTACCTTCCACCAATACTGATGCTCCTACAACAGGCTCACCGTCGTCCGAGGAGATTACAATACCCGTAACGGTTGACGTTTGAGCTGTTACGAGACCTATCCCTACTAAGAGACAAGTCAACAACAACATTACTTTTCTTTTCATAAGCTTCTCAAAATTTAACCTACAAAAAATAATTTTTGATTTCTAACGCCGCGAAAGTATGAAACATATTTTAAATATCCAAATCATTTCTGTTAAAAAGCAGAATTAGCAGTCAAATTGATACCCATGCGTATTATTATGCGTCATTTATACACTTATTCTTGTTTAATCTTACATATTTATATTATACATAGGATTACCCGATTACTTAATAAAGCAAGTTTGTCATTCAAAACAAACAAAAAGAAAGGACGAAAGGTCAAACTTTATCATGATGACAAAAACAGGCAATCACCACTCTGAAAGGGAACGAGGCATTTTTAAGAAATAGCAGTTGGAGGCAAAAAGATGGGAAGCGACCAAACAGCAGATGGGCATCTACTAATATGGATTCGCGCGCTGTCGTATACGCGCGCACGCTCGCGTGAGAAGTTTTGTTTATCTGCCATCTGCCACACACATTCCGTTAATACTCTCTATATAAAAGTGTTAAGCATTAAAAAAGTGTGGCAGATATTTTAAGTTTTACATCCATTAACACAAAAATAGCCGTTTTTTTGAAAAAATGAGGTCAAAATAGAGTCGTTTTTAGGCGTTTTTGTGCCATTTGTGGCAGATGTATGGCAGATAATCATCGTATTTCCATCAAAAAAGCACTTGTTTAAGGGCTGATTCTCCCATTGCCGAAGGTGTAAAACAGGTATGGAACAACTGTTGCATAAGCCATGAAACAAAAGTTTCTCCTATAGATAACAACTGTTTCATTAGGACTTAACAACTGTTCCATTAAATGTTTACAGCTGTTTCATTTAAAGTTGTTTTCAGTTCATTATATCAGATGAGATGTCAAGAAATCCTTTAAAGGTTGTAAAGCTACTGCATTCAAATTCCAATAATTAGTATTGTCAAATAGCCAATCTCCAGTTCCCAATTTTCTTCTCAATTTATTACTCAACTTTTGGGCATTCATATAGGTATGCAATTTACCTTTTAAATTAGGAGTATTGTATAATGGTTCTCCAGATTTGTCCTTTACACCTGAGACACATCTCTCATAATCCTCAAAACAATCAAAGAATACTTGATGCAAATCACGGCGAGCTGCAGATTCCATTAAAGTTTCAACATCTCCATCATCCTTGTTGTTTGGATAGATAAAATAAGGGACAGATAGTTTCAACGCCTGCATATTGCTATCTATTTCTGCTTTACGCTTTTCAAATCCATACCCCTTTGTAACGGTATCTGCATCTATCAAAATAAGCACTTGTTCTCCAACTTCTTGAGCTTGAGAAATCTGATTTTTGTTGGTTTCGTTGAAAAGGTTACCAATTCCTCCAATGCATGTAAAATCAACATCCTTTGTAGGAAAATGTAGATTTATGAGTGCTTTAAGGAAGTTGTATTCAGGCGTTGTCTTATCCTCTGCTTCTATGAAAATCTTAGTCATATTACCTTACTTCTATTTCTTGGTTAATAGAATAGTCTAAACTTTCTAACGAATAATGATATGCCTTTAATTCATCATCGTTAGTTTTCAATAATTTAAAGGTCGCAACAATATCACTATATGTACCAAGAGCAGCATCACGCAATCCTTTTATGGAATCGACATCATGAGTCGTTATAAACAATTGTGTATTGTTCCTGATGGCTGCATTTATAAGGACTTCCCACAAACTGCACATTACGGAGTAATGAAAACCATTACTAATCTCATCAATAAGTAAAGCGCCATCCTTACAATCATATACAGCGGTTAGGAGAGAAACAATCTTTCTTGCACCATCTCCCATCATATTAACAGGAATACGTTTCGCCAAACCTACATCAACAAGCATCTCCTTATCAGTAAAGATAAAGTCTCTTACACGAGGTTCTATTAATTTAAGACCTTCAACAATAAAGTGCTCATCTTTATTCTGAAGAATATTTTTAAGGCCTTGTATGGATGCACTAAAATCATACTTAGGACTTAGATATGTACATCTTAGTGATTCGACATATTGTTTCGATACAATGCGGGTTGCATCTGTTGAGTTTGCTGAATCAAAACGTAACTGTGACTCAAAACGTTTGTCATTGATTTTAAAATCAAATCTTAATCCATATTCACACTCTTCTACATTTGAAAGGATATTTGTATCGTCAGCATTTAAAGATACACTGTTTTGTGTCTGTTCAAAGAGATTTATCTTCAAGTCACGTTTTTCCTCATTCTCCATTCGGATATGAATTGGGTGACTTGAATCTAAACTGTAAAATTCTAGTTTAAGGTCATTCAAACGAGCTTTACTATAACCACGCATAAAGTTTACATGGATAGGTAGCAATGGATTTGACAACCCACTGGCTAAAAACAATGACTCCAACAACGAAGACTTTCCACAATTATTCTTTCCAAAGAAAAGATTAATCTGCTTAAAACCCTCTATAGAAGCATACTTTATACCTCTGAATCGCTCTATTTCGATTTTGTTAAACATTGTTTCTGCAGTTATTCGATTATAAATTACTATGCAAAGTTATGCAAAATATATAGTTTAAGATCGCTTTTTATATAGTTTTTTATAGGGCATAGGTAGTTTTTAGTATAATCAACTCAAGTTTCGATAGTTTCAAATCTGCGAAACATGAATATGGCAATTTGTGGTACCCATTTGCTCTCGTCCCTGTTCCTCACGTCTAAATTCAATACATTGATAGCGTCTGTGAGCCATCTGGAGGGGCAATTTGCTTCAGTGGCAAACTGACAGTACCAAGTTCCGCCAAGACTTTGCGTGTGACGTACATAGGTATGCAGTCGCAGAGTCTGCCGATTATACGCGATAAGGTGATGCGTATTGCACTGAAGACGGATGCCGAGTTGCTGGACGAAGTGGTCGTAACCGCCATGGGCATTAAACGTTCGGAAAAGTCATTGGGATTTTCGGCATCATCGGTAAAAGGAGACGCCATTTCGTCCAAACGCACCAACGATATCATGTCCAGCCTTTCAGGAAAGGTGGCAGGTGTACAGATTTCGAATACCTCTTCCGACCCCGGAGCATCTAACTCCGTAATTATCCGCGGTGTCAGCTCGCTGTCGGGAAACAACCAGCCTCTTTACGTCATCGACGGTGTGCCCTTGAACAACTCATCCGTATATTCAAGCAGTTTCAATGGTGGCTATGACTTCGGTAACGGTTCCAATGCGGTCAATCCGGACGATGTAGAGAGCATGACAATCCTGAAGGGTGCCGCTGCAACAGCCCTTTACGGTAACCGCGCATCAGGTGGTGTGATTCTGATTACGACCAAAAGCGGAAAGAAACAAAAGAAAGGTTTGGGTGTAGAATACAATGGTGGCATACAATGGGAGACCGTGTTACGTATCCCTCAAATGCAAAACGAATTTGGTATGGGCTGGTACGGCGACCATACGGAGATAGAGAACGGATCGTGGGGCCCCAGACTGGACGGTTCAATGCAGCTGTGGGGTAATGTCTATAACAACTCCCAAAAGATGAAGCCGTTTGTTGCCATGGAAGACAACATCAAGGACTTCTTCGACACCGGTCTGCGCTATAACAACAGTGTTTCCTTCAACGGGGCCACGGACAAGAGCGATTTCTATGTGTCTTTATCACAAATCAGTGACGACGGTATGATTCCGACCGACGCGGACAGCTATGACAAGTACACCTTCTCGGCACGCGGCAGCCATAAGGCTGGAAATCTCACCTTCTCTACTTCACTGAACTATGCATATCAGAAGAACAGCTTTGTGACGACAGGACAAGGTTCCACCTCCATGTACAACTCCATCATGCAGACTCCGCGCGACGTCAGCATCATCGGTCTGAAAGACTTGGATGACCCGTTCAACATGCCAGGCTACTATTACACGCCCTATGGTGTAACCAACCCCTATTACATTCTGGAGAATTACCAGAACGAATACGAGTCTGAACGTTTTTATGGAAAGTTCCAGTTGGATTACGACTTCCTGAAATACTTCAAATTCACATACCGGTTCGGATTGGATACCAGTACCGGACATCACAACACCGGTTCGCCCAACCTCAGTGCCATGTTTGCTGGCACCCCCAACTGGTCGGGCAACCTGGATTCCGAGACAGGTTCGGTCAGCCAGCAGACAACCCGAAGAAGAGAAATCAACCAGGATTTGCTGCTTACCTTCAACATGCCCGTCAAGGATTTCCAAATCAACGCAATAGCAGGTTTCAACGGGAATGAGCGCCAAGTCAACTATCTGTACAGTGCCGTCTCCAATCTGACGATTCCTACCTGGTATAACCTGAGTAACTCATCCGAAATACCGTCGACCAGCCAATACAAACAGCTCCGTCGCATCATGGGTCTATTCGGCCAGGCAGAAGTTTCCTGGAAAGACATGTTGTTTGTCACCATGACAGCACGCAACGACTGGTCGTCCACATTGCCCAAGGGCAACCGTTCCTTCTTCTACCCCGGTATCACGGGCAGCTTCCTCTTCTCCGAACTGCTGAACGATGACATCAAGAAGATTCTGACATTCGGTAAGGTACGCGCCGCATGGGGTAAAACAGGTAACGACGCCACTCCGTACATGACGCAGCCCGTCTATGCGCAAGGTTCCGCTTCATCCAGCTATTGGGGCAGCAGCAGCTTCCCCTTCTCCAAGGTGGGTGTCAATGCCTATTCAGCAGGTAATGTATTGGGCAGCAACAATCTGAGTCCGGAAATGACTACAGAAATGGAACTCGGTTTGAATATGGCCTTCTTCACCAACCGGATATCGTTCGATGTAGCTTACTACAACCGCAATACCGACAAACAGATATTCTCGCTGAACATGGACCCTGCCACCGGCTATACAGCACAGAACATGAACCTGGGTAAGGTTCGCAACCGAGGCGTAGAATTGCTGATCAGCGTGACACCCGTGATGACCAAAGATTTCCGTTGGGACATCAGCTGGAACTGGACAAAGAACTGGAGCAAGGTTGTCGACCTGCCGGATGAACTGGGAGGCATCTCACCTATTACAGGAATTGGCGGCGGCACCCAGTTGTATGCCATTGAAGGCGAAGAGTTAGGTGTATTCAAGGCTGTAGTACCCAAACGGGATCCGAACGGCAACATCATCGTCAACTCCAGCACAGGACTTCCCGTTGAAGCCGAAGAGCAAATAGTAGGCAGCATGAACAGCAAATACCAGATGGGCTTCAGCACCACATTCTCGTACAAAGGCATTTCACTGAGTGCCGATTTGGATGTCCGCAAGGGAGGCTTGATGTATTCGCGTACAAAGAGCATCGCCTACTTTACCGGAAATGCCATCCAGACGGCATACAACGACCGAAATCCCTTCGTGATACCGAACTCTGTGAACGAAATTACCCTGGAAGACGGAACGACAAGCTATGTGGAGAACAGCACGGCACTCAGTGCCACACAGATTTACAACTATTGGAACGACGGAGGCAGCGATCTGGCCAGCGGATTCCTGGTAGACAAATCATATGTGAAACTGCGCTCGGTTGTACTCAGTTGGGATTTGCCGGCCAAATGGCTGGCCAAGACACCGCTGAACGGTGTACGCCTTTCAGCATTCGGGAACAACCTGTTCTTATGGACTCCAAGCGAAAACACATTTATGGATCCTGAATCAACTACGATGGGCAACGACCTGGCAGGTAATTTCGGAGAATTCTCCAGCAATCCGAGCTCGCGTAAGTTTGGTTTCAATGTAATGGTTAAATTTTAAATGATTAGACTGATTATGAGAAAAATATTATTTCTGACTGCGGTAGGTGCCCTCTGCTTGTCCGGATGCGATATGGACATCAACGAGAACCCCAACTATCCGGAAAACGGCTCAGTGACAGCTGACCTCATATTCCCTGCCATTGAAAATGCCATTGCGGCAACAACAGGTGACGCCATGTTCAACTACGGCAGTTTCTATGCACAGTATTTCGAGCAGAGGCCGGAACAGAATCAATACAATGACATTGTGGAACAGAGGCTGCAGGAGTCTTCCCAATTGATTGACCGTTCCTATAGTATAATCTATGCGGGAGCTCTGCAGGATATCGAAGATGTGAAAAACAAGGTCTCCACGCCGGCTGACCTGTTTGCCGCTACCGTATTGAGGGCTTATGCTTTCCAACTGATGGTTGACAACATGAGCGACTGTCCCTATACGGAAGCCTTGCAGGGAAGCAGCAACACGTCTCCGATATGGGATGACGGTGCAACGGTCTATAAAGGCGTATTGGCCGAAATGGATGAAGCGGAAGCAAAATTGAGCAACGGTGACATCATGACCTGTACGGATCCTCTTTTGAACAAGAGTGTAAGTGCGTGGAAAGGTTTTGCCAACGCCCTGCGCCTGCGCATGTACATGCGTCTGATAGACGGTGGCATTGATGCATCCAACTATACCTCGAAGGCAACCGCTTTGGTACAAGCAAACGCATTTTTCAACGGTCACGTGGCTTTTGACGTCTATTCCGACCAAGAGGGACAATACAATCCCTGGTACAGCAGCGTATTCAGCCTGACCACCAACCACTGTGCCGCCCATCCACTCATCTCTTACCTGTCGGCAACCAACGACCCGCGCATCGGATATGGTTTTCTGAAGGCGGAAGCTACCGATACGTATGTAGGACAGATGCCCGGCGCTAAAACAGTCATGAAAAACTGGGGAAGCAACAAAGACTGGAAGAACAAAGATGTAAGTGCCGTAAACTATGCACCGGCCCATGCAATGCCTGTCTATTTCTTCACCCAAAGCGAACTTCAGTTTCTGATAGCCGAGGTGCAGTTGCGTTTCCTCCACAATCCTTCGGCTGCCAAAAGTGCTTACGAGGCTGCCATCATAGCCGATTTCGAAGCACGTGGAATGGCGGGAGAAGAGGTAGGCTTTATGCAAGGCTCCCGTGTCAACTGGGATGCAGCCGGCAGCACAGACGAGCAGTTAAAGCTGATTTATATGCAGAAGTGGGTGGCATTCTACTACATGAATCCGATGGAGGCATGGTCTGAACTGCGCAGAACCGACTGTCCGGCTTTGTCGTCCGGAAGCGGAAAGGATATCTACGAAAATCCGTCCATCTACAATGCCGGTGATTTGATTGAACCAGCCATCAACGGATTGGAAGGCGGAGGACTGGTTAAGCGTACACATTATCCCAAATCGGCCCGTCAACTGAATGCGAACACCCCTAAAGAGGTTTCTACTGCAACACCCGTTTTCTGGGACAAGAAATGAAGTGAAACATTAACAGACGAAAGATTATGAAAAAGATATTATACACATTGCTCTTGTGTCTCTCCACCGGGCTGTTCGTAGCCTGCGAGGATGAGACTAGTCAGGATCTCTCACAAGTCACCCATTACATATCCTTTGATATGCAAGGCGAACAGCGTATGCTGATTCCATTGGGGACTCCCTACGTCGAGCCTGGAGTGACGGCCACTGAAGGTGATGAAGATGTTACCTCCAAAATGACAATCACAGGGTCGGTAGATGGGAATTCAGCAGGTCTCTATAAGCTGACGTATTCGGCTACCAATAAAGATGGTTTCAGCAGCTCCATCACACGAACCGTGATTATCTATGACCCCGATGTCTCCATAGACATTTCCGGCACTTACACGGTCGCTTCGGGCACCTATCGGTTTACCCCTTCATCGGGAGCTCAGGTGGGTTACAATGGTTACAACATTACGCTGACCCAAACGGCACCGGGTATTTTCTACATGTCCGACTATATGGCAGGATACTACGACCAGCGTGCCGGTTACGGTTCTGCTTATGCCATGAAAGGTTATATGAAACTGAACCCGGACAACACGTTGGAAGCGCTGAATGGAGACGTCGCAGGTTGGGGCGACTCACTCGACTTCTTTGACGATGGTATCTACGATCCCGAGACCAACACCATCAGTTATGCACTTGGATATGCAGGGATTTTTATTTTCTATGTAACACTAACTAAATGAAAGGGAACATGATGAAGAAATATTTATCATTCTTGATGTTGGCAGCACTCTTTTCGTTCACTGCCTGTGATGTGGAAACAGATGAAGAGCCCGGTGGCACTTCTGTTGAAAAGATGGCAGGCTTTTGGATGGTTACGGTGGATGCCGTAGATGAAACAGGAGCTGTACTTGGCGAAGACTTTTTCGGAATGGGAAGGATTCAAGTCAACACATACAATACTGCGGCCAATTCGGCCACCGAGATGTGGATTGACGATCAGGGGAACTTCTGGGATTTCAAGCTGAAAGTGAATGTAGATTATCCTAACCGTACATTTACCACGAACGGTGCCAAAGACAACACCTCCTATGAAGGTTGTCAAGTCACCATAGATGGCGGAAAAATTCTGGAAGGAGCAGGTTTGACACCCAGTGGAATGCCCGCTGACAGCATCGTATTCTACGTATCCTTCAGCGACGATACCTACCCACAGAAATATGGCTTTGCCAAATATAAGGTATCAGGATTCCGCTATACAGGATTTGAAGCAGATATGTAAAATCGAATGTATTTGCGAGAACAACAATCTCTCCTGTCGAGAGTTTGACTTACATTTTATGTTTCATTACGTCTGTCGGGAGACAGTTATAGACGGGGATGCCGCTTTGGCATCCCCGCTTTGTTATTGCCACAATATAAATATGGTGCTTTAAAGCCCTGTAAGGTCAAACTTATATACTTTCTCTTCTGCCTGGGCTTGCTCAAAAAAGGTTATCATATAGATGGGATAGTAAATAACTCTCCCCTTTATCCGAACATTCTCTTGACAGAACACATA
>JBJEHI010000090.1:0-36108 GCA_051875915.1 Bacteroides sp.
AATCCCATTTGTCTACTTTTGCAGTTGAATTGAAAACAAAAAGATAGAAATAGTCAATTGTTTCCATCAACATGCAACTAAACAAAGAGGTATTATGGACAGATTGATTGAAAGCCGCGACACGGTAAACAAATGGATGGAACGCTTCGGCGTACGCTTCGGGGTGTACAAGAACGGAGTATTCAACGAGCAGCTGTTCCCCTTCGACTCTATCCCACGGGTCATCAGCAAGGCGGATTGGGACTATCTGGAAAAGGGATTGATACAACGAGTGGATGCACTCAACCGATTCCTGTACGACATCTACCACGAGAAACAGATTATCAAAGAGGGTATCATTCCGGAAGAGTTCGTCTACTCATCAAAAGGATATATGCCTGAATGCGAGGGTATCACACCTGCAGGACGCATCTATTCACACATCTCGGGCATCGACCTGGTACAGGCCAAAAGCGGCGAATGGTACATCCTGGAAGACAACCTGCGCATCCCCTCGGGAGCCTCTTACCCGATGATAGCCCGCACCATCACGCGCAAGGTAAGTCCGGAAACCTTCAGCAGTCATGCCGTGGCAGACAACCGCAACTACAGCGACCTGCTGAAAGAGATGATGGAGCAGGTGAACGGAGACCGGGGCATCTGTGTGATTCTGACTCCGGGACGCTACAACTCGGCCTTCTTCGAACACTCCTATCTGGCAGAAAAGACGGGAGCAACGCTGGCCTTCCCGGGTGACCTGATGGTGGAGGACGACATCGTGTACTATACCGGACTCTACAAGGAGAAGCAACGGGTAGGCTCCATCTATCGGCGGGTGAGCGACGAATACCTGGATCCGCTGGCTTTCGAACCTTCCTCCCTGCTGGGCGTACCCAACCTGATGCAGGCCTACAAGAAAGGCAATGTGGCACTGATCAATGCCTTGGGAAACGGGGTAGCCGACGACAAAGGCATCTACTACTTTGTGCCTAAGATGATAAAGTACTACCTGAACGAGGAACCCATCCTGCACAATGCGCCCACCTACCTGCCCTACTATCAGGAGGACTACGACTACATTTTGAGCCACCTGGAGAAGCTGGTCATCAAGGATGTGAGCGAGGCCGGCGGCTACGGCGTGATGTTCGGACGTGACCTTACACCCGAACGACTGGCCGAACTGAAAGCACTCATCGTGGCACAACCCCGCCGCTGGATAGCCCAGGAGGTGATAGACTTCAAGGATATGGAGATACTGGAGGGAGAAGAACGGGTGGAACGCAAAGCCGACCTCCGTGCGTTCGTCATCAGCGGACGCGAGACGAAGGTGTGGAAGAGCGGACTGACACGCTTCTCGCGAAACCCGAACTCGTTTGTCGTGAACTCCTCGCAAGGAGGCGGATTCAAGGATACCTGGGTGATGGAAGAGTGATGAAAAAACGGAATATAAAACTAAAAATAATCAACTGATATGATGATGTGTTATGCCATTCCGGCCACCAAAGCCAACCGGCTATACTGGCTGGGACGCTATGCAGAACGGGTATACATCAGCCTGCATCTGCTCCGCCGCTACTACGACCGACTGATAGACGGCGACCCGAAAGACTACGAAGCTTATTACAAGAAGCTGGACATCAACAACGACTATGCCGGCAACGAGACGTTCCACCTGGCCCAGATGTACGACCCGCAGAGCCCCTGCTCGCTAATGGCCGGACTGGAATCGGCCAACGACAACGCCATCGTGCTGCGTGAAGAGATTAAGAGTGAAAGCCTGAGCTACATCCAGATGTCGCTCTGCCTGCTGAAGGAGAATGCCGCGAAACGAGAGAAGAACATCACGGTGCTGCAACCCATCACCGACTACCTGCTGGCCTTCTTCGGCAGCATTGACGAGCGGGTGTTCGACGAGCGGATACGCAACCTCATCAAAATGGGCAAACTGGTGGAGAACCTGGACCTGCACGTCCGCTTCGACTACCCCTTCTACCGCATCGAGGAGGCATACGAGTCATTGAAACACTGCTCGGAAGTGGAAGACGGCATCTTTGATGCCATCATCCTGCAACGGTTGGACGAACTGGTTCAGGAGGAGCTGTACACAGCCCGTGATGCCGACTACAAGAACCGGCTGCTGAAGTACCTGAACCACCTGGTATTGTTGTAATAACACGCAACGCTGCAACCTCAATACGCTGCATGAAACGATACACATACCACTACCAAAGCATCATCCGACTGAGTGCGCCGGTAGAACGCCACTACTTCAAGTTGCGCTGCCTGCCCTGCGAGAACGCCTGCCAGCGGCTGATGCGCGAAGAGCTGCAACTCCACCCGGCGGTAAGCCTGCGCCATGACGTGGATGCCTTCGGCAACCGGATACAGTACGGGCATACGCTGGAGGCGCACGATGCCTTCGTCTTCACCAGCTACGGCGAAGTGGAGCTGGCACCTTATCGGCTGCCGGAGGAGGAGCCCCATCCGATGTACAGGGAAGAGAGCCGGTTGGCATACACTTCACCGGAGATGAGAGCCTTTGCTGACGAGCTTGCCCTGAACCGCATCGCTTCGCCGCGCGAACGCATCATCCGGTTGAATGAGGCCATCTATCAACAGATGGTCTACCGGCCGGGTAGTACGGGCAACGGGACAACCGCCGCCGAGGCATTCGGACAGGCAGCCGGGGTATGTCAGGACTTTGCCCACATATTCATCGCCCTCTGCCGTCAGCAGGGATTCGCCGCACGCTATGCCAACGGGTTCATGCCCGGCATCGGCTTTACCCATGCGTGGGCAGAGGTCTATCTGGATGGAGCCTGGATAGGAGCAGACCCCACCAACAACCAACTGATAACTGAAGGATACATCAAAATAGCCCATGGCCGAGATGCTGCCGACTGCCCCGTCAACCGGGGTATCTTCATCGGCAACGCCGCTCAAAGCAGTGAAATCAGGGTCATGGCTACCAAAGAAGAGAATAACCAATGATTGAAACCATCGTATCGACCGCCCTGCCTGTAGGCGAGCGGTTGCTCATCCAACGAAACAGAATCTGCGGCGACGAGGCAGGCAAACGCATCTGCATCGTCACCGGCACACACGGCGACGAGCTGGAGGGACAATACGTCTGCTACCGGCTGGCCCGCCTCCTGCAAGCCGACCTTCCTTCACTGGCCGGCAGCGTTGAAATCTATCCGGCACTGAACCCGCTGGGCATCGACTCCATCATGCGCGGCATACCGGGATTTGACCTCGACATGAACCGCATCTTTCCCGGCAACCCCGAAGGGAGCATGGCCGAGAACGTGGCGTTCAGCCTCATCGAGTCACTGATAGGAGCCGATCTGGTGATAGACATCCACTCCAGCAACATCTTCCTGCGGGAGGTGCCGCAGGTACGCATCAACATACAGACAGCCAACACGCTGATACCCTATGCACGGATGCTCAACATGGACTTCATCTGGATTCACGAAGCCAGCACCGTACTGAAATCGACCCTGGCACACTCGCTGAACACGACAGGGACCCCCTGCTTAGTGGTAGAGATGGGGGTAGGTATGCGCATCAACCACAGCCTGGGCAACCAGCTGGTGAGCGGCATCCTGCATCTGCTGCAACAGCTGGGCGTGTGGAAGGGAAAGAGCGAAGACGGACTCATCCGCCAACCGCTGATTTCCATCGGGCAGGAGGTGAGCTTTGTCAACGCAGAGGCTTCGGGCATCTTCCTGACAGACATCAAAAACGGCATTGTGGTGGACGAGGGAGAGGAGATAGGCAACATCGTCAGCCCCCTGACAGGCCAGGTACTGCACCGCATCGTGGCACCGGTACACGGCTATCTCTTCACCATCCGCGCCTACCCTGTAGTATATGAAGGTTCATTGATTGCACGCATTCACAAGTTATGAAAAGAGAAACATTGTTCCGTATGCCGTCACCCTTCCGTGACGAATTCCGGATAGAAGGCTTCCGCTTCGGAAGCGGCATACCCGCGCTGGCCATCGTAGGTGCCATGCGTGGAGACGAGATACAGCAGCAGTACATCTGCTCACAAATGGTACAGCAGCTGGCCAAGATAGAACGGGAAGGCAACCTGACGGCCGGCAACGAGGTACTGGTCATCCCCAACGCCAACCCGTTCTCCATGAACATAGGCAAACGGTTCTGGGCGATGGACAACACCGACATCAACCGGATGTTCCCGGGATATAACCTGGGAGAGACCACCCAACGCATTGCAGCCGCTCTGTTTGAGAAGATTAAGGTGTACAGCCTGGGCATCCAGCTGGCCAGCTTCTACATCCCCGGCGACTTCATCCCTCATGTGCGCATGATGGAGACAGGCTATCAGCCGGAACGGGAAGCAGCCTACTTCGGACTGCCCTACGTGTTTGTGAAGAAACCGCATCCCTATGACACGACCATCCTGAACTACAACTGGCAGATTTGGGACACGAAGGCCTTCTCACTGTATGCCGGGAAGAACGATACCATCTCGGAAACATGTACGCGGGAAGCGTGCCGCTCCATCCTGCGGTTTATGAATCGGATGGAATTGATACGGCAACCCGTAAGAGCAGGATTCCACTCCACCACCATCACCGACGACGACCTGATAAGTGTGAAAGCAGAAAAGGCAGGTGTATTCTATCGGATAAAAGGAGCCCGGGAGGAGGTGAAAGCGGGAGAGATACTGGCACAGATACTGGATCCGTACGACGGGAGCGTGCAACAGGAGGTCAAGGCACCGGTAAGCGGAGCGATATTCTTTGCCCACGACAAACCCTTGACGCTGCAGAACACCCTGCTCTACAAAATCATCAGAGAGGAATAGAGGGTCAAACAGTAATCATTTCGGACAAAAATGGGCTCTCCAAGAACCACTCCTAAGGGGAGCATCATTCAGTCGTATCATGAAATACATTCAGTCGTATCATGAATGCCATTCAGTCGTATCATGAAACACATTCAGAATACGACTGAATGTTTGCCATCTCAACAGATTGATAACCAAGCACTTACAAACGCCGATTTTTCTCTCTCAGCAGGGAATCGGGCATAGTAAACATCCTTTACATTTTGCCTCCTGCAAAAAGTCCAAACCGGTACAACCGACTTTTCGCACTGATCCGGAATGGACCGGTTGGCAGCAAACTCTCCTACTCTGCTCCGTATCACCTCCCTACAATCTCCGTATCACCTCCGTGTATAAGGAGCGGAAGTGATGCGGGTCGTGCAGGGAGCTGGTAGGGCGTTGGTAGGGAGCTGGTAGGACGCAGGTAAGGAGCCGTCACCACTGCAAGCGGGGCAGATAGTGGCTCAACGTAGTACGCAGAATGTTCAGCGTGATGGGCTTGACCAGCACATCGGTGGCACCACATTGCATGGCCCGCTCGCGGTCGGAGGAGAAGGCATACGCCGTCTGCATGATGATGGGCAGATCGGGAGTTTCCTTGCGGATGAGTACCGTTGCATCCAGACCGTTCATCAGCGGCATCTTGATGTCCATGAGGATGGCTTCAATGGATTCTTTCTTTTCGTTAAACAGGCGAACGGCCTCTTCACCGTTCTTAGCCCACACGATGTCACACTTCTTGCCGATAATGGCATTGATGAGTTTGAAGTTGCTGTCATCATCCTCTGCCACCAATATCAAGGGGCGATATTCATTTGTCATATCATTCATAACCCAGAGATCATTTTGTTTTGTTTACGTAGCGGCAAAGATATAAAAAGAGTTGATATAAATGAAAAAATAGGCCTTCGTTTTGCATTTTCCACGCATATTCAGGGGAAATGGGGATGAAAACAGATACTGAAAAGCGATAAATAACGATAAATCGAACAGTTTGATTTGCTTTTTCAATATCGAAAGCCTATTTTTGTCCGGTTTTTAATTCGAGTGGAATTCATGAAGAGGAACAGGAACATCGTCATCCTTCTGTTGTTTGTCAGCATACTCATGCCGATGGTACCCGTCATGCCTCACCACCATCATGCCGACGGCCATATCTGCCTGAAGAACGACCTGCATGAAACGGCGTGCGACCACCCTCATCCTGCTGCGCATCACGACGGCGAAGCGCGTCACTGCTGCTGTGACACCGGATGCCTGACCACTCACTTCTTCCAACGTACACCCACCCTTCCCTCGCCGGACGGTCCCTCCGTGACGCCGCTGCTGCCATGGATGATGCCCCCTTATCTGGTGGAACTCTTAATGGGCCAACGGTTGTCTGCACCGGAACAGACCGCCCGACATGCGGTCTGTCCCTACCGCGAGCGCCTGCATGACACGCCGATAGCCTGCACCGGTGGGTTGCGGGCTCCTCCTGTTGTTGTTTTGAACATAGCGTGACACGTATTCAAAATCAACAACCAAGGAAACAACAACTATCATGACATTCAGAACATCTATCTATATAGGTGCCATAGGACTCTTCCTATTCGGCACCTGCAACGGTCATTCGGCTGAACAACATGCGCACGAAACGACCGAACACTCCCACGGACATGAGGGACATGACCATGACCACGAAGGACATGATTACGAACACGAGGGATCGAATCACGGACAGGAAGGGGGTGACGAAATCATCCTGCCTCCGGCCAAGGCTGAAGCAGCCGGCGTGAAGGTCAGCACCATCGAGCCGGGCACCTTCCACCAAGTCATCCGCTGCAGTGGTCAGGTATTGGCCGCCCAAGGAGACGAAAGCATGGCCGTTGCCCCTGTGGCCGGTGTGGTATCTCTGCAAAGGAACGTAATCGAAGGGATGAACGTGGGCAAGGGAAGCGTACTGCTGACCCTCTCCTCGCAAAACATTGCCGAAGGAGACCCCGTACAAAAGGCACGGGTAGCCTACGAGACCGCCCAAAAGGAGTACGAACGCATGAAGCCGCTATTAGAGAGCCGCATCGTATCGCAAAAGGCGTTTGCTGAGGTGAAACAGACCTATGAGAACGCCCGCATCAGCTACGAGGCGGTGGCCAAGCACCACTCGGAACGCGGACAGGCGGTTGTATCGCCCATCGGAGGCTACGTAAAGAACCTGTTGGTCAAAGAGGGCGACTACGTGACGGTGGGCCAGCCGCTGGTCAGCATCACGCAGAACAGACGCCTCTTCCTGCGTGCCGACGTCTCCGAAAGATACTACGGAGCCTTGCGTACCATCGGTTCCGCCCATTTCCGCACCCCCTACGACGAACAAGTGTATGCACTGGACGAGCTGAACGGCCGTCTGCTCTCCTACGGCAAGTCGTCGGACGGCAACGGCTACTACGTGCCCGTCACCTTTGAATTTGACAACAAGGGAGAGATTCTTCCCGGCGCTTTTGTCGAAATCTTCCTGCTCTCCACCCCTATGGAACAGGTGATATCCGTCCCCCGCACTGCACTGACCGAGGAGCAAGGCAGCTTCTTCGTCTATCTGCAGCTGGATGAAGAGGGGTACAAGAAGCAACGGGTCACCCTGGGAGCCGACGACGGCCGGCGGGTACAGATCTGCTCGGGCCTCCACGCCGGCGACCGCGTGGTGACTCAAGGAGCCTACCAGGTGAAGCTGGCCTCGGCCACCAACGTGCTGCCTGCACACAGTCATGAGCACTAATGAAAGAGGAGGCAAGAAATCATGCTGAACAAGATTATACACTTTTCATTGCACAACCGCATCTTGGTGCTGGTGGCATCGGTGCTGTTGCTGATAGGGGGAACCTATACGGCCTTGCATACCGAGGTCGATGTGTTTCCCGACCTGAACGCCCCTACGGTAGTGATTATGACCGAAGCCAACGGCATGGCTGCCGAGGAGGTGGAACAGCTGGTCACCTTCCCGGTAGAGACCGCCGTCAACGGGGCTACCGGTGTGCGCCGGGTACGCTCCTCCTCCACTAACGGATTTTCCGTTGTCTGGGTGGAGTTTGATTGGGGCACGGAAATCTACCGCGCCCGACAGATAGTCAGCGAGAAGCTGGCCGTGGTGAGCGAATCGCTGCCTTCCAATGTAGGAAGGCCCACGTTGGGCCCCCAGTCATCCATTCTGGGTGAGATGTTGATTATCGGACTGACGGCCGACACTACCTCGATGCTGGATCTGCGTACGATAGCCGACTGGACCATCCGCCCGCGCCTGCTCTCGACAGGTGGTGTGGCGCAGGTAGCCGTACTGGGAGGTGACATCCAGGAGTATCAGATTGTGCTGAACCCCGAACGGATGCGCCACTACGGACTCTCGCTGGACGAAGTGATGAATGCTACCCGCGACATGAACCTCAATGCCAACGGAGGCGTGCTCTACGAATATGGCAACGAATACATTGTACGCGGTATGCTGGCCACCGACCGCACGGATGAGATAGGCAAGGCGGTGGTCAAACGGCAAGAGGGAGGCTCCTATCCCATCCTGCTGGAGGACATAGCCCACATCCGGCGGGGCGGCAAGACGCCCAAACTGGGTACCGCCTCCGAACGGGGCCGGCAAGCCGTACTGATGACCGTCACCAAACAGCCCTCCACCAGCACATTGGAACTGACCGAAAAGCTGGAGAACGCACTGAAAGAGCTGCAGAAAAATCTGCCTGCCGATGTACATGTGTCAACAGACATCTTCCGCCAGAGCCGATTCATCGAGAGTTCCATAGGCAACGTGCAGAAGTCACTGGTAGAAGGCGGCCTTTTCGTGGTCATCGTCCTGTTCCTCTTTCTGGCCAACGTACGAACCACTGTCATCTCGCTGGTCACGCTGCCACTTGCACTGATAGCCTCTCTGCTGGCATTGCACTACATGGGATTCACCATCAACACCATGAGCTTGGGAGGCATGGCCATTGCCATCGGCTCGCTGGTGGATGACGCCATTGTCGATGTAGAGAATGTGTACAAACGGCTGCACGAGAACCGTCTCCGTCCGAAAGAGGAACAGTTGCCCTTACTTGAGGTGGTGTTCAACGCCTCCAAGGAGGTACGTATGCCCATCCTCAACTCGACCCTCATCATTGTGGTGAGCTTTGTCCCCCTCTTCTTCCTGAGCGGTATGGAGGGACGTATGCTGGTGCCGCTGGGTATCGCCTTCATCACGGCACTGGCCGCCTCTACCTTGGTAGCACTGACGGTAACGCCTGTGCTCTGTTCGTACCTGCTGAAGAGAGCGTCGGACGGGAAACTGAAAAAAGGAGAGGAAGGCGACTCTGCCATAGCCTATATCCTGAAACAGCGGTATGCCTCGGCACTGACCTTCGTACTACAGCACAAACGGAGTGTACTGGGAGGCACGGTGTCCCTCTTCCTGATAGCCTTGGGACTCTTCTTCACACTGGGACGCTCCTTCCTGCCCCCCTTCAACGAAGGGTCATTCACCATCAACATCTCCTCGCTGCCGGGCATCTCGCTGGAGGAGAGCAACCGCATGGGACAAAGGGCCGAAGAGCTGCTGCTGACCATACCCGAGATTGAGACGGTAGCCCGCAAGACGGGACGTGCCGAACTGGACGAACATGCACTGGGCGTGAATGTATCGGAGTTAGAAGCTCCCTTTACCCTAAGCAAACGTTCGCGCAAAGAACTGATGGCCGAGGTACGCGAGAAGCTGGGCACCATCGTGGGAGCCAACGTAGAGATAGGCCAACCCATCAGCCACCGCATTGACGCGATGCTGAGCGGGACGAAAGCCAATATCGCCATCAAGCTCTTCGGCGATGACCTGAACCGTATGTTCACCTTGGGAAACGACATCAAGAAGGCTATCCAGGATATACCGGGCATTGCCGACCTGAATGTGGAACAGCAGATAGAACGTCCGCAGCTGACCATCCATCCGCGACGGGAACTGTTGGCACGCCATGGCATCACGCTGCCCCAATTTGCCGAGTTCGTCAACGTCTGCCTGGCCGGTGAAGTGGTATCGCAGGTCTACGAGCAGGGGAAGAGCTTTGACCTGACGGTCCGTGTGGCAGACGACCTGCGCGATGCAGCCGAGAAGATACGCGACCTGATGATTGATACCGCCGATGGCGAGAAAGTTCCCTTGAGTCAGGTAGCGGAAGTGCGCTCCACCATGGGTCCCAACACCATCAGCCGCGAGAATGTGAAGCGCAAGATTGTCATCTCGGCCAATGTGGCCGACCGTGACCTGCGCAGTGTGGTCAACGACATCCAGGCACGCATCGATGCACAAATCCAGCTGCCCGAAGGGTATCACGTAGCGTATGGCGGACAATTTGAGAGTGAACAGGCGGCCAGCCGTACCCTGCTGCTCACCTCGTTCATGTCCATTGTCGTCATCTTCCTGCTGCTTTATCACGAGTTCCGTAGCACCAAAGAGAGTGCCATCATCCTGCTCAACCTGCCGCTGGCACTGATAGGCGGTGTGTTTGCCCTGCTACTGACCACCGGAGAGGTGAGCATTCCGGCCATCATCGGATTCATCTCGCTCTTCGGCATCGCCACCCGCAACGGCATGCTGCTCATCAGCCACTACAACTACCTGCAACGTGAGGAGGGGTATACGGTGTACGACAGTGTGGTACGAGGTTCGCTGGACCGTCTGAACCCGATTCTGATGACCGCGCTCTCCTCGGCACTGGCACTGATACCCTTGGCACTGGGAGGCGACCTGCCGGGCAACGAGATTCAGAGTCCGATGGCGAAAGTCATATTGGGAGGATTACTGACCTCGACCTGCCTCAACGGCTTCATCATCCCGATTGTCTACCTGATGATGAAACAACGGCCAATCAGTGAATGAAGTAAGTGAATTGACCGATTTTGTAGGGGCGGAAAATGTTCCGCCCAAGCCACACGACAGCGGGCTCAGGGCGCAAGATATTGCGCCCCTACATTTGTTGACTCGTTCACTTGTTTACTATAAGACTTGCGAAAATTTATATAATGAGCACTAATGAATATGATTATGATAAAGAAACAAACGCTGATAGGATGCACCGTCCTACTGATGCTGACCGGTCCTACCCACGCACAAAGCAACGGCATCGACGCCATCCTGCAACAGATAGCCGCCAACAACAAAGAGTTGAAGGCACAAGCACACCTGCTCTCCTCACAAAAACTGGAGAACAAGGCAGAGAACAACCTGTCCGACCCGACCCTCTCCTACTCCCACGTATGGGACTCGACCAACAGCGGCGAGACGGCTGGCGAGCTGATTGTCTCCCAAAGCTTCGAGTTCCCCACACTGTATGGCGTACGAGGCAGCCGAAACCGGTTGAGAAACAATGCGTTGGACGCACAAGCCGAGGCTCTGCGCCAAGAGGTGCTGCTACAGGCCAAAGAGCTCTGTCTGGACATCATCCTGCTGCAACGCCGGCAACAGATGCTGGACGAACGGCGGAAGAATGCCGAAGAGCTTTCGGCCCTCTATACGCAACGCTTGGAAAGTGGAGATGCAAACATTCTGGAGACCAACAAGATAAAGTTGGAGTTGCTGAACGTACGTACGGAAACGCGACTGAACCTGAACAGTCTGAAGAGCAAACTGAAGGAACTGCTGGCACTGAACGACAACCAACCGCTGACTGCCGGCCGTCCGCTACCGGGCGACCCGCTGCCTACTCCACAGGCATTGGGACTGACTGCCTACCCCACGGTACCCCTCCCGACCCAAATCAATCCATTGATGGACGAACTGCTGTCGTCAGACCCGGCTTTGCAGTCGTTGCAAGGCGAGAGTGACGCTGCCCGCAAACAGATTGTCGCCAGCCGGCAGGGATGGCTGCCACGTCTGGAGTTGGGATACAGACGGAATACCGAGTCGGGACATCCGCTGAATGGCGTAGTGGTAGGTTTCTCCTTCCCCCTGTTCGAGAACCGAAACAAGGTGAAGATAGCCAAAGCACAAGCCATCGGCATCGACTTCCAGCGGGAGAACGAATGGACGAAGAGGCGTGCCAGCCTGTGGCAAGCCTACGAAGAGGCACGCAATCTGCAGACCTCCATCGACGAATACAGCGAGACCTTTGCCCAGCAACAGAATCTGTCGCTGCTGAAACAGGCGCTGACCGGCGGCGAAATCAGTCTGATAGAGTATTTTGTTGAGGTATCTGTCATCTACCAGAGTCACGATAACCTGCTGGAACTGGAGAACCGGTACCAGAAGGCGATGGCCAGACTCTACAAAAGCAGACTTTAAAACGCAAAGAGTTCAACGGCATCATCGGGCTGATAACCGCTACGGATACGCCACTCCTGTGGATAGAGGTTATTGGCCCGATTTCCTACATTCTTCACAAAGCCCAAAGGCACTCCCCGATAGGTAAGCAGCAGGATGCCCCGAGGCAACGACGGCGACAAGGTGACAGCCTCCTTACGCAGATAGGCCCACGCCTGATGGCAGGAGACCTCTGCCGAAACAAAGGCATCGGGAGCCAACAGACGGCTCATGGCCAACGCATGAGCAGGTTGCCACTCGCGCCCTTTCAGCTCAGCTAAAGGCAATCCGGCCTGACACACCCGCACCGAAGCACGCAGTGCCTCCCATACCGACAGCCATCGGTGAGGGAAAACGGTCACAGCCTCGCCTTCTGCCAGCAGGTCATACTCCGCTGCATCCACCTTCAACCAGCTACGCAACTGTTCCAGTTGCTCTCGTGTAGGCCCCACCGGTTTTCCCCCTTTTCCCTGCATTTTTTTCTTCTCCCGCAGGGAACTGTTTTTCCCTCGGGAGGGAAAAGAGAAGGTGTCAGCCTCGCCCTCCTCTAAGGGCTTGCGCAACAAAGCCAGAAAGAAGCCTTCGCCCGCAGTACGATGAGGGAGGAAACGATAGACAGGAAACGATTCGCCGGACAAGAGATTGCCTGTGACACCCCAGTCGGAGGAGAGCGGAATGGGGCATACCTCAGCTCCGAACTCCTCGCTGAGCCACCGCACGTTCTCCTCGTCCTCCTGCGTGTTGTATGTACATGTGCTGTATATCAGGTACCCGCCCGGTTTCAGTGCGGGCCAGATGTCTGTCAGGATACGCCGCTGGCGTTGCCAACAGGTTGTCACATTCTCGGGACTCCACTCCGCTACCGCCACAGGGTCTTTACGGAACATGCCTTCTCCCGAGCAGGGTACATCGGTCAGTATCACATCAAAGAGGCCGTACAGTGAGGTGAAGTCGGCCGGGTCGCTGTTGGTCACCACAACGTCCGGGTGTCCCCACTTTGTCAGATTCTCTGCCAACACCTGCGAACGGGCACGCATCACCTCATTGGCCACCAGCAGACTGCCCTCCGGCAACAGGCTGCGGGCATGAGTGGATTTCCCGCCGGGTGCGGCACAGAGGTCGAGCATCACTATCGGCTCGTTAGTGAGGCACTGCCGCAACGCCTGTTCAAGGAACATAGACGAAGCCTCCTGCACATAGTAGCATCCGGCATGAAAAAGGGGATCGAACGTAAACGAGGGACGACGGTCCAGGTAGCGTCCCGACCGGCACCAAGGGACAGCAGCTGCCAACGCAGGCAAGGTAGCACCGGGGAAAAACGCTCGCCATTTTCCCTCGTTCAGGCGAATGCTGACAGGTTGCTCACCGTCCAGTGCCTCCGCGAAACGGGCATATTCATCCGCTCCCAACAGGTGGGACAGCTGATCGGTAAAGGGCTGTGGAAGACGCATTCTTTACGGTACGGAATTAAATGGTTCTTGAAATGGAAAGATACTTAGAGTCAACGTTGCTTGGCTGCCACAGCAGCATTCTCCTGCAGACGCTGGTGCTCTTCAATCAGTTGCATATTCTCCTTGGCCTTCGACAGGAACTCTTTGACGGAAGGATGATCTTTGAACGAGGTTGGCACCACTCGCATGATGGACTCTATCTGAGGAGTCATCATAGGATAGGGCAACGTGGCACACATCATCAGAAAGACACTGGGACCCAGTACATTATCGGCATTGTCAGTGATAAACTTCTCCACATAGTCGTTCATCTCCTTGAGCAGCTTCTCGCCCTCTGCCTGCAGTTGGGGACGCACCTCTTCCAGATTGGCACCTTCCAATACCAGACGGGCTTCCTTGCGGTCCAACTCTTCTATCTGCACCTCCATCTCGTTACGTTTGTCAATGAATTCATACAGCTTGTCGTTCAGTGGGGTGCCTTTGGCCTGTAGCTGTCCGTTGGAGATGGATACCTCCACCTTACCGTTCTCCAGCACCAAGGGCATGATGCCCTCTTGACCCATGTACAGCATGACCATCCGCACCGAGTCAGCAGCGCCTTTCATCTTGAAGAATCCGTGAATCACTTCTGCCGAGTCCACCGTCTGCCACTCATCGCCCTGCATCAATTTGAGGTAAAGCATTTTTCCATCCAGACTGGTGACAGTCGAACTGCCTTCCACCTTGTAGGTACGGCTACAAGAGGCGAACAAGACCAACAACATCGTAAAAGTCCCCCAAAGAGACACATTCGTTCGTATCATGCGAGCAAGATTTATGAATTAGTTGTGACAAAGGTATTAATAATCCTTATAAACTGAGACGGAAAAAAGATATTTTCAATTGGTTTACGTATTTTTGCACAATGGATGAGCTACGAGCTACAAGTTACGAGCTACGAGCTACAAGCTACGAGTGACAAGTGAATACATTTATAAAACTATATGATATGAAACAGATTTTACGTAAAAGCCTGATTGCCGCCTTGGCAGCAATCGCCTTCTGCACCGCACGGGCGGACGAAGGTATGTGGTTACTGCAACTAATCAAACAGCAGAACTCCATCGAACTGATGAAGAAGCAGGGACTGAAGCTGGAAGCCGACGCCCTGTACAACCCGAACGGTGTCAGTCTGAAGGATGCAGTCGGCATCTTTGGCGGCGGATGTACCGGTGAGATTATCTCACCCGAAGGCCTCATTCTGACCAATCACCACTGCGGTTACTCCTCCATCCAGAAGCACTCCAGTGTAGAGCATGACTACCTGACTGATGGCTTCTGGGCCATGAACCGCAGCGAAGAGTTGCCCACTCCGGGACTGAAATTTCGCTTTGTGCACCGCATCGTGGACATCACAGAGCTGGTAAACAGCAAGGTAAAGGCGGGAGAGGTAGATGAATACACGGCACAGACGCGCCCCTTCCTCAGCAAGCTGGCCGAAGAAGAGCTGGCCAAGAGTGACCTGAAAGGCAAACCGGGCATCGTGGCACAGGCACTTCCCTTCTATGCCGGCAACATGTTCTACCTCATCTACTACAAAGTCTACAGCGACGTGCGCATGGTAGCCGCTCCCCCCAGCAGCGTAGGTAAGTTTGGCGGTGAGACGGACAACTGGATGTGGCCACGCCATACGGGCGACTTCTCGATGTTCCGCATCTACGCCGACAAGAACGGCGAACCTGCCGACTACAGTGCCGACAATGTTCCCCTGCAGACTCCCAAGTACCTGCCCATCTCCATCAAGGGGCTGGACGAAGGCGATTATGCCATGGTGATGGGATTCCCCGGCAGCACCAGCCGCTACCTGACACAGAGTGAGGTGAAGCAGCGCATGACCGCCGACAACCAGTCGAAGATTGACATGCGTACCATCTATCTGGACGTATTGCGCCAATACATGTCTCAGAGTGACAAGATCCGCATCCAGTACGCCAACAAGTTTGCCGGCAGCAGCAACTACTGGAAGAACTCCATCGGCATGAACAAAGCCATCATAGACAACGATGTATTGGGTGCGAAGGCCGAAATAGAGCGCCGCTATGCCGAATGGGCAAAGGGCAAACCCGAATACGAGGGTGTGGTAGAAAAGATTGATGCCATCGTCAACCGGCAGAGTGAACCGCGTCGTCAGGTAATGTATCTGGTAGAAGGCCTGCTGAGCACCATCAACCTCTATAGCCCCCGGGCCGCAGAATCACTGACCAAGGCACTGAAAGAGAAAAACGACTCACTGCTGGAAGCTGGTAAAGCGCAACTGGAGAAAGAGTTTGAACGCATCCACAACAAAGACTACGACCACGAAGTAGAGCGTGCCGTGGCCAAAGCCATGCTGCCCGCCGTCCCGCAATATGTAGATGCCGCCAACCTGCCCGCCTACTACGACGTAATCGAGAAGAAGTTTAAAGGCGACTACGATGCCTATGTGGACAACTGGTTTGACAACTCCATCCTGGCTACCCGCGAGAATCTGGACAAGTTCCTGAAGAAGCCCTCGCTGAAGGTGCTGGAGAACGACCCCGCCGCCCTCTTCTACAACCAGACATTTGACGCCCTGATGCATGCGCAAGAGGGTATGGAAGGAGGCAGCAAGGATCTGCCGCTGCTGCACAAAGCCTACATCCGCGGCCTGGGTGAAATGAAACAGCCGGTGCCCTCCTATCCCGATGCCAACTTCACCCTACGTCTGACCTACGGCAACGTGAAGTCATACGACCCGAAGGACGGCGTTCACTACAAGTGGTACACCACAACCGACGGTATTCTGGAAAAAGAGAACCCCGATGATGCCGAGTTCGTAGTACCCGCCAAGCTGAAGGAACTGATTCAGAAGAAAGATTTCGGTCGCTATGCCATGGCCGACGGCACCATGCCCGTATGCTTCCTCACCACCAACGACATCACCGGCGGCAACTCGGGAAGCCCCGTCATCAACGGTGAAGGCCAGCTCATCGGTGCCGCTTTCGACGGCAACTGGGAGAGCCTGAGCGGCGACATCAACTTTGACAACGAGCTGCAACGCTGCATCGTGGTAGACATCCGCTACGTACTCTTCATCCTGGAGAAGCTGGGCGGCTGCCAGCACCTGATCAACGAAATGACCATTGTTGAGTAACCCGTCAAACGCCACTACCTTATGAAACGTATTGCATTACTGATTGTTGCATTCTGTTCCCTCGCCGCATACGCCGACGAGGGAATGTGGATGCTGACCGACTTGCAGAAACAGAACGAGGTGGCCATGCAAGAGCTGGGTCTGCTGATTCCTGTCAACGAGATATACAATCCGGAAGGGGTGTCGCTCAAGGATGCTGTGGTACACTTCGGAGGCGGCTGTACCGGTGAGGTCATATCAGCCGAAGGGCTGGTGCTGACCAACCACCACTGCGGCTACGGCTCTATACAGCAGCACTCCAGCGTAGAGCACGACTACCTGACCAACGGATTCTGGGCCATGAACCGCAGCGAAGAACTGCCCTGCAAAGGACTGACCATCACTTACATCGACCAGATACTTGACGTCACGTCGTATGTAGAGGAGCAGCTTAAGAAGGATCCCGACCCGCAAGGCACCAACTACCTCTCGCCCAGCTACCTGTCTAAAGTAGCCCAACGCTTTGCCAAAGAGGAGAACATCGAGATGAGTGCAGGACGCAAACTGGAGCTGAAGGCTTTCTATGGCGGCAACCGTTACTACCTGTTTGTGAAGACCACCTACAGCGATATCCGCATGGTGGGAGCTCCTCCCAGCAGCATCGGCAAGTTTGGTGCCGACACAGACAACTGGATGTGGCCGCGTCACACAGGCGACTTCTCCCTCTTCCGCATCTATGCCGACAGCGAGGGCAAGCCAGCCGCATACAGTCCGCAGAACGTCCCCCTTCGGGTAAAAAAGCATCTGACCATCAGCCTGAGCGGATACCGCGAAGGCGACTTCACCTTCATCATGGGTTTCCCCGGCCGCAACTGGCGCTACATGATTAGCGACGAAGTGGAGGAACGGATGCAGACCACCAACTTCATGCGCCACCATGTACGCGACGCCCGCCAGAAGGTGCTGATGGAGGAGATGCTGAAGGACGATGCCGTGCGCATCCACTATGCCAGCAAGTATGCCTCCAGTGCCAACTACTGGAAGAACGCCATCGGCATGAACGAAGGACTGGTACGTCTGAAGGTGCTGGACACCAAACGCACCCAGCAGGAAGCACTGCTGCAACGCGGACGTGAGTTGGGCGATTCTTCCTATCAGCAGGCGTTCGAGCAGATACGCGCCATCGTGGCCCAACGTCGGCCGGCCCTCTATCATCAGCAAGCCATTCAGGAAGCGCTCATTACGGCACTCGACTTCATGCGTCTGCCTAATACCGCCGCATTGGCCACCGCACTGAAGAAAAAGGACAAGGCTCAGATAGCCTCTGCCATTGACACCCTGCGTCGCGATGCCGAACGCTACTTTGCCTCAGTACCCTACCCCGAGGTGGAACGTAAGGTAGGCAAAGAGATGCTTCGCACGTATGCCCGATACATTCCTGCCGAGCAGCGCATCGGCATTTTCCAGGTCATCGACCGTCGGTTCAAGGGCAACACCGATGCCTTCATCGATGCCTGCTTCGAGTACTCCATCTTCGGAAGCCGCGAACGCTTTGAGAAGTTCATCAGCAAGCCCAGCCTCTACAAGCTGACGTGCGACTGGATGGTACTCTTCAAGCACTCCATCACCGACGGTCTGTTGAAGACCGGCATCGACATGATGGAAGCCAACCGGAACTACAACGCTGCACACAAAGTATGGGTAAAGGGAATGATGGAGATGAAACAGGCAGCCGGACAGCCTATCTATCCCGATGCCAACTCCACCTTGCGCCTCACCTACGGACAGGTATTGCCCTATGCGCCAGCCGATGGTGTGGAGTATGCCAGCCATACAACCTTGCGGGGTGTCATGCAGAAGGAGGACCCCACGAACTGGGAATTTGTAGTGCCCGACAAGCTGAAGCAGCTTTACCAGGCCAAAGACTTCGGACGCTATGCCCTACCCGACGGTGAGATGCCCGTCTGCTTCATTGTCAACACCGACAATACGGGCGGCAACTCTGGCTCACCGGTCTTCAATGCCAAAGGGCAGCTGATAGGTACAGGCTTCGACCGCAACTACGAAGGCCTGACGGGCGACATTGCGTTCCGTCCCTCCTCGCAACGTGCCGCCTGCGTAGATATCCGCTACACCCTCTTCATCATCGAGAAATATGCCGGTGCCAAGCACCTGATTGACGAGATGACTATCGAAGAGTAACGAGAAAGGACATACAATATAAAAGCAGGGGCAGAAAATCCGCCCCTGCTTTTATATTATATAGCGTAATACGACCATCACCTGGCCCCATACATCCGCTCGTAATAGTTCTGGTAGTCTCCGCTGGTGACCTCTTCCACCCATGCCTGATTATTGAGATACCATTCAATGGTCTTCACAATGCCCACTTCAAACTTGGTTTCGGGATACCATCCCAATGCCTGCGTAATCTTTGTGGGATCGATGGCATACCGTTGGTCGTGCCCCAGACGGTCCTTGACAAAGGTAATCAGCTCCTCGTTTATCCAGCTGATGTCAATCTGTCCATCATCCCCCTTCACCTGCTTCTTCAATACGGCACGATAGGCAGGCTGCTCTTCCATCAGACGACGAATAGTGGCGATGGTAAGCTTCACAATCTCCAGATTGGTCTTCTCGTTGTGACCTCCAACATTGTAAACCTCGCCCTCTTCGCCCTGACGTACCACCAGGTCGATGGCCTTGCAGTGGTCTTCCACATAGAGCCAGTCGCGCACGTTGCTTCCATCTCCATAGACAGGGAGCTTCTTGCCTTCCAGAATATTCTTGATAATCAGCGGTATCAGTTTCTCGGGAAAGTGATAAGGCCCGTAATTGTTGGAGCAGCGAGTGATGCTGACAGGCATCTTGTAGGTATCGTGATAGGCCATCACCACCATATCGGCACTGGTCTTGCTGGCACTATAGGGACTGTGCGGACAGAGCGGAGTGTTTTCGGTGAAGTAGCCTTCTGCCCCCAACGAGCCATACACCTCGTCGGTAGAGACCTGATGATAGCGCACTCCCTTGCGCCATGTAGGATAGCCGGAAGCGTCCTTGCCCGTCACCCAAGCACGGCGGGCTGCATCCAACAGATTCTGCGTACCCAGGATGTTGGTAATCAGGAAAAGTTGCGGATTCTCTATACTACGGTCCACATGACTCTCGGCAGCAAAATTGACTACATAATCAAATTTATATTGGGCAAACAGCTCGTCGGCCAACGTGCGGTCGCAGATGTCTCCCTTCACAAAGAAACAGCGTTCGTTGTCAATATCCTTGGCAATGGTACCCAAGTTACCGGCATACGTCAAGGCATCCAGCACCACCACCTTCACGTCGTCGTGCTTGGCCAGTATGTATTTGATATAATTGGCACCGATAAATCCGGCAGCGCCTGTCACTAAATAAGTCTTCATACAGCGTGAATATAATAAACAATAATGGTATTCGAGTTAACGGCGCGAATCGGCCAGCTCCATCAGATAACGGCCATACTCCGTCTTGCCCAGCTTCTCACCCAGACGGTGCAGCTGGTCAATGTCTATCCAGCCCTTTCGCCAGGCAATCTCTTCGATGCAGCTCACCCGGAATCCCTGACGGTTTTGGATGGTAGCCACAAAGTTGCTTGCTTCCAGCAGGCTGTCACAATTGCCTGTATCCAGCCAGGCAAATCCGCGTCCGAAGAGCTCCACCTTCAGTGTCCCTTCGTCCAGATAGAGGCGGTTGAGGTCGGTAATCTCGTACTCACCCCGCGCCGAAGGCTTCAGCGCAGCGGCCTTGGCCGTCACGGTGGCATCATAGAAGTAGAGCCCCGGCACCGCATAGTTGCTCTTGGGATGCTCCGGTTTCTCCTCTAACGACATCACCCTGCCGCTCTCATCAAACTCCACCACCCCATAGGCACGGGGGTCTTTCACATAATAGCCGAAGATGCAGGCTCCCTTCTCGATGGAAGCTGCCCGCTTCAGCATGGCCGAGAAGCCTTGCCCATAGAATAGGTTGTCGCCCAGAATGAGGCATCCGGGTCCTCCTTCCAGAAACTCGGCTCCCAGCACAAAAGCCTGTGCCAAGCCGTTGGGCTGGTCTTGAATCTTATAGGAGAAGGACATGCCCAGCTCCTCACCGGTGCCCAACAGTTCGCGGAACATGGGGAGGTCGCGCGGCGTAGAGATGATAAGGACTTCGCGGATGCCGGCCAGCATCAGCGTGGATAACGGATAATAAATCATGGGTTTGTCATAGACAGGCATTATCTGCTTGGAGATAGCCTTTGACAACGGGTAAAGACGGGTAGCACTGCCACCGGCAAGAATAATTCCTTTCATATTTTTCTTATTAGTTACGAGTTACGAGCTACGAGCTACGAGCTACAAGCTACGAGTTACAGTTCACGTTGAATAAGAATAAGAAGGAGGACCATGCCCCACGGCTCTCGTTGCTATTCAGAGTGTGCAAAGATACTACAAAGCTGACGGAGTGCAAAATTTATGAGCCATTTTTTCAGCACACGATGTCTGTCAGCCGGCCAGCTCAATCACTTCCAAATCGCGGAACGTGCCGTTGTCGATGACAAAGCGCACCATGGTACGCACCTTGTGGAAGCCATACTTGCCGGCCGCACCGGGATTGATGTGCAACATACCGAGCGTCTTGTCATACTTCACCTTCAGGATGTGTGAATGTCCGCTGACAAAGAGCTTGGGCGGATGCACCAGCAGGGAGCCCTGTATCGAAGGGTCGTAACGGCCGGGATAGCCTCCTATATGTTTCATCAGCACCTCTGCCCCATCCGTCACGAAGCGGAGCGTCTGCGGGTAGAAACGTCGCAGGTTCTGTCCGTCAATGTTGCCATATACAGCTCTGAAAAAGCGGAACTCCGCCAGTTTCTGTGCCACTTCCAGCGAGCCGATATCGCCGGCGTGCCAGATTTCATCACACGGCTCGAAATAGTGCAGATATTTTTCGTCCCAATAACCGTGCGTATCCGATAATAATCCGATTTTTGTCATTCTTTCTTTTGTTTATCTCTGCAAAGATACTTATTTTTGCAGAAAAACCTGCTAATGCAGCTTTACTATGGAAAATAGATATTTCAAACGTGACATCAGTTGGCTCTCTTTCAACTACCGCGTACTGTTGGAGGCCGATGACGACTCGTTACCCCTATACGAGCGGATTAACTTTATTTCCATCTATTCATCCAACCTGGAAGAGTTCTACAAGATTCGGGTAGCCGACCACAAGGCCATAGCCAGCGGAGCCACCCGAGACAGCGAAGAGAGCGTACAGTCGGCCATCCGACTGGTACAAGACATCAACGACGAGGTGACCCGCCAGCTGGAAGACCGTGTGCGCATCTACGAGCAGAAGATTCTGCCCGCCTTGCAGAAGCATCACATCATCTTCTACCAGAGCCGCAACGTGGCTCCCTTTCACAAGGAGTTTGTCCGCCGCTTCTTCCGCGAAGAGATACTGCCCTATCTGGCTCCCGTCCCCGTCAGCAAGGACAAGGTAGTGGCTTTCCTGCGCGACAACCGCCTCTACCTGGCCGTCAAACTCTATCCCAAACATTCAAGCAGAAAGGAAGCGGAATACTTCGTCATGAAGTTGCCATATAGTAAGGTACCCCGTTTCATCGAACTGCCGAAGGAGGGCAAGGAGTATTACCTGATGTTCATCGAGGACATCATCAAAGCCAACCTCGACATCATCTTCCCCGGCTATGAGATTGAGAGCAGCTATTGCATCAAGATTTCGCGCGATGCCGACATCCTGATAGACGATGCCGCCAATACGAACGAAATCATCGAACAGGTCAAGAGCAAGGTGAAGAAGCGCAAGACGGGAGCCGTATGCCGTTTTGTCTACGACCGCGCCATGCCGCAAGACTTCCTCAACTTCCTGGTCGATGCCTTCAGCATCAACCGTCAGGAACTGGTGCCCGGCGACAAGCACCTCAACCTGGAAGACCTGCGCCACCTGCCCAACCCCGGCGGCACGGTACGCCCCATCCGCAAGCCGCAACCCATGAAGCTGACCTGTCTGGACGAGCAGGAGTCCATCTTCCGCTACGTTGCGCAAAAGGACCTGCTGCTGCACTACCCCTATCACAGCTTCGAGCACTTCATCCATTTCCTGTACGAGGCCGTCCACGACAAGTCGGTCACGGAAATCATGGTCACCCAATATCGCGTAGCCGAGAACTCCAGCGTCATCAACAACCTGATTGCCGCCGCACAGAACGGAAAGAAGGTGACCGTATTCGTAGAGCTGAAGGCACGCTTTGACGAAGAGAACAACCTGGCCACTGCCGAGATGATGAAGGCAGCCGGCATCAACATCATCTACTCTCTGCCCAAGCTGAAGGTACATGCCAAGGTAGCCCTCATCCTGCGCAACCATGAGAAAGGAGACAAGAACATAGGATATGCCTACATCAGTACGGGCAACTTCAACGAAAAGACGGCCACCCTCTATGCCGACTGCGGTCTGTTCACCTGCAACCGCACCCTTGTGAAGGACCTGCACAACCTGTTCCGTACGCTGAAAGGGAAGAAGAAAAACACCACCTTCAAGCAGCTGCTGGTGGCGCAGTTCAACCTGATACCCGAGCTGAACCGCCTGATAGACCATGAGATAGCATTGGCAAAGAGTGGCAAGCAAGGACGCATCATACTGAAGATGAATGCCCTGCAGGATTCCGCCATGATAGAGAAGCTGTACGAGGCCTCGGAGGCCGGTGTACAGATTGACTTGATTGTACGCGGCATCTGCTGCCTGATACCGGGGCGGGAGTTCAGCCGCAACATCCGCGTGACACGCATTGTGGACACCTTCCTCGAACATGCCCGTGTGTGGTACTTCGGCAACGGCGGACATCCCAAACTCTTTTTGGGTTCGCCCGACTGGATGCGCCGCAACCTCTACCGCCGTATCGAAGCGGTCACCCCCGTTCTGGACAAAGACCTGAAACAGGAACTGGCAGACATGCTGCATATCCAGCTGGCAGACCGCCGCAAGGCCTGCTTTGTAGACGACCAGTTGCACAATTGCTGGAAGTCTCCCCATCCTCAGAAGGAGAAGGTACGTTCACAATATACCTTCTACGACTATCTGAAAGGCAAGCTGTAATCTATCGGACGTACCAACAGAAAAAGCCTCCGAGAAAATATTCTCGAAGGCTTTTCTGTTGGAGTACCAGGATTCGAACCTGGAATGACAGGACCAGAATCTGTAGTGTTACCATTACACCATACTCCAATGGAACTGTTTATTTCCGTTTTGCGGTTGCAAAGATACGAAGAGTTTTTGAATTGCAAACAAAAATCGGATATTTTTTTGAAAAAAAATTGTTTTCCTGCGCTGCAAGCAGGCTGTCCGCCCTCTATTAAAGCCATCCAGAGTGCTGATACTGCGGCAGTAAGGAGCTGATGACCGGGAAACAGCATAGCAGGAAGCAGAGGCAGCAAATCATCTGTCACGACCCGCAAAGACACTAAAAAAATCAAAAAAGAAAAGACTTTTCTACATTTGCGCGTTTCATAACAGAAAAAGCACGTATATTTGTCGAACATTTTTAATAAACTAAAGAATGAACGAAACCAAAGAACTGATTCAACACATAATTGAAGGTATTCAAGAAAAAAAAGGAAAGAAAACCATTGTCGCCGATTTGACCTCTATCAGCGATACGATAGCCAACTACTTCATCATCTGTCAAGGCAACTCTCCCAGCCAAGTGACCGCCATCGTAGAATCTGTACGCGAATTTGCCCGCAAAGGTGCCGACGCGCGTCCGTATGCCGTTGACGGCCTTCGCAATGCTTCGTGGGTCGCCATGGACTATGCCGACGTGCTGGTACACGTATTCCTGCCCGAAGCACGCGACTTCTACGACCTGGAGCACCTCTGGGCGGATGCCAAACTGACTGAAATTCCTGATCTTGATTAACAACTGACGTATGGAGAACAAACCTAACAATACACCGAAGCCCAACAACAAAATCAATGTACCCAAGTTCAATCTGAGCTGGCTCTACATGATTATTATACTGACGCTGCTGGGTCTTTACCTTACCAACGAGAATGGAAATGCCGAACGGAACATCTCCTACGACGAGTTCCAGCAATATGTACGCAACGGCTATGTCAGCAAAGTCATCGGCTACGACGACAATTCGGTGGAAGCCTACATCAAACCCCAATATGTGGGTGCGGTCTTCCAGAAGGACTCGAACAACGTAGGCAAGAATCCGCTGATACTGACCGAAGCCCCTTCGCGGGAGAGTCTGGGCGACTTTCTGCAGAAAGAGCGCGACGAGGCACACTTTGACGGCTCTGTAAACTATGAGAAGAAGCGCAACTACTTCTTTGCCATCTTGATGCAGATACTGCCGTTTGCCTTCCTCATCGGATTCTGGATTTTCCTGTCACGCCGCATGAGCGGTGGCGGAGGCATCGGCGGTGGAGGCATCTTCAGCGTAGGCAAGTCGAAAGCACAGCTGTTTGAAAAAGGCTCCACCGTGAAGGTAACCTTCAAAGATGTGGCCGGACTGGCTGAAGCCAAACAGGAGGTGCAGGAGATTGTGGAGTTCCTGAAAGAGCCGCAGAAGTACACCGACCTGGGAGGAAAGATTCCCAAAGGAGCCCTGCTGGTAGGTCCTCCGGGCACAGGTAAGACATTGTTGGCCAAGGCTGTGGCCGGCGAAGCCAACGTACCCTTCTTCTCGCTGGCCGGTTCCGACTTTGTTGAGATGTTTGTAGGCGTAGGTGCCTCGCGTGTACGCGACCTCTTCCGCCAGGCCAAGGAGAAAGCCCCCTGCATCATCTTCATTGACGAAATAGATGCCGTAGGACGTGCCCGCGCCAAAGCAGCCGCCATGGGCGGAAACGACGAGCGAGAGAACACCCTGAACCAATTGCTGACAGAGATGGACGGATTCGGTTCGAACAGCGGTATCATCATCCTGGCAGCCACCAACCGGGTGGATGTACTGGACAAGGCCCTCTTGCGTGCCGGACGTTTCGACCGCCAGATCCATGTGGACCTGCCCGACCTGAACGAACGGAAAGAGGTATTCGGCGTACACTTGCGCCCCATCAAGATAGACCAGACGGTAGACGTAGACCTGCTGGCCCGCCAGACACCCGGATTCTCGGGAGCCGACATTGCCAACGTCTGCAACGAAGCGGCCCTGATAGCCGCCCGCCACGGCAAGACGTTCGTGGGCAAGCAGGACTTTCTGGATGCCGTTGACCGCATCGTAGGAGGTCTGGAAAAGAAGACCAAAATCACGACGGAAGCAGAACGGCGTTCCATCGCCATCCATGAAGCAGGGCACGCCAGCATATCGTGGTTGCTGGAATATGCCAACCCGCTGATAAAGGTGACCATCGTACCGCGCGGACGTGCCTTGGGAGCAGCCTGGTATCTGCCTGAAGAGCGGCAAATCACAACCAAGGAGCAGATGCTTGACGAGATGTGTGCCACCTTGGGCGGACGCGCTGCCGAAGACGTTTTCTTGGGACGCATCTCCACCGGTGCCATGAACGACCTGGAACGTGTGACCAAGCAAGCCTACGGCATGATAGCCTATCTGGGCATGAGCGAACAGTTGCCTAACCTCTGCTATTACAACAACGAGGAGTACTCCTTCAACCGTCCCTATAGCGAACGTACGGCCGAACTGATAGATGAAGAGGTGAAGAAGATGGTCAACGAGCAATACGAACGTGCCAAGAAAATCCTGTCAGAGCACAAGGAGGGACACAACCGATTGGCCCAGCTTCTGATAGACAAAGAGGTAATCTTCTCGGAAGACGTTGAGCACATCTTCGGAAAACGCCCCTGGGCTTCGCGTTCAGAAGAGATTATGAATGCCCAAAAGATTTCAGGCGAACTGAAAGCCGCCGAGGAGGAGCAGGAGAAGAGAGCCATCGAAGCTGAGCAGAACGTGAAGAAACAAGAGGACCGGGAGGGAGACGTTCCCCAAGAAGAGGCCCAAGATACGAACAATTAATAACCCCGACCAACACCGTGAAAAACTTTATCCAACGCGCCATCACCGGCGTACTATTTGTTGCTATATTAGTGGGCTGTATTGTATTCAATCCGCTATCGTTTGGCATTCTGTTTGCACTGATTGCCGCACTGAGTGTCCACGAATTTGCCCAGCTGGTCAACCGGCAGGGCGATATATCCATCAACCGGACCATCACCGCCCTGACAGGTGCCTACCTGTTTCTGGCCGTGATGAGCTTCTGTACCCAGCAACAGACGGGCGGACGCATCTTCCTGCCCTATATCGGCCTGCTGCTCTATCTGATGATTACCGAGCTCTACCTCAAGAAGAAGAATCCGATAGGGAATTGGGCCTTTACAATGCTCAGCCAGCTGTACATTGCCCTCCCCTTTGCCCTGCTCAATGTGCTGGCCTTCCACTACAACCCTACGGACAGCAGCATCAGCTACAACCCGATACTGCCTCTTTCCGTTTTCGTGTTCATCTGGCTAAGTGACACGGGTGCCTATTGTGTGGGGTCGCTCATCGGCAAGCATCGCCTGTTCGAGCGCATCTCGCCTAAGAAGTCGTGGGAAGGCAGCTTGGGCGGTGCCGTGGTAGCCATGGCCTCGTCGCTGCTCTTTGCACACTATTTCGACTTCCTCTCGCTGTGGCAATGGATGGGACTGGCAGCGGTGGTTGTGCTGTTCGGCACCTGGGGCGACCTGACCGAATCACTGCTGAAGCGACAGTTAGGCATCAAAGATTCCGGCAACATCCTGCCCGGTCATGGAGGTATGCTCGACCGCTTCGACAGTGCCTTGATGGCCATTCCGGCTGCTGTAGTCTACCTCTACCTTGTAGCATAAGGGCCTTCACCTACCGAGGGGTGATATCAAAGCCCAGCTGACGGACAGCCTGCAGCAGTGTCTCTTCGTCGTAGTCCCCTTCTACCCGTGCCTCTTCATCGGCCAGACTGACCGTAGCTTCCGTCACACCCGTAACGGAACGGATGGCACGCTCTACATTGGTGCGGCAATGGTTGCAGTTCATACCCGTCACCCGATAGCGTCGGGAGATACATCCGTCAGCCTCGCAGCTGCAGCCGTCGCCTCCACAACTACAAGCATCACCAGAGCGTCGGCTGCGTATCCAGGCATGTATCAGCAGCAGCCCCATCAATATGGAGCAGGCCGTACCGAAATAGTCGGTCTCCATCTCCAGGCAGCAATCGGGCGTGGCGGACGATGCCATACCCGTCACGGCAAACCAATGACGCGGCAACAGATAGTCCATCCCCAAAGCAAAGCAGACAGCCCCGCCTACAATGGCCAGCAGATAGAGCATCAGGGTACGACGACCCAACACCTTACGTATCACCAGGATAGAGGCTGCATTGCAAGCCGGACCCGCCATCAGCAACACCAGCGCAGCTCCCGGAGTCAACCCCTTCAGCATCAATGCAACAGCTATCGGTATGGAGCCGGTGGCGCAGAGGTACATCGGCATGGAGAAGAGCAATACGAACAGGATGCTCAGCGGTGTGTTGTCGGCAAACAGGGCAAAGAAGCCGTCGGGCACAAACAAAGTAATCAAAGCTGCTACAAGCAACCCCACCATCAGCCACTTGCCGATGTCCTGCATCATTTCGACAAACGCATAGCGCAACGCCTCCTTGACCTTCTGTACGAAACCCTCAGGCTGTACGGCATCATCACCGCCTGCGGTGTGCCGGTGCGAAGGTGCTTCCTGAGCAGAGCCTTCTCCCTCACACCGGTCTGCCAGAAAGCCACCGAACAGTGCCGTGCAAAGTGCAGCCAACGGCCGTATGACGGCGAAAGGCAAGCCTAAAAGCGAGAAGGTGGCGAAGATGGAGTCCACCCCCGTCTGCGGCGTGGCGATGAGGAACGAGACGGTGGCTCCCTCCGAAGCCCCCTCACGACGAAGCGACATGGCGGTGGGAATCACTCCACACGAACAGAGCGGAAGCGGTATGCCCAGCAAAGCCGCATTCAACACCGAACGGAATCCCCGGCCAGAGAGATAGCGGCTGTACACGACACGAGGTATAAAAGCATGCATCACCCCCGCCATCAGGAAGCCCAGCAGCAGATAGGGTGACATTTCGTTAATCAAATGAATCAGTTCCTGCATAGTTACATCATTTTTTTCGGGGGCAAATATAGTAGAAAGAATCGGTTTCAGAAAACGAGTCTTACCAAGAAGTTGAGCCGTCCACGAAAAAAAAGAGAGCTTGGTAGAAAGAGTATTCAAACGTTTCACTACCTTTCCTCTAAAGAAAAAACATCTTTCTTTATCCTGCCGGTGTAAAACTCGCGGATTTTATATACATTTGCATGACAAAATAGAGAAGAATTTTAAAAGAGACGAATGATAGAGAAACTGATTGTACTGGAAGACATTGACCCGGTCATTTTCTATGGTGTAAACAATGCCAACATGCAACTGATAAAGGCACTGTACCCTAAGTTGCGCATCGTGGCCCGTGGCAACGTCATCAAGGTATTGGGCGATGAGGAAGAGATGTGTGCCTTTGAGGAGAACATCATCAAGCTGGAGCGGCATTGTGCCGAATTCAACTCACTGAAGGAGGAGGCCATCATCGACATCATCAAGGGCAACGCACCGACTGCCGAAAAGGCGGGCAACGTCATTGTGTTCAGCGTGACGGGCAAGCCCATCATCCCCCGTTCTGAAAACCAACAGAAGCTGGTAGAGGCTTTTGCCCACAACGATATGGTGTTTGCCATCGGTCCTGCCGGATCGGGCAAGACCTATACAGCCATCGCACTGGCCGTGCGTGCGCTCAAGAACAAGGAGATAAAGAAAATCATCCTGAGCCGCCCGGCGGTGGAGGCCGGCGAGAAGTTAGGGTTCCTGCCGGGTGACATGAAAGAGAAGATTGACCCCTATCTGCAACCGCTCTACGATGCCCTGCAGGATATGATACCGGCTGCCAAGTTGCAGGAGTATCTGGACTTGAACATCATACAGATTGCCCCATTGGCTTTCATGCGCGGACGCACGCTGAACGATGCGGTGGTCATTCTGGACGAAGCGCAGAACACCACCTCGGCACAAATCAAGATGTTCCTCACCCGCATGGGTATGAACACCAAGATGATTGTGACGGGCGACATGACGCAGATTGACCTCCCCTCCTCACAGACTTCCGGACTAGTACAGGCCTTGAAGATTCTGAAGGACGTAAAAGGCATCAGCTTCATCGAACTCAACCGAAAAGACATTGTGCGGCATCGCTTGGTTACTCAGATTGTAGAGGCGTACGAGCGGTTTGAAGCGGGAAAAGCTACGAGCTACGAGCTACAAGCTACGAGCTACAAGTGACGAGGATTCAGCTACGAGCTACGAGCTACAAGCTACCAGTGACGAGGATTCAGCTACAAGCTACGAGCTACGAGTGAGGAAGAGACTATCAGTAACTAATAATATGATGATAAGTGGATTTCAATGGCAGAGATAAAAACGCATAAGGATTTGTTGGTTTGGCAAAAAAGTATTGATTTGGTACTGCGAATTTACGAACTCACCAAACAATACCCTAAGGATGAACTTTATGCCATTACCAATCAGACCAGAAGATGTGTAACGTCCATCCCCGCCAATATAGCAGAGGGGTCGGGAAGAAAAGGGAAAAGTGAATTTATCCAATTTCTTCACATTGCTTTGGGTTCTGCCAGTGAATTGGAAACATTTTTAGTCATTGCACAAAGACTTCATTATATATCTGAAGAAGAATATAAAGAAGCGGATGACGCATTGAATGAAATAATTAGAATGTTAAGCGGATTAATAAACTCAATAAAATAACAGAAGCTCACAGCTTGTAGCTCATAGCTCGTAACACGTAGCTTACTTGTAGCTCGTAACTCGTAGCTTACTTGTAGCTCGTAACTCGTAGCTTACTTGTAGCTCGTAGCTTGTAGCTTGTAACTAAAAAAACAATGAAAGCATTAACTGCAACTGACTTCAACTTCCCCGGTCAGACAAGCGTCTACCATGGGAAAGTACGCGATGTGTACAACATCAATGGTGAAAAACTGGTGATGGTAGCAACCGACCGCATCTCGGCCTTCGACGTCATCCTGCCCAAAGGCATCCCCTTCAAAGGACAGATGCTGAACCAGATTGCCGCCAAGTTTCTGGATGCCACTACCGACATCTGCCCCAACTGGAAGCTGGCCACGCCCGACCCCATGGTGACCGTAGGCGTGCTGTGCGAAGGGTTTCCTGTCGAGATGATTGTCCGCGGCTACCTCTGCGGTTCTGCCTGGCGTGCTTATAAGAGCGGTGTGCGCGAGATTTGCGGCGTACGTCTGCCCGAAGGCATGAAGGAGAACCAGAAGTTCCCCGAACCCATCATCACCCCCACGACCAAGGCTGAGATTGGCGAGCACGATGCCGACATCTCGAAGGAAGAGATTCTGGCTCGCGGACTGGCTACTCCCGAAGAGTACGCCCTGCTGGAGAAATATACCCTGGCCCTCTTCCAACGCGGCACCGAGATTGCCGCCGAACGCGGCCTCATCCTGGTAGACACGAAGTATGAGTTCGGCAAGCACAACGGCACCATCTACCTGATGGACGAAATCCATACGCCCGACTCCAGCCGCTACTTCTACAGCGAAGGCTACGAAGAGCGTTTTGCCAAGGGCGAACCGCAGAAGCAGCTCTCCAAGGAGTTCGTTCGCGAATGGCTGATGGACAACGGCTTCCAGGGCAAGGAGGGACAACAGGTACCCGAAATGACAGACGAAATTGTGCAGAGCATCAGCGACCGCTACATCGAGCTCTACGAGCACATCACCGGCGAGACCTTCGTCAAGGAGGAGAGCGGCGACATTGCTGCCCGTATCGAGAAGAACGTAACGGAGTATCTGGGCTAAAAGAGCATGGAATACCCCCAAGAGAAAGTATTGCCGCAAGGCTATGGCAACGGCAGCAAGCGCGAGCAGGTAGAGGCGATGTTCAACCACATCGCCCCTACCTACGACCGCCTGAACCACACCATGGCCATGGGCATCGACCGCCGGTGGCGCAGCAAGGCCATCAACTGCCTGAAGCCCTATGCACCGAAACGCATCCTGGACGTGGCGACGGGCACGGGCGACTTTGCCCTCCTGTCGTGCCGCAAGCTGAAGCCCGACGAACTGACAGGCATCGACATCTCGGAGGGAATGATGGCCGTAGCCCGTCAGAAGGCCCAAGCTGCCGGTTTGGCGGAGCAGATACACTTCAGGCGCGAGGACTGCATCAGCCTCTCGTTTGCCGATGCCACCTTCGATGCCGTCACCGTAGCATTCGGCATCCGCAACTTCGAACGGCTGGACCAAGCTTTGGCCGAGATGTGCCGCGTACTGAAGCCCGGAGGGCATCTGGTGATACTGGAGCTGAGCACGCCGGAGCGTTTCCCTATGAAACAGCTTTACCGCTTTTATTCGCGCACCTTTATTCCTGCCGTCGGAAGGCTGATTTCACACGACGGCAGTGCCTACACCTACCTGCCCGAAAGCATCCGTGCCTTCCCGCAAGGCGAAGTGATGCAGGCCTCCATCCGTCGTGCCGGATTCAGTCGGGTACGTTTCCAAAGGCTGACCTTCGGCGTGTGTACACTCTATATCGCAGAAAAATAAATGAACTCGTAACTCGTAGCTTGTAGCTCGTAGCTCGTAGCTAAAAACAGCTCGTAACTAAAAAAACTTGTAGCTCGTAGCTCGTAGCTCGTAGCTCGTAGCTAAAAACAGCTCGTAACTAAAAAAAGATGAAATACGGATTGATTGGCTATCCGCTGGGACACTCCTTCTCCCGCGGGTACTTTAATGAGAAATTCAAGGCAGAACAGATTGATGCCGAATACCTCAATTTTGAGATTCCCACCATCGACGACTTTATGGAGGTGGTCGATGAGAACCCCGACCTGTGCGGTCTGAACGTCACCATTCCCTACAAGGAGCAGGTCATCCCCTATCTGGACGGACTGGACAAAGACGCAGCGCAGATAGGTGCCGTCAATGTCATCAAGTTTCTGCCGCAAACCAAGGGGAAAGTCAAGCTGATAGGCTATAACTCCGATGTCATCGGCTTCACCCGAAGTCTGGAACCGTTGTTGCAACCCCATCACCGCCAGGCATTGATACTGGGCACGGGCGGTGCCTCCAAAGCCATCCATGCCGGACTGCAGAAGCTGGGACTGGAGAGCCGCTTCGTATCGCGCAGCAAGAAGGGCGACGACCTGCTGACCTACGACGAACTGACACCTGAAGTGATGCAGGCGTACACCGTCATTGTCAACTGCACCCCTGTTGGCACCTATCCCAAGGCAGATGCCTGCCCCGCCATTCCCTACGACCTGCTCACCGCTGACCACCTGCTCTACGACCTGGTGTACAACCCCGACGAGACCCTCTTCATGAAGCGGGGCAAGGCACAAGGGGCTGTGGTGAAGAACGGATTGGAGATGTTGTTGCTGCAAGCCTTTGCCGCTTGGGAAATCTGGAACCGATGAAGCGCCTTCTCCGATACACACTGGTCAGTGCAGCGCTGCTCTGCACCCTGCTGCTATGCGCCGGCTACTACATGTTAGGCTATGCGCTGCGTCCGGAAGGAGCCGCCCGCAGCCGCGACCTGGAGGGGTCGATGCACTACATCCGCCAGACCTATCCCCACATCGTGCCATGGATAGACAGCCTGCAGCAGGCAGGAGCCATGCGCGACTTCTACATCGAGAACGCACAAGGCGAAACCCTCCACGCGCTCTATGCCCCGGCAGCCGTTCCCACTCCCCGCACGGCAGTCATCGTACACGGCTATACCGACAATGCCCTGCGGATGCTGATGATAGGCTACCTGTATCACCACGTGTTAGGCTTCAACATCCTGCTACCCGACCTCCACGGCCACGGCCTGAGCGAAGGTAATGAGATACAGATGGGCTGGAAGGACCGCACGGACGTGCTGCAATGGATGGAGACGGCCGACGAGCTCTTCAGTCGCGAAGCCGGCTCCACCGAGATGGTAGTGCATGGCATCTCCATGGGTGCCGCCACCACCATGATGCTTTCAGGCGAAGTAGGCCGGGGCATCTACCAATACCCCTTCGTCAAGTGCTTTGTGGAGGACTGCGGCTATACCGGCGTATGGGACGAGTTCAAAGGCGAACTGAAGGCACAGTTCGGACTGCCGGCCTTCCCGCTGCTCCACACCGCCAGCTTCCTCTGCAAGCGGGAGTATGGCTGGAATTTCCGCGAGGCCTCGTCGCTCCGGCAGGTCAGAAAGTGCAGCCTGCCCATGCTCTTCATCCACGGCGATGCCGACACCTTCGTGCCCACCCGGATGGTCTATCCCCTCTTCGAAGCCAAGCCCCAGCCGAAGGAGTGCTGGGTGGTGCCGGGAGTGGACCATGCACACAGCTACCGCGACTATCCCGCCGAATATACCCGCCGGATAAAGAATTTTGTGGAGAAATACATCCGATAGCGTGATTTTTGCTATCTTCGCACAGACAAATAAGCCAAAAGACAAATGTGTATGAAACGGATTCTCACGTCAGCAACCCTTCTTTTCATCTTGTGCCTCATCCAAGCACAAGCTGCCGGACGGGTGTATACCGTCGACAATATCCCCAAAGTCCATCTGCAGGACAAGACACGCTACACCTGCAACCCCGACCAGATACTGACCCCGGCCGCCTGCGACAGCATCGACCGTATGCTCTACGCCTTAGAGCAGCAGACAGGCATCGAGACGGTAGTGGCCGTGGTGGGCAGCATCGGCGACGAGGAGTGCTTCGACTTCTGCCACCGCCTGCTCAACACATGGGGCGTGGGCAAGAAGGGGAAGAACAACGGACTGGTCATCCTGCTGGTCACCGACCAGCGCTGCATCCAGTTCTACACCGGCTACGGGCTGGAGGGTGACCTGCCCGACGCCATCTGCAAGCGCATCCAGACACGCGACATGGTGCCCTACCTCAAGGATGCCCGATGGAGCGAAGGCATGGTGGCCGGCATACGTGCCGTCTGTGCCCGATTGGACGGCTCCATGAGCAACGACGCGCCTTCCGACGACGACGAGGACGACGACATCAGCATCCTTACCGTCTTCCTGATAGGCAGTCTGATCATGCTGATAGCCATCGGTGCCGGCATCTGGGCCTTGTGGGCCTCCGGCAAATGCCCCCAATGCGGCCGGCACAAGCTGCAGCGCACCTCCACCCGCCTCCTCTACCGGCGCGGAGGCATCAAGAAGGAGGAGGTCACCTACGTCTGCCGCCATTGCGGGCACATCGTCAAGCGTCAGCAAAGCAGCTACGACGAGCATTACCAAGGCCGTGGAGGCAGCGGACCCATCCTCTTCGGCGGTGGCGGGGGAGGCTTCGGCGGAGGCGGTTTCAGCGGAGGCAGCTTCGGCGGAGGCATCGGTGGCGGCGGAGGTGCCGGCACCCGTTTCTAAAAGCAAGAGACTTAATCATTCAGAAACATAACCATTCAAAAAAAAACTCAAAAGTAATGAAGAAATCAACCATTGCCATCATCGCCCTCATAGCCATCGTGGCTATCTGGGGCATCAGCGGTTACAACGGATTGGTAACCATGGACGAAAAGGTCAGCACCGAGTGGTCGAACGTAGAGACCCAATACCAGCGCCGTGCCGACCTGATACCCAACCTGGTGAGCACCGTCAAGGGGTATGCCTCCCACGAAAAGGAGACCTTGGAGGGTGTCATTGCCGCACGCAGTCAGGCCACACAGATTAAAGTGGCTGCCGACGACCTCACCCCCGAGAAGCTGGCCGAATACCAGAAGGCACAGGGAGCCGTCACATCTGCCTTGGGCAAGCTGCTGGCCATCAGCGAGAGCTATCCCGACCTGAAGGCCAACCAGAACTTTCTGGAGCTGCAGGCCCAGTTAGAAGGTACGGAGAACCGCATCAACGTGGCCCGCACCAACTTCAACAACACCGCCAAGGAGTTCAACACGGCCATCCGCCGTTTCCCCAAGAACATCCTGGCCGGCATCTGCGGCTTCGAGAAGCGCCCCTACTTTGAGGCCGAAGAGGGAGCCGAGAAAGCTCCCAAAGTAGAGTTCTGATGCTGCAATTCATGAATAACGATTCGGAGCTTGATTCAGTCCTATACGTAGGTTGATTCACTCCTATCCTTAGGTTGATTCAGTCGTATACTTAATTACCGTACAACGGTCGGTGTACAGGCGTACAACGGTCGGTGTACGAGTGTACAACCTTCGGTGTACAGGCGTACAACCCGGGTTGAACGGTAATTAAGTAGTCAAGCCTTAAAAAGGATTCAATTTACTATGTATCAATAAAATAAGTAATTA
>JBJEHI010000091.1:0-8613 GCA_051875915.1 Bacteroides sp.
CTTCATATTCCATGTACCCGCACTTTGAGTGAAAGTAGATGGACTGGTGACACTGATGAAAGTACCATACGAAAGGCTATCATTGATATAGGTGTAGTCATTGGGAAAGGAAGAAGCGTTCAATTTGGTTTTTACAAAGGGGGTGTAGTCCGCATTGTTCATAATGCTATCCATATGAAAGCCGAAGATTTGTAACTTTCCATGATCGGTCACATAGATTTCATTCATCATTTTATTCCACGCCATACTGCCTAAAATAGTGATTTCATCCGGGCCTTGTCCAAACTTACCGAAAGAAGTCAAATATTCATAACTCTTTCCATCGAATAGATGAATCATCTTGTCTGTCGATTTGTAATCCCCAATAACCAAGAAATCCCCCATGCAGTAAGGCTCGGAAATTGAACCTATCAATAAATCATCCAAATTAATTTCCTTAATTAGAGATTTTACATTGATAATATTATCACGGCTGCTTTGATATACTTCTTTATCAGAACCTCCTTTACAAGCAGATAACAACAGAAGTACGAATAAAAATAACAAGTTTCTCATTACTTCATAAAAACAATGCGGGGTGTGTTAGGAATTTTTACACACCCCTGCAAATTAGTAACTAATTACCTTCACGATAGGTTGGGAACCAATAATGACAAAAACAGCCATTACCATTATTCAAACAACCATTGGGACAATCAGAGTATTCTATGTCTGCCAACGCTTCCACATTAGCTAACATTAAATCATTCATACTTTCAGCCTTTGAATTTGACTGATACACATTGTAACCGGCAATCATTGCAAAAGTTGCAAATACCAAACCTTTCAAGAGTTTTTTTCTCATAAAATAATAATTTAATGTTTGATGATTTATTATTTACTCACTTCACCCTTTATTCAAATAATAACGGGTGTTTCTTTTACATTCAAATATCATTTTCAATTGTTTTGGGCTAACGGGGTGCCCTGCCGAATAATAACGATTCTATTTCTACCGTGATTTCCTTTCTCTAATGGGTTATGTTACTTTCTATATCTTTCTACTCATTTTCAATTCTTCCCTTACCTTGCCTCTCCGCTGACAACAAACCGCAGCGGAGAACCGGCTGCATTGCTGTGTACCGTGATGCTCTCCTCAAACTCTATCGCGTCACCGGCCTGGTAGGTGACCTTCAATTCCAACGTCTGACCGGGCGGTACCGTATCGGGTGAACAGGCTACCTTCACACAGTCGCACGAGCGGTCGATGCCTGCCACTACCAGCGGATGGTGGCCGGTGTTCGCCAGACGGAAGACGGTCTGCTGCTCCTGCCGGACATCGAACGTACCGAAACGGTGTTCCTGCCGGTCGGTCCTGACCGTGGTCTGCGGTATGGAAGGCTGCTGCAAGGACTCTCCCTGAATCAATCGGAGATACAGTTCCCTGATGCGGAGGTTCTGTACGGGATTGCCTACAGCCAGCACCCGGTTGTCGCTATCTAACAGGAAAGTCTGGAAGGTCATGTCCGTAGGGAAGCGGTTGAGGAGGTTCAGACTGTCCTCGCGGTCGATGCAGACAGGATGCATGAAGCCGTATTGACGGAGCAGATGCCTTGCTTCTGATACCGTCTTGGGATGCAGGTAGAGCTGGCAGGAAACCTCGCCCGGACAGAGAGAGTCCAGTTCGGATAGCAGCTTCGTCCATTCCGGCAAATGCAACTTGCATCCCGTGCATCCCGTTGAATCGACGTAGGAGAGTATCGTGAAGCGGGAAGAGTCCGAACCACACGTTACCGTATCCCTACCTTGCACCGTGAAAACAGAATATGAAGGAAATAAAATCTCTCTTCCTTTCCACTCATTTACTAAACGTGACACTCTTCCTTTCGAGCAATCATGGCAGGCTACGAGTATGATTATCATCCATATAAAAAGAATATTTTTCATAAGCTAATGATATTATAAATCAAATCTGACAATCGGCTCATCTTGGTTTCCATTGATTCCCCAAATCATATTTCGTTCTTCATCTACAAAGAGACCATCAATGTGTGAACTTAAAATATATTCTCGCAACGGTTCACCCTGTAGGGTGTATACATAGATATGTTTCCCGCCCGTGATTAGATTATCTCCTTTTTGATATGCAGTACTGATTTCCTTGAACGATGTACCCTCGAAAGTAGTATAGATGGCACTGTTTGAAACCTGTACATCTCCGAAACCCATATGGCCGACAGGTATGGCATAACCCTCGTTTGAAACATCGAATCGAGGTTCCCCCTTATTGCCAACTTTGATACGGAAATCGTCCTGTTTCAGGTGATATATCTCCAAAATATCTCCCAATTGGGTGACTGAAACCAGCACATCATTGTGTGGATTGTAGTCGATGAAATTCCGCCATGCTTGTGCTAACACAGTAGATGGAATTTCTGAATCGGTAGCAGGTATGTTACCTGTTTTACGAAACATTTTTCCCCTACTATCTACCCAACAGAATCGGTTTACGCCCGAATAATCGGGTATAATGAAACTTGTATCGGAAATACTCACGAAATCTAATGGTCTCAACAATGCTTTATCCAATCGTATAGATTCGCCTCGAATCAGAGAATCGGCTTTTTCATTGAATTTCCAACATGTAAGTTCGGCTTTACTGCTGTCTAATGTCCACAAACAGTCCCCTATCCAACGGAAATTTTCAGTTTGTAACATTTCTGTCGGACCGTCTCCTCGCTTGGCAAACGAGGAGAGATAGTGAAATTCGGGATACGTGAACAGGTGAAAAAAATAATCTGTACCATGTAAATCTTCCACAACTATTCTGTTACCTTTGGCACGGATACGCCAAGGGTAACGAAATAAAGCAGTGTCTAATGGAACGGTATGTCCTTCCAGATAAATGGTTTCAGGGAAGTTATAGCCGATATCAGATGAAACCTCTGATTTATAAAAAAACAGAGATTCCCCAACACAGCATTCCGATGAGTAGCGTAAAAGAAATAACGGACTTTTTCATTTCAGACTATATCCGATAAAGTAATAAGCAACTTTCACTCCATTCGGGCATTCCACATCACCGCTTCCGACACATCGGGTATATATAGGACTCTCTGATGAAGCTAAAATCTCGATGTTCGTCAACAGCAACTCATCCATTGGATGCTTATGACGCTGTTGAAGGAAACTAATACATACACCAATAAGCAGACAACCTGCGAAAATAAGTTTCTTTTTCATGCAACTTTACTTTTAAAGGGTTAATGATAAGTGGCCAACCAGAGGCTGGCTTTCGGCTGCAAAGTTACGTTATGGGGGCTTTGGGGTCAAAAAATATCACTGACCATTACTGACCGAGTCGTTTTCTTCGATGAAATGGGCTTTTTTCAATTGATACCCGTCGCTTACATAATCAATCTCCAACTGTACAGGGGCGGCCTTCAGCTCGTTTCGTAGTCGGCGGATAGCTGAGTGAACACGTTCTTTGGTTCCTCCTCCTTCCCATAGATATTGGTATATATCGTTCATGGAGACGTGATGCTCGGGCATACGTAGGAACAGCAGAAACAGAATGCCTGACTGAGGAGCCAGTTTGTACTCAGAGTTCCCTCGCCTGATGGTTTGTGTAAATACTTCGTAGATTGCATCGTCGCCCAAATCATAGACCTTCGCTTCTTTGATTTGAGCATCCGCTACGTGTACAATTTCTTTAGCAGAAAACTTGCGGCGAATCTTATCTATTGCACTGTCATAGTAATGCCATACGAAGAGAAGAAGTAACGCTTCCAACCCCAACTTAGCCAACAGGGAGAGGAGATGGAGCGGGCGTGTCACAAAATCGGGAATCGCTGCGCAACCAACAAACTGCCGTTCGCAACGGTAGCCCATATACCACATCAGGGTGCTGTCGACAGGCTGGACAAACAGTGACGGGCGTGAATAGAGTGTGTCGGTACGTCCCGACACGTCTGTCAATGTATATCGGATGGACGTAGATACATCAATCTGTTTCCGTTGCAGCAGGCTGTCCCAAGTCTGCTGCAACGAATCGATGGAAATGGGGTATCTGTCCAGCAGGTAGGTAAGCGTGGAGTTTTCTGCTCCCCCTTTGATGAGGCTATAGGCATATCGCTCCTTCGGGAACGGAAGGGTGACCCTATGGCCGGATGTGGTGACCATGGTGACGGAATCGGGAATCTCTTCCTTGAGCGTGGTGTAGCCGGACGAACTCTTCTCGAAACAGTAGATGGGTATCTCGCTCCGCCTCTCCACCTCCACAAGCAGGGCGCGACGGAAGGTCTCGGCTACCGTCTGACGCCACTGCATCCGCTCTGCCTTGTTGTGACGGCAGAAGGTGGCTATGTGACTTGCCGAGAGACACAGTAGGATGGCTGTTGCCAACAGGCAGAGAAGGAGCCGTTTCATATCGTCGTGTCGGAGTGAACTCTTTTCATGGGAACAGGGCAGGGGGGACGGCTACGACTGCATGTCGTGCAGGCGCTTGTAGTAGCCGTTCTTAGCCAGCAGCTCCTCGTGACGTCCGCGCTCTACTATCTCGCCCTCGTAGAGGACACAGATTTCATCGGCACTACGGATGGTGGAGAGGCGGTGGGCAATGGCGATGGTGGTGCGTGTCTTCATCAGCCGCTCCAGCGCCTCTTGTACCAGCCGCTCGCTCTCGGTGTCGAGGGCCGAGGTGGCTTCGTCCAGAATGAGGATGGGCGGATTCTTCAGGATGGCACGGGCGATGCTGATGCGTTGGCGCTGTCCGCCGCTCAGCTTGCCTCCGCGGTCGCCGATGTTGGTCTGGTACCCCTCTTCGGTCTCCATGATGAAGTCGTGGGCATTGGCTATCTTGGCCGCTTCCACCACCTGCTCCATCGTGGCGTTCTCCACGCCGAAGGCGATGTTGTTGAAGAAGGTGTCGTTGAAGAGGATGGCCTCCTGGTTGACGTTGCCTATCAATGCCCGCAGGTCGTGGATGCGCAGCTGGCGGATGTCGGTGCCGTCTATCGTGATGGATCCTTCCCGCACGTCGTGGTAGCGGGGCAGCAGGTCTACCAAGGTGGATTTGCCCGAGCCGGATTGTCCTACCAGTGCGATGGTCTTCCCTTTGGGGACGGTCAGGTTGATGTGCTTCAGCACTTCCCGCTTGCCGTCGTAGCTGAACGAGAGGTCGCGGAACTCAATCTTCTCCTTCAGCGACTGCAGGGGTTGCGGATGGAGGGGCTCCTGGATGGGGTTCTCGGCCTTCAGTATCTTGTCTACGCGCTCCATGCTGGCCAGCCCTTTGGGTATGTTGTAGCCGGCCTTGGAGAAGTCCTTCAGCGGGTTGATGATGCTGTAGAGGATGACCATGTAGAAGATGAAGGTGGAGGCTTCGATGGAGGAGTTGTTGCCCAGGATGAGCAGACCGCCGAACCACAGCACCAGCACGATGAGCAGTGTACCGAGGAACTCGCTCATGGGATGGGCCAGTGCCTGACGGATGGCTACGCGGTTGGTGGCGTCGCGGTACTCGTCGCTGCAGCGGCGGAAGCGGGCCACCATCTTCTCCTCGGCAATGAAGGCCTTGATGATGCGCAGGCCGCCCAACGTCTCCTCTAATTGCGACATGGTGTCGCTCCACTTGCTTTGCGCCAGCAACGACTTGCGCTTCAGCTTCTTGCCCACCCGGCCCATCAGCCAGCCCATGCCCGGCAGCACGAGGATGGTGAAGAGCGTCAGCTGCCAGCTGGTCAGTATCAGGGTGGTGAAGTAGAAGAGTATCAGGATGGGGTTCTTGAGCAACATGTCGAGCGAACTGGTGATGGAGTTCTCTATCTCGCTCACGTCACCGCTCATGCGGGCGATGATGTCGCCCTTCTTCTCCTCGGAAAAGAAGCCTAACGGCAGCTGGGTCACCTTGGCGTAGACCTGCACCCGGATGTCGCGCACCACGCCGGTGCGCAAAGGTATCATCACGGCCGAAGAGCCGAAGTAGCACGAGGTCTTCAGCATGGTCATGAAGGCCAGAAACAGACCTAAAAAGAGCAGGGTGGTGGAGGGACCGTAGCAATCGATGAGGCGGGTGACGTAATAGTAGAAATTGTTGACGGCCACCTCTTTGAGACCCGCACTGCCCCATTCCATGTAGTGATAGACCACATCGTGGGCACCCGTCTTGAAGAGGATGTTCAGGATGGGGATGAGCAGCGTGAACGAAAAGACGTTGAACACCGCGGACAATACATTGAGCACGATGGCCCAGCCGATATACTTCTTGTAGGGCGACACGAAGCGCCGCATCAGTTGCAGAAATTCTTTCATGAGTCGTTTGTTTATTAGAGGTGCAAAAGTAGCAATAAATCTGCAAATCACGCTATGTGTGGCGATATTTGTGGACGGAGCGGCTTCCTATCCCATTTGCATATTTCACAAGATATCATTACTTTTGCAGGCATGTTTGAAAAGACACTTTTAATTCATAATAGGAGAGTATCTCGATGAAAAGAAGATTTGTTTCGTCCGTCCATTCGGCCACCGCCTTTGATAAGGCTGCCCTCGCTCTGGCCTTGGTGCTGTTGTTTAAGTTCCTGCTGTTCGACCTCTGCTGGAGCATCCCTACCACCTTCAAACCCTTCTCTACGCTGGAGTTCTACCTCACCAAACTGATAGCCGTCCTGCTCTTGCTGGCTCCGTTCAAGCTCTTCCGTCTGTGGAAGACGCAGCTGGGGCTGATGCTGCTGCTGGACGGGCTGCTGGTGGCCAACCTGATGTACTTCCGTACCTACTATACGGCCATCCCGCTGCACAGCTACGGGGAGGCGGGCAATCTGGCCGACTTCATGGGCAGCGTGTACGATTCGCTCCGATGGACGGACCTCCTCTTCCCCCTCTCTACGGCAGCCTGCATACCGCTGTATCGCCGCTTCCGCCAACCGGCGGTCTGTTTCCTCCGCTGGAGGTATGGGGCGGCACTGGCAGGAAGCATCCTGCTGTTTGCCCTTGTCACCGCTGCCCGGGGAGGCTTCCGTGAAGCCTACAATACGGCCCGGCAGAAAGCCTACCTCTGCTCCAGTATGCCCTCCATCTATACCGTGTTCGGCAGCCTCTGCTACGACTATCTGGACCGCAAGCAGCAGCTTACGCCCCAGATGGCCGACGAGATAGAGGCCTGGATGGCAGCGCACCCTTCGCACCGCGCACTGGAAGGACCTGTGGAACGGCGGAGCAACTGCATCGTCATCCTGGCGGAATCGCTGGAGAGTTGGGTGCTGGAGACGGAGGTGGAGGGGCAGGAAATCACACCCTGTCTGAACCGGCTGTTGAAGGACTCGGCCACACTGTATGCGCCTCATGTGCTGACGCAGGTGAAGGGAGGACGCTCCATTGACGGACAGCTGTTGCTGCTGGCCGGACTGCTGCCCATCAACAGCGGTACCTATAGCAGCCAATATCCCCACCATACCTACCTGACGCTGCCCAAGGCGATGCACGAGCGCTACCACACACGCAACTATCTGCTGACCATCGACAAACTCTCTACGTGGAATCAGGGACCCATTGCCTACAGCTTTGGCATGGACAGCCTGATAGCCTACCACGACTTTGAACTGACAGAGGCCTTCGGAACGCACAAACGCACGGGCGACGGCTCCTTCTTGCGGCAATGTGCGCAGAAGATAGAGCGCGGAGAAATCTGGAAGGAGGGAGAGAACACCTTCATGCAGCTGGTCACCTACTCGGGCCACGCTCCGTTCAAACTGCCGGAGGAGCTGAAGGAGGTACACTTCTCGTCCGCCGTACCGCAGAAGATGGCCGATTACATGACCGTTGCCCGCTATACCGATCGGGCCATCGGTGAGTTTGTGGCCTATCTGCAGCAGCATCCGCGCTATCGGGAGACGCTGGTGGTCATCACCGGCGACCACGAGGGACTGGCTGACTATCGGCGTGAACTGTGCGAGGCACCCGGTGGCAAAGGAGTGGTGAGCGACAAACCTTATACGCCCTTTATCGTGCTCAATGCACCGATGGCATCGCTGCGCTATGAGCCGGTCATGGGGCAGGTGGACATGTATCCCACACTGCTCAATCTGTTGCAACTGGACGATTACGTCTGGAAGGGGTTGGGGCAGAGCATACTGGATCCGAAGAAGCCCCGTCTGGCCGTCGGCCCGCAATGGGAGGTGGAGGGCGAAGGCTACACTCCCGAGGAGGCCGAACACGCCCGACGCGCCTACGACATCTCCGACCGTATGATACGATTCGACTATCTGGCGCAGAAAAACAGGGCTTCTTGCGTTACCAAACCTTAATAGATGCCTGTTTTCTGCTAAAGCATGTTATAAAACATACGTTTTTGCTTGGATAATTTGCAGGTATCAGAAAAGTCCGTACCTTTGCAATGTGTTTTTCATAGTATTAGATTTAAGGTTAACAAAGGTTGGGATACGGCGGTATCCCTTTTTTTATGTCCATACCTTATCTGAATCAGTTCGAAAAGTCGGTTGTATTCGTAAAGAATGTTTACTATGCCCGAATCCCTGCCGAAAGAGAAAAATCGGCGTTTGCAAGTATTTGATTATCAATTCGTTAAGATGGCCAACATTCAGTCGTATTCTGAATGTGTTTCATGATACGACTGAA
>JBJEHI010000092.1:0-34692 GCA_051875915.1 Bacteroides sp.
GGCAAAGTTACATAAAACAATCGAATTTAGTGCGGTCTAAACGCCTATACCTATGGTGGAAATAAAAGAAATGCTGAATTTTCGGAGATAAAAGATGTTACAAAAGATTTTCTGAACGAATTAAAATAATAGGATATGGCAAGAGGTAGATGTGTAAATGTCCCGAAATGTCCGTTAGCGTTGAGCAAAGAAATTCAAGAAGCGGACAAGGTGAATTTTGTGTGTAAGCATTGTGGAAAGCCGTTGTTGGAAATACAAGGTCCTCCTCCACCCCCTCCTGGAGGTGGAGATGGTAGCATTTGGGAAAAATACAAAAAGCAAATCATCATCGGCTGTGCCGCTACCGTCCTACTCGGGGGTATTGGCATTGGAGCCTATTTCATGACGAAAGATAAACAGCCGGGTACAGAAATACCGCGAGGCCCTGAAGATGTCTTGACCGACTCAATTTCCATCATGGACGGAAAGAATTTAACATTGAACGTCGGCGATAAGAAGATCCTGAGTTTGGATTGTGACCCGGGCAATGCGACCGAACCTGTGAACTGGAGCAGCAGCAACGAGTCTGCGGCTACAGTAGATGGAACAGGAACGGTGACAGCTGTCAATGAAGGTACAGCCACCATCACGGCCACAACAGCGGTGAAGAAGAATACCACCAGCATTGAGGTGACGGTGAAAGGCAAACCGACTGGAGTTGACCTGCCGTATGGTACCTATACGGGACCGTCGAAGAACGGCAAGCCACATGGTGTGGGCAGACTGGTCTATTCGAAAGCAATGGTCATCAATTCGCACGATCCCAAGAAACGGATGGCTCAACCGGGTGAATCCGTACAGGGACAGTTCGTGAATGGCGAGATTACGATTGGCAAGCATTTCGATGAGAGCGGCAATCTGATTCAATCCCTGAACTTTGGTGTGGCACCCTAAATAGCAACGCAATATGTTGGCCCGAAAAAACATCATCAGCTGGATTCTTTGTCTGCTTCCGCTCTTTGGAGCGGGGGCAACAAAGAACCGCTTGTGCCTTTTTTCGGAAGCGTTGAGGCAGGAGCATCCGTCGGTGGTCTATGACTTTCTGGAGCGTTACCTCTTTCAGTTAGATAGTCTGCAGCAGGCAGGCGAACTCTACCGGAGCCGGCTGATGCGGGATGATGTACGGTTTGTGGTAGGTGATGTGGAGGCTTGCCGACAGATTACACCCCTAACGGACTTCACCTTATCGCTGACGGATAATCTCTACTACGAGGCGACGTGGCGGAATGAGGCAGACAGCGTGTTGCTGGATTTGGTGTTCCCGGCCCGCTATGAGTTGATTTGCGGACTGCCGAAGCACAAAATCGAACGGACCTTAGAGCGGCAACTCAAAGCGATGCCTCTCCTGTTTGAACCGGATTCGATACCGGCCAATCAGGAGGTGATACAGGTGAATGATTCGCTCTGGCAGCGCGAACCCACTGAGCACTATGAAATCGAGGCGATTCACGATGCCGTTTATTTTGAACGAAACGACAGTTCGGGCTTGACACCTTTGTTCGACGGCCAACAGCCACTCTGCTCGGTCTTCAACCTGTTGCAAGGCCTGGTGGCAGACAGCTGTGGTTATCGGCTGTATGTGGAGCAAAGTGTCTATGAGTTTGATGTCTTGCGCTACACGGTCACTTTGGCTCAATGGCTCAATTACTGTCGTTCTATACATGGCAAGGTGTACATAGGCTTGGAGGAGGAACATGAGGATGGCTTCTTACTCTTGCTGTTGCTGATGAGTCCGGATTTGGGGTTCAAGCACATGCTTTCGTTGATAGTGCCGCGCGACTTTGTGAACCGTCCCAACGCGGTCTTGAAAGCCAAGCTCTACGCCTATATCCCGATACACAACGTGAAAGCCTATTATAAGGAAAAAGAATTCGTAAAACCACAGGAAAAATGAAAAAGGGAATACAATATGTTGGAATCATCATGATGGCAGGTCTTCTCTCCCTGTCGTCGGCGTTTGCGCAAGACAAGCAGAGCGAAATCAACAAAATCAAGAAGGACCGCAACTACTTGACAGCGACCGGCTCTTCTGCTGTCAGCAAGGAGGATGCCTTGGCTAAGGCCCGCGAGCAGATAGATGCCTTGATTGCCCAATGGTTGGCGGAAAATGCAAATGGGGATATATCCGGTTATGTGGCCAAATCGAAAGAGAGCATCTCCCAGATTGATACACAACGAGGCAGTCTGTTCCGCTGTTTTGTATATGTGAAAAAGCAGGAGATTCTTCCGTATTACAAAGGAGATATCCTGATTACCGATAACCTACAAGAACAGAGTGCTGCACCGGCCACAGATACGGTTCCCGCTTCGGAAGTAGCCTCCATCACTGTACCGAAGGAAACGACTGTTCCTGCGCCCGTTGCTAAACCGAACGTAGAAAAACCTGTTCAGGCAGTTGGAGGCATCAGCCATTCGGGCGAGGAACGTGCCATGTTGGATATTCCCTCAGTATCAGCCTTGAGCAGCTATCTGAAGCGGCTTCATCGGCAAGGGAAGTTGGCCGACTTCAATGAAGCGACCGCCTGGCCACAGGAAGGGATTGTCTATCTTTTCGTAGCCGACTACAATGAGGTCATCCGCAAACGGGTGAAAGTGGAACAAGGTGTTGCCAAAGATTTGAAGGGCGGGGAACGTTTGAACCTGAACAGTCTGCTGGCCAACTATGAGTCGGGCACCTATTTTTGGATAACATTGAAATAATAACGAATAAATGATTGCATCATGAGAATCAAAAACATACTTTTTTGTGCATGTCTGGCCTGTTTGCCGTTGCTGCAAGGCTGGGCAGTGGAGGTGATTATCTCCGATGGTATGAGCAATACACAACTCAGGCAGAAGATGGAGCGCTCGTTGTCTGCCTTACTGACAGAGGTGAACGCCGCCTACAAGAGCGGACGGACCATCAACTATGGCTCGCTCCGTCTGTCGGAGGACGTGCAGACATCGTTGAGTCTGCTTTGGGATAACTCTCCTTTTACCTGTATGGATGATGTGGTGAGTGAGCGTTGTTTGCGCAGGCAGGATGGCAAGTATGAAATCCGTAATATTCCTCTGTTATTAAAAGATCCACAGGCAAACGATGAGGAAGGGGAATACCAAGAGGCTACGGCTACTTTTGATGCCAATGGTAATCTGTATAGTTTTCATTTGGCGATTGCGATGAACCTCTATACGAATATATTGAAAAGTAGCTTGGATGTAACAGACCAACGCTATCGTGAGCTGATTCTTGATTTTACGGAGCGTTTCCGTACAGCGTACAATGAACATAATATGAATTTCATGGAGGCAATTTTCAGCGAGGATGCTTTGATCATCACCGGAAAGGTCATCGAGCGTAAGACGGCGGATGGCATTCGCCTGCCGGATGAGATTCAGTATAAGAAGCAGACAAAGCGAGAGTATCTGACCAATTTGAAACGGGTATTCGATCGGGACAAAAACAATTTGATTCGTGTCACTTTTGATGAGATTGAGATCATGCGCCACCCGAATGCGACTGATCCGGAATATGCGAGGGTTTATGGCGTGACCTTGCATCAGGGGTATCGCTCGGCCAGCTATAGCGACGATGGCTATGTATTTCTGCTGTGGGATTTCACGAACGAGACTCAACCCAAGATTTTGGTGCGCACGTGGCAACCGGACGCTTTCAGTAAAGATGGCAAGACAAGGACAAGGATACCGAAAGATGAGATTTTCTCCATATCTGACTTCGATAATTTCAAAGAACACTAAATTAACAAATAGGATACTATGAACAATGTACGACGATTTTTCGGATTAATGAGTCTGATGTTATTCTTCCACTGGGGAGTACAGGCTCAGGAAGTGAGTGTCAAACAAGTACAGCATGCAATGAATGACCTTACCTCCAGCAAACGTGACTTAAAGGATGCGCAGGGAAAAGTATGTCCTGCCGTATCTGTACAACTTTCGATTGATGAGGGAATCTCTTTCCGCGAGGCTGTCAAGGTAGAATCGAAAACGGGTGGTTACACGGTTTTCGTCCCTGCCTACACAAAGCAGTTGACTGTTCTGCGGGCGGACACCGTGTTGTGCCAGGTGCTTTTCCCGCAATGGGACATCCAACAGTTGGAACCCAACAATACCTATCGTGTGGAACTGGCCATTAAGCTGGATTTGGACAAGGTATTCAGGGTAGAACCAGCCACGGCACAGGTGACTGTGAACGGAATCAATGTACCTTTGGACAAGGAGGGAGTGGGTAGTTTCTCCTGCGAAGTGAACCGGATGTACAACTATACCATCTCCGCTCCGGGATATGAATCTTTCTCGGACGCTTTCATGATTGCGCCAGAGGATGAACGGGTCGATCCGATTAATGTCTCCTTGGAAAGGCAGACCGTCCCTGTCCGCTTTGCATGCAATGCCAAGGAGTTTGAGGTGTTGTTGGACAACGAGTCGTGGGGACTGGTGAGCAACGATGAGGCGATTGAGTTGCCGGCAGGAGACTGGGAACTGCGGATTGCGGCCGACGGATACGAAGCATTCACGCAATCGGTGCACATTGAGGAAGGAGCAGCGCCCATACAGGTAGCATTAAAGAGCAGTAATGAGGTCAGCAAGAAGCTGCGTCCTCGTATGTCCTTTTACGCAGGTGGTGGCGTTGGTTTCCCCATCGAAAAGCGTACCGAAATGAACAAGGACAATGTGACCGCCTATCCTGTACGGGTCGGCTTCGACATGGATGTGTTTGTGAGCCGCTTCTTCACCATCCGCCCGGGATTGGAGTTCATGGCCTTATTGGGGGATAAGATGAAACGGAATGACAAGACTCCCTATTCGGTGAATGTCAGCCTGCTGGCTAATTTCAATGCGCCATTGGGCAAGTTCAACCGCCACCATTTCTCCATCGGCGTTGGTCCGATTATCGGAGGGGGCGGACTGTTGGATGAGGAAAAGAATACCACGACCAGTTCGGAAGACGAGGATTCCAAATTGCTGTATGGAGGTAGAGCGGAGGCTCGGATAACAATCAATCATTTCATTTTCGGTATGAATATCGATTACCTGCGCTGCGACTATACCATCGGCGGAAAGGGAATGATTGCTCCGATGCTGCACATCGGTTATAAGTTCTGATAAACGGGGCGGTCATGAAAGGATGTAGATGGATACTGTTGGGCCTTATGGCTTTGTTGTTCGCTTCACCGATGGTCGCACAAGAACTGCAGGTGACAGGTATGAAACTGTTGGAAGCGGACAACGAAGCCATGGAGAAGCCCCATTACGATAGCAATAATCAAATCGTAGCTCTGCTGAAGGTGTATGCGGACAATGTGACAGACCTGACCTTTGCCTCCGGATACATTATCAAGAGTGTACCCATAGAATACAAAAATGGGTATTATGCGGTCTATATTGCCTCCGGCGTTAAATACATGGAGATTCGCCACGCGGATTATCAGGCTGTACAGATAGATTTCAAAAAGGAGTACCAACTGAGCATTCGGGGAGGCAAGACCTATCGAATCGATGTGAAAGCGGTCGGTATGGTGAAAAAACATACACAGACAGTTGTGTTCAACATGTTGCCACAGCAGGGGATGATTACAGTGGACGGACAGCGGTATATGCTGTCGGAAGGCATGTTGCAGATAGAGTGCAATCCCGGGAACCACACTTATACGGCTGAGTCGGATTATCATCAAGCTAAATCCGGAACGTTTAGTGTGAGTGATATTGAAGAGCCTCAGGTCATTCCCATCAAATTGAATCCGCAGACCACGGAGGTGCTGTTTTCTTGCAATGCACCGGATGCAGTCTTGTATGTGGACCAAGTTGAAAAAGGTGGTGTAGGCGTCAAGACGCTGCTGATGGGAACGCACAAAATCCGCGTTGTGGCCGAGGACTGGAAGGACTACACCTCTACGCTGTTGATTGAACAAGGAACCAAGTTGGATATCACTATGATGGCCAAATCATTCGTACCCATCGTGGTGCGTGTGACAGGTGCCGATAAGGCTTCGCTCTATGTGGACAACAAGCAGGTGCCTAACTGGAAGAATGGCCAGCCTTTCAAGGTGAAGCAGGGCAAGCACCTCATCACCGTGGAAAGCGAGACAAGCAAGACCAAAGAGAAAGTGGTGAACGTACGGGCCGGTATGAGTCCGATTGAGTTTTCGTTCTGATTTTATTGTTTAACCATTTATAATTATTACATTATGTTTAAAGCTCCGTTTTCATTTAATGGTCGTATTCGTAGAATTGAGTACTTCCTTTCGTTCTTGGTAGGTGGTGTGGTTTTCGGAATCGCATTTGCCTTAGGGGTTGGCACTGCGCTGTTCGGCGCTTCCTATGGCTCCGGCAGCAGCTTCGGTTTCGGTGTGCTGATTGGCTTCCTGGCTCTGATTGCCGATATCTGGTTCACGTTGGCACAGGGCGTGAAACGATTGCATGACACAGACAAATCGGGTTGGTTGATATTGCTATCCTTTGTTCCTATTGTACAATTGGGATTGGCTTTGTATATGCTGTTTGCGGATGGTACAGTTGGTCCCAATAGCTATGGGCTGGATCCCAAGAACCGGATGCCGTATAACGCATCGGTCAACGTGAACGTTAACGTGAACGGTGGAAATCCGTCTGCTACCACCACAACCACCACTTCTACAAAAGTGGATGAATTTTAAGTAATCATTCCCTGCTTCGGTGAGTCATTGGATAATCGGAGCAGGGAGCTTTTAAACCTTTAATTATTTATGTGATATGGGAAAGATAGCGAAAACTGTGAAGTCTGTTTTGGACTCTTTTGGTGTGGATGCCTCATTTATGGATGGAAATTCCAACTGTCGGTATGAATTTGCGAATGTCATTGGAGATGTAGCACTTCGTTTTCAGTTTGACATCAATGAAGAGGCTGAGTTCTTGGTCGTAAAAGCCTATCCTTATCCGAAAACAGACTCGTCGGTCTTGATGGGCGCGTTACCCCAAATCAACCAGTGCAACAACTTGAACATGTTTGTCAAGGTGCAGGTGGATGGTGACGGTGAGCTGCGTTTCAGTATGCCTGTGTTGGGTGCGGAAGGTGTTATCTCGCCCAAAATGGTGGCCAGTGCATTTATCACAACAGCCAATACGGCCAAGGATTGTATTCCGAAGATTGTTGGATAAATAGTAATAGGACGTATTCGCAGTTGAGCGAGTACAATTTACTTACTGAAAACAACAGAATGATAGGATGGAAATGAAGAAATGTATTTTGTTAATAGGGGTCTGTTTGGCGGTAGGCCAAACGACTCCTTTGTTGGGACTCCCCATCGTACCGGAAACCTATCAGATGAGACAGGCAACGGAACGATTTGAAGAGTTTGAGAAAAAGTTTGTTTCAGACGAACAGTTCCAATTGTCTCGAATCATTTTTGATGATTTGGGTTTTGTCCCAGATGAGGATCCGGAAGCAGAGGCTGTCAAGTGGACTCCTGAGAATTGGCGCATACAAAAAGTAACCTTCGCTGAAGTACAAAAGGATAAAACCTATAAAACCAAACAGGAATTGTCAGTCAACAAGTGTGTCCAGAAGATATGGATAGAAGATTCCAGTTTTTTGTTGGAATATACCTATACAAGGATTGATGGCAAATGGTATTTGACACGTAGGTTCGAAAGATACTGATTGATTACACATTGCTGACGAAAACTTTTAATGGAACAGCCGTAAACATAGTATGAAACAGTTGTTAACTCCTAATGAAACAGTTGTTATCTATAGGTGAAACAGTTGTTCCATTACCTATATAACAGTTGTTCCACACCTATTGTACGCCTTTGATATCTGCGGTGGTACGACAGTGATAACGGTGATTATTGCACCGAAATAAGTGCTTTTTTGATGAAAAAAACTGCAGTTATCTGCCACAAATCTGCCAAAACGTGCAAAAAACCGCCCAAAAACAGAGGTAAAATAACACTCATTAACACAAAAAATGGCCATTTTTGTGTTAATGAGTGTAAAATTCAAAATATCTGCCACACTTTTTTAGCAGTTAATCCTTTTATATAAAGGAGATTAACAGAAAGTGTGTGGCAGATGGCAGATAAACAAAACTTGTCACGCGCGCGCGTGCGCGCGAGAGAGACATGTGCGTGAAGTTTTGGTCGCACGTGGAATGATGTTCATAATGGTGAGAAGCCTAAACTATGTGTTTGTCGGCCTACTGGCAGTAGTATTCTGTGAGGAAACGAAGGGGATGATAAGGGGAAGGGTTTTACGTCTTCCGCACTCTTTGCCGATACTCCGTAGGGGTACAGGTGGCGTGTTTCTTGAACTGTACCACGAAGTGCTCCGTGCTGGCATAGTGCAGACGGTAAGCAATCTCCTTCACCGTGAGGCTGGAGCCGGCCAGCAGCTGTTTGGCTCTGCGCAGCTTCAGCTCTTGGAAGTATTTGGCCGGGGCATAGCCCGTATACTCCTTGAACACCTTGCGGAACCAGGAGTAGCTGATGTTGAGCCGCATAGCCAGTTCCTCCATGTCGATGCTCTGTTCCACCTGTTCGTTCATGATGATTTTGGCCTGCTCGATTTTTTGGTCGATGTCGCTCATCTCGAAGAGCTTGTTCTTCCACAAGGAGAGCACCATGCCGATGACGTGCATGACGATGCCGGCCAGCAGTTGCTGGGAGGAGTTCTTGTCTTCACGGGCCACTTCGATGGCTTTCAGAAAGAGTGTCACCAGTTCCTCGTTGGCACCTACATCAAGTATCTGGCAGTTGTCGGTAAAGAATCCGTTGCGAAGCAGTCCGTCGGCTATCGGGCCGTTGAACCCTATGTAGTACTCATCCCATCCGCTCTGCCGGTAGGGGTGATAGGTGTGCCATTGGCCGGGGAACAGCAGCATCAACCGCCCACGGCACACCTGGCGCTCTGAAGTGGATGCGGAGGCAAACAGCCCCCTTCCGCGGGTGATGTAGACCAACTGGTATTCGTCGAGCACCCGTCCCTTCTGCGCATTGAAGTAGTAGCCCGACGGATGTTGACGGAGTGGGTAGGGGGAGTTGGCCGGAATGGACTGGTAGCCTACGGTACTGACCCACAACCCGAATTTCCGGTCCATGTCGTTCACAATGAGATACTTGAACTCAATACCTTCCTGATGATAGTCGGTTGCCATGGTTGCTGTTGCTTCTATTGGGAGGTAAAGGTACTACAATCCCCCGACAAAACCTGCTTTCTGGCAGCAAAAAGTTTTGTCGGGGGAAATCGTATCGTTCTGGCAGGGGGCTATTTGGGCAGATGGAAAGCGATGCTCATCTCCCGCATCTGCTCCTCGCTCATGCCTTCGGGCTCGAAGCCCATGTTCTTGGAGGCTATATAGATGAGGGCCGACTTGTTGAGCACGTCCACCTGGTCGAAAGCTGCCATCACATCGGTATCGACGGCAAACACACCGTGCTTCTCCCACATGACTACATCGTAGTCTGCCAGCTCGCGGATGGTCGCCTCGGCCAGTGCCATGGAGCCGGGCAACTGGTAGGGGATGATGCCCAGTCCGCGGGGACAGAACGCCTTGGTCTCGGGTATCATGCTCCACAAAAGGCGGGTAGCCACATCCTTCTCAAGGAATCTCCGGCAGTGGGTCATAGCCACCAGTTCGATGGGGTGGGTGTGGACGGAGGCACGATAGGGCGAACCGGTCTCCAGCAGGTAGTTGTGTACGCTGAGGTGCGACGGCAGTTCCGAAGTGGGCAGTACGGGCTGGTCGGCGACAATGACATAGTGGGCACAATCGTCGAGGATGCGGATGACCGAACCGTTCTCCATGGGGGCCCGTGCCAGGTCGCGCATCCGCTTGTTGGTGCCCTTGCAATAGAAATAGCATCCCTTCAGCAAGGGCAGGGTGGTACCTATGGGGAGGACATCGCTGATGGCGGGCATCTCGCGGATGGAGTCATCCACCCACTCGGTGATGTTGACCGTGATGTTGCCGCCGTTGCGCTCGGCCCACCCTTTTTGCCAGAGGTAACCGGCCGTTTCGGCCACTTTGTTGATTTCGGCCGCTAAGCGTGGGCGGCCTTCGAGTATCGTTTTCATATCATTTGATGTTTTAGATCATCTTATTTATATAGAGTAATTTCAGGTAGTTTCCAGCAGCTGGGGAAGGAAGGAGGAGAGTATCAGTATCAGCAACCCGATGACCAGTACGGTGACGGTACGTGCGGAACAGCCCTTCCACTCCTTGAGCAGGATGCCCCAGACGTTGGAGAACGTGACGTTCAGTGACATCAGGATGCACCACGAGAAGGTGAGCAATACGGGCGATGAGGCGAGGAACCCCTTGCCCAAACTCAACCCGAAGAACTGGCTGTACCACAACGCACCTGCCAATGCACAGAACAGCAGGTTGTTGGCATAGAGTGAGGTGCGCCGGTAATCGCCCCAGCTGCTGTTGCGCCTGTTCTGCCAGAGGCAATAGGCGGCGTTGGTCAGGAATCCGCCGAGCGTCACCATCAGGGTGGCCGGCAGGGTGCGATAGATGTCGGCACTCTGTTCGAAGCAGAGGCTCTCGCCAAAGCCCAGCCCGATGCTGAAGCAGGCACTCATGAATCCTGCCAGGAGGGCTACAATCAGTCCTTTGGAGAAATTGAAGTCCTTTACGGCCTTGCGCTTCTCTTCATCACTCAGTGCGGCCGACTTCAGGCTGCCGGCATAGCCTATCACGGCAATGCCCAGCAGGGTGACGACCACGCCTATCCAGACGGGAGGGGTCAGACTCTCCGTCTGCCCTGTAAAGACGGGGGTAAGGAGCGTGCCCAATCCGGCACAGGTACCCAAGGCGATGGACTGTCCCAAGGCGACGCCCAGGTAGCGCATGGAGAGCCCGAAAGTGAGCCCTCCGATGCCCCACAATACGCCGGCCAGCAGGCTCTTCAGTGCATCCTGTGGGTGGGCGGCATACACCTCGGCCAGGGAATGGCCTTCGGGTACTGCCAGCAGGGCTCCCAGCAGGGGGAACAGCAGCCAGGCAAAGATGCCTTGCACAAGCCAATAGGACTCCCAGCTCCACGACTTGATGCGGTTGATGGGCACATAACTGCTCGACTGGCAAAAGGCCCCTATGGCTATGATGAGAAGACCGACGATGATTTCCATACGTTACCCTCTTTTGGATGTCACCTTTTGTTCGTACTTCTCCACCTCGGAAATGAAGGCATCGCCTACCGGCACGTCGTTCTTCAGGCAGAACAGGTCGTAGACGGCTTGCCAAGGCATGGCTTTGGCCTCTTCGAGCAGTGCCAGCCGTTCGAATCCTCTGCCCGTCTCTTCGTAGTGGCGCAGCAGGGCGATCGGTTCGAGCAAGGCACGCAGCATACACTTCTGAGCGGCACGGCTGCCCACCACGTAGGCTCCGATGCGATTGATGGAGGCATCGAAGTAGTCGAGCCCGTAGTGTACGCGGTCGGTCGCTCCGCAGCGGACAATCTCGCTGAAGAGGTCCAGCGTGGGGTCGTCCATGATGGTGACATGGTCGGAATCCCAGCGGACGGGCCGGCTGACGTGCAGCATCAGCTCGGGGACAAACAGCAACAGGGAGGAGACCTTGTCGGCCACACTCTCTGTAGGATGGAAATGGCCGGTATCGAGGGTCACCATCTTGCCGCGTTGGGCGGCATAGCCGATGTAGAAGTCGTTGCTTCCCACGGTATAGCTCTCCAGTCCGATGCCGAACACCTTTGACTCGATGCAGTCTTTCATCCCCTTGTATTCGGTGGCGAAAATCTGGTCCAGCGAGTCCTTCAGCAGTTCGCGGTACTTCATGCGGTTGACGGTGATGTCCTTGCTGCCGTCGTGTACCCACAGGTTCATGATGCAGGGGTCGCCTTGTGCCTCGCCCATGGCGTTGGCTACGGCGCGGCACCGCCGGGTGTGCTCAATCCAGAAGCTGCGTATGCCGGGGTCGGGGTTGGCCAACGAAAGGTTGCCGCTCTTGGGATGCGAGAAGGAGGTGGAGTTGAAGTCGAGCTTCATGCCATATTCCTTTCCCCACTCCATCCAGCTACGGAAGTGTTCGGGCTCTACCTGGTCGCGGTCGACGACCTTGCCTTGGAAGTCGCCGTATATCTCGTGCAGGTTCAGGCGGTGCCGGCCGGGGATGAGCGAAGCGGCCTTCAGAATGTCGGCACGCAGTTCGTCTATATTGCGGGCTTTGCCCGGATAGTTGCCGGTGGCCTGGATGCCTCCGCTCAGTTCGCCGGCTTGTACTTCGAAACCGCTGACATCGTCGGCCTGCCAGCAGTGCAGGGAGAGGTGAAAATGCTGTAACTGGTTCAATACCTGTTCGGTGTCTATGCCCATGGCGGCATAGCGTTCTTTGGCTATTTCATAAGCCCTGAGGATAAGTTCTTCTTTCATGATAGGGGATTATTGTGAGATGAATGATTCGTAGGTCAGGAAGCGTTGATAGGCCTCTGCCCAGCAGGTATGCGCTGTCGGTTCGTAACGCTTGGGTGCGAGCGTGTCGTGCAACAGGCTTCTCAGCGCGGCTATGTCGCGGACTTTTCCTGCTGCGATGGCCTGTATGGAGGCGTTGCCCAAGGCTGTGGCTTCCGATGGGCCGGCCAGGACGGGCAGGTTAAGGGCGTTGGCGGTCCATTGGTTGAGAAGGTCGTTGCGGCTTCCGCCACCTATGACGTGCAGCACATCGATGGGGTGGGAGGAGAGCCTTTGCAGATGCTCCAACACCCTGCGGTAGCGGAGAGCCAGACTCTCGAAGATGCATCGGGTCACTTCGCCTGCACTGCCCGGCACAGGCTGTCCGCTCTGCCGGCAGAATCCGCGGATAGCCTCTTCCATGGAAGGTGGGTTGGCAAAGCATGCGGCATCCGGCTGGATGAGGCTACGGAAGGGGGGAGCCGCCTGCGCGTCGGCCATCAGCTTGCCGTAGTCGGGATTGCCCCACTCGCTGCGGCAACGCTCCAGCAGCCACATGCCGCAGATGTTCTTCAGCAGGCGGATGGTCTGTCCCACGCCGCCTTCGTTGGTGAAGTTGAGTCTTTCGGCTTCGGGGGTAAGTACCGGTGTGGGGCTCTCTATACCCATGAGCGACCAGGTGCCGCTACTCAGGTAGGCATAGCGGTTGGTGACGGTCGGTACGGCGGCAACGGCCGAGGCTGTGTCATGGCCGGCTACTGCGATGACGGGCACGGCACCCAATCCCGTCTGCCGCTGTATCTCGTCGGTCAGTGTGCCTATCGTCTCACCTGGATAGACCAGACGTCCGAAGCGGCTCTCGTCCAGTCCCAAAGCGGCCAGCAACTTGGGCGACAACCGACGTGTGCGGGCATCCATCAGTTGGGAGGTAGAGGCAATGGTGTACTCTGTCACCGCTTCGCCGGTAAGCAGATAGCTAAGGGCATCGGGGGTAAACAGCAGTTTGGATGCCGCCTGCAGGGCGCTGTCGCGACGACGACGCAGTGTGTCAATCTGGAACAGAGTGTTGAAGTTCATCACCTGAATGCCGGTTATGGCATAGGTCTCGCTGCGATCCATGCGTTGGAAGAAGAGTTCGGGGGCTCCTTCTGTATGTGGGTCGCGATAGGCATACGGCTGGCGCAGGATGAGGCCGTCTGCCCCGATGCAGACAAAATCCACTCCCCAGGTATCTATGCCGATGGAGCATATCTCTACATCTTCCTTCCGTGCAGCTAACTTCAGGCCGGCAATGATGTGACGGAACAGTTCATAAATATCCCAATAAAAGTGGCCTTGCATCTGGATGAGGTGGTTGGGAAAGCGGTTCACCTCTTCCAGCTCCATTCCCTTGTCTGTAAGGGAAGCCAACATCGTACGTCCGCTGGTGGCACCTAAGTCCACCGCAAAAAAACACTGTCTCATGGTATGATTGTAACTATGGTTTTTCGAGGGCAAAAGTAGCTACATCTGCAGAAACGGCTACTGTGCATTTTGATGGTTGAAATGTATGTTTTGATGTTTGTAGTGCTGGATGGAAAAAGCGGAGCCGAAGGATTGCCTGGGGAAATGGGCATACCATTCGGCTCCGCTTGGGAATGGCTCAGACGGTAAGGCCTGTCGTTACCATTAGTATCCGAAAATCTCTTCGGTGGTCAGCTCCGTGATGGGGCCAATCTTGCGGAGGGCATTCATATCGAGCTCCTTCTTGTCGCCAAGAATGGCGTAGTGGAAGGTACGGCCCTTGATCCACTGCTGCTGGAAGTTGACAACATCCTGCAGGGTCATGTTCTGCAGGTCGTTGTAGAACTGGATGCGACTGTCTACATCCTGGCCGAGGTCTTGGGCATCAATGTAGTTCCAGAGGACATTCTCCTTGGTGATGCGCTCGGTGCGCAGGCGGGTGATGGCACTCTCCTTGGCCAACTGGAAGGCGGCTTCGGACTGGGGCATGTCGAGGATGATGTCGTTGAAGGCGGCAATGGCATCCATCATCTTGTCGTTCTGCGTGGCGATGTAGCTCATGAAGCTGTAGTTGTACTTCTGATAGCCGGGCTCGTTCAGGCCTGCCCAGGCTGAGTAGGCCAGACCACGACGCTCGCGCATCTCCTGGAAGACGATGGCGTTCATGCTACCTCCGAAGTATTCGCCGTAGAGCTTGCGGGCTGACTCGATGGCGGGATTGAACTTCTCGTCGCGGGTGGAGATTTGTGCCATATAGATTTGCTTGGCATCGTAGGGAGCGATGAACACCTTGGTCTCGTTGGTAATCTGTTGCTTCAGTTCTGTGCCGGCAGGAATTTCCTTCAGTGTGTCGGGGGTCTTGTGCTCCTTGTCGAGCAGGGCAATCAGCTCTTTCTCGCCATAGGGACCGTAATAGACGATGCGGTGCTTGTAGCTGTTGAGGGCATGAATGCGATCGACCAGCTCCTGGGGATTGACGGCTTTCAGTTCGGCCTCACCGGGTGTCAGGGTAGCACCGTTCACCTTGCCCCACTGTACATAGCTGCGCAGGCGGGCGAAGTTCTGGCCTTGGTTGAGCTTGCTGTTGCGGCGTCCCTTCAGTACATCGGCGGTGAAGTTGGCATAGACTTCGGCATTGGCTTGTGCGTCGGCCAGCAGCTTCTCGAAGAGGGCGACGGCGGCAGGCATGTTCTCGCTCAGACCGCTGAGGGTGACGTAGGTGCGTTCGGTACCTGGATTGACGCGGATGTTGCAGGCCAGGCGATAGAATTCGCTCTTCACCTGCTCGGGAGTCATGTCGCTGGTGCCTAAAAGTTCCATATAGTTGGCGGCGGTGCCGAGGAACTTGTCGTGGATATTGCCCATGTCGAAGAGGTAGATGAGCGTGAAGAGGTCGTTGGTCTCGTTCTTCTTATAGAGCACGGGGATGCCCTTGCCGGTGGTGAACTTCGCAAGGTCTTTCTCGTAATCGAGGAACTGCGGCTCGATGGGAGCAACAGTACTCTGTTGGATTTCCGTCAGGAAGGCACTGGCCGTGTCGCGGTTCATCTGGATGGGTGTAATCTGCGGCTTGGAGATTTTCTTCTCGTTGGGATCCTTGCCCTGACGCTTGTAGATGACGGCATAGTTGCTGTCCTGCAGGTACTTGTTGGCGAGGGCTACGATGTCCTGTTTGGTCAGCTTGGCCATACGGTCCAGCTTGCCTGCCTCGTCGGCCCAGTCAATGCCGTTGATAAAGGCATCGACAAACATATCGGCGCGGTAGCCGTTCTCTTCCAACTGCATCTGCTTGTAGCGGCGCTCGTTGTTGAGGATGGAGGTGAGCATCTGTTCGTCAAAGTCGCCGTCGCGCACCTTCTTCACTTCGGCCAGCAGCAGCTCCTTCAGCTCGTCGAGGGTTTGTCCCTCCTTGGGGCGTGCCTGCATCATCAGGGCGGAGTAGTCGCTCATGCTCATGGGGTAGCAGTAGGCAGAGAGCACTTTCTGCTGCTGTTGCAAGTCGAGGTCGATGAGGCCGGCGGTACCGTTGTATAGCACGCTGGAGAGCACTTCCAGTCCCTCCATGTCGGGGTCGGCAGCCTTGGGCAGACGCCAGGCGAGGGTAAGATTCTCGGCTTCGAGCCCGAGTACGCTCTTCTCAATGGGCTGGGTGATGGGCTCTTCCTGCGGCAGGTCGAGCTTGGGCAGGTTGGCATTGGGTTTCAGGGGGCCGAAGTATTTGTCGATGAGGGCAATCATTTGGTCGGGGTCGAAGTCACCGCTGAGGCAGATGGCCATGTTGTTGGGCACATACCAGGTGTCGTGATACTTCTTTATATTCGTAATGGAGGGATTTTTCAGGTGTTCCTGCGTGCCGAGCACGGTCTGCGAGCCGTAGGGGTGATGAGGGAAGAGGGCATTGAGCACCGTTTCGTACACCTTGCGGCTGTCTTGGGTGAGCGACATGTTCTTCTCCTCATACACCGTCTCCAGCTCGGTGTGAAAGCCACGGATGACGTTGTGCTCAAAGCGGTCGGCCTGAATTTTGGCCCAGTTCTCCACCTGGTTGCTGGGGATATCTTCGGTGTAGCAGGTCACGTCGAAACTGGTGTAGGCGTTGGTACCGTTGGCACCGATGGCAGCCATCAGTTTGTCGTATTCGTTGGGGATGGCGTATTTGGAGGCTTCGTAGCTCAGGCTGTCGATGACGTGGTAGATGGCCGTACGCTCGGCCTCGTCGGTGGTTTTGCGATAGACTTCGAATTGCTGTTCAATCTGGTCGAGCAGGGGCTTTTCGAGCTCGTAGTTCTGGGTGCCAAACTTCTCGGTACCTTTGAACATCAGATGCTCGAAGTAGTGGGCCAGACCGGTGGTCTCGGCGGGGTCGTTCTTTCCGCCCACGCGCACGGCAATGTAGGTTTGGATGCGCGGAGTCTCTTTGTTGACGGTCATGTAGACCTTCAATCCGTTGTCCAGTGTGTAGATACGAGCCTTCAACGGGTCGTTGGGGACACTCTCGTAGCTGTACTTCTCGGAGGTGCAGCTGCCCAGCAAAGCAGTTGTCAGGACGACAGCTGCCAGCTTGCAAAGAAATGGATGTTTCTTCATAAACAGAACTTTTTTAAAACGATTTGATGCCCATCGCGGGCAGCATCGCCCGCTTTCTTTTGAGCGACGTTGCCGAGATGGAGCAAATTCCCTGCAAATATAATGTAAATCGAGGGAAGAATTCGTGTGCCCGCATGAAAAAGTTGTTCAGAGTTGCTGCTTGTCTGATAAAATACTTGATGGTATTTACTTTTTTCATACCTTTCCTCTAAAGAAAAAAATCTTTCTTTATCCTGCCGGTGTAAAACTCGCGGATTTTATATACATTTGCACGCACTTTTACAGCAATTAATTAAAAACCAAGCATGATAACATCCGAACAACTGAAAGACATAAAGGAACGTACCGATGCCCTGCACCGCTATCTGGACATCGAAGGCAAGAAGATACAGGTGGAAGAGGAGCAGCTGCGCACACAGGCACCCGGATTTTGGGACGACCAAAAGGCCGCCGAGGCACAAATGAAAAAGGTGAAGAGCCTGCAACAATGGATATCGGGCTACAACGAAGTGAAGACGCTCTCTGACGAGGTACAACTGGCGTTCGACTTCTATAAGGACGAACTGGTGAGTGAAGCCGAGGTGGATGAGGCCTATGCCAAGGCTGCTGAGGCCGTAGAGGCACTGGAACTGAAGAACATGTTGCGCGAAGAGGCAGACCAGATGGAGTGTGTGCTGAAAATCAACTCAGGTGCTGGAGGTACGGAGAGTCAGGACTGGGCCAGTATGCTGATGCGTATGTACTTGCGCTATGCCGAGACGCATGGATACAAAGCCACCATCGCCAACTTGCAAGAGGGGGATGAGGCTGGCATCAAAACCTGTACCATCGAAATCTCAGGCAGTTATGCCTACGGTTACCTGAAGGGAGAGAACGGTGTGCACCGCTTGGTGCGTGTGTCGCCCTATAACGCACAGGGCAAACGCATGACCTCGTTTGCATCGGTCTTCGTCACTCCACTGGTGGATGATACCATCGAGGTGAATATTGAACCGGCCCGCATCTCATGGGACACCTTCCGAAGCGGTGGCGCCGGCGGACAGAATGTGAATAAGGTGGAGTCGGGCGTGCGTCTGCGCTATCAATACAAAGACCCCTATACGGGCGAAGAGGAGGAAATCCTGATTGAAAACACCGAGACGCGCGACCAGCCAAAAAACCGCGAGAATGCGTTGCGACTGCTGCGCTCCATGCTCTATGACAAGGAGATGAAGCATCGCATGGCCGAGCAGGCAAAAGTGGAGGCTGGCAAGAAGAAGATTGAGTGGGGCTCGCAGATACGAAGCTACGTCTTTGACGACCGTCGTGTGAAGGACCATCGGACCAACTATCAGACCAGCGACGTCAATGGTGTAATGGATGGCAAGATTGACGGATTCATCAAAGCCTACCTCATGGAATTTGCCGGCGGAGAGGGTGAATGAGTTTCAACAGAATAATTAATCAATCATTTTTTTCTAATACCTTATGTTTAAAAATTTTGCAGGTTTCCAACTGGTTGAAGCCTATCACGATCTGAAGAAGTCGAAACGACTCTCTGAGAAGAAAACGCCGAGTCGGATTATCAAACTGGCATGTGCCATCATCGTCTCCCTGACGCTTTGGATGTTGCCGGCCGAGGTGCTGGGTATCCCCGACTTGACATTAGTAGAACAACGTCTGATAGCCATCTTCGTATTTGCTACGATGATGTGGGTGCTTGAAGCGGTTCCGGCTTGGACCACTTCCGTCATGGTGGTGGTCATCTTGTTGCTTACCACCTCTGACAGCAGTCTATGGTTCTTTGCCGAACCGGGTTCGTTGCAGGAATTAGGTACGCAGGTGAAATACAAATCGCTGCTTCATTGCTTTGCCGACCCCATCATCATGCTCTTCATCGGCGGTTTCATTCTGGCAATTGCTGCGACCAAAAGTGGACTGGATGTCATGCTGGCCAGAGTGATGCTGAAACCTTTCGGCACGCAGTCGCGCTTCGTCCTGCTGGGCTTTATTCTGGTAACGGCTTTCTTCTCCATGTTTATCAGTAACACAGCTACTGCAGCCATGATGCTGACCTTCCTGGCCCCTGTACTGAAGGCTTTGCCTGCCGACGGTAAGGGAAAGATCGGTTTGGCACTCGCCATACCGGTGGCAGCCAACGTGGGCGGTATCGGTACGCCTATCGGCACGCCTCCCAATGCCATTGCACTGAAGTATCTGAACGATCCTGAAGGACTCAACATGAACATCGGTTTCGGTGAGTGGATGGCCTTCATGACTCCCTATGCCATTCTGGTGCTGTTCATTGCCTGGTTCATTCTGCTGCGTCTCTTCCCCTTCAAGCAGAAGACAATCGTACTGAACATTGAGGGTGAAGCCAAGAAGGACTGGCGTTCCATCGTTGTCTATGTGACCTTTGCCATCACCGTTTTGTTGTGGATGTGCGACAAGTACACCGGTGTCAATGCCAATGCGGTGGCCATGATTCCTGTCGCCGTGTTCTGTATAACGGGTGTCATCACCAAGCGCGACCTGGAAGAAATCAACTGGAGTGTGCTTTGGATGGTAGCCGGTGGTTTCGCATTGGGTGTAGCGCTGAATGAAAGCGGATTGGCTGAACACCTGATTGCAGCCATACCTTTCAATACATGGTCGCCGATACTGATGATTGTGGGTTCCGGATTGCTTTGCTGGGCAATGGCCAACTTCATTTCGCATACGGCTACAGCAGCTTTGTTGGTTCCTATTCTGGCAATGGTGGGTACCAGTATGCGTGATACATTGCAACCGCTTGGCGGCGTGCAGACGCTGCTCATCGGTGTGGCATTGGGCTCTTCGCTGGCCATGATTCTGCCTATCAGTACACCTCCCAACGCATTGGCACATGCTACCGGTCTTATCGAACAGCGTGATATGGAGAAGGTGGGCATCATCATGGGTATTGTCGGCCTGATATTGGGTTACTCTATGCTGATTGTCCTCGGATCTACCGGACTGTTGTAAGAGATTGATGCAACTATTCCATAAAGAGGGCGGGTTGTCAAAGGTTTGTTCCTTGGCAACCCGCCCTTCTTCTATCCCCTTCCCGCAGGGAGCATTTTTTCTACGTGTTGTTTGCAGGTGAATGATACAAAGCTATTGGGGAAGTTGCATCACGCGGTCAGCCTCCTTCTCGAAACGGTAAGTGCCGCCCCGTTCGCTTAACTCGAACAGGGAGATGCGTTCTGTAGCGTTGTCTACTATCATTAGGGCACTTTGCTCACTGAAACGATTGATGGACAATGTACAGGGGTCGGCAGTAAGGAGACTGTCCATTAACAGACTGTCATTCAGATAAACTGAGGTGGAATAGCCTTCAAAGCCACGCTCCAGCACCAATGTATAATTCTCCAAGAACCGGCGCTCTCCCTCCTTCTTTCGTTGAAGGCGCATACTCATGATGACGAAAATGACGACAACCAGCAGTACGGCAAAGGCCAGGATGCCATTGCCTATCATGAACTGCTTGTTGGTGTTCAGATGATTGTTTCTCATATTGTTTTATTTGAATGGATGTTTTTTGTCTCTGTTCTCTTGCCGTTTGTCGTACCACACAAACAGATTAGCCAGTAGCGTTCCTGAGATGGAGTGGTAGGCGCAGCTGATGGCACAGGGTACGACGCAGAGTATGGCTTCAGGGGTGGCAACTAAGATGTCACTATTGGCAAAAAAAGCGGAAGCCAGCACAGTGGCCATGCCTGCGTTCTGCATACCTACCTCTATGGAGAGTGTACGCTTCTTGGCTGTGCCGAAGTGATATAGAGTACCTACGCCATATCCTGTCAGATAGCCTAACGTGTTGTGGCAGAAGACTACTGCCAGCATCAGGCAGAAAAGGGCTGCGCCGTTTAGCATGAGCTGGGGTTTCACTTGCGACACCACTCCGCCCACAATCAGGGCCAGACAGGTGACACTGATGCCTGGCATGGTCTGCTGAATCTCTTTGAACGATTTCCGACGGCCGGCATAGTGATTGAGCAGAAAACCTGCGGCTACAGGCAGCACGGTGATGAAAAGGATGCCTCGAAACATGCCCAACGCATCGACTTCAATTTTGGTGTCAGCTAACCACCAGACTAATAGAGGGGTCATGACGGGAGCCAACAGCGTGGATGCGGTGGTCATGCCGACCGAAAAGGCCACATCGCCTCGGCAGAGGTAGGACATGATGTTGCTGGATACACCGCCTGGACAGCAACCAACCAAAACCACGCCGATAGAAAGATAGGGGTTAAGTCCGAATAGTTGGGTCAGCGTGTAGGCAATAAGTGGCATCAACGTGTATTGGGCACAGGCTCCTATCAAGATGTCGAGCGGACGGCTGAAAAGAATCCTGAAATCGTTGGCGGTCAACGTCAGTCCCATCGTCAGCATGATGATGCCAAGTATCAGGCTGGCCACATCGCCTCTCACCCATCCGAACAGGGTAGGCCAGAGAAATGCTAATAAGGCAGCCAGTATGACGTAGGCCGAAGAGTAAGTAGCCAGTGTCCGGCTGATTTGCTGGATGATTTTTATCATAACTGCTATTTTGTTGGAAGACGGCACAAAATTCGTGAATAATTCTGAGATAATCAATCTAATTTCTTACATTTGTCGCTCTTAATTCAAATTATTCATTACACACTTTGATATGAAAAACTGTTTTTATCTACTATGTTTGGCCGGAGTATTGGCGGCTTGTGTACATACTCCTCGGCAGCACGACGATTGGGAACTGGTATGGGAAGAAGATTTTGCAGGCAACGCGATTGATACAGCCGTGTGGAGCCGCATCCCGCGTGGTACATCCGACTGGATGAATACACAGTCGCATGACGACCGTTGTTATGCCTTTCGCGACGGTTGTATCGTGCTGCGTGGTATCGTGAATACTGACTTGGAAGCCGATACGGCTCACTACCTGACAGGAGGTATCTATTCGAAAGGAAAACATGCTTTCCAAGGAGGCCGCGTAGATGTCCGTGCTCGTCTGCATGGAGCTCGTGGCGCATGGCCGGCTATCTGGATGCTTCCTTTTGACGGACAGACCTATCATTGGCCGAACGGGGGCGAGATTGACTTGATGGAACGGTTGAACGATGATAGTATTGTCTATCAGACTGTGCATTCACACTATATCACTACACTGAAGCAACGAACAAATCCTCCACAAGGTGGTACCTATCCCATCGTAAAGGATGATTTCAATGTCTATAGCGTGGAGTTCACTTCCGATAGCCTGGTCTTTTATGTGAATCATGAGAAAAGTTTCGTCTATCCTCGCATAGAGACAGAACTGGAGGGACAGTTTCCCTTTGATTTGCCCTATTTCCTGCTCATTGACATGCAACTGGGAGGAGCGTGGGTAGGTGAGGTCAATCCTGCTGACTTGCCTGTGGAGATGGAAGTGGACTGGGTAAGACACTATCAGAAACGTGAACGATAAGCTGATTACCAACGTCGCCTTCTCTTTCTGTACAGAGAACAAGTATGTGTAAAGAAAGAGGGCAAGAAACCCTCTTTGTGTATGAAAAAATGTTTCTGATATGTTAAATCATTCTTTTTTTCTCTAATATTTTGTAGTCGAACATATTATTTATATCTTTGCATCCAGAAAACTGATGATTTGAGGAGGGGCTGAAACGCTCCTCTTTTTTGTTCATAATGGTTAATGTATGATAGACAGTAACAGCGTACGCGCCATCGTAGACGGGTGGCTGGAGGGGAAGGAATACTTCCTGGTGGATTTGACCGTATCCGCCGACAACCAAATAACGGTAGAGATAGACCATCGCGAAGGGGTATGGATAGAGGACTGCGTGGCCCTGAGCCGCTATATAGAAAGCCACCTGAGCCGCGAGGAGGAGGACTATGGACTGGAAGTAGGTTCAGCAGGCATAGCACAGCCCTTCAAGGTGATGCAGCAGTGGCTGAACCACGTGGGCAGGCAAGTGGAACTGCGCCTGACGGACGGTAAGCGGCTGACGGGTACATTGCTGGCGGTGGACCAGGAGCAACTGCAGATAGAAGTGGAGGTGCACGTAAGGCCCGAGGGAGCCAAGCGGCCACGCAACGAGCGGCAGACGCTGACCCTGCAGCGCACACAGGTGGCCGAGGCACGCGCCGTGATAGACTTGCGTTGAACAGTGCCCGGCGAAGACAATTAAAACAGAGAAAAAACAAAGAATAAATAAAGGAAAAAAGAAGAAGGAGGTAACAGATGGCCAAGAAAGAAGAGGCGGTGAGCCTGATAGATACGTTTACGGAGTTCAAGGAGCTGAAGAACATAGACCGCACCACGATGGTGAGCGTGCTGGAGGAGTCGTTTCGCAGCGTGATAGCCAAGATGTTTGGCACGGACGAGAACTACGACGTGATAGTGAACCCCGACAAGGGCGACTTTGAGATATGGCGCAACCGCGCCGTGGTGGCGGACGACCAGTTGCAAGACACCAACCGCGAGATAGCCCTGAGCGAGGCGCGGCAGATAGATGCCAGCTATGAGGTGGGCGAAGAGGTGACGGACGAGGTGAACTTTGCCAAATTCGGCCGGCGAGCCATACTGAACCTGCGTCAGACGCTGGCCAGCAAAATACTGGAGTTAGAGAAGGACAGCCTATACAACAAGTACACCGACCGCGTAGGCACGGTAGTGAATGCCGAAGTGTACCAGATATGGAAGAAGGAGATGCTGCTGCTGGACGATGAGGGCAACGAACTGCTGCTGCCCAAGACGGAGCAGATACCTGGCGACTTCTACCGCAAGGGAGAGACGGCACGCGCCGTGGTGGCACGGGTGGAGAACAAGAACAACAATCCCAAGATAGTGCTGAGCCGTACGTCGCCCCTCTTCCTGCAGCGCCTCTTCGAGATGGAGGTACCCGAGATAAACGACGGACTGATAACCATCAAACGCATAGCACGCATACCGGGCGAGCGGGCCAAGATAGCCGTGGAGAGTTACGACGACCGCATAGACCCCGTAGGAGCCTGCGTGGGCGTGAAGGGAAGCCGCATACATGGCATCGTGCGCGAACTGCGCAACGAGAACATCGACGTGATAAACTATACGCAGAACGTGCAGCTGTTCATACAGCGGGCACTGAGTCCGGCACGCATATCGTCCATCCGCCTGAACGAGGAAGAGCGCAAGGCCGAGGTCTACCTGCGCCCGGAGGAGGTGTCGCTGGCCATCGGCAAAGGGGGACTGAACATCAAACTGGCCTCCATGCTGACGGAGTACACGATAGACGTGTTCCGCGAGGTGGACGCATCGGCCCCGCAGGACGAGGACATCTACCTGGACGAATTCCGCGACGAGGTAGACGGATGGGTGATAGATGCCATCAAGGGCATCGGCATAGATACGGCCAAGGCCGTGCTGAACGCTCCGCGCGAAATGTTGATAGAGCGCACCGACCTGGAGGAGGAGACGATAGACTACGTGCTGCAGGTGCTGCGGCAGGAGTTTGACGAGGCTCCCGCTGCACCGCAGCAGCCTGCACAGCCCGCCCCCACCGCCGAAGGGACGGACAACGGCACCGACGAAGCCTGACACGGGACGCGGGTCGGCCGCACGTGTGTGAGAAGAGAAAAAAAGGAACGAAAACTGAGTGAAGAGAAACATAGAGAATGACTATAAGACTGAATAAAGTAACGAGAGACCTAAATGTGGGAATCACCACCGTGGTGGAGTTTCTGCAGAAGAGGGGGTATGCCGTGGAGGCAAACCCGAACACGAAGATAACGGACGAGCAGTATGAGATGCTGAAGCGTGAGTTCAGCACGGACAAGGACCTGAAGCAACGCTCGGAACGGATGAGCTTAGAACGCCTGACGGGCGGACGGGGCAAGGCGCAGGCGGCCACAGAGGGCCATGCGGCCGGGCAGACGGAGGAGATACGCACCGAGCTGCCCGAAGAGGCACGACCGCGATTCAAGCCAGTAGGACGCATCGACTTGGACGCGCTGGCCGACGGACGGCACGGAGCAGTGATACAGCCCATCGGTGGCGATCGTACGGCGGTGGGCGAGCCTGCCACCGCAGTAGCGGAGACTGACGCCACACCGGCTCCGGCAGAGGCTGACACGTTGCAGCCTGTGCAGGTGGCAGCTGACGAACCGCAGCATGTGGCAGTCGATGCAGCAGCGGATGTACCCACCGTGGTGGAGGCAGACGAACCCGAGGCTCCGGCTGCGGAGGTGGACGTCACACCCGCAGCGGCGGAGCCAGCAGAGCAGTCTGCTGCAGAGGTATCTACTGTACAACCTGCAGCCACTGACGGCGCAGCCGTTGCGGGGCAGGAGAGCGAAGGCGTATTCAAGCTGCACCGCCCCGAGCTGGCCACGAAAATCAATGTGATAGGTCAGATTGATCTGGCCGCACTGAACCAGTCGACCCGCCCGCGCAAGAAGTCGAAGGAGGAGAAGCGACGCGAACGCGAAGAGAAAGAGAAGCTGCGCCAAGACCAGAAGAAGCTGATGAAGGAGGCCATCATACGCGAGATACGGCGCGAGGAGAGCCGGCAGAAGGAGGAGCGTGACAGCTTAGAGGGCAGCGGTAAGAAGAAACGCACACGCATAGGCAAGGAACGCATTGACATTAACAGTACAGCGGCACAGACGGGGGGCCGTACCCAGCCGGCCGTACCCGGCCGTAAGGAGGTCGGCGCAACGCAACCCACTGCTGCAGGCAAGAAGGGAAAAGAACGCTTCCGCAAGCCGCCCGTAAAGCAGGAGGTGAGTGAAGAAGACGTGGCCAAGCAGGTGAAGGAGACGCTGGCACGGCTCACCTCGAAGGGCAAGAGCAAGGGGGCGAAGTACCGCAAGGAGAAACGCGACCTGGTGGCTGGCCGGATGCAGGAGCAGGAAGACCGCGAAATGGCCGAAAGCAAGGTGCTGAAACTGACGGAGTTTGTGACGGCCAACGAGCTGGCCAGCATGATGGACATATCGGTGACGCAGGTCATCGCCACCTGCATGAGCGTGGGCATCATGGTGAGCATCAACCAACGATTGGATGCCGAGACCATCAACCTGGTGGCCGAGGAGTTTGGCTTCAAGACGGAATATGTGAGCGCAGAGGTGGCACAGGCCATCGTGGAGGAGGAGGACCGGGCGGAAGACCTGCGCCCGCGTGCACCCATCGTGACGGTGATGGGTCACGTGGACCATGGCAAGACGTCGCTGCTCGACTACATCCGCAAGGCCAACGTCATAGCCGGTGAGGCGGGAGGTATCACACAGCACATCGGTGCCTACCACGTGACGCTGGAGGACGGACGCGAAATCACCTTCCTCGACACGCCGGGACACGAGGCCTTCACCGCCATGCGTGCCCGAGGTGCCAAGGTGACGGACATCGCCATCATCATTGTGGCAGCCGATGACAACGTGATGCCGCAGACCAAGGAGGCCATCAACCATGCTATGGCCGCCGGCGTGCCCATCGTCTTTGCCATCAACAAGATAGATAAACCGGCCGCCAATCCCGACAAGATAAAGGAGGAACTGGCCAACATGAACTTCCTGGTAGAGGAGTGGGGCGGCAAGTACCAGAGTCAGGATATCTCGGCCAAGAAGGGTATCGGGGTGAACGACCTGATGGAAAAGGTGCTGCTGGAAGCTGAAATGCTGGAACTGAAGGCTAACCCCGACCGCAATGCCACGGGCAGCATTATCGAGTCGTCGCTGGACAAGGGACGCGGATATGTGGCCACGGTGCTGGTGCAGAACGGTACGCTCCGCGTGGGCGACATCGTGCTGGCCGGAACCAACTACGGACGTGTAAAGGCCATGTTCAACGAGCGCAACCAGCGCATGAAGGAGGCCGGACCGGCCGAACCGGCACTGATACTGGGCCTGAACGGAGCACCCGCTGCAGGCGACACCTTCCACGTCATCGCTACCGAGCAAGAAGCACGCGAGATAGCAGGCAAACGCGAGCAGCTGCAGCGCGAACAGGGCCTGCGCACGCAGAAGATGCTGACGCTGGACGAGGTGGGACGACGGCTGGCACTGGGCGACTTCCACGAACTGAACATCATCGTGAAGGGCGACGTGGACGGATCGGTGGAGGCACTGAGCGACTCGCTCATCAAACTCTCTACGGAGCAGATACAGGTGAACGTCATCCACAAGGGCGTGGGACAGATATCGGAAAGCGATGTCTCGCTGGCAGCCGCCTCGGATGCCATCATTGTGGGCTTCCAGGTGCGTCCGTCGGGTGCCGCTGCCCGACAGGCCGAGCAAGAGGGCGTGGACATACGCAAATACTCGGTCATCTACGACGCCATCGAGGAGGTGAAGGCGGCCATGGAGGGTATGCTGGCTCCTACGTTGAAGGAACAGGTGACGGCTACCATCGAGGTACGCGAGGTGTTCAACATCAGCAAAGTGGGCATGGTGGCAGGTGCCATGGTGAAGACCGGCAAGGTGAAACGCAGCGATAAGGCTCGTCTGATACGCGACGGCATCGTAGTGTTCACCGGCAACATCAATGCGCTGAAGCGCTTCAAGGACGATGTGAAGGAGGTGGGTACCAACTTTGAGTGCGGTATCAGCCTGACGGCCTGCAACGACATCAAGGTGGGCGATGTCATAGAGACCTACGAAGAGGTGGAAGTGAAGCAGACGCTCTGAACAATTTAAAATGAAAAATTTAAAATGGGGATGTAGGGTGTACTTACGTGTGCCTGCCTCAAAATTTAAATTTTAAATTTTAACTTGAAATGTAGGAGTGGAATATTTCCCCTACAGCTAATTTTAAATTTTAAATATTTAATTTTAAATTGAATACAGTAGATTATGTGATAGTGGGCGCATTCCTGCTGGGTGCTGTGGCCGGCTTCATGAAGGGCTTCATCCGCCAGCTGGCCTCGTTGCTGGGACTGGTGGTGGGGCTGATGGCTGCCAAGATGCTCTATGCGCAGGTGGCAGAGCGGCTTTGTCCCACATTGACAGACAATCTGACCTTTGCGCAGATTATCGCCTTCGCGCTGATATGGATTATCGTGCCGCTGCTCTTCGCCCTGGTGGCCTCCCTGCTGACAAGGGCGATGGAGGCCGTCAGCCTGGGATGGCTGAACCGATGGTTAGGATCGGGGCTGGGAGCCTTGAAGGCACTGCTGCTGGTGAGCATGCTGATAGGAGTGCTGGAGTTTGTCGATGCAGACAATCGCCTGATCGGCCGAACAGAAAAGAGTGAATCGTTGTTGTATCATCCGGTAGGGCAGCTGGCAGGCTTGTTCTTGCCCGTAGCCCGGCAGGTGGCAGAAGGAATCATCAATCAATCGTAAAGCAAAGATGGAGGAACCGAACAGATATGTAAAGCAACTGACGCAGGAGAAGTACAAGTACGGATTCACAACCGATGTGCATACCGATATCATCGACCATGGACTGAACGAGGAGACGGTACGCTTAATCTCGCAGAAGAAGGAGGAGCCCGAATGGCTGCTCGACTTCCGGCTGAAGGCATATCGCCGCTGGCTGACATTGGATATGCCCCGATGGCCGCACCTGCGTATACCGGAGATTGACTATCAGGCCATCTCTTATTATGCCGACCCTACTCGCAAGAAGAAGGAGGGGCCGAAGAGCAGGGAGGAGGTGGATCCCGAACTGCTGAAGACATTTGACAAACTGGGCATTCCGTTAGAGGAACAGATGGCACTGAGCGGCATGGCGGTGGATGCCGTCATGGACTCGGTGTCGGTCAAGACCACCTTTAAGGAGACACTGCTGGAACGGGGCATCATCTTTTGTTCCATCAGCGAGGCCGTAAGGCAGCATCCCGACTTGGTGCGCCGCTACCTGGGTAGCGTGGTTAGCTATCGGGATAACTTCTTTGCCGCACTCAATTCGGCCGTTTTCTCCGATGGTTCGTTTGTCTATATACCGAAAGGGGTGCGGTGCCCCATGGAGTTGTCCACCTATTTCCGCATCAATGCACGTGGCACCGGGCAGTTTGAGCGGACACTGATTGTGGCCGATGACGACTCGTACGTCTCCTATCTGGAGGGATGTACAGCTCCCATGCGCGACGAGAACCAGCTGCATGCAGCCATCGTGGAGATTGTGGTGTTGGATCATGCGGAGGTGAAGTACAGTACCGTGCAGAATTGGTATCCGGGCGATGAACAGGGACGTGGCGGAGTCTATAACTTCGTGACCAAACGGGGCCATTGCAAAGGGAACGGCTCCAAGCTCTCCTGGACGCAGGTGGAGACGGGCAGTGCCATTACCTGGAAGTATCCGTCGTGCATTCTGAGTGGTGATGACTCGACGGCTGAATTCTACAGTGTGGCCGTGACCAACCATCACCAGCAGGCCGATACGGGTACCAAGATGATCCACATCGGACGAAATACCCGCAGTACCATCGTAAGCAAGGGCATCTCTGCCGGACAGAGCGAAAACTCGTACCGAGGCCTGGTCAAGGTCTCTCCGAAGGCACTGCAAGCACGCAACTACAGCCAATGCGACTCGCTGCTGCTGGGAAGCCATTGTGGCGCACATACCTTCCCTTACATGGACATACACAACGAGACGGCCATCGTAGAGCATGAGGCAACCACTTCGAAGATTAGCGAAGAACAGCTTTTCTACTGCAACCAGCGGGGCATCTCTACGGAGGATGCCGTCGGTCTGATTGTGAACGGATATGCCAAGGAAGTGCTGAACAAGCTGCCTATGGAGTTTGCCGTAGAGGCCCAGAAACTGTTGGCCGTATCGCTGGAGGGTAGCGTGGGATAGTGTGATTCATTTTTTAAGTTGAAATCAAAATTCAATAACATATATGCTTGAAATCAAAGACCTTCATGCCAGTATCAATGGCAGGGAAATATTGAAAGGCATCAACCTGACTGTACGTGACGGTGAGGTACACGCCCTGATGGGACAGAACGGAGCCGGCAAAAGTACACTGAGCAACGTGCTGGTAGGACATCCCGCCTACCAGGTCACGCATGGAACGATTACCTTCAACGGCAAGGATCTGTTGGCATTGACTCCTGAAGAACGGGCGCACGAGGGCATCTTCCTCTCGTTCCAGACACCGGTGGAGATTCCTGGTGTTTCGATGGTCAATTTTATGCGTACAGCCGTGAACGAACAGCGGAAGTACCGTCATCTGCCTGCATTGAGTGCAGGCGAGTTCCTGAAGCTGATGCGCGAGAAACGGGCGATTGTCGAGTTGGACAGCCGGCTGGCCAACCGTAGTGTCAATGAGGGATTCAGCGGCGGAGAGAAGAAGCGGAACGAAATCTTTCAGATGGCGATGCTGGAGCCTACCTTCACCATCTTGGATGAGACAGACTCCGGGTTGGACGTAGATGCCTTGCGCATCGTGGCTGAAGGGTTCAACCGGCTGCGTACACCGCAGACCAGTGCCATGGTCATCACACACTATCAGCGCCTGTTGGATTACCTGAAACCCGACATCGTGCATGTGCTGCTGGACGGACGCATCGTCAAGACGGACGGACCCGAACTGGCACAGGAGATTGAGAAGCGCGGATTTGACTGGATCAGGAAAGAAATGAACGACTAATGGAGAGCGAAATGAGACCGGAACAACAATACATAGACCTCTTTACGCAGGCAGAAGCCATGATTTGTCGGCACAGTGCCGAGGTGCTGAACGCGCCACGTGCTGCAGCCTTTGCAGACTTCGAGCGGCTTGGATTCCCGACAGACAAGCAGGAGGAGTATAGATATACGGATGTAAGCGCCTGTTTTGCACCCGACTACGGACTGAATCTGAATCGGTTACGGATACCGGTCAATCCATACGAAGTGTTCAAATGTGACGTTCCCAACATGAGTACGTCGCTCTACTTTGTTGTGAACGATGCTTTCTATACGGCAGACAGCGCCTCGAAGTCGGCTGCCACGCCGCCTTTGCCTGAAGGCGTTCTGTTCGGCAGTCTGAAGGAGATGGCCGGACGTTATCCCGAGTTGGTCAGAAAGTATTACGGCAAGCTGGCTGACACCTCGAAAGATGGGGTGACAGCCTTCAATACCGCTTTCGTACAGGATGGTGTGTTGTGTTACATCCCTCGAAATGTAGTGGTAGAGAGACCCATCCAATTGGTAAACATCCTGCGCTCGGATGTCGATGAGTTGGTCAACCGACGGCTGCTCGTCATTCTGGAAGAGGGGGCACAGGCACGGCTGCTGGTTTGCGACCATGCCATGGACAATGTCAACTTCCTGGCTACGCAGGTGGTGGAGGTGTTTGTAGGCGAGCGGGCTGTCTTGGATCTGTATGAGTTGGAGCAGACACATGGCAGCACGGTGCGCATCAGCAACATGTATGTGCGTCAGGAGGCCGGCAGCAATGTATTGTTGGGAGGTATGACGCTGACCGGCGGTACCACCCGCAACCAGACGTCGGTTCTGCTGGCAGGAGAGGGGGCCGAAGTAAAGCTGTGCGGTATGGCAGTGGCTGACAAGAACCAGCATGTGGACAATCGTACCTGGATAGACCACGCTGTGCCCCGCTGTACCAGCAGCGAACTCTATAAATATGTGCTCGACGACCAGTCGGTGGGCGCCTTTGCCGGATTGGTGCAGGTGCGTCCCGGTGCCCAGCAGACTCAGGCGCAGCAGACCAACCGCAACCTCTGTGCCACACGCGAAGCCCGCATGTACACCCAGCCCCAGCTGGAGATTTATGCCGATGATGTGAAGTGCAGCCATGGAGCTACCGTGGGGCAGTTGGATGAGGCCGCCCTTTTCTATATGCGTCAGCGTGGCATCCCGTTGCATGAGGCCCGTCTGTTGCTGATGTTTGCGTTTGTAGGCGAGGTGATTGACCACATCCGGATGGATGCGTTGCGCGACCGTCTGCATCTGCTTGTCGAGAAGCGTTTCCGAGGCGAGTTGAGCAAATGCCAGGGATGCAGCATCTGCAAGCCGTCCGGCCTTTTATAACTCAGGATTCATCACGTAAAATATGAATAAAGTCATGGATATACAGAAGATTCGGGAGGATTTTCCCATACTCTCCCGACAGGTATATGGCAAGCCGTTGGTCTATTTAGACAATGGTGCCACCACGCAGAAACCCCGATGTGTAGTGGATGCGATGGTGGACGAATACTATAGTGTCAATGCCAACGTGCATCGAGGTGTACACTTCCTGTCGCAGCAGGCTACCGAGTTGCACGAAGCCAGCCGTGAGACGGTGCGTCGTTTTATCCATGCACGCAGTACCAATGAGATTGTCTTTACTCGAGGTACTACCGAGAGCATCAACCTGCTTGCCTTCTGTTTTGGCGAAGCTTTTCTGCGGGAGGGAGACGAGGTGATTCTCTCTGTCATGGAGCACCACAGCAACCTGGTCCCCTGGCAGCTGCTGGCCGCCCGTCGGGGCATCGGCCTGCGTGTCATTCCCATGGACGACCGGGGTGAGCTGCTGCAGGAGGAGTATCACCGCCTCTTCACGCCGCGTACGAAGCTGGTCTGCCTTGCGCATGTATCCAATGTGCTGGGCACGGTGAATCCCGTCCGCGAGATGATTGCCTTTGCGCACGGACAGGGGGTGCCTGTGTTGGTAGACGGTGCCCAGTCTGTGCCGCATCTGCCGGTCGATGTACAGGCGTTGGATGCCGATTTCTATGTATTCTCCGGTCACAAGGTGTACGGCCCTACCGGAGTAGGAGTGCTGTATGGCAAGGAAGAGTGGCTCGACCGCTTGCCACCCTATCAGGGGGGCGGGGAGATGATACAGAGCGTCACCTTTGAGAAGACCACTTTCAACGAGCTGCCATTCAAGTTCGAGGCCGGCACGCCCGATTATGTGGGTACTACCGCATTGGCCCGCGCCTTGGATTATGTTTCGGCGATAGGCATGGAGCAGATTGCCGCTTACGAGCAGCAGCTCACCGCCTATGCCACCGAGCGTCTGCAGGCCATTTCCGGCTTGCGCATTCTGGGTGAGGCGTCCCAGAAAGGTAGTGTCATCTCGTTTCTGGTGGGCGACATCCATCCGTTTGATATGGGGACGTTGCTCGACCGTCTGGGCATTGCCGTCCGTACAGGACATCATTGCGCCCAGCCGCTGATGCAGCGTCTCGGCATCGAGGGCACCGTACGTGCCTCATTTGCCCTATACAACACCTGTGCCGAAGTGGATGTTCTGGCCGAAGGCATTGAGCGGGTACGGAAGATGTTCTGAACTCAATTAATAATTAATAGTTTAAAATTAACCCTTAACGACTGACCATTTACCGTGCACGAAGACATTGTCCTTACACCGATGATGAAGCAGTTTCTCGAACTGAAGGCGCAGCATCCCGACGCACTGATGCTGTTCCGTTGTGGCGACTTCTACGAGACCTACTCCACGGATGCCGTGATTGCCTCCGAGATTCTGGGCATTACCCTGACCAAGCGGGCCAACGGCAAAGAGAAGACCATCGAGATGGCCGGTTTCCCCTATCATGCGCTGGACACCTATCTGCCGAAGCTGATACGGGCCGGCAAGCGTGTGGCCATCTGCGACCAGTTGGAAGACCCCAAGCTGACCAAGAAACTGGTGAAGCGGGGCATCACCGAGCTGGTGACTCCGGGTGTCGCCATCAACGACAACGTGCTCAACTACAAGGAGAACAACTTCCTGGCCGCTGTCCATCTGGCTCCCAAGGGTGTGTGCGGCGTAGCCTTCCTCGATATCTCTACCGGCGAGTTCCTGACCGCCGAGGGCGATGCCGACTATGTAGACAAACTGTTGGGCAATTTTGCGCCCAAAGAGGTGCTTTTCCAGCGGGGACGGCGCGAGGAGTTTGAGAGCCGTTTCGGCAACCGCTTCTTCACCTTCGAGCTCGACGAGTGGGTATTCACCGAGGCGGCAGCCCGCCAGCGTCTGTTGCAGCACTTTGAGGTGAAAAACCTGAAGGGATTTGGTGTAGAGCACCTCCGTCAAGGCGTGATTGCTGCCGGAGCCGTGCTGCAATACCTCATCCTGACCCAGCACACGCAGACGGCCCATATCCTTTCGCTCTCCCGCATCGAGGAGGAGCACTATGTCCGTTTAGACAAGTTTACGGTGCGCAGCTTGGAACTGACCGAACCGATGAACGAAGGCGGTTGTTCGCTGCTCCGTGTGATGGACCATACCCTCTCGCCGATGGGTGCCCGCCTGTTGCGTCGTTGGCTGCTTTTCCCGTTGAAGGATCCCGCCGCCATCAACCGTCGTCTCGATGTGGTGCAGTCCCTCTATAGTCATCCCGACCTCCGGCAGGTGCTCGCCTCCCAGCTTCCGCTGATTGGCGACTTGGAACGCATTGTCTCCAAGGTGGCTGTTGGGCGGGTCACTCCGCGTGAGTTGGTGGCTCTTGCCGCCGCCTTGCAGGCTCTGGAACCGATGAAGGAGGCCTGCCTTCAGGCCGACAACGACGGGTTGAACCACATCGGCGAGCAGCTGAACGTCTGCCTCACTCTGCGCCAGCGCATCCAGCGTGAGATGGCCGACGATCCTCCGCTGCTGGTCTCCAAGGGCGGCGTCATCCGCTCCGGCGTGAATTCCGAGCTGGACGAACTGCGTCAGATGGCCTACAACGGTAAGGACTATCTGCTGCAGCTGCAGCAGCGCGAGGGTGAAGCCACCGGCATTCCCAGCCTGAAGATAGGCTACAACAACGTCTTCGGCTACTACATAGAGGTGC